>JBHENP010000068.1:0-21012 GCA_046261995.1 Pyrinomonadaceae bacterium
GAATAAACCAGCGTCCGGTTTTGCGTGTCAGAAATCGCTACCCAGTCATCACTTGTCAGAACATCCGTAATTCGGAAAGACCCTTTGCCGGTCTCGATGAGGAGTTTGCCGAGCGCTTTGCCATCTTTCAAATCCAATACCTTCAGAAGGTAATCGCCCTTTTTCTCCTTCAGAGCCGTCAACTGAGCTTTCAAGTCCGGTTGATCCTTGGTTTCAGCAGCAACGGCTTTGGAAGAGACGGGCCAAAGCAGCGTTAACGTTCCTTCGCGTGGGGCTGCCCAGTAACGAGGCCGTTCGTTGGGAAATGCAAGAGTCCAAAGCGGCGACAACGTGCGACCATCACGGACCTCCATTACCACATTCTCCCAATTTCCATCTGGCGCCAGAGCCGTTTGTAGGCATTTCTTGCGCGTAACAAGCTCGTAGGCCGTCTTGATTTTCTTTTCTGCGACGTCCCAAACCTCGACTCTCATGTTCGATGTGCTGAAAACGATCATGCTCGAGTCTGGGGTGAACTGTGCCGGTTTGGCCTCCATCGCATCAATGCGAAACAGCGGGGCCAGTGGCTCATGAGAAAGTACGTTGATTCCGGAATCGTCCTGGGCCAGGATGAACTTTCCATCGGGGCTGAAACGCAACAGATTAATATCGCTGCGCAAAGCTGGCTGGAGCACTTGTTTTGAAATCAAACCGGGCACTGATTCTTTGCGACCCAGATTGCTGGTATAACTAACCACGGCAGTTTGCCACTGGCGAAACTCTTCTCCCGAGGCAATATTGCGCACGCCCCGGCATGCCGCCGGCAGAAATTCCAGACCTTTCAACATTTCGCGCAATCGCTTCTGCTCCGGCTTAGTGCGGCCAAACAAATTCGACAGGAAACCGCCGCCAGTTTTGCCCTTAAGCTCGTGGTAGCGATCCCACAGAGAAGCCTGCGCCTGCGGGTCGTAACCCGCTCCGACCATTGCATACAAACCGATCAAGTCGGCAACGTCAACGTGAAGACAGAAGCAAAGGATAGACCCGGAACTCGTCAAACGCCAGCGGTTCGTTGATTCGTGTTGCTCCTTAGTGTGTTGCTGGTTCCGATTGGGCTGCTTGCGTGTCATGAGGTCAGAGTGGCCGCGAAATCATTACCCTCTGACGACATGCACTCAACTACAGAACAGGAAGCGGTAGCGACCTGGCCGTTGCGACAGACTCAAACTGGGTTAGTGGGTACCGAGACGCCAGGTCGCTACCGCTTCCTGTTCTGTAGGTGAGTGATACTCTCATTGGTTCTGTAATCAGGTCGCTGCCTTACCCGCGTCTCAGGCTTAACGGTCTTAATTTGAAAACATGCGGTCGAGGCCTAAGAGCCGCTCCTTGGGGTGCGGCGACCTGTCGCCGCTTTTGGTTGAGAGGCATTCAACCTTGAAAAGCTGCGACAGGTCGCAGCACTCCAAGGAGCGTTCTCTTTTCCAAACTGGTCTTTTGAGTTTTCACACAGTCGCGGTAGCAGGTGGGTCGGGTTCCCCACGCGTGAGCTATCGAAACCCGACCCACCTGCTACCTTATGACACGCAAGCAGCCTGTCGGACACTCCGGACGAAACTGGCCCAGTACGGTCGAGTGGAGTGGGGTAGGGTAGGCGTGCCGAGCTCAGCGTGCGGAGTGAATCTTCACCGCTTCGACTTGGGTGCGCTCCGCATGTTCCTTGATGCTTTGCTGTACACCCAACGCCAACTTAAGAGCATTTCTGCCGTCGTTTCCCGAAACGGGTGAGGACTTTCCTTGTTGAGCGGCTTCGATGAACGAGACAATCTCAGCCCGTAGTGGTTCAATCTCTATCACATCCAAGTTGCGAACATGAACTCCTGGCCATGAGCCATCGGCGGTTGGCGGCGCCAGGCTGCTGATAGAAGCACGCTTAGTCGTGTAGTCAACGGCGACGTAGTCATGAGGTTGAAAGAATCGCATCTTGCGAATCTTCTCCGTACCAACGCGCGAGGCAGTGATATTGGCCACCGCTCCGGAAGAGAACTCCAGTCGCGCATTCGCCGCATCAACCTTGTTAGTCAGGATTGGAATTCCTACCGCGTGGAGGTCGGTGACCTGAACATTTTCGCCGACTAACCACTGCACGATATCAAGGTCGTGGATCATCAGATCGAGGACGACGTCAATATCGAGCGAACGGGCGGTAAACTCGCCGACCCGATGAATCTCGAAATAGACGGGGTTGCGCACGTGCGGACGCAGCGCCACAAGGGCGGGATTGAATCGCTCCAGGTGGCCTATCTGTAACAGAGCGCCACCTTTCTCTGCGGCTTGAATCATGCGATCTGCTTCCTCGAGCGTTCGCGAGATTGGCTTCTCAACCAAAACATGAATTCCTGATTCAAGCAGACCGCAGGCAATTTCCCAGTGGAACTCGGTAGGGACTGCCAGGCTGACGGCGTCAACGCGCCCGATTAATTCGCGCCAATCAGTGGTCCAATCAACTTCTCGCTCAGCGGCAATCGCTTTTGCGGCCAGCTCATTGAGATCGCAAACCCATTCACATCGGATCAGACCTTCGTCGGCAAGGGTCTTATGGACGCGCGAGTGTTGCCGTCCGAGATGTCCCACCCCGATGACTGCTGTTCGTAATGGCATGGTCAGTGGTCGGTGGTCAGTGGTCAGTTGTCAGTAGCTAGTGTCAGTAGTCACGTAGCCAATGGATCTCCGCGTTGAACTGGTAGCTCCTATTGGGGTTGAGTGATTCCTACCTATGTTGAATGCCGGGTTCCATTGGCTACCGAGACCGTGTGAAAACTCAACCTCTCATTCTCCCCAACATTTATGTTGGGGATCAGCGGCACCACGGATGAAATCGCAACCATTTCAATGGTAATTATATACTTGACTCACCCGCACCTTTCCTGTATCATGGCTTCACCATGACAAACAAAGGCCAATTCCCCAAGACTCTTCAGCAAGCAATCATCTACTTTGCTGACCCTGAAAACGCTTCTAATTTCCTGATGCAACTTCGCTGGCCAAATGGCGTTGAGTGTCCCAACTGTGATGGTACGGAAGTGTCCTATCTTTCGACTCGCCGCTTGTGGAAGTGCAAAGCGTGTAAGAAACAGTTCAGCGTCAAGGTTGGCTCCATCATGGAAGATTCGCCCATTGGCCTTGATCGTTGGCTGGCCGCTATCTGGCTCATTGCTAACGCGAAGAACGGCATCAGTTCGTGCGAATTGGCGCGGTCGCTTGGTATGACTCAAAAAAGCGCATGGTTTGTGCTTCACAGAATCCGCAAGGCCATGCAAAACGGATCGCTCAACAAGCTGTCGGGCCACGTCGAAGTAGATGAAACCTACATCGGCGGCAAGGCTCGCAACATGCATCGTTCGGCTTTGGCTAAACGAGTAGCTGAATTCGCTACTCCGCTTACCGGAAGAAACCAAAACATCGGCAAGATGGCTGTTATGGGATTGCTGGAACGTCACGGCGGCGAAGTCCGAACTATGGTTGTTGGTGGAACCAAGCGTCACCACCTTCACGGCGAAGTTACCAAGCACGTTGAGGCCGGATCGTGTGTCTATACCGATGCGCTTCGCTCTTACAACCAGCTTGGCGAGACCTACATTCACAGCGTAATCAATCACGCTGAGAAGTACGTTGATGGGCTGATTCATACTAACGGAATTGAAAACTTCTGGAGTCTGCTCAAGCGAAGCATCAGAGGCACTTACGTTTCGGTAGAGCCTTTTCACCTTTTCCGATACTTGGACGAACAAACTTTTAGATTCAATACTCGCAAGGGAACTGATGCTGATCGGTTTGTGAAAGCGGCGGCTGCTCTTACTGGCAAACGCCTTACCTACGACGAACTGATTGGCAAGGGGACGGAAACGGGTAATTAAGGATCGGCGCGGCAGAATCTTGCAGCGCCAGAAACGAGGCAAAAGAAAGAAGGTATAAGTGAAGAAAACCAAAATTAAAGTGCCTCCGAATTGGGAGGATACGCCCCAGTCTTTCGAAAGATTCGAGAGACTGGCAAAAGGGTTAATGGCTGTACCTAAGAAAGAACTAGACAAACAAATAGCAAAGCACGAACGCAAGAAAGTCACGCGAGAGACTAAGCAGCGATAGCAGATTGCTGCGATGGCTCCCGGTAAATCTTCCACTCCGCTTTTGCCTCGGACCTTAGCCAGTTCTCAACGTGCTCCTGTATTAACTCGGACACGCCAGTTGCGGTTCTTAGGCTTACTTCTGCATCTAGAATCTCAAGAACTACTGTATTAACACTGATCTCTATCTTCATTTTTCCACTACCCCATTAGGAGAAACTTCCATGCCAACAACTAACGATCCCCACCAAGTTGCCGCTATGTGCTTCCGGGAGAATCGAGACCTCTTCAGCGACACCGCAGCGGCGCCAGAGAAATTCAACCTCTACAACGGGCTGTTTAGCCTTGCAAATACCGTTGAAGAGATGCGGCGGGAAATACTTGCCCTTCGCCAAGAGGTGTATGTACTCAGGCAACGCCAATCCTAAGGTTGCTTGAGCCTTTTTGAGATCTGCTCCATAAATACCTTTACACTGGTATAGACAATCAAAGCCTCTTCCGGTGTGTACTTCTCGTGAACGTGCATCGAATAGTTCCGCCACGAATCCTTAAAAAACCGAAATTGGTTTGCCGCTTCGGAGTAAAACTTGCGGTCGTCTTTCCACGTTGTCGGCTTGTTAGGGTCTTTGTCGATTGCTTTGATCTTATTCTCAATCTGTTCAATCACCTGGTTCCAATTTACATGGGTGAACGACACTTGAAAGTGGTTCGCCAAACTATTTAATCCAAGCTCCAAGGCTCTCATCAAGTGAGTTACACATGCTGTACCTCGGTTGAGTGCTAGACACTTGCTCGCCTCGCCTATGTCATATTTGGCATCCGAAAAGTTTGAGGCCACTTGTTCGCCAAATGGATCATCCTGTTCATAGAGCTGCTGATCGCCTTTGGTGATTCGTAAGAACACATGGCCACGCACTTCCGCGTACACCGTATCCCTAACGGCGTTCAACTGTGCCTCCAAGATTCCGCGAGTTGGCTTCCACGTCTCGGTCGCCGTAACCATACCAAGAGCGTCCTCTATCAAACTGGCCGACGTATCTAAACCGTTGCTCTTACAAATCTCTTTGAGCGTATTAAGTGAATCCAGCGCGTGATTACTGAGCTTTTCGGTTGGCATCTCCTTTAAAATTGCATTGTCGTCGTTAGCTTTCATACTCCTTGCCACCGTCGCTACGTAATTCACGGCGGTCAGGAGTTTTTTTGGGTAAAAGCGAAACATATCTAGTAGGCTCACAATCTGGAAGGGTTTAATATCCCCTAGATTGTGAACCTCAGACTCAGGTGAGTCAACTATATAGTTACCATTTCAATGGTTTCCTTCTTCGCGTCATTCCAAGCCATTCTTTCTTCCTCTTATCAATGCCATTGGTTCGCCTAGGGTCTTCTTAAAAACCATTAAAATGGTTCGGCGCAGTATAACAATGCGACCTGAACCCCAACATAAATGTTGGGGAGAATGAAACGTTGAGTTTTCACACGATCTCTACCGCGCGGGGGTACTGACCTCATGACACCGAACTTCGCTTTTTTTACACACTCTCAGTTTTTAGTGGTCAAAGCTCAGGTCGGTGCTCAGAGGTCAGACGACTGTGATCAGGTCTGAGTTTGTGAGTTTGTATGCCCAGCTAGTTTCGACGATACTCACCGTTTAGTTACAAGTCGAATTCCAACTGACAACTGACAACGGACCACTGACCACTGACCACTGACCAGTCTTCGGAGCGACTATACTTGCAACCTTTAACCCTTGCCAAGCGGGTCTGGCTCTTACCAACTCTCGCGGTCATCGCTTTCTACTTTTATGGTCTTGGTCACATGCCCTTCGTGGGACCCGACGAACCGCGCTATGCCCAGGTAGCGCGCGAAATGTTTGTACGCGGGGATCTCGTTACTCCCACCCTTGGTGGCCACACCTGGTTTGAAAAACCACCGTTGCTTTATTGGATGATGATGGCCAGCTTTCGCATGTTCGGAGTAAGCGAGTGGGTAGCCCGGCTTGGGCCTGCAATTTCCGGTCTGCTGACTGTGTTCGCGGTCTTCTGGGCAGCCAGACGAGCGTGCAGATCGAGCCCTGAGCATCAATTGTCCGGCGTTGCCCCCTGGAGTGCAGCCGTTGCTGCTTCGACTCTGGGAATTATAGTTTTTTCCAGAGGTGTTGCCTTCGATATTGTCGTCACCATGACCACTACATGGGCCCTTAGTTTCTTTATGGTTTCAGAGTTGGAAGAGAACAACGGTCGCCGTCGACGGTTGCTATTTGGGTTCTATGTGTTCATTGGGTTGTCGCTGCTGGCAAAAGGGCTCGTTGGCCTAGTCATTCCTTTCAGTATTGTCGGTTTGTATTACCTGATGCGCCGGCAGTTTCCCGCAAGATCTTTAATACTCTCCTTATGGTGGGGCCTTCCGTTGGCGTTTGCTGTGGCTTCGACCTGGTACGTTCCCGTTGTCCTAAAACACGGATGGTCCTTCGTTGATGAGTTTTTCATTCAGCATCACTTTGCGCGCTACCTGACGAACAAATACAGGCATCCGCAACCGTTCTACTTTTATCTTCTGATCCTGATTCCGTTGTCCTTGCCGTGGACTGCATTCCTCATCGAGGGACTGGTGAAGGTTGCCAGGTCGCAATTCCGCTCCAATGATTCAACCGACCGGTTGCGAGTGTTTGCTGTCGCCTGGTTGCTAATGCCAGTGGTCTTCTTTTCTTTCTCTGGATCAAAGCTGCCCGGCTACATTCTGCCCGTCCTTCCTGCCGCAGCATTAATTGCCGGTGAACGTCTCACAAAGTTCCTGTCCGGAGATCGCGAGGGATTCTGGGCAATGCGAGCCACCGGCGCACTTTTTGGCATATTCGCGATCGTAGGATCGGTTTATGTGGTTCGCTACGACACTCTTTCTCTCCGATGTGTAGCAATGATGGGCGTGCCTTTAATCATCACGGCCGCCACCTGTATTTTCTGGACGCGCCGCAAAACGGTTTCGGCGCTGCTCGTAGTCTTCGCCACGTTGGCAGCGCTCGTTGTGGCCCTGAATTGCGGAGTGGCCAGCTTCGCCACCCGGGAATCAATGCGCGACCTGATTCTGCTTGCGAACGCTCGCGGGTACGGGTCGGCCCCTATCTACGCACTACATCAAATCGACCGCTCAGCCGAATTCTACGCAGCGGGTCGTGTGGTCTATGCCGAGGACGGTGAACCCGTTAGATTTGAAAGTGCGTTGGATATTCTGGAAGCCGGCGGACAGAACCGCGCCCCGATTCTGGTGATCGTGCCCATCGAATACATTTATCAGTTAACGGCATTACCGGCTGCTCGATCAGATGTGATTGGGAACAACGGTAAACTCGCGCTGGTGGGCGTTGCGAGCCAATAAAAGACTAAGAATTCCTTGAAATCTATGGATGAATGGCAGATTGTTTGGACAGTAAAAAATCAGAAGGGAGAAAAGTTTGATGCCAAACCTTGAATTTTGTTCCAGGTGTCGATCGAATAAAATAATCTCCAAGGTTCATATTAGGGATTATGGTGATTACATGTCGAACAATCAGTTGTCCGTTGAGATTTACGAAAAGCCTGATGCCATGATTTTCAAAGGCACGCACGAAGGCGCCTTGACCGCGAGCATTTGCGGAGAGTGTGGTTACACTGAACTATACGTTGAGAATCCACAGGAACTGTATTCAGCCTATCTGAATCTTAAGGCTGAATAAGGTTTACGTTTGGTGGCGCACGATAATTCGCTGTCAGAAAACGTTCATTTCCATTTTCCATTTCTCATTTTTCGTTTGGCCATTTTCTGAATCTTATTCGTGGTAGTTCGTGTTATTTCGATGGATCGTTTCCTAGCCGAGAGAGCAGAACGATCCACGAAACCACACGAACGAGAAGCTAAAGATGACCAGTGAGAAAATGGAAAATGAGAAATGGAAAATGAATCTGGTTTTAGCGAAGGTTCTTGTCCAGGAATTCGATTACCTGACGATCATATCCTTCGCCGTCTTGACCGGTGGCTGAGGGCAGATTGAAAGCGGTCAAGGGTAGGTCGGTTTTAACTTCTGTAGTTGCCCGATCCTTAAAGCAACGGGCCAGGTCGACTGTCGCCTGACGAAGCGCTCCGGCATCGGATCCGGAGAGAAGCAAAACGCGCTGGGTAGAAAGTGAACCCGCAATCTCACAGGCAGGAATGTTTTCATAACGGCCGAGAAAATAGGCGTGAGTTGCGACAGTAGCAAGAGCAGGCAAAAGCGGTACGCTCATTCCCAAATCATTTGTAACCGTGGTTTGGACCAACTCATCAGCATTGCGAGGCACTGAATCGAGAACCAGAACCCTAACACTTTTCTCTTGTGACGCGGCTCGTAGCGCAGCGTAAGCGCCAAGTTCCACCCCAAAGAGTCCGACCTGATCTCCCACCAGGCGATTACCACCCTCCGACTTCTGAACGCGCAAGAAATCGATAGCAGCGAGCACGTCTTCTCCCTCAAAAGTTCCGAATGAGGTCCATTGCACGGGTGGCCCTAATCCATGACCGCGAAGATCGGGCCACAGAATTGTGAAATTTGTGGCTTCGTTTATCTTGACGCCCAGGTTGAAAAGCCAGGATCGATCTGCGCCATAGTGATGAAGAAGGATGACAGCAGGCGCGCCCTCGGCACCGCGAAGCAGCCAGCCACGCGCCGAGGTGTTGTCGCGATTCCGCCAGGTTTCATCAGTAACCTTGAGAGCTGGACCGCTGATTTGCGCAAACGCCTTCGGAGTTACCAGGTACGCGCGGCGCGGCGGGTGGGAGATCCCCCGAACAATGAAAGCAAGCGCTACAACGAGCGCCACTGTCACCAGCAGTAAAATTGGCAGAAGCGACTTAAAGAGCTTCTTCCCTAATCGTCGTCTGGAGGCCATGAGAAGAAGATGAAGGATGAGGGACGTATGACTAAGGACGGGCCAGCGTTGCCGGCGAATCAGTTAAGTCATCCCCGCAGCCTGAATGGGATCTCCTTTCCCGCGTGCCTGTTCGTAGTCTTGCGGGGTGTTGATGTTATCAAAAAAATGTTCGGCGCCCGGTAACTCCTGGAGCTCATTGAAGGGAGTCCAGCGCGTGCGGACAGATTGTAGCAGAGCAATCGGCCTGCGTTCTCCGGATTTAATCAGTTGGTCTGACCGGACCAGACAGGGATCGCCACGGTAGAGGGCGGCTAGTGGCTGCGGGCGCCCGTCTTTTTGGATGGCAACCACTGCTTCAAAGTCTTCGCGCAAACCGACCAAATGAACGAATAGCTCCGCTGTGACCATGGGGAGATCGCAGGCGACAATCAAGGACCAGGGTGACCCGGAGGCGAAGAGCGCCGCGTGGACACCTCCCAGCGCTCCCCAATTCTTATAAACGTCGGGGGCACTGGGTAGATTCAGTTGCAGTTTCTCTGAATCCCTGCCGATAAGCGTGACCGAGTTTGTTACCGCCGAAAGCTCGTCAGCTATTCGCTGAACGAAGGTTCGGCCATCAAGCAGCAGTGCTGCCTTGTCAGTTCCCATGCGAGTCGATGCGCCGCCCACCAGTATGAAACCTGAAATGGAGTTCATAGAAATAACGCGCCCGGCTCGGACGTTACCATGCGTCAAGCGGTGCGCCAAGACAATAACTAAGCTGGAACGAATCCATAGGTTTGCGCATCTAAAGACCGTAACTGTCGTCGTAAAGGGGCCTGCGGTCGCTCTAGTCAGTTAAGGTAGAAGTACCTTGACCGGCTCCATAGCCGCAGCTATAGTCCACTAGGGTCCAGAATCCGTTCGGTCTCATCTCAATTCCTGCTGGTTTGACGGTGTAAGGGGTTATTAATGAAAAGATTCCTCATAGTTTTGATGGCAGTTTGTGCCATTTCCGTGCCTTTCAGCTCGGCTCTGGCTCAAAAGCAGGCGACGAGCGACCAGGATCCGAGGTTGTTTGCGCTTGAAGACCTGAGGGCGGGAATGAAGGGTGTGGCCAGGACGGTTTTCTCAGGTACCGAGACGGAGGAGTTCGGGGTAGAGATTCTGGGTGTCTTGCCAGGTTTCCCGGGCCCCCGACAGTCAGCAATCATTGCCCGGTTGAGCGGATCGAATGTGGAGAAGACTGGAGTCTTCGCCGGAATGTCTGGTTCGCCGGTCTACGTTGACGGTCGCCTTGTCGGTGCGATTGCTTTTAGCTTTCCGTTTTCCAAAGAACCTATTGCCGGCATAACCCCGATCAGACAAATGATCGATATTTTTGAGAAGGGCAAGGTAGACGAAACTCATAAGCCGAGAGCTCCGCGCCTGGTATCCTTCGCGCAACTTGCCGCCACCGAATGGAAGCCTGTTCTCCCAAAACAAGCAGTCGCTGCAACTTCGTTAATCGCTCCGGTCTCAGCCGGCTCGCCGCTGGTCGCTCTGATGGGACAGCAGATGACGCCAATTGCCACGCCCGTAGTCTTCAGTGGTATTAGCCAGGAATCGCTTTCGCTGTTTGCCCCGCAATTGATGGCCAACGGGTTACTACCGGTCTCCGGTGCAGGTGGGTCGGCTGCAATCACTCCACTCGGTGAAGCGAATGAAAAAACGCTGACGCCCGGGACGTCGCTGAGTGTGCAGCTTGTTCGAGGAGACTATTCGATTGCAGCTTCGGGAACGGTTACCTTCCGCGACGGTAATCGCATCTACGCGTTTGGCCATCCGTTTTTGAGCCTGGGTGCGGCAGACATGCCAATGACCGAAACGTCCGTGGTTACCGTCATCGCCAACGTTAATAATTCTTTCAAGCTATCGGTACCAGGTCAGATGATGGGGGCGATTTCGCAGGACCGTGCCGCTGGCGTGTTCGGCAGCCTTGGTCGCGCTCCGAAAATGATTCCAGTTAAGATTAATCTGCACACCAGCCGCGACCGGACCGAGACTTATTCGTACGAGGTCGCCAATGATGCATTCCTGACGCCCTTGCTCTTGAACATCACAGTCTTCAATACGATTACTTCCAGCGAGAGGGCGCTGGGCGAATCCACGATCACAATCAAAGGCGAAATTAAGGTCAAAGGACAGGAGAATGTTCAGCTGGACCGTCGCTTCTCATCCAGTAATTCAGCGATCATGGCGGCCGGCGCCGTCGCCACGCCAATTGGCTCGCTAATGAGCAGCGGCTTCGACGACGTGCAGATTGACGGCGTGACGCTCGACATTTCTTCAAGTGACACAAAGTATGCAGGCACGCTCGAGCGCATCGCTCTCGACCGCACGGAAGTAAGGCGTGGTGAAAAAGTGGAGATTCAGGCTTACGTGAGAACCGAAGCCGGGAAGCAATTTGTCCAGCGAATTCCTGTGCAGATTCCTGAGGATGCCACACCCGGCCAGTTGCTGGTGTTTGTCGGTGACGGAAGCGCCCTTCAGGAGGGTTCCGCGGCCAAAGCTTTTGTGCCCCAGGATCTGGGCCAGCTGGTTCGTGCGATCAACAAAGTGAAGAAGAGCGACCGCCTTTATGTGAAGCTCTTCCGGATTACGCCCGGTGCTGTAATTGGAACGGATGAACTGCCAAACCTGCCACCCTCAGTAGTCGCGACTCTGAATAGCGACAGAACATCGGGTGGCTACACTCCGACAGTTCTTTCTCCGGTTTATGAAATGGAGTTGCCTCCTGCGGATTTTGTAATTTCAGGCCAGCAGCTAATAGGAATTGACGTCGTACGTTAGGTTTCCGCCAAGAATTTCTCAAGTTTAGAATGTCTCAAGGTCAGCAGGGTGGCTTACCCCCACCCTACTCATCAACTGCAGACGGTAGTACACCCTTCTTAACCCGCGAATTTCTAATATGAAAGTGATCCAGTGGATTACTAATCTAAGTCCGCGCGGGCGTAAAGTTTTGGGCTTAGCATCATTGGTTCTGCTTCTCATCCTCCTTTATCCATCTAAAACGACAACTGTACCTGAGTGGAAGCTGCGAATCCTGGATGACGCGGGCGCCGCGGTGCGCGGAATTAAGGTCACGGAACACTGGCAGAACTACCTGCTCGAAGCCAGTGGGCACGAGGACTCGCGAACAACAAATGAAGAAGGGCGCGTAGACTTTCCCGCTCGCAACCTCCGAGCCAGTCTGCTGGGTAGATTAGTAGCGCGAATTGGTAAGATTGGAAGCCACGGTGATCCGGGCCGGATAGATCCATACGGATCCGTAGTTGTCTGGGGAAGCAAACACCACACGTTGACTGTTGCCGTTCACCGTGAGGGAGAGCTGCCGCAGGCGGAAATCAGGGTGCAACGGCGGAGGTAGTCTACTCACGGCCGGTTGATTACGAATAAGAATCTACGGGTTGAATTTGGTACGTGGACTGCCGAATAAATTAAGCCCAGCTCGGCAATCCTTTGACGAAGGTCTTCGCCCCCGAAAAGCAACATAGTGATTGCGTGCGGTGACCATTCAATCAAGTTCGGCAGTTTCGCTACAAACTGCTCCAAAGCCCGGCAGCTAATCACGCTCACATCCGGTGTAGGGGTTTCCTCAAAGCGTTTCGGAATCACTGTCGCCGATGTTGTTTCAGTACGATTCAAAGCCTCGCTGAGAAACACCGCTTTCTTTTTCGAAGATTCAATGAGGGTGGCTCGGATATCGGGTCGCGCAATCGAACAAGGAATGATGGGAAGACCAGCGCCCGAGCCGACGTCGGCGACTGTCGCAGCCTGGGGCAGGTGAGGAAGCAACATTAACGATTCAAGTACGTGCCTGGTGGCAAACTCTAGCGGCGAGCAGGGCGCCACCAAATGCAGTCGCGGGTTCCATTTGGTTAGCAGTAGATAGTATTCCGACAATCGTTGGATCGCGTCGACACTGATTCTTGCCTGGTAGACTCCGGCCTCCGACACGAGTGCTTCTCGAAATTCTTCAACTTGTGAGCTGCTTGAGTGCATTAAATTGTCAAAGGCAGTGTCACCGAAAGTCGCAGCGAGCGCAAAGTGGAAGCAAGCGCAAACGGCAAGGGGGCGCATGTACCATTTGGCATTCGACATTTTTCACGGGTCATTTCTGAATTTCAGTGGTGATTCGTGTAATTTCGTGGATCGTTTGTTTGCCTGAAGGATTAGGAACGATCAACGAAATCACACGAACGGACACGAAAAATACTATGCTCCAAAAGCAGCAAACTAGACGTACCCCAACCGACTTTGCCGCTTGTGCCGTTGCGTGAGATTCTTTTGACTCCAAACAACGAGATCAAAGGCCCTAAAGGATATCCGCTGCATGGAAGATCTGGCCCAGCAACACCAACAACTTGGGACTGCGGTCACACGCATCATTACTGACTTTGCTGCCAACCTTGATACGCGCCCAGTCGCGCCAGGTGCTACGCCCGCAGATCTGGAAGCGATCTTCGACGAGGAGCTTCCAGAAAATGGCATCACACTCGACGAGATTCTGGCCCGCTTCACCAGCGACATCGCTGCGCACGCGATGGGCGTGCCCAGTCCCCGCTATTACGGCCAGTTTAATCCTACGCCGCTGCCCATCGGGGTCTGGGCCGATGCGCTTTGCTCGGCGCTGAACCAGAATGCCGGCGCCTGGCGCAATGGGCCAACGTCGGCAATGATCGAAGCGCGCGTTATGCGCTGGCTTTGCGACCTTATCGGCTATGGACCGCATAGCTTTGGCACTCTGGCGAGTGGCGGGTCCGAAGCGAATCTCATAGCGTTGAAATGTGCTCGCGATAGCGCCGACACGCGCGTGGTGCACGAAGGGGTTCGTGCGGTGCCGGGCGATCTTGTTATTTACGCTTCTGAACAATGCCACTATTCGGTTGTCAAAAGCGCAGACATTCTCGGTCTAGGCCGAGACGGTCTGCGCAAGATCCCCACCGACGATCGCTTTCATGTCCAACCCAACTTGCTACGAGCCGAGATCGAGCGTGACCGCAAGGATGGGCGGATACCCTGCTGCATAGTAGGAGTTGCGGGCACCACTTCGACGGGAGTTATCGATCCGTTGACTGAACTGGCGGCGATCGCGCGTGAGAACAATTGCTGGTTTCATGTTGATGCAGCTTACGGTGGGACGCTGGCTTTTGCCCATCAGCACAAATTTAAGCTGAAAGGCATTGAAGAGGCAGATTCGATAACCTTCGATCCACACAAGTGGCTATTTGTTCCTTTTGCCTGCGGCGCATTGCTCGTACGCGAGGGTGGACGAGTGTTGCGCGAGGCGTTCGACATCAGTCCGGAGTATCTCAGCGAAGACCGCGGCGGCGCTGACATCGAATACGACTTTTTCCGTTATGGTCAAATGGGTACCCGGCGCTTTAACTCTCTGAAGTTGTGGATGGCGTTGAAGTTCATGGGCCGAAGGGGCTACGAGAAAGTAGTCGAACGGCAGATTAGTTTAACGCAGTATTTGGCAAGTCGCCTTGATGAGTCGAGTGAATTTCAGCGGCTGGGAGAGATTGAAACGGCAGTATGTTGTTTCAAGTTTCTACCCAAAACTGTTCGCGATGCGACGGGGGAGGATCAGGATCGTTTGCAGCTGAGATTGCAGCAGCACATCGAACGAAGCGGCCAGGCATTTATTACTACCACGGTGCTCCATGGTCGTAGGGCTTTGCGAGTGAACATAAACAGCTTTCTTACCGAGCGCCGCCACGTTGACGATCTGGTAGAATTATTGAAAAACGAAAGCAGGAAATTGGGAGCAGGGTAAAAGGGGAAAGGGGGAAAAGGGTTACGGGGCGAAATACATAGGCATTTTCCATTTGTCATTTGCAGAGATTTGCAGATTCAACTGGGAAGGCAACAGACCCAGCACTGAGCAAGTCAGAACCGGGAGCGATAGCGACCGCACTCAAATATCAGGATCTTTCAAGAACGAACTACATATGAGTTGCACGTCACTCAACCGACTGGAGATTGGTTTTCTATTCGCATCTGGTTCCTCGTGATTTTGAGTGCGGTCGCTATCGCTCCCGGTTCTATATAAGCGTCGTGCTGCTTTGTTGCACTTCAAATTGAATCACAATTTGACATTTTTCATTCGCTATTTCTGTTTTAACAAGAGTAAAGAACGCCCAATGACAATTGAAAAATGAGAAATGAAAAATGGAAAATGCTCCGGTTTTCCCTTTTTACCCGTTGCCCTGGTCTATCACTATGTCAAAGAAAATATTCTCCGAGGGAATCCTTAACGAGCAGGTCGCTTTCGTTACCGGTGGTGGGACGGGAATCACAGGCGGTGTCGCACGTGCACTTGCGGAGGCCGGAGCTCGCGTAGTTCTTGTGAGCCGGAAGATGGAGCATCTGCAGCCGGCGGCTGACGCGATCAATCAAGCTGGTGGGCAGGCTTTCGCTGTGGCTGCTGACGTTCGCAGACCCGAGGACGTGGAGCAAGCGATTGCCGCAACGATCCAGCAGTTTGGCAAAGTCGATATCGTGGTCAACGGTGCGGCGGGAAACTTCCTGTGTGCGGCTGAAGAGCTTTCCCCTAACGGCTTTGGAACGGTGGTCGACATCGATCTCAAAGGCACGTTCAATGTGTGTCGTTCGGCCTTTGCGGAGCTGAAAAAGAATCGCGGCCAAATTCTAAACATCAGCGCGACGCTTCATTACCTCGGCACCCCGATGCAGCTACACGTTTCGGCGGCCAAAGCGGGCGTCGATGCGCTGACACGAAACTTGGCTGTCGAGTGGGGCCGCTACGGGATTCGGGTAAATGCTATTGCACCGGGTCCGATTGGTGATACGGAGGGAATGAAGAGACTTGTGCCGGAACCAATCAAAGAGAAACTGCGGCAGAGAATACCCCTCGGTCGCTTCGGAGAGATTGCGGACATTGAGAGGGCTGCGGTCTTCCTCTGTTCTGATGCAGCCTCTTTTATCAATGGAACCGTCCTGGTGGTTGATGGTGGTCACTGGCTGGCGGCTAATCGGTTGATATGATGTTCGACCTGCAACCCGAATCTTTCGAGGACTTCGAACGCCAGGCACGTCAGGGCAACGTTGTTCCTGTGGTGCGGTCTGTGATTGCTGACCTGCAAACCCCGGTTGGCGCGTTCATGAGCATCGCCGGTAATTCACCATATGCTTTCTTGCTCGAATCAGTTGAAGGCGGCGAACGGATTGCCCGTTATTCATTCCTGGGTGCGGAACCTCACATGATTGTCCGCGGCCGAGGATTGCAGACCTTCGTTGAACGAAACGGAAAGACTGAAACTTATCCCATTGTAGCTAAAGATTGGGTGCGCGATTATTTTAAGGAACGAATACTGGCTCAGCGTTCAGGCCTGGCGCCTTTCGCGGGCGGAGCGGTTGGTTATCTGGGTTACGATGCCGCAGCCTGGTTTGAACCTGTCTTAAGCCCCAGCGATCATAACTCGACAGATACGCAGCCGCTTCGGAACCAGGCCGAAGCCGTCTGGATGTTCTATCGCGACGTGATTGCTCTTGATCGATTGCGACAGCGCATGGAGATTGTCTCAATCGTGCTGACGGAAGAGGCAGGAGGCAGCCACTCGAAGCTGAGAGCTCTCTATGACGAGGCCGTGGGCAAAACAGCGACTATTGAAGCGAAGCTCCGCAACGCTATACGGCCCGAGGCTGGGGCGAAACGTGCTGACCGTGATGGGAAGATAGAGCCGGAGTCCAACTGGACCCGGAGAGGTTTCGAAGCGGGAGTACGTCGTATTCAGGAGTACATCACGGCCGGTGACTGTTACCAGGTTGTCCTTTCACAGCAGTTTTCCACGAAGTTTACGGATGACCCGCTGGAGATCTACCGGGCGTTGCGGGCCATCAACCCTTCGCCGTACATGTTTTTCCTCCGCCTCGGAGAGGAGACGATTGTTGGCGCGTCGCCTGAGATGTTAGTACGCTGTCACGGGCAGCGGTTAGATTACCGGCCGATTGCCGGAACCCGAAAGCGCGGGGCAACGGAGACTGAGGATTGGATGCTTGGCGAAGATTTGCGAACAGATGAGAAGGAAGTGTCTGAACACACAATGCTCGTCGATCTGGGAAGGAATGATCTCGGGCGCGTGGCAGACTATGGCTCAGTTAAGGTCGAGGAGTTGATGGCAGTTGAGCGTTATTCACATGTGCAGCATCTTGTTACCAGCTTGCGGGCCCGACTGCGTGATGGTCTCGATCGTTTCGACGCCCTAGGATCATGCTTTCCTGCGGGCACGGTAACGGGCGCCCCAAAGATTCGCGCCATGGAAATCATTAGGGAGCTTGAGCCAAACCGGCGCGGAGTCTATGCGGGGTCAGTGCTCTACATGGATTACGCAGACAATCTCGACTCCTGCATTGCGATCCGCACGATTGTTTTGCGCGATGGAGTGGCATCTGTACAAGCCGGGGCCGGCATAGTCGCCGACTCTGTCCCGGAACATGAGTATGCGGAAACCGTAAACAAAGCGCGCGGACTGTTTCGGGCTATTGAACTAGCTGAAAAAGGTTTGTGATGGACTCGACCATTCGTCACCGGATGAGGCTGTGGCAGAGACGCAAGCACGTTGCAAATGGTTAGAAAGCTATTTTTTGTAGTTGGTGAATAAACTAATACGCAGATTCAACTTGGAAGTGCAACAGATGGCAGCGCATTGAGCAAATCAGAACCGGGAGCGTAAGTGTTCGTGTGATTTCGTGGATCGTGTTTATCGCCCACCCAAAGCGATCCACGAAATCACACCAAAAGTCACGAACTCAAACGCTAAGTAATTCTTCAAGCTATGAACATTTGGCTTTGCCGGAGAGAAAACTTTTTAAAAGAAACCAGTAAGTGGTCCGCGGTGGGAGGTTTGTTCTTAGCCTGTGGCGTCTTCGTATCACCTGGAGTTGCCTCGGCGCAGATTCCGGCGCCGAGTCCGCAGACTCCTACTGACGCAGCAAGAAAGGTCAATGAAAGACCGGGCGAAGCGGCGGCAACGCCACCCGAGCCTTTTGACGGCGCGACCACGGATAAGATGGGCGCGCACTGTGTCACACTGGAAACTGAGGTGGGGCCGATCGAAATCGAAATGATGCCGGAAGTGGCGCCGGAAAGCACGCGAAGTTTTCTCAACCTCGCTGTCGCCGGCGCGTTTGACACAACCACGTTCACCCGCGTGGTCAAAGGCTTCATAATTCAGGGCGGCAGTCTTGCCACGAGCGAGAAGTGGGGTGTTGAGCTCTCCAAACGCGCCGCACGGAGGTTGCCCGACGAACCAGGACTGATCAAACACGTTCGCGGAATAGTTTCCATGGCGCGAACTGACGAACCCAATAGCGCCAGCACCCATTTTTTTATCCTGGTCGGAGACGGTCCGCATCTGAATTCCAAGTTTGCTGCTTTTGGTAGAGTGCGAAAGGGCATCGAAGTTGCGGATGCAATCAACCTGGCCGAAACAGACGGCGAGAAGCCGCTGAAACCGGTTCGCATCAACCGCGCCGTCGTTTCCCAGTGTGTGAAATGAGTAGCATGAAAAAGGTGTTGGCAAGAAAGAAGGACATTCTAGCGATTGTTGTCGTCGCCAGTTTGTCGCTGCTGAGCGGCTGTGCGCCCCTCGCCGCCAAACCGACCCCCGAAGCGGCTAAGCAGTTTTTGAAACTGCGTGGCTACCACTTCGACGAAGAATCTTTTCTGGCAGCTGCGGCAGCGAGCGACGAGCTGGCGGTGAACGCTTTTCTGGCGGCTGGTATCGACCGGGATGCGCAGGATGAAGTTAGTGGCGGAACTGCAATGATAGCGGCGGCCGCGCGTGGCGACTTAGCAATCGTTAAAGTCCTCTTGCAGGGTGGCGCAGACGTTAACAGAAAAGATAAAGCGGGCTCAACGGCGCTCTTGCGGGCCCTCGAATTTAAGTATGAAGAAGTGGCGGATGTATTATTCGGCCAGAAGGGTGTCGACTTAGATGCGCAAGGCGCGAACGGGACGACGGTCCTGATGTACTACATTTCTCGCGAGCGCGATGAGATCGTTCCGAAGCTGTTGGAACGGGGCGCGAACGTCAATCTTCAGGACACCGACGGCGACACTGTGCTCCATATCGCTGCGCAGAAAGGCAATGCGGCAGTCTTGAAAATGTTGCTGGCGAAGGGCAGTAATCCAAACGTTAAAAACCGGGTTGGCGGGACAGCGTTAATGTGGGCCGCGGTCTATGGCCATGAGGAGTCGGTGCGGATGTTGTTGAGCAATGGCGCGGACCCGCTTTTAAGAGATAATGACGGTGTGACCGCCTCCGCATGGGCCCATAAGAATGGTCGAGAGGATCTGGCGAATTTCCTCCGCGAGGCGGAGAAGAAGAAAGTTGGCAGGGTCTAGGACCGTGGTTGGTGCTTTGTAGGGGGCGTCCCTCCGTGGGCGCCCCATCGTCGAGCAAGAGATAGATATCAAAAAGCGATGGGGCGCCCACGGAGGGACGCCCCTGCAAGGTTCCGGCGCGGCAATCGAAATCCATGTTGCTTGTGATCGACAACTACGACTCGTTCACTTATAACCTCGTCCAGTATCTTGGTGAGCTCGGGGAAACAGTTGAAGTGCGTCGCAACGATGAGGTCACCCTTGATGAAATTGCCTCGACTCTGCATCCCAGCCGCATAGTCATATCGCCCGGTCCTGGCACTCCCGATGATGCGGGGTTGTCCCTGGAGGTAATCAGACGCTTCGCCGGGCAGGTACCAATTCTAGGAGTTTGTCTGGGCCATCAGGCGATTGGGCAGGCGTTCGGTGGAAGGGTGGTGTCGGCGCCGGTATTGATGCATGGAAAGGCCTCGGAGATTTGTCATGATGGCAAGACTATTTTCCACGGACTTGACGATCACTTTCGGGCCGGCCGTTATCATTCGCTGATGGTAGAAAAAGCATCGCTGCCCGAATGTTTGGAAATCTCGGCATTCACATCAGACGACGTCATCATGGGTTTACGCCATCGCGAGATGCAGATTGAGGGTGTACAGTTTCACCCGGAATCAATCCTGACAAATTGCGGCAAGCAAATGCTGGCGAATTTCCTCAAACTGTAACCTCACGATATGGGTGAAAACGTTTTGCGGGATTTTCTTCCTCGCCTCGTTCGCCGCGAAGATCTAAGTCGAGGCGAGGCGGAGGGCTTGCTCAACGCTCTGCTGAACGAGGATACAACAGATGCCCAGATCGCCGCGGTCCTGGTCGCATTAGCGGCAAAGGGTGAGACCGTTGAGGAGCTGGCAGGCATGGCCGCAGCGTTACGCAAACGCGCAGTGCGGATCACGTGCCAGCACAGGTGCTTTATTGACACTGCCGGAACGGGTTCAAGCCTTGCCAAGACATTTAACATATCCACGGCGGCGGCTTTTGTGATTGCCGGCGCCGGGCTTCCCGTGGCGAAGCACGGCAATAGGGCGGCGAGCAGCCGGTCGGGAAGCGCTGATCTACTTTCTGCCTTGGGTGTCAACGTAATCGCTTCTCCTGATGTTTCTGAGCGGTGCTTGAACGAAATCGACATCTGTTTCATGTTTGCTCCGCTCTATCACGGCGCAACAGCGCGGGTTGCCGCGATTCGTCGACAACTGGGGATTCACACGACCTTTAATCTTCTGGGGCCACTTAGCAATCCAGCCGGCGCCCCACGACAGATCGTCGGGGTTTGGAGGCGAGATCTTGTTGAACGAATGGCGAAGGTGCTCGCGGCCTCAGGCACAGAACGGGCGTGGGTGGTGCACGGCGAGGATGGATTGGACGAGATAACCTTGGCGACTAAAACATTGGTGGCCGAGGTCAAAGGCGAGAATGTGAGTTCCTTCGAAGTGGAGCCCAAAACCTTCGGGCTCTGGCGCGGAAGCCTGGAACACCTGCGGGGTGGCGACGCGGAAGCAAATGGTCGGATCATCAGAGAAGTTCTATCCGGAAAACGTCGAGATGAAGCGCGTGCCCTGGTAATAGCCAATGCCGCGGCAGCGCTTTATGTCGGGGGAATCAGCAG
>JBHENP010000069.1:0-20919 GCA_046261995.1 Pyrinomonadaceae bacterium
ATACTGGAACAAAGGAGTTCTCGCTCCGGGAACTGGACGGATACTACGTCACGATTAGTGCGCTCTCTTCGCTCGAGCTGAGGGGCCACTAGGCGTGGGCGAAGGCCATTTAGGCGCTGTAGAGAGCAATGAGGGCGGACCGTCCTAATAGCTAGTCATTGATGACAATCTGGAGGATCACTAATGAGTGACGAGATTTCTTGCCCGAAATGTTCTCAGATGATGGTCCGTGGCTTCATCCCTGAATTCTCCCAACTTCCGCTCGCCGCCGCTCAATTCCAAGCGTTAGGCGCCGGGAACCGGCAATCACGGACTATCTATGGTCGAAAACAAGACCAAGCCCACCGACGCTAGCGTCGAGGACTACATCGCCTCAAGAGCCAACGCGCAGCAACGCACCGACTGCCGGGAGTTGATGGTTCTGTTCAAGAAAGTCACCCGGGACTCACCAAGAATGTGGGGACCCAGCATCGTCGGGTATGGCTCCTACCGGTACACCTACGAGAGTGGACGAACTGGGGAAGCCCCTTTGGCGGCCTTTGCCATCCGTGGCCGTGAACTGGTGGTCTACCTGGAGGCTGAAGGAGAGGAGCAAAGATCCTTGCTGTCCAAGCTTGGCAAGCACAAGATGGCCAAGTGTTGCCTGTACTTCAAGCAGCTTGCTGATCTTGATAGGTCGACGCTCGAAAAGCTTGTCGTCGGTTCGGTCGCGGAGGTAAGGCGGCGCTATGGGTAGGACGACGGCGCTTAACAATTCATTCAAGCCGACGCCGCTTCGCGGCGCGGCTTAATTCATGCGTTAGATGCTCGCAGTTTTGGAGTCTCTTGAGGGGGCGATGAAACGGAACAGACTTCTATGAAGAAAAACCGTTGGGTTTGGATTATTCCAACCGCCATCGCGGTCATGATTATCAACGTAGCAATACACTTTCTGTATATGGTGGCATACAGCTATGTCATCGATCCGGGACACGACGCGGCGCATTATCAAGCCCACGCACGGGTCAGCGCACCATATTCGAGCATTGTCGTCGGGATGCCGTTGATGTTTCTCGCGTGCCGATGGATAGGTAGAAAGTTCGCAGCGCGCTTTGCCATCACTGCCGCATTACTTGTCTGGCTGGTGTATTTTCTCATTGATATAACGGTCCTTATGTTTGCGGGAGAGCTTTCGAGGATGGCATTGTTTTTTATTATTTCTTTTGTGACGAAGTTAGCGGCAGCCTATTTTGGCGGACTGGCGGCTCGAAAGCTGGTTGTCGAAGCATAAGTAAGCCTGAGGTTCATTTCCGCACCGCATCCAGCAACTCATTTCACCGGAGCGCGGCACAGCGTGCTTCTTAACTAAGTTTATCCTGCGACACTTGAATAATGTTCGCCCGCTCCGGTGAATTCGATCGTTGGACAGCTCCGCTTGAGAGGCGGTAGTAAGCTAAATTAAGACTTGAAAGATTGAAATAATGAAAAAGTTAGTTGAATTTCTCCTGCTCATTTTGTTAGCCGGCGGCTGGTTTTCTCAGTCAACAGCTTATGCCCTACCCCACGCAGCTAAGACTTGCATTAACACTTTGACAAAGGAGCAATGGCGGCAAGACTTAAAATATCTTGCTAAAGAGTTGCCGCGCCGCCACAAGAACGCTTTCCACACCGCCTCGCGCGAAGCGTTCGAGCGTGCCGTGGCCGAACTCGACGCGGCAATTCCTTCTCTTCAGGAATTTGAAATCATCGTCCGATTGCAGCAAATCATTGCGATGGTCGGCGACGCACACACTACATTTTCAACTTTCCCGCCCAAGACATTCCGCCGCTATCCGCTTTCGCTCGTTTGGTTCGGCGACGAACTTCGCGTAACGAGGACCGTCGCCGCCTATCGTCGCGCTCTAGGCGGGCGGGTTGTGCGAATCGGAGAAGCAAGCGTCACCGATGTGAGTGCGAAAGTCAGCCATTTAGTTCCGCAGGAAAACGATTACTGGGTGCGCTTTGTCAGCCCCGGCTATATGACTTCGCCAGAGGTGTTGTTCACGCTGAAAATTCTGCCCGGCTTTGAGCGCGGACAATGGACGTTTGAGGATACGGAAGGAAAACAGTTTTCGCTGGAGATGAGTGCGGTTTTGCCGGACGAAAAGATTGAGTGGCTGTCGACGCTGAAAGATGTGCCGTTATACCGCCAGCGACAGGGCGAGCAGTTCTGGTTCACCCCGCTCCCGGGCTCGCAAACCCTGTATGTAAACCTGAGAGGCTATCCCGAAGCCAGTACTTTCAAGCGCCTCGCCGACGATTTGCTGAAGTCGATCGATGCTTCCTCGCCAAGACGACTTGTGATTGACGTGCGCCAAAATACGGGCGGCGATTTCAACAAAGGGCGTTACCTGCTGTCGGGCTTAAAGAAACGTTATGCTTTTCGCAATCGGGGGAGTGTTTACGTCATCACCGGACGGGCCACGCAATCGGCTGCGATGGTCAACGCGCTCGATTTTCGCAAAGAGTTAAACGCCGTTCTCGTCGGCGAGCCGACCGGCGGCAGACCGAACAGCTATTCGGAGAACTACGAGTTCCGGCTGCCGAACTCAAATTTGAAAGTCTCTTATTCAACCAAGTACTACAAGTTTCAAAATGCGGACACGCCGGCGGTTATGCCCGACAAGGTCATCGAGCCGTCTTGGGAGAGCTATCCATCAGGGCGCGACCTGGTGATTGAATGGATACTCGCGCAACCATTGAGTAAATAAAGTTGCGTGATTTTATCACGGGCTGTCCAACAACTCATTTAGCGGAGCGCGAATAGCGCAGTTTTCATCCGACAGCTTGAAGGCTGTTCGGTTGTGTCCGCGCCCGCTCAATTCCGGCGTTAGGTTTCATCTATGCTCTGCTTTGAGGTCTGGATTAACGGAAAGAAGGAGCGGGTCGTTGGATTCGAATCCGCGGAGGAATACAGCGGTGCGTCGACCATTCTCGCCGAGGCCGTTGGGAAATCGCCCGAGGGAGTTCCAGTTAGTGTGATTCTCCACGCTCGAGAAGGAGAAATCTCAGAGCTGGAGGTTATTTCGATGGATGCGACCGAGGTCTTCAGTATGCCCAAACCGGAGATGCTCCAAGTAATCTGACGCCGCGCAGTCCAACAAAGCCTTGCAGCTGACGGCGCGATAGCATGCTTCTCAAGTAGCTTTGGTCCCTCAGCTCGAATGCTGATCGCGCGCCGCAGCTGAAGGCCATCAGCGTTGGCTGAACGTTCGAGGTTCATAATGATACTGATACCTGATCGACTCCCCAGCCTCGTTCTCCTTGTCGGCTTCTGGGTCCCCCCGGCGGTAATCGGTTGGGCGGCGGCTGAATTCTTTCATCGAAGCGCCGTTCGTGTCCGCGCCGCACTGCCCTACGCTTTGCTGACGACCTTCGTCCTGGGTTGGTCTGCGGCTTGGTTCCTATTCCAGCTCAGCCGCATGCCGCCATACATACCCGGCTCGTCAGAAGATCCAACGTTCGCGCCACCGAAAGCCGTCGCCGGACTTGCGGTCGTAGCGAGCGCGCTGGTGTTCCCCGGGAGCGCCATCGCCTGCGTGTTGGCATTTCGCAGGCGCAGGCGCGCGCTTCAAAACGAGCCTTGGTAGCGGCCGTTCGCGGTTTTCCTGCAGGACAGATTCTATTTCTTTCGTTCGCCATCGCTTTTCTCCGGCCAGTAATTCTGATTTGATGGAACTATGAAAAAAGCGCTGATGGTCGTAGCCTTTGCAATCGCATCCGTTGCCTGGCTCTTCTTGTGGTTCCGAAACGAAGACGCTGTTGCCACCTCGGTCGCTCGGCCTTGGCCGGGAGGGCTGGGAACACTCGACGCGGTCGCCAATCGGTGGCCGCCGCTGAAGGCCAATGACGCGTCTGTGAAGCTCACGGCGCTCGCCAAAGCATTGCCAAAGAACGAAGTCGTCGACGATTTCGTGGAGCGCGAGATCGCGCGGGGCGAGCTCACCATCGGCGATCCGCCGGCGCTCGCCGACGTCTCCGCGATCCGCGAGCTGGTGCTGCGCGAGCCAATCGTTTGGGAGAGCCGCGTCGAGTTTGACGACGTTGACGTGGCGGCGAGACGCGCGGTACAGCTGACGGTGGCGAGGGTGCTCGTCGCGAGCGCGCTCGCGAAAGCGCGCGGACACGATCCGGCGGCGTGGGAGGATCTGCACGCCGCGTGGAAGCTCGCCCGCTCGCTGCAGGGGCATCCGCAGATGATGGCGCAGACGGCCGCGCTGACGATGGCGCGGATGATCAACGCGGTCGCCTGGAAAATGCCGCTGCCCCCGCCGGCGTGGCTCGGCGAGCTGCAGGATCGCGACAACGTGCGCCCGTTGCTCGAAGCGTTTCAATATCAGGCGGCGTCGTACTCGAACGACGGCACGTGGCTGTTTCCGACGAAGTGGCTCGCAGACTCCGTGGATCGAGACCGCGGGATCGCCGAAGCGCTGTTCAAAGAGACTCAGTGCGATGTAAACACGCCCATGAATGCCCTGGGGACTGACCTTTCATCCGTTTGGCGCCGCGCGTTCCGCTACCGCGCCGAGCGCGAGGCTACGGCGAATGCGCTGCGCGTGCGAGAGGGGAAGTCGATCGCAACCGCCTCGCGCTGCAGCGACGGCGGGTGGATGTTCGACGGGACAGCGCTGCGCTTCAGCCGCGAGATTGCGACCGCCGCGCCGGATAAGCCGATGCCGTTGGTGCTTCGCGTCAATCCGTAGCGAACAAAGCGGCGATCAGTTTGAGCCCGGGCAACCGATCGCCGCATAAGCGCTTGCAGCCGACGCCTCGCAAGCATGTTTCTCAAGATGCCTCCTCGCGGCGCTGGTGAATGCTTGCGCGCGCCGCAGCTGAAGCGCAACGAGGCGCTGCTCGTGGAGTTTTTAGAAAGTAAGGCAGCATGCGGCGTCGCTCGTTAAGACTCATTGTTGTAACTATCACCTGATTGCTATTCAACGAAATCTAACAACGCAAGCAACCAGACTCGCAATTAGGTGGCCTTTTACAATACGGAATAAGGTTGATAGCTCGCCGTCGTCAGGAATCGCGGCGTCCTGAATCTCACTAAAAGTATAAGAACAGACAATGGCTTTAATCCGTCAGGGTGTTAAGCATGATCTTGAATCAATTTGCGCGTTCGATCATATAGCGCAGACCGATTGCGGCGAACGCCGATGCTTTATTGAACGATCTATTGATGAGGGGAACTGCTTTGTAGTCGTCGGCGACAACTGCGCCGTAGCCTATGGCGTGCTGGAATACTCTTTCTACGAGCAAGGCTTTATGGCGATGCGGTACGTTGCTGAACAACATCGGAGGAATAATTACGGAACGATGTTAATGAGGCACATGGAAGCGATCTGCCGAACCCATAAAGTTTTCACCGCGACCAATCTGTCAAATCTTGCGATGCAATCATTATTGGCGAAGCTTGGATATAGATTGAGCGGTGTCATACATGGTCTGGAGGAGAATGACCCAGAGTTGGTATATCTTAAATCCCGAGGCAAAGCGCCGCCTAATAACGACGCCATGCACCCCGACCGCGAATAACGCGGCTCTCATCCGCAAGACTTGGATGCTTGTTACGTCGCGCTCGCGGCGGGTGATGACGGGCGTTGTGGGTCTCGCGCTCGGGAAACACCAAGCGAGTATTTTGCGTATCTTGAAGTGAAAGGAGATTCTCTTATGCCTGATGCTGAATCGCCAAATCAAGATCTTCCTTTTCCCCTGTCCCGCCAATTTGTCATCACTTTCAGTCTTGCGGCTGCCGCTTTTTTCTTGCTGCTCTCCTGGGTTATTACGGTTTTCTTTCGAGGGCAATCCTTTCTTTCACTGTTTATTTCAGGTAAATCTCTTACCGAGCAAATCCTATTAGGCTTGCTGCTTGGGATCGAACTTGCTGTTTACGTTGCGCTCATCGTCGGGAAAACACGCCCTTTTGCCCGCTTCAGAAATTTTCTCAAAGGAATTTTCAGCCGCGTCCGACCGCGCGGACTGGATCTGGCTTTAGTTGCTTTGGTCGCAGGATTGAGCGAAGAGGTATTTTTCCGCGCTACGCTCCAGCCGATGTTAGGCGTTTGGTTTACATCACTATTGTTTGTGCTGGCCCATCTGGGAGTTGGCAGGCTCAATCGGGCGAAGATAGCTTTCGGCGCATTCGTTTTCTCGATGAGTGTGCTGTTGGGTTTCACTTATGAGCAAGTTGGGCTGGTAGCGGCGATCGTCGCGCACGCGAGTTACGATTTGATGTTCCTTTACATGTTGAGGCACTTCCTGCGAACTGACGACGCACAACAAGTCATTGGAGCCGACGGCGGGATGGCATAGTTCTCATAGTTGCTTTTACAAGTCGGGCGGGCTGGTAGCACCGGTCAGGCGATGGATTTCAAGACGGAAGAGCTAGGCGCGGCGCAACGCGCGCGCTCTTGCCGCGCTGGTTGAACCGTTGGCGCGCGTTACCGAGCAGACTACCAGCACGCTGGAGCCGTTTACAGCGCACGCAAAGCTGATTAAAACGTTGCGCCTGGGCTCAACACGCCGCAATTCCACCGGACTTGTAATTAGCTTGATTGTTATCATCCAGGTTAACTAGTCGGGGTTAGGTGCTTCAACTCCCCCCAAACACGCGCTACGTTTGAGTTAGTATGAATAACAAGATTACCGTCGCCCAAAGTGAGCAGCAAATTCTTGATTGTTATTCCGTGATGGCTGAACTGCGGCCGCATATCCAACCGGACGAGTTTCTGCCGATGGTCAAGAGGTTGACTGAAATTGCCGGTTTTCGCTTGGCTTACTTAACCGACTGCGAAATCAAAGCCGTCGCCGGATTCAGAATCTCCGAATGGCTGGCTGGCGGCAAATATCTTGAAATTGAAGACCTCGTGGCTACAAGCAACGAGCGGTCGAAAGGTTACGGCGGCGAGTTGTTTGATTGGCTGGTCCAACATGCCAAAGAGAATAACTGTCTGCAAGTGCGGCTTGTTTCGCGTGTCAGCAGGCTCGACGCTCACCGTTTTTATCTCCGAAAAGGAATGAGTCTCGAAGCACATTATTTTTCAATGAATCTTAAATGAAGACGCATTTAGGAATAGGGACATGTGCGCTGTTATTAACGCGCCGTCGAACAATCCTATAAGCGCTTGCAGCTGACGGCGCTAGTCCGTTTTTTAAGTAATCTTGTTCCCCAAGCTTGGATTCTGATCGCGCGCGCAGCTGAAGCGCAGCCCGGCTGCTCCGGATGTTTGGGAGTTGAAGTTTATAGGATACGACATACACATTACCTGCGCGGAGTTTTGGGTTGAGAACCCGTTCGGTAGCGCCTGGAATCCGAGGGATGCATGACTCAATATAAGCGCACTTTTACGAGACGCGAATTTCTCGAGTCTGGAATGATAGCGGGAGTTGCGACAGTCTGCGCACCTGGAGCATGGGCTCAGCAGGATACTCCTACCACACCCAGCACTGTTGAGGCACTTCCTGCGAACGGACGACGCACAACAAGTCATTGGAGCCGACGGCGGGATAGCATAGTTTTCATAGTTGCTTTCCGCTCAATCAAGGCTGACCTTTGCGTCCGCTGTGCCAGCGTTTATTGTCGCCCTAGTGGTGGTCATCATTTGCAGTGGGTGGGTTTCCGCAGAACATTGTTATGAGTTTTGGAGGTCCGAAGTGAGGATGCACCTGGCCTAGCCTGAGTCGAAGACTCATCTGCAAGACTTTCCCGTCGAGTACTGTTACTTTGCTTCGGAGTGGAAGGCTGATGTTTGTTTGAGTTTGCCACAGTCACAGGTTAACGCCGAAGGCGGAGATAGCCGAGTTGGTGATGAGCAGTGGGGAAATCTTAACCAAGTTAACAATCTGGCTGACCATTGCAAGCTACGCCGTCGGGGCCTCTGTCTTTGCCCTCTCCCGCCGAAGATCTAAGTGGGATGCGGTGGCCAGGCTGGTCTGGACTGTTGCCTGCATTGGTGCGCTCGCTCACGTAACCATCGCTTACCATTCTTACTACCAGTGGAGTCAGGCGGCTGCCTACCGCGACACTGCCCGTCAAACCGCCGAAGTAGTGGGTCTCAACTGGGGCGGCGGGCTTTACATCAACTACGCACTTCTTATTGCCTGGGTAATGGATGTTAGCTGGTGGTGGTGGCGTGGACACGACGTCTACCGCCGCCGGCCCTGGCTGCTCGTGGTTGCCTGGCATGGGTTCTTAATTTTCATCGTTTTCAACGCCACCGTCGTTTTTAAAACAGGCCCGGTGCGCTGGCTGGGGCTGGGAGTTTGTCTTGGCCTGGGCCTCGTATGGGGGCTCAGCGCCGCTAAAACTCGCCGCGCAGGTAGCGAGTATCCGTTGACGATCACTGAGGATTGAACGCATGAACTCGTTGCGCGCTGAGTTACCCCCGACAACCGGCCCCTTCGTCCTACCGTTCTATTACGGGTGGGTGAACGTTGCGGTGGCAGCCCTGGCAATGGTGGGAACTCTACCGGGTCGGACACAAGGTCTCGGCCTGATTACCGAGCCGCTACTTGCAGATCTCCAGATCGATCGCGTGCTCTTCGCCCGCATCAACCTCTGGGCCACGCTTATCGGCGCGCTTTTCTGCCTTGGCATCGGACGCTTGATTGACCACTTTGGCAGCCGAGTTATTCTCACAGTTGGGACCGTGGCGCTCGGTGCCGTCGTACTGCTAATGAGCGGCGCGAAGGAACTGGTGTCACTAGCCTTGCTGATAACCCTCACTCGGGGCCTGGGGCAGAGCGCGCTTTCGGTCATCAGCATAACGATTGTAGGCCAGTGGTTCGTGCGCCGGCTCAGCCGGGCGATGGGCGTCTATACGATTATGCTGACCGTCGGCTTCATGTTGGCGTTCCCCGTCGTCGGTGCGATGGTGATCAACTACGGCTGGCGCTCCGCTTGGACCGCAGTCGGCCTTGCGGTGCTCCTGGGCCTCGCACCTCTCGGCTGGCTGCTCGTGCGGAGGTCGCCAGAAGCGTGCAGTCTCTCACCAGATGGCGAACTCTTCATCGAGGAACACGTCGCTAAAGCCGCGCCCGGCTACTCGCTGTGGCAAGCCCTGGCAACACCCGCCTTTTGGATCTTCGGTTTAGCTGGCGCGGTTTACGGCCTGACGGCTTCCGGCATCGCTTTGTTCAACGAATCGATTCTCGCTGAAAGGGGCTTCGACGCTTCCACCTATCACCGCAGTCTGATCATTGTTGCAGTGACCTCCCTGCTCGGGAACTTCCTGGGTGGATGGCTGACGTCCAAGTGGTCGATGAAGAGGCTCCTGGCAATAGCCATGGGCCTCCTGGCCGGTTCGCTGATAGCCTTGCCCCACGTAAGCACTAAGGCGCACGTAGCGGCCTATGCCTTCGTCATGGGTCTGGCTGGCGGTTTCGTCATCGTCATTTTCTTCACCTTCTGGAGCCGTGCTTACGGTCGCGCGCACCTCGGCAAAATTCAGGGCGTGGCCCAGATACTCACAGTGCTCGCCTCGGCGGTCGGACCGCTGCTGCTGGCGGAATGCGTGGCGCGGACGGGCTCCTACAGTGCGATGTTCTATACGCTGGCGGCGATCGTTGCCGTGCTGGGCGTGGCGGCGTTATTCGTCGCCCTCCCGCACGAATCGGTGAGTTTGGCCGCGGCGCCTTCCGGAGGCGCCGCGGCGACATGAAAACAGACAAAACGAGCGCAGGGCCGGATTTTACCTCAAGAAACATTGATCACTAATTGCGAGGGATATCGCCCCGACCGGTAAATGCGTTGGGTGGCTTTCTGGAAGTCAGCCTCGGTCGCTTGGTAAATATCCACAAACTTTTGCGGATTGCGATCTACCAAAGGAAACCATGTGCTTTGAATCTGCACCATGATCTTCGTCCTGGGCACGGACGACTCCCGTTAAAAAGGTCGCAGCCAGAATAAGACAAGGCACACGGGTTCTCATGAATCCGGATAAATTCATAGAATTCCTTTGGTTGCGGTTTTCTTGTGAGGTACCGGGGCGGCCATCGCGCTACACCGATTCGATAATCAGCTCGCGCGCGAAAGTGAAATTGGGACGTTTGCGACCCTTCATGTATTTCGCCGCTGTCTGAGAGAGCGCAGTGATCAGAATGGGTAGAGCGATTGTGGCATCGCAATTCACATACGCGGTGTGTGCCCCGCGTGCCAGCTTGCCGTAAATTAACCCTTCATCAAATGAAACAGCATTGGATCTGCCACCCGGATGGGGAGTGTCGGTCGTGATCTGAATCGCGTACTTGTGCCCGTGATGATGATCTTTGGAGATAAAAGACGAGACCTCAGTCTGTTGAATGAAGCTCTTAGGAGTGCCTCCACCCAGATTGATGACTCCAGTAACCCTGGCGCGTCCGGTGATGTTCATCATATCCAGCACGTCCTGCACGATGTCGAACATGAAGTTGTTCTTCTTCTCAAATCGCGCTGCGGCGATGCCCACGGCGATTCCACTGTCCGCCATGGCCGGGCAGAAAATCGGAACACGGGCTTTGTAGGCAGAGGTGAGGACGCCGTCCTCCGACGCAATCTCCGCCAGTTCCCGTCCAATCAAGTGCAGGTATTCTCGGGTCGAATAAGGTCGTGTTTGGTCCAGTTGATTTGTAAAACCGCCCACCCACTCATTAGCCTCGCGATACTCTTCGTCGCTAGCGAGTAAATCCCACATTCGGCTGATTTGGGACGCATCTAGTTCGGCGTCGGTCATTGTGGGATGGGCCTGAAAGTGGTAACGACCCAGGGTCTCATGCAGATCATGAAAGAGAAGCGAGCCGGAAAGCACCAACACATCAACAAACCGGTTCTTGATCACATAAGCGAGTAGACGACGCATTCCGGCGGGAATCAGTGCTCCGGATCCAGCGACCATGATCGTCGTATTGTCACCGAGCATATCGAGCCAAATGCGGTGAGCTTCAGCCAGTTGGCGGCCACCAAAGCCGGTGCCTTCCATTTTTTCCAACAGGCCCGCAACGGAACGATCGCGATCCACCTGAACCGGACGGGTGGGTGTAATGAGATACTTCGATGCTTTTGGCTTTCGCTGCGTGACCATAAGGTTGTCAACCTCTCGATAGTAGACTTTTAGAAATAATTACTGGGATAAATGTTTACAACCAGTCCGCAGCTCTTAGAAATCGGTTCTGCGCCGCGCGCGGGGGCGGGCGCCATTTACGGAAAGATATGTATATGCTTCGTAGCGCGACTCATAGAATTCGGCCAGCTCCGCGCCTTCCGCTTCGCTTAGTTCGCCGTCCTTGACGCGTTGGGTAATCAAACGGCGGAACCCGTCGTGAAGCAGACTGCGTTCGTAACGCGCACGCTCGGTCGCCTCGCCCACCGTGGTGCCGCGAATTACTTTCTTGATCAGGTAACCGTCTTCATCGATGTAAATATGGGCTTCGTGCGGAGCACCAAAGAGATTGTGATTGTTTCCCATCACTTCCTGATAGGCGCCAACCAAAAGGAACGCCAGGTAGTAAGTTTCACCCGGAACGAGTGAATGGAGTTCGAGCACTTGCTTCACGTCGTGCAAGTCCACGAACTTGGCGACAACGCCATCGGAGTCGCAGGTAATGTCACACAGAGTCGTGTATTCAGTCGGAGGCTTGTTGAGCCAGTGGATCGGTACGATTGGAAAGAGCTGATCCAGAGCCCAGTGGTCCGGAACGGAGCGGAACACGGAAAAGTTTGTCAGATACTTGGCGCATAAGAGGCGCCGGAGATCGTCAAACTCTTCCGAGACATACTTCGCTTGTTGCGCATACTTATCGGCGCGTTCACAGACGTCCCAGAACAGTACTTCGCCTTTGGCGCGATCTTCAAGAGACACCAGTCCCAGATTGAAGAGTGTAAACAGCTCCTCACGATGCTCGAGCGCGTCGTGGTAGTACTCGCGATAGTTCTTGACGGTTATCGAGGCTCTCAGCTCTCCGAGCTCTGTGACCACTTGCGGATCACCGTCATCGATTTCTATAGGCGTAATGTCTTCAACTATAGTTTCGATTTCGTCCTGAACGTTGGTAACCAGGATCGCGTGGTACGCCGCCAGGAATCTGCCTGACTCTTGAATGATCGTTGGGTGGGGAACGTTCTCGTCATCACACACCTGTTTGATGGTGTAGATAACATCATTGGCAAATTCCTCCGCCGTGTAGTTGGCAGACGAGTCAAAGGCGGTTTTAGAGCCGTCGTAGTCGACAGCCATCCCGCCGCCCACGTCGAGAAACTCAATCGGGACCCTCAACTGATGGACTTTCGCGTAAACGCGAGCCGCCTCTTTCATAGCGTTCTTGATGCGTTTGATATCGGTAAGCTGCGATCCGATGTGGAAGTGCAGCAGTTTGAGCATGTCAATGCGGCCGGCTTGCTCAAGACGACGGATAACTTCCAACATCTCCGTTGTAGTCAGCCCAAACTTAGCTGCCTCTCCCCCGGATTTTTCCCAACGTCCGGAACCTTTGGAATAAAGCTTGACGCGCATTCCCAGGATCGGCAGGCTGCTGTCATACCGTTCTGCAATATTCAGCACGTGATCAAGTTCGTTAAGTTTTTCAATAACGATAACCACGCGTTTGCCGCATCGAGCTCCGGCAAAAGCCAGTTCGATAAACTCCTCGTCTTTAAATCCGTTGAGAACCAGCAAGCTGTCAGGCGTTTGCTCAAGCGCCAGGGCGGCGTACAATTCCGCTTTCGATCCAGCCTCCAGGCCAAAGTCGTAACGCGAACCCTCCCGCAAGTACTCTTCAACCACGGATCTTTGCTGGTTCACCTTCATCGGGTAAACGCAGAGGTGCGAACCCTGATATTCAAACTCGCGGATTGAGCGGCTGAACGCGCGTTGCAGTTTTCTGACTTGAGCGGCGACTAGTTGAGGAAATCTCAAAAGCACAGGAGCACCAATGCCGCGTCTGGCTAAGTCGTCGATGATTTCTTTGAGATCCGCGGAGCGAGGATCGCCGGCGGCGGGTCGGACAACCAGATTCCCCTTGCGATTTACGTCAAAGTACCCAGCGCCCCAGTTTTCGATGCCATAGGTTTCGAGCGTTTGCTCGATTGCCGTCGTCAATTCGAGGTCTCCTGCAGTACTTGCGAACCACCTTGTATATTATTGATTTCAGTAGCTATAGCGTAGTTACACATCATCCGAATCGAACTAGTGGAAATTTAGGGGCTGGACAGCTTTAGTCGCGCAATGTAGCAGAAAACATTAAATGGGTCTATAACTTTTTTGTTTCGAAAGAGCGCACGAAACCCACTTAAGTTGCTCGTAGACATGACATTACTCACAATTGAGACAGGGTGCTTCCGCGGGCTTGCAACCCGAACCTTGACATATTAGGCTGCCTAATTATAATGCAAACTTTTTTGCGCGCCGTCGCTCCATGACGTTCGGTTTTTGCTGCCGCATAGTTAAGCTTCCACAATACTTCGCACCATCCGCCACGAAGGGGCGAAGAGCACCTCTGACACTCCCTTTACCTTTTCAGGAGAAATGATGAACCCAAAGACTGTCTTGAAGTATGCCTCTGATCAAGATGCAAAATTCGTCTCCGTACGATTTACTGACCTGCCAGGCTCCTGGCACCACCTTACGTTTCCTATTGGTGAACTGGGCGAGGATACGTTTGAAGAAGGTTTTGGCTTCGATGCTTCGTCAATTCGCGGTTGGGCTGCAATTCATGAATCTGACATGCTTCTAGTTCCGGATGCGTCTCGATATTGGCTCGATCCCTTCGCGGAGCAACCGACGTTATGCCTGATCGGAAATGCAGTGGACCCCATTACTAAAGAGGGCTACGCATTTGACCCCCGCTCCGTCGCGGTTCGGGCCGAGAACTATTTGAAGTTTACCGGGCTGGCAGACATAGCCTACTTCGGACCTGAAGCCGAGTTTTTCGTTTTTGATTCGGTGAAGTTTAATAACGAGCCCCACTCAGCCGGTTACACGATTGACTCTGACGAAGCCCACTGGAACAGCGGACGCGATGCGAATGAGTTTTCAGGGTCGAATCTCGGTTACCGCATTCGTGCCAAGGAAGGCTATGTGCCGGTTCCACCTACTGATTCTCTCAGTGACCTGCGCTCAGAAATCTCGTTGACGCTGGCCGAATGTGGAATTCATGTCGAGTGTCATCACCACGAAGTTGCGACGGCGGGACAGTGTGAGATCGACTTCCGTTACGCAACTATGCTGGGAACCGCCGACAATCTTCAGATGTTCAAATATGTGGTTCGCAATACAGCATACCAGTATGGCAAGGCAGCCACTTTCATGCCTAAGCCGCTTTACGGCGACAACGGTTCAGGGATGCACTGTCACCAGTCTCTTTGGAAGGGCGATAAGCCGTTATTCGCGGGTGATGGATATGCCGGACTTTCCGAGATGGCCCGTTACTACATCGGCGGACTCTTAAAACACGCAGCCGCGGTCGTGGCCTTTGCCGCACCGACAACCAACAGCTACAAGCGTCTTGTTCCCGGTTTCGAAGCTCCCGTGAATCTTGCGTACTCCGCTCGCAATCGCTCGGCCGCGATCCGCATTCCGATGTTCTCTACTAAGCCCAAACTAAAACGGTTGGAATTTCGTCCGCCCGATCCCTCATGCAATGCCTACCTGGCATTTTCCGCCATGTTACTTGCCGGTCTGGATGGAGTTCAGAACCGTATCGATCCTGGTGAGCCGTTGGAAAAAGACATATATGACCTTTCGCCCGAAGAGCTCAAGGATGTACCCACGCTGCCAGGCTCGCTGGACGACGCGCTTAAGGCGCTCGAAGGCGACCACGATTTCCTTCTGAAAGGCGACGTCTTTAGTCCGCAGCTGATTGAGAAGTGGATCACTTACAAGCGCGAAAAGGAAATCCAGCCACTCAGAATGCGTCCACACCCGCTTGAGTTTGCAATGTATTTCGACATTTAGCGAGAAGGTTGAAGGCGGAAAGATGAAGCGAGAGCGAGATCAAATCCATTCGTCAGTTGGCATTTCGGTTGTTATTTTCCTGGATCTTATTTTCGTGAAGTTTTAGTGTTAGTTCGTGGATCGTTTGCTGGGCCAAGGAACAAGAACGATCCACGAAATCACACGAAACGGACACGAACAAAAGCAACGCTGCCAAAAGAATCCGCCTTCCGCCTTTATCCTCGGATTTTGGGAGGTTTGTGACCTTTGACTGTGTCACATTGCAGGGCTTGCACGTTCGCCTGGAGCCGCTTTGTTCTGAGCATCTGGACGGGCTTTGCGAGTTTGGCCTGGATCCGGAGCTCTGGCGCTGGACCACGACCAGGCTTAACACTCGCGAAGACATGACTGAGTGGTTAGAGGAGGCTCTCAAATCCGAGCAGGAAGGCACGGCGCGACCGTTCGCGACTATCTCGCTTGAGTCGGGCCTGGTAATTGGCAGCACTCGATTCGGCAATATCGATCTTCAGAACCGACACGTGGAGATTGGATGGACTTGGGTGAGTATTCCCTGGCAGAGAACTGCGGTGAACACGGAGGCCAAGTACCTGATGTTGCGTCATGCGTTTGAGGTGCTCGGTTGCATTCGTGTTGAATTCAAGACCGACTCAATAAATGAACGCTCGCAACGGGCGCTGCTTCGCATCGGCGCGAAGGAAGAAGGCTCACTACGCAATCACATGATCGTTCACGATGGCCGGTATCGTCACAGCGTGTATTTTAGTGTGATTGATTCCGAATGGCTCGAGGTCAAGTCGAACCTCGAGGCAAAGCTCCGAGCTGAAAACTAAGTTCAAGTTAGGCCCCTCCGACTACTGTGAAGAAAAATGTAATAGTTGTTGTAGTAGTGCTAACAGTGCTCCTCCTGGGAGCGGCTTATCGCGTTGTTCATGTGTTCCCATATCCAATTGGCGGTGGTCAACATCGAGAGTCACCCGATAAGAAGTTCACTGCGTCCGCCTCAAGCATGACTGACCGTTTCTTTTTCGGTGGCGAGAGGCGTTACTTCGAGTTCGACATCGAGGTTGGTTCCCGCCAGAAGATTCGACGCATCGTAATTGATGAGCCGCCTGAGGGCATGATTGACTGGAGGGCAGAGGGTTCAATCGAGTGGGCGGCGGACAGTTCGTCCGTCACTTACAGTTTTAAGGGCACACAGTTGATCTTGAGTGTGAAATCATGAATTGTCGGCTCCAACTGGGCGCTTGCAGCGGACTGGAATTAGGAGGAGTCTTTTCTCCGAACCGCTGTGGGCGCGCAACGCTCACCCATGGTTAGTGACTTAAATCCCTTCGGGATTCGAATGTGGAATCTGACCCTCAAGCTCAAACCACACTGCCAGATTGCTCAAACGTCTACCCTACCTGTCACCCACCGCGTAATATAGCTCTGTGCAAGCCTTCGACGAGAGAGTTGAATCGCTGCTGCGTGATTTACCCGATCAGCAGGGCGCTCGGCTGTTTCTCGAGCGGCTACAAAAGGAAAATCCCCGGGCTCATAAAAAATTGAGCCGCGAGCCGGGTTTGCTTTCCGACGTCTTGACCGTCGCCGCCTGGAGCCCACTGCTGGCAACGACACTCGAGCAAAATCCCGACTACATCTCATGGCTAACGCGCGAGCGTACCAACCCTCGCGTCAGATCTCTTGACGAGCTGAAAGAGTCATTGGCGCGTTTCGCCATGACAAACACTTCGGTGAGCCCGCAGGTATTGTTGGCGCGCTTTCGCCGGCGAGAGCTGCTGCGCACTTACTTGCACGACATCCGCCGCACCCACACGTTGGTTGAAACTACGGAGGAGTTATCTAACCTGGCTGATGCCATTCTGGATTATGCTTTGAGCCTCGCGCACCAGGACCTCGATAACCGGTACGGATCACCACAGCGCAGGGACGATCACGGTCGCAGCGCGACTGCGGAGTTCTGCATTGTGGCTCTCGGAAAACTTGGCTCATACGAACTCAACTACGCTTCCGACATTGATCTGGTGTTCATCTATTCTGACGAAGGCACAACATCGGCCGTAGGTGAACGGGGTGAGGTGAGCAATCGAGAGTATTTCATTAAGCTTGCGGAAACCATCGTCAAGCTTGTGGGCCAGCCTTCGGGTGAGGGCGCTGCTTATCGAGTGGATCTGCGGCTGCGTCCTCATGGGCGCGATGGCGCGCTGGCCTGTTCTTTCAACGAAGCCACGCGTTACTACCGCGAAAACGCTCAGGCCTGGGAGCTGCAAACACTGATTCGCTCGCGTGCTGCAGCGGGTTCGGCGCCGCTGTTCTCTCGCTTCGCAAAAGACGTGCAGGAACACATTTTTCGCAAGGACATTTCCGTCAAAGAGGCCCTGGCCAGTGTGCGCCTGGCAAAGCAAAAGATAGACAAACACATCGAACGTAATTCCGGTGGATTCAACGTCAAACTCAATCGCGGAGGAATACGCGAGATCGAGTTTATAGCGCAGGCGTTGCAGCTCGCTCACGGTGGAAATGATGAATGGCTTCGCGTTGCTCACACGCTGATTAGTCTCGGGCGGCTTGGTGAAAGAAATCTGATTACTGAACAGGAACGCACGGAGTTATCCGAAGCTTACATGTTCCTACGCACCCTCGAGCACCGATTGCAAATGGAGCACGGACTACAGACGCACACCCTTCCTATCGCGCCAGAGCCGAAAGCTTTGCTGGCGCGGCGCATGAAGTTCTCCGGTCAAACGGCAACTGAACAGCTGGATCGAGCTGTGCAGTTGCATACTTCCAAAGTAAGCAAAGCATATGAGCGTGTGTTTGGAGAGGTGGAAAACGAATCAAGAGCGCAGCCCGCGCCGCTCAATAACGATCCTTTAACTGGAGAAGCAGTCTTGCAAGACGGTCCTGAGGAACCGGTCCATGCAGACACGGCTGCGGCGTATGCGGCGGCCGCAATTTTTGCGCGACATCTGGTGAACGCATCCGGCGAACGCCATGCGCTTGAGGTTGAATCAATCGCAACCACTGTGCAGAAGGAGGCACGAGCCTCTCTCAACCCTCACCGGGCCGTGACACTTGCCGCCCGCATCGCTTCCTCGCTGGACAAGGCGGACCAGCGCATAGGTATTTCCGAAAGAAGTCTGGTTGCTCTCGTTAGACTTTGCGGCTCATCAGAGTTTTTCGGTGAGATGGTGGCGAGTAATCCCGCGTTGATGACTTCCCTGGGTGCGGTGCGCGGAAAACCCCGCCGTGACTTCCGGTCCTTACTACGCGCGAGCATTACGCCTGAGAATGACTTCTCGGCGGAATTGTCAGCCCTGCGACGCAGCTGGGCCAGCCTGTTGCTCGACATTGGCAGGCGTGACACATCGGGTGAGATATCGATCTATGAGTCAAATCGCCTTCAAACCGATCTGGCATTGGCCAGTATCAACATTGCTTACCTGGTAGCGAAACGTGAGTTGGTGCGACGATATGGCCGTCTGGATAATGAACCCCGCATCGCTATTCTGGGGCTGGGACGTCTGGCCAGTGGCGGGGTCGATTATGGTTCAGATCTGGACATCATCATTGTTTACGATTCCTTTCAGCCTTCACCAGTTTCCGGATTGAGTCAGGAAGAGGCGTACTCCAGGCTGGGGGAGTTGATGATTGCCGCGCTGGCAAGCGTGACTCGCGAAGGGCATCTCTACCGCGTTGATTTGCGCCTGCGTCCCGACGGCAAGAACGGGCCCCTGGTCACAAGTTCGCAAGGGTTTCTCGACTATCTCAAAGCGCGCACAGTTGTTTGGGAATGGCTAGCTTACGTGAAACTGCGCGCGGTCGGTGGTGACCTGGACCTCAGCAAGATGATCGAAACTCACGCCAGGCACGCGCTTCACGAAGCCGCGCGCCAGAGCGATCCGGAAGAGCTGAAAAGAGAAACGCGTAAGGTGCGCGACCGGCTGGAAAAAGAGAAAGGGAAGCCAGGTCAGCATCGGGGCATCGACGTCAAATATGCAGCCGGCGGAATGCTTGATGTCTATTTTGCCACGCGCTATTTGCAGTTGCGCGACGACGTATCCGACGAAGGCTCAGACCGTTCTACCGCGATCACTCTCGAGCGACTGCGGGCTACGGATTCCCTAAACGAGGACGAGTTTGCAGTACTGAGCAGCGGTTACACGATGCTGAGGTCCATCGACCATCATCTGCGTTTGATCCTTGGGAGACAAGCGCGTCTGCCCGCAACCGATCACCCCGCGCTGAGAGATATTGCCAGCCAACTAGGGTTTGGATCGGCCGTCGATCTTAACGAAATGCTTGTGGAAAAGATGAGGAGCATTCGCGAGGCGTATGATCGAATTATCAGATACGCAGACTAGAACTGAACCGATGAACCCTGCCAGTCCCAAGAGCACTCACGTCCCCTTTAATTTGCAGGTCATGAAGGTTCATTTTCCATTTGTCATCTGACATTTTTCAGTTGTCATACCCGAATTCCACTTCGTGGTACTTCGTGTGATTTCGTAAATCGTTCCGTTTCTCTAGTCTAAAGGCAAACGATCCACGAAATCACACGAACGAACACGAACAGAAGTCAGAAATGACCAATGAGAAATGTCAAATGGGATATGAAAAAAGATCCCTTCCGGCCCTGTGCATCTTGGCGATATTTGACCTCTCCTAGTACGGTGCCCGTCTTCAAGCCTATTAAGCTTGTGCCTCATTCCGAGTCGACTCATACCAGCAGCGCTTGCACCAGGAGTGTGTAGCCTGTCGTTCTTCGAGATCGTAGTAACGCGCGTGCGGCAGCCGCCGCACGACCTCTTGTTCGTCGTCGTCCAGTTCTGACCAGGTTTGGAGCCGGCCCTCCCCACAACGGGGACAATTTTTGTCAGTGTTCACGTACGATTCTTTGTCAGTGTTCACGTACTATTCTCTTGCCACAAAGATGTTTGTTTACTGTTTCCGCCGTCTCGTGTAACTTAGACTTGGTGGCATCATGAAGCAACGCTAAGCCACAGCATAGCATCCGGATATTAAATGTCGTTAAGGAAGAATGAATGTTCAGAATCAAAGCCTCGTACACGGAACAATTGGAGTTAAGAACATCAATAGAGCGCGCTCGCGAGTTTTTCAGCGAGTTTCGCAACTTTGTCGATTTGATGCCCGGCATCGAAAGTATCCGCAAAGAGGCCGGCGGCATCATGCGGTGGATGGTACACGCGGAAGTGCCCGTGATTGGAGCAGTGCACGCAAGCTTTGCGGTTGAGAAAACCGAGGACTGTCCGGAACGGCTCGAATGGTCACCCGCCCGCACCGAAGCGAAAAATTATCTTCGTTACGCAGCAGCATTTGAGGAGCGCGGTCATAAGGTATTAGTGCGCATTGCGCAGCACGTGGAGCTTCGCCGGTCCCACGGCAGAGACCTGCACACGCTCGCAGGGCTGATTGGGGAAGGGGCGATTAGCGCGGAAATGCAGAAACGAGTCAGCGAGATGATCAAGACTTTCCTGGAACGCGCACAAGCCAAATTGGAAGCGGAACCCGAGTGCGAACAGCAGGCTATCTAGTTTTACGGGACTCAAGCCCCACCAATTTGCAGGCAGGAAGGATCATTTTTTATTTCACATTTCCCGTTTTGGTCACTTGCAACATTAGACTCCTTCGTCACGAACGAACACGAACCGAAGTCAAAAATGACCAATGTAAAATGTCAGATAAGATATTATAAGATATTGAAAATGATCCCTTCCTGACCTGCAATTACCGGAACCTGCAAATCATCGGACGTCCTGACGCCCATACACCTCAATCAACGGTTCAGGTTTTTCTTTTGCGGTTGTCCGTAGCTGATTAGGTTCGCAAACATTCGATAAGCACCCGGTACGCCTGCCCCCAGTTGCCTGTACCACACCAGGCTTGTGTAGATGTAATATCCGCGCCCGTATTTCGCGGTGAGCAGCCCGCCTTTCAACGGAGGTTCACCTTGATC
>JBHENP010000070.1:0-20706 GCA_046261995.1 Pyrinomonadaceae bacterium
GTATCTTAACCGAGCACGGCGGCAGTCTCGACGTCCAATCCACGCTGGGAGTCGGCACCACTTTCACGATTACCCTGCCCGCAATCAAAGAAGTCGGAGAATCGAAGGCTTGAGCGAGCAACAGCCAGCAAGAATTCTGATCGCAGAAGACGAAGTGAATCTGCGGCTCGTACTGCAGAAGGAACTCGAACGCCTGGGATACAGAGTGCAGGTGGCGCCTGATGGCGAAGCCGCCTTGCGGAAGCTCGAAGAGAGCAATGTCGATGTCTTGTTGTGCGACATAAATATGCCGCGCATTGATGGAATGGAGGTGCTGCGCCGCGTTCACGAAAGGCCGAATCCTCCTGAAGTGATTATGTTGACGGGCCAGGCGACGGTGGAAACGGCGGTAGAAGCGATGAAGCTGGGCGCTTACGACTACCTCACGAAACCCTACACCATCACAGAGCTGGATGTTCGAGTTAAACAGGCCGCGGAGAAGCGCCGGCTGCGAGTGGACAATCTGCGCCTGCGCGAACAACTGGCGCGTCAGTCTGCCTTGCCCGAAATCGTTTCGGTCTCGGACTTGATGAAGGAAGCAATCCGACTGGTGGAAAGAGTTGCTCCGTCGGATGCATCGGTTCTGATCACGGGCGAGTCAGGCACCGGAAAGGAACTGATTGCGCACGCTATCCATCGCTTATCAACTCGTGCCAGCTCGTCTTTTATCGATCTCAATTGCGCGGCTTTCCAGGAGTCGTTACTGGAGTCGGAGCTTTTCGGATATGAAGCAGGCGCCTTTTCAGGTGCCAAAGGTCGCAAGCTCGGACTGATTGAACTCTCGGACGGGGGCACTCTTTTCCTGGACGAAGTTACGGAGCTTCCGGCTCAGCTGCAAGCGAAACTTTTACGAGCGATTGAAACAAGAACGTTTTTCCGAGTGGGTGGCGTACGCAAGGTTGAAGTGAACGTTCGAATTGTTGCGGCGACGAATAGAAACGTGGATTCGGTTGTGGCCGATGGAACCTTCCGCTCCGATCTCCTCTACCGTATCAATGGTTTTCAGATCAGCCTCGCACCATTACGAGAACGGCCCGAGGATATTGAGCCGCTGGCGCAGCACCTGCTCCAGCATGTGGGTGGCACGAACCCTCCTGCTCTCGACCTCGATGCCCTTGAGGCACTGCGGTCTTATAGTTGGCCGGGCAATGTGCGGCAACTAAAAAACTGTCTCGAACGGGCCGTTATCCTGGCTAATAACGGGCGCATCACGCTCGCGGAGTTACCTCCCGAAGTGGCGCGGCCAACTGTTTCGTTTCCGGTGTTGATGGCGTCGCCACTGGCCGGTGCCGATGCTGATCCCGGCTCGCCCGCCGCGGCGTCCTCGCCAGCCTCACTCCGTGATATGGAACGTCAACAGATCTTGTCCGCACTTGAACAGACCGGTTGGCATCGGGGGAAGACGGCCGAGATTCTGGGAATCTCCCCCTCAACTTTGTATCGCCGGTTGCGAGACTACGATCTGGAAAAGCGAAGATGATTTCAGTGGTGAGATTGTAGGGGCGGTCCCTCCGTGGGCGGCCCCATCGCGGCATTGTCTGTGATGTGTTCTCGCGCTAATCCCACGATGGGCCGCCCACGGAGGGACCGCCAGGGAAGCTTCGGATCGCGTAAGTGTGGGTAGCTGGATTTTGGGGATAAGACTTCTGAATATGTTCGATGAATGCTTGTTTCCAGAGAGAAGCAAAAATATTTAAGAAGAGTATTAAACTGGTGGCCTGCGGTCTTGAAGGCAGATCAGATGAAGAGAAGAAGTCCTTCTGAAAACAAATGTGGCGCGAAGGGTATCAACCATTCGCGCCAACATAAGCCGAAGTAGCCGCACAGAGGAGACAGTTAAGGAGGAATGGACCTCAACGTTTCCAGGCTACAACGTCGGGACTTCACGGCACCAGCAAGGTGCTAAACATTCCGTGATTTTGTCTTTCGTCTCAAGGCGCCAGCCGCGCCAGCTAAACCCGTGCCGAGCAGTAGCATGCTGGCAGGCTCCGGTACGGGTACCGTACCATTCGGGCCACCAACGTCGCTGTCGTTTCCATTTGGTCCAACGCGCTGGAACCGCACAAAAATGGCGTCGCAGACTTGTTGTTCTGTTAGGCCGGCGAATGATGATCCGCTCACAGAGAAACTCAAGGTTGCGCCGGGTGCTAGACCATCGTTCGGGCTTCCGCCGTTAAAATTGCTGCCCGTTGTCCAACCGAAGTCAAGCACGGCGTTGTTGAACTGAGGCACATTCCCCAATGCGTCGTTTCGGAACGTGAACTCTCCGCTCGAGCTACCGCTGAAACCATTCAGGCCCGAGGAGTTGTTAGCCGTAAAGTCGCCCGCTATGAGGTCGAAACCGATGCCGGTGACCCTTGCATCAAACGGCGACGTATTAGTGATAGTGAAGTTCATTGTGTTAGTAGCAGAATTGAAGTCACAAGTGACGGTCGCAGTAGCCAGACTGCCACTAGAATTCCCGACGATTGTCACAGTTGAGGCCGTGGTTGTCGTGGTTAGGCCAAAGAACATACAAAGCGCAAAGCCGACCATCGTTCTTGAGATCATTTTCTTCATCATTTAGCCCCTGTAAGTTTTAGAGTTTTCAATCCGCGGTGGCGATATTCATGGACATAGGGAGTAAACGTCTAATCCGCGAAAGCTTCCGGTTATCGATTCGGGTACTCTAAATCTTATTTCATGCAGTTCAGTAGGGGGTAGCTGCCGCAAAGAATGAGTTGAGGGGTGCACTCATCCATCCCGAGAAAAGCAATTGCTGCGCAGTTACTTTGCGATTGTTCCAGCAAATGAAATGCCAACAACCAGACGTGGCGCGTTTCCACAAAACCCCGTGCAAATACTCACGTTAAGGAATTGATTGGCGGCGTTTGTCTAGATCTAGACAGACTTCTGGATAGCGGACAAAGACTGAGCAATGGATGTCTACAAACCGAGTTCGGCATTGATTGGCCGGGCAATGTGCGGCAACTAAAAACTGTCTCGAGCGAGCCGTCATCCTGGCCAATAACGGGCGCATCACGCTCGCGGAGTTACCTCCCGAAGTGGCGCGACCAACTGTTTCGTTTCCAGAGCTGATGGCGTCACCACCGGCCGGTGTCGATGCTGATCCCGGCTCGCCCGCGGCCGCGTCCTCGCCAGCCTCACCCCGTGATATGGAACGTCAGCAGATCTTGTCCGCACTTGAACAGACCGGTTGGGCACCGGGGAAGACAGCCAGGATTCTGGGAATCTCCCCCTCAACTTTATATAGCCGGTTGCGGGACTACGATCTGGAAAAGCGAAGATGATTTGAGTGATGACCAGCGAATAGAAGACGCGATCTGGAAAAAAGAGTCGGCGCGAATGGGGGCAAACCATTCGCGCCGACTTGTTCTCACGTTGCGCTAATTGTCCTCGCCTCTGGACGTTTACGAATTTCTTCCAGGCCGGCTGAGGTCTTGATTTTCAGCAGAATTAATCACTCCTTGTTGTTCCACCGCTTCCGGATGCCTGACGCTAAGCCGATTAGACCAGTGCCAAGGAGCAACATACTGGCGGGTTCAGGGATCGCCGTCTGGCCCGGAGACGCGCCGCCAATCCGAAATTGTGCAGCGTCTGATAAGGTCAACGTTATCGGCGTACTGGCCGTGAACGTCACGCTGAATATCCGCTGATTATTGGTAGCAACGATAGTGAAAAAGTTTGATCCGCTTCCGCCAACTGCAAGGTTGTTGAAGTTATTTACCTGGCCGCCAACCTCAATAACTTGAAAATTAACGGTACCGTTTACCGAAGCGTCCAAGTTCAGGATGAGCGACGTGAAACTACCACTAATCAAGTCGATAGTGAGCGTGGTGAGCGTTCCGTCCACAGCTTCGATCCGAGCTTGTCCGTTCGCCGGTGCGGTTAAATTCTCGTTGGATGAGAACCTTACCGCAAGTTGGGTCTGGTTTGTTGTACCGAAAATTGGGTTTCCGGAAATTCCGGTGTTTAGCAACACGTTTTCATCAGTTTGCGGAATATTTCCCGCAAAGATCATTACGTCCGCGCGCGCGGAGATCGCGCTGCCGAGACTAATCGCGGCAAACGCGATTAGCGAAAAAATTATTTTGCGTTGGTGCATGGTTTCCCCTATTGGTTCACGTGCAAAGACTTCCTTTTAAGGTGTAGTCTTTGACACATCACTGTGGCAGAAGGACCATCATTGCGAAAACACATGCCGGGCAAGTGCAGGCTCCCACGAATCTGGCCAAAGAGCCCCAAAATGTTTCCCGGGGCTGATAGAATGGTACGGCAATGTTCCTTTGACAATTAAAGGGCCAATAGGACAGCCCTTCCAGGTTTCCCGAAATGGGCGCATGATTCGTGTGAGGTCGGCGATGGCACCATTGTAGACGATTGTGGTCTAGATTTCAGATTGGAATTCTGGGCTTTGGATGGGTTTTTTGTGCAATTCGACGCGCACGTTACAACTTGGAGTTGAAACTGTAATGGCAGGCAGCGTCGTCGCCGAATGCTTTGCGGAACGTTTCCGGCAGGTGAACAAGGCGGCGAGTGTCGAGATTCATAGCAACGTGGATCTGCGTAGATTGAGCGCAAAGCTGGCCATCGCTGACGCGGGTTACGCGGTACTCAAATATCGCTGAGGTCCGGCTTGGGCGAGACACAAAAACTTCGATTTCAATCTCGTCTCCGTAAAGTATTGGCGATCGAAACTCAGTTTGAATATTAACGGTAGGAAAGCCGATGCGCTCGGCCTTAACAAGTTGGTCGTAGCCAACTCCACACTGGTTAGAGAAAAACTCCTCCATCGCAATGTGAAAATAGTGGAAGATGTTTGGGTAGTAGACCAGTCCCGCGGGATCAGTATCGCCAAAACGAACTCTGATACGGGTAGAGAATGACATGCTTCGTGAATCGTAAATCGTAAATCGTGAATGGTAATCGTCAAGCGTAATTGTGGTCAAGATAAAGCACGACTCTATTCACGATTTACGATTCACGAGCTCTTTAACATCTTCCGATCAATCTTTCCGCGGTCGTTCTTTGGCAGCGACGCAACAAAGGCGATCCAGCGGGGATATTTGTAGCGCGCAAGGTTCGCTTTGACGAAGGCTTTGATTTCTTCCTCTCGCTCAGCATTGGCGTTGTAGCCCTCCCGCAGCACGATGTAGGCCTTTGGTTTAACCAACCCGTTCCCAGCATCATGGCCGATGACCGCGCATTCGAGCACAGCCTCGTGCTGCAGCAAACAGTTCTCAATTTCGCCAGGGGCCACGTAAACACCGGAAACCTTCAACATGTCATCAGTGCGACCGTGATACCAGTAATATCCACCTTCGTCGACATGGAACTGATCGCCGGTCGTGCACCAGTCGCCGGCAAAAGTCTCTTTGGATTTGTCATGGACGTTCCAGTAGCACAACGCCGCCGAGTCTCCTTTGATCCTGAGCGTCCCCATCTCGCCTGTTGGGACCCGGTCACCCTCAGCATTTATTATTATTGCCTCGTAGCCATCTACAATACGACCCAGGCTGCCCGGCTTAACGTCACCCGGCCGATTGGTTATGTAGATGTGAAACATCTCAGCTGAACCAATTCCATCGTAGATCTCCACTCCCACCGTCTTGCGCCAGCGCTCATAAAGTTCCACAGGTAGGGCCTCTCCCGCAGAGTAACAAAAGCGCAATGACGACAGGTCGTGCGATGTTGCCCGCTCAGCGTTTAGCATTCCATTGATCATCGTCGGAACAGTAGTCAGAATCGTCGGACGATAGCGTTCAATCACTTCAAATATCTTCTCCGGAGTGGAGCGTTCCTCGAAGAGAGCGGTTGCCCCACCCACAGCAAAAGGAAACAGCAGGTTGGTTCCGGTGGCATAACCGAAAAACAGTTTCGGTACCGACACGGTAAGATCGCTCTCGTTTACACCCAGGGTTCGTTTTGCATAAACTTCGGCATTGAACGGAAGGTCGTGTTGCAGGTGGACCGCGCCCTTTGGTTGCCCGGTTGATCCCGAAGTAAACAACCAGATAGCGATGTCATCGCGGTGAGTATCTGCCGGCGAGCATTCGTCAGAGCTGGCCTCCACTACCTCGGAAAAGCCGATCCACTGCGCACTACGGCTGCGAAAGTTAATACCGTCGCTGTCCTCAGGTGTACCCCCGGCCACGAGCACGGCTCGCAGGTAACGCGAGCCCTCCGCGGCTTCGGCGAAAGTTTTCAAAAGCGAGTGATGGATGACAGCGACGCGAGCGCGCGTGTATTCAAGGTAGTAAGTGTAGTCAGCCGCCGGTAGCAGGGGGTTGACCATCGTAATCACCGCCCCAATGCGGGCGGCGCCAAACCAGGTATAGACAAACTGAGGACAGTCAGGTAGGACAATCAGGATTCGCTCTTCAATGTCGAGCCCCAGATTGCGAAGCGCGCTGCCCACGCGGTTTGACATGCGGGCAATGTCGCCGTAGGTAAAGGATTGATCCTGAAAGTAAAGACAGGTTTTATTTTCACGTCCTTCCTCCAGATTGTGATAGAGGAAGTAATCGGCGATGTTGAACCTCTCGGGAAACTCTATGCTCATCAGCCTTACTGGGTTCGGCAAGAATTAGTCAGTTCGCATATAAGCTAGCCCCGCCCTGACGAAAGCAGCCAATCGCATCCTATCGTCTTCGTCACATGCCGTGAACCGCGCAGCAAAACCAATTTCAGAGGCTTCTTCAACCACCTCAGACCAAAAATACACGGCCGCTTGATTAGGGAGTTCAATCTCCAACCGAATCAATTCTTTTGGTTCCACTTTGCCACCGGTGAGCACAAAACATCCGGTTTCGCTCAGGCTTGTAATCATAGCTCTCTGTTGGGTGAGCACGCCTTCCCAGCGTACGGGTAGATTCACGTTGATCCGTGGCGCGCCTCGGCGCTCGTTTTTCATAAGGTTATTCCCCTCAAATGCCTTAAGTAGGTGATGAAAAAGGACAACCCCCCCCGCCGTGTTTGACGTCCAGATAAGTGCGAGCCTCCCAAAGCTCCGGGAAAAACTTCTTGTTGAGCGTAGTTTGCAAATACCCAATTCCTTCGGAACCTCCCGTCCCGCGTTTTGCGCCGACCATGCGCTCGACCATCTTTATGTGATGTGAGCGCCAGAGCGAAAAGAACTCGTCGTGCTCCAACAGAGCTTCAGCTAGTTGAAACTCTTCGTAGCGTTCCTCAAAGTGAGTCAGGACCTCGAGCACTGCCTTGGCCCGCTTCTCGTAAAGCTTTTTACGCTCAGCATCGATTAGGGATTTGTCGTCCGCCGGTGCGTCAAGCCCGCGCCGCTTTAACACGCCAAAAAAGATGTCATTTAGGGACGGGGCCTGGTAGCGTTTCTGCAGACGTTCGTACGCGAATGAGTCGTTAAGAAATTCATTCAGTATGCCCTCGAGCTTGAGACCCGATGCAAACTCAATCTCGCGAAATTGCATTGATTGGAAGCCGCTGGCCGGATTCAATTGCTCGCGGAATCCTAAAAAGCTGATGGGCGTCATAGTTTCCAGAATGTGAATCTGGGTGACCAGCAGTTTTTCAATCTCGACTACACGCCGCAAGGTGCGAGCTGCGGATGGGAGGCGGTCTTCAATCATCATGACCATGACCGCATCCACCTCGTGTAGGATCTGTTTAAACCATAATTCGTAAGCTTGATGGACCGTGATGAAGAGAAGCTCATCATGGTGTTCCGGCCCTGAGAGGCACTCCTGCAAGCCTATCAGGTCAGGAACTCGGAGGTATTTGTTGTATGAAAGCGGTGCTTGTTTCCCGTATTCGTTAGACATAATGAACTTTGTATTTTGTTCTTAGTACTTTGATTTTTGTGCTCCTTTGAGGCTCATGCTTGGATAAAGCCAGAGATCAAAGTACAAAGAACAAAGTACAAAGATCAATTTTTAGAATGCCGCGGCCACTTCGTGCTGGGCGTATGCGCGAGTGTCCCTGATCGTCTTCATCTCCGCAATGATCAGTTCCAACTCTTCATCAGTGGTGTAGAAGTGAGGAGAGATACGCACACCCGCACCGGGGCGAAAATCAACAATAAAATCGCGGCTCACCAACTCGCTGGTGATGGCCGCCGCGTGCTCGTGCATCACCGTAACAGTGCCCCCCCGTTGTGATGAACTCTTGGGGCTGGTAACTGTGAAGCCTGCCTCCTGGGCCAGGTCGATCAAAAGAGATGTTTGCCGCACACTCTTGCTGCGAATACTCTCCACACCTATTTCATTAATGATCCGATAACCCGACTGGGCGGCGTAAAGCGCCGGAATCGCGGGCGAGCCGTGTAGAAAGCGAGCAACACCTGGGGCGTAGCGGAGTTCTTTTTCAAAGGCAAAAGGTTCCTCGTGCGCCATCCAGCCGGTGGTTTTTGGTTGGAGCTTGCTGTGCAGATCCGGACGGATATAAAGATACCCCGCGCCTGGCCCACCACAGAGCCACTTGACCGATCCGCCGGTTGCGAAATCTACATTTAGATCTTTGACACTGAACGGAATGGTTCCTGCGGATTGATAAGCATCGAGAATCACCATTGCGCCTACTTCATGAGCCCGCTCGGTAATCGCTCTGGCGTCCTGGAGAAAACCGCTCTTGAACAGAACATGGGAGAAAGGCACCAGCAGAGTCTCCTCATCGATTGCTGCCAACATCCGCTCGAGTGGCACGGTGATACCGTCATCGGATTTCACTGACTCAACACGCAGACTCCCGTTGCGTGCGTGCGCCTCGTAGACATACATCACCGAAGGAAAGTTGAGCTCCGAATAGACAATCCTATTTCTCCTGGGCGTGGGTTCGAAACAGGAAAGAACCAGCGACTGACAAACAGAGACATTCTGATGCATGACCACAGTGCCCGGGTCGGCGCCTATGATTCGTGCTACGTCGTTGCCCACCGTCACCGGCATGTTCCACCAGCCCTCAGCCCACGCTCGCACCCCGCGTGTCGCCCAGGCTTCGGCATAATCGTGCAAACGATCGTAAGTGTCCCTGGGCATAGCGCCCAGGCTATGCGAGATCAGGTAGACGGTCTTGTCTAAGATAGGAAACTCACTACGCCATTTAAGGAGGTCGTCAGTCAAAAATGTTTCTCCCGCATTTATGATTGGAGCTAATTTACCACAGAGAAGGACCTTAGAGCAGGTAAGCCTTGGATTTGGTGATAAAGTGATTAAGAGATGTGGAAGTTTCCAAATGCTGTCAAACACGCAATTCCTGAAACGCGTTGGCCAACTGCGGAAGAGGCAAACCGCTCGCTACTGTACCGCCCAATAACCGTTGGACGTAGCGAGTTAACCAGCCGCACCTGGGTGCCGGCAATGGTGCCCTGGCGTGCGACTGAGGATGGTTTCATAACGCAGGCAAACATCGAGTGGTATCGGAGATTTGCAGCCGGCCAGCCGGGAGCGCTCGTCGTTGAGGCCACCGGAGTCCGTGACATTCCCAGCGGACCGCTACTCAGGATCGGTCACGATCGTTTCATGCCGGGATTGCGGCAATTGGTGGAAGCAGTTCGCGAGGCGAGCGAAGGACGGACGCGCCTTTTTATTCAGATTATCGACTTTCTCGCGGTAAGGCGCCGACCTGAACAGGAGAAATATTTCAAGCGATTTTTGCGTATAACTGACCGGCATCGACAAGCACTTGTTGAAACCTGCAACGATCAAAGTTGGCTCGGACGTGACGAAGCGGACGTACGAGCGTTTCTGGCGACCACCGGCGACGAAACCCTCGATCACATACTCGATGAGCGTGAGTTGGAATCGCTGCGCTTTGGTTACAGAGAGCGCGTCACCGATACGGAGTTAGAACATGTCCGTGAGTTGCCGCAGGTGTTGCCTGGTATTTTTGCCGCTGCGGCCCGGCGAGCGCGCGAAGCGGGATTTGACGGCGTCGAGCTCCACTATGCACACGCCTACACAATGGCCTCGTTTCTGAGTGCGCGAAATACTCGTCCTGATGGCTATGGCGGGCCGCGCGAGAACCGCGTTCGTTTACCGCTCGAGGTGTACCGCGCTGTGCGCGAGTGCGTCGGCGATGATTACGTCGTGGGCGTTCGTTTTCTGGGCGATGAGGTCATTGAACGAGGCAACCGGATTGAGGACGCGACCTACTTTGGGGTTGAGTTTGCCCGAGCTGGATTGGATTTTCTCTCAATCTCAAAAGGTGGAAAATTTGAGGATGCGCATCAGCCTAAAGTTGGGCAGGCAGTTTACCCTTACACTGGCAAGAGCGGTTATGAATGCATGCCGACAACGCTTTCTGACGAAATCGGACCCTTTGGTAGAAATGTTCCGCAGGTTGCAGCGATCAAGCGAGCGGTAAACGCTGCAGGTTTCAGCACTCCGGTTGTCGCCAGCGGTGGAATTACCACTTTTGAGCAAGCAGAAGGAATTTTGCGGCGTGGGGAAGCGGATCTCGCCGGCCTGGCGCGCCAAGCGCTTGCCGATCCGGACTGGTTTCTGAAAGTACGGCTTGGTCGCGGCGCGGAAATTCGTCGTTGCACTTATACCAATTATTGCGAGGCCCTCGATCAGGCACACAGACAAGTGACATGTAAATTGTGGGACCGCTTTAAACTTAATGATCTGGACGTTAGGCTGGCTGCAGATGGTCGTCGTCGCCTGCTGCCGCCTGAGTGGGAGTTGTAGGGGCGTCCCCGTGGGGCGCCCACCGAGGGACACCCCTCAAAATTAGATCTCCACTTGCGAACCTAACTCCACCACGCGGTCAGGCGGCAAACAAAAGTAGGCGGTCGCGCTCGTGGCGTTACGTGAGATGAGGGCGAAGATTTTTTCACGCCAAATCGCCATCCCCGGTCGCTTGCTAGCCATGATCGTCTCCCGGCCAAGGAAGTAGGTCGTATCTTTCGGATTAAATTTGAAGCCCGGAGCTTTCACGTTTTCCAGCACTCTGGGAATTTCCGGGTCTTCCATGTACCCATAGAAAACTCTGAGGCGGTAGAACCCGTTCCCGACATGCTCTATTTCGACTCTCTCCGCATCCTCGACGTAAGGAATCAGCCTCGTCTTCACCGTCAGAAAAAGAACCCGCTCGTGCAAGACTCTATTATGCTCGAGATTGTGAATCAGCGCGGGCGGCGTCCGCGTCGCGTTCCCGTTCATGAAAACGGCGGTGCCCGTCACTCTGTGCGGCGGGCGACGTTCAATCTCCTGGAGGAAGTCTTCCAACGGTTGAGAATCAGATTGGATTCGTTCGGAGAGGATGCTTCGCCCCTTCTTCCACGTCATCATGACGGTGAAGACAACTGCCGCCAGGAGCAGCGGAAACCAACCGCCATGGGCGACCTTGATAATATTCGCCCCGAAGAATGAGACATCGATGATTAGAAAAAAGAGGCATAGGGAACCTGCTGTCAGCCGGCTCCAGCCCCAGCGTTCCTGCGCGACGACATAAAAAAGGATTGTGGTAATCACCATCGTCGATGTGACCGCCACGCCATAAGCAGCAGCCAGGTTGCTGGAAGTGCGGAAGCCGACCACGATGGCGATGCAGCCAAACATCAGGGCCCAGTTAATGGTGGGTATGTATATCTGCCCAAACTCTCTGGTAGACGTGTGAGTGATCTTCAGACGCGGGCTAAAACCGAGTTGAACCGCTTGCATGGTTAGCGAGAACGCGCCGGTGATTACCGCTTGCGAAGCAATAACCGCTGCAGCTGTGGCCAGGACGACCATCGGGTAGAGCCCCCATGAGGGTACCAGGCGGTAGAACGGATTCTCCGCGGCCGCCGGGTTTTCCAGGAGTAACGCACCCTGACCAAAATAGTTCAGAAGAAGGGCCGGCAGCACGACGGTAAACCAGACGAGACGAATGGGCCGCAATCCAAAGTGGCCCATATCTGCGTAGAGCGCCTCGCCTCCAGTGACGACGAGAAATACTGAACCGAGAATCAGAAACCCATGCCAGCCGTTGCGGAGAAAGAAATCCACTCCGTGCAGGGGGTTGATGGCCGCCATCACTTGCGGGTAACGAATGATCTGCAGGATTCCGAGGCCCGCCAGCACCGCAAACCAAACCAACGTGACCGGACCAAAAACCTTTCCGATGCCGGCGGTTCCGCGACTCTGAACGAGGAACAATGCGACGATGATCGCAATCGTGATCGGGACGATATAGGGGTTGAAGAAAGGTGTCGCGACGGTTAAACCCTCCATCGCGCCGAGGATTGAGATCGCCGGCGTAATCATTCCATCGCCGTAAAGCAGAGCAGCGCCGAAAATGCCCATCGCGATCAACAGCCGGCGTTCACTTTTTCCCGAAGGCTTGATCGGGGTCGCCAGCGCCGTCAGTGACAGGATGCCGCCTTCGCCGTGATTGTCCGCGTGCAACACGAAAACGAGGTACTTGATCGAAATGACAATGATGAGCGACCAGAAGATTAGCGAAAGCACGCCTAAGATGTTGGCCGGGGTAGGGCTGATGGAGTGTGGTCCATGAAAGCATTCGCGCAGCGCGTAGAGCGGGCTGGTTCCGATGTCGCCATAAACCACTCCCAGCGCGGCAAGCGAGAGGATGAAGAGGTAGCGGCCGCGCGGCGTCACGCGCTCAATATGCCCGCCGGTGGTCGTAGCGTGGATGTCCGAGACTGGTGTCTGTGCCATTCCCCCTGCTTGACCTGAACGGTTCTCAATGGGCAAACGCGACGAAGGGCGCGAAAGCAAAAATGCTCCGCGCCCATCAGAATTAATCGCGATGCTCTTGCCCTTCCATCAAGCCTACGAGGTTAGCTGTCGGGCTCGGACTGGAAGTGTCCTTCGTGTGACGAGAGCCGTGCTGGCCCCCTCTACGATGCGCCCCTGTTCCATACGCGGAACATTGGTTCCCCCGCGCCACCCTTCTCGATGCTTTCCGCAACACCCGCGAGTGGCTTCGGCAGTCAGATTGTCAACTTAGAAATAGTACGACCGGACGCGTAAGGATGGTGTAAAGAGTTTATAAAGAAGTTATAAGGGGAGGCGCGGGCCAAGGCCGACTTGGATCACGGCCCGATATACGGTAGGCGGGAAGCCCTACAATGTCGCGGTAGCGCTCCGGTAGCGGCGGCTCACTACCTTGCGGCTTGGCGGATAAAGACTAGCTGTCTTTCGTTCCAACAGATCAAGACAGTGCGCACCGAATGCGAGAAGCGGAATGGTCAGGACAAAGCAAACGACGGATATACCATTGAGATAGGAAACTAACGATTCCGACTGGACATATGATGTGAGAGCGATTAACAGCGTCCCTATAACTGGTGAAACTACGCAGCCGATAAGTCCCGACACAGCGCCGATCGATTGCCACGCCCATGGGTTGATTTCTATTAGGTGGTGCATTTCTTCATAAAGATCCCACTCCAGGTCATCTTGCGGTTCGTAATACTGGTCCATTTCGCCTCCTTAAGTCAGGCACACACGACGAAGGGCGCGGCAAGCAAAAATGCTTCGCGCCCTTGGGAATCAATCGCGATGCTCTTGCCCTTCCATCAAGCCTGCGAGGTTAGCTGTCGGGCTCAGACTGGAAGTGTCCTACGTGTCGCTAGCGGCCTTCGCTGCCTGCGCCTCGATGCGCCCCTTGTTCCGATACTTGGTCCATGACTTCGGAAGTTCAGAGTTCAACCTTAAGGTTGTGCCTGGCGAGACGGACAAGCTAAAGCTTGTCCATGTTGCACACGGAACGTCGGTTCCCCCGTACTGCCCTTCTCGATGTTTTTCCACAAACTCCCGCGAGCAACTTCGGCAGTTAGATTGTCAACATAGAAATAGTACGAGCGCCCGCATAAGGATGGCGTAAAAGGTTTATAAAAAGATTGTAAGAAGTGAGGGTGGTGAAAGGTAGCGGCTCAAGCCCCGCTAAATCGCAGTCAGGCGGGCGGACCCTGTCCTCGTCCTCAATTGAAAGACACTCGGCGTAAGGGCGGGGACAGGATCCGCCTGCCTGACTGTGAGGTGACTAAGGTTGAGCTGGTCAATTCAAGGTTACGAGTCGGGATTGAAGCGGTAGCCGATCCAGGGTTCGGTGAGGATGTAACGTGGAGTCGAAGGGTTGGGCTCGATCTTCTTCCGCAGTTGTCCGACGAATACGCGCAGGTACTCGCCCTGTTCCGTATAGTCGCCGCCCCAGACGGCGCTCAGCAGTGTGCGGTGAGTGAGGACTTTCCCGGCATAACGCACGAAGTGAAGCAACAGGTCGTACTCTTTGGGCGTCAAATGAACTTCCATCTCACGCACAAACACCCTGCGCGCATCGTGGTCAATCCGAAAATCGCCCACTTCTAAAACCGCTGAAGCGGCTTCGGTTATGGGGGGCGTACTGGCCCGCCGCAGTTGGGCACGCACGCGCGCCAGTAACTCGTCCATGCCGAAGGGCTTTGTGACGTAGTCGTCCGCGCCGGCGTCAAGTGCCTCGACCTTTGTTTTTTCTTCGCCGCGAACAGAAAGCACGATAATCGGTAGCTGTGAGATTGCTCGCAGACGCCTGCAAAGATCGAGGCCATCCATGTTCGGCATCGCCAGGTCAGTAACTACGAGATCCGGATGCCAATCGCTGAAGGTTTCCAATGCCGAAACTCCGTCCGCCGCTACACGTACTTCGTACCCGTGGGTCTTGAGTCCAGTGCGGAGGACGCGGGCGATCTGCGGCTCATCATCCACGATCAGAATGCGCGGGGATTGGCTCAACAAAATTAGTTTATCTCCCGGGACATGGCTGGGCCCACCACCACATCCGGTGATCGTTCGGGTAGGTTTTCCGAGTCGCCAATCGGAAGGCTGACCACAACCCGCGTTCCCACACCTTCCCTCTTATCTTCGATCCAGATACGGCCGCCATGCGCTTCGACGATTCCTTTGGCCACCGCGAGTCCCATCCCTGTGCCCTTCGGCTGAACACTGTCCGAAGTATCACCATCCCGGGTGGCGCGAAAGAACTTGTCAAAGATGCGTTCACGGATCTCCCGCGGGATCGTCAGTCCCTGATCCTCGACGGCTATTTGAATCGTCTCATCGCCTACCGGTTGCGCGCTAATTAAAATGTCTGTCCCAGCCGACGAATACTTCACCGCGTTATCAATCAAGGTGAACATCACCTCGGCTACGGCGCGCGGATCTACCTGAACTGCAGGTATTTCGTCGGCAATCTCCACGGTTACTCGGTGATTACGTGTCAGCGCCTCTACGCGCTTGAGCACGGTTGCGAGGATCTCATCGACGACTCCCCACCTACGACGAAGGCGCAACTCGCCGGCTTCGATCCGCGCCAGGTCAATTAACCCTTCGACGAAGCGGTTGAGCCGGTCACTCTCTTCGTCGATCACCTCCAGCATCTCCCTTCTCGCATCGATGTCGAGAGCCACGGGCCCGCCGCGGATCGTCGACGATTGCAGTTCTTCCAGCAGCGTGCTGACCGAAGCCTTGATCGACGTGAGCGGTGTGCGAATGTCATGGGTGACGGCGTCAAGCAGGGCTGATTTTAACTTCTCGCTCTGCTTGAGCGCTTCGGCGTGGCTTGCCCGCTCGAACGCAGTACGCAACTCTTCGTAGAGTCGCTCAATCTCCCGGCGACCGGCATCGGCCTCTTCGGCACGGCGCTTCGCCCGGGCAGAAAGGTGCCCCACGGTAATGGCGGTAACCATGAACGCAAACAGGGCGATCCAGTTATCTGGGGCGGCGATCGCGAGGGTCCCGAAGGGCGGTAAAAAGAAGTGGTTGAAACATAAAACGCCGAGTAATGAGGCCAAGACGGCTGGCCTGGCCCCATACCAAGTGGCGACTAGCAGCACGACAAGCAACATTGCGAGGGCTACGGTGGTGGGGTTGACGTGTGAGCTAAACAGGCTCAGTACCGCCGTGGTAGCGGCGATGCCGGAGGCGGCAACCAAATAGCCGGTCCAACTCTTCCGAAAATGCACAGACGTCATGCGCCTAATTGTATGACAAAAGTGTGGGATGCGTAGTGCGGCTTTGAATGCTATCCGCAGATTACGCAGATAGAAGAAACCAAGGGCTACAAAGGGTTTTGAATTCCTCGTCTTACTGCCTAAATGTTTCGGAGTAAGCTGTGTAATCTGCGGATAGCATTGGGTGGCCAACTGAGGCCCCGACAATCAGATCTCCACTTGTGAACCTAACTCCACCACGCGGTCAGGCGGTAAACAAAAGTAGGCGGTCGCGCTCGTCGCGTTACGTGAGATGAGGGCGAAGATTTTTTCACGCCAAATCGCCATCCCCGGCCGTTTGCTGGCCATGATAGTTTCCCGCCCAAGGAAATAAGTCGTGTCCTTCGGGTCGAATTTGAAGCCCGGCGCCTTTATGTTTTCCAGCACTCGCGGAATCTCCGGGTCTTCCATGTATCCATAGAAAACTCTCAGGCGGTAAAACCCGTTACCGACCGGTTCAATTTCGACCCTCTCATCCTCGACGTAAGGAATCAGCCGCGTCTTCACCGTCAAAAACAGCACCCGCTCGTGCAGCACCTTATTGTGCTCCAGGTTATGGATCAGCGCCGGCGGCGTTCTCGTCGCGTTTCCATTCATGAAGATCGCCGTGCCCGGCACTCTTATAGGCGGACGACGTTCGATCTCTTGAAGAAAGTCTTCCAGCGGTTGAGAATCAGATTGGATTCTCTCGGAGAGGATCTTCCGTCCTTTCTTCCACGTCATCATCACGGTGAAGATTACCGCGGCGAGAAGCAGTGGGAACCAACCGCCATGCGCTACCTTGACGATGTTCGCTCCGAAGAATGAGACATCGATGATCAGAAAAAAGAGGCATAGGGAACCTGCCGTCAGCCGGCTCCAGCCCCAGCGGTTACGCGCGACGACATAAAACAGGATCGTGGTAATCACCATGGTCGACGTCACTGCTATTCCGTAAGCGGCAGCCAGGCTGCTGGAACTACGGAACCCGACCACGATCGTAATGCATCCGAACATGAGGGCCCAGTTAATTGTAGGAATGTATATCTGGCCAAATTCTCTGGTCGACGTGTGGGTGATCTTCAGACGCGGAATGAAACCGAGTTGTACGGCCTGCATGGCGATTGAGAACGCACCAGTGATGACCGCTTGCGAGGCGATAACCGCTGCAGCCGTGGCCAGGATGACCATCGGGTAGAGTCCCCACAACGGCACCAGGCGATAGAAAGGGTTCTCGGCTGCGCCTGGATTCTCAATGAGCAGTGCACCCTGACCAAAATAGTTTAGAAGCAGAGCCGGAAGCACCACCGTGAACCAGGCAATACGGATGGGTCGCAATCCAAAGTGGCCCATGTCGGCGTAGAGCGCCTCGCCGCCGGTAATGACAAGACAAACCGCACCCAGAATCAGAAACCCATGCCAGCCGTTGCGGAGAAAGAAATCCACTCCATAAAGCGGGTTCACGGCCGCCAGCACTTCCGGGTAACGACTGATCTGCATGATTCCGAGCCCGGCCAGCACCGCAAACCATACCAACGTGACCGGGCCAAAGACCTTGCCGATCCCTGCCGTTCCGCGACTTTGAACGAGGAACAATGCGACGATAATCGCAATGGTAATCGGTACAACGTAGGGACTGAAGAAAGGCGTCGCTACGGTCAACCCTTCCATCGCACTAAGTATGGAGATGGCCGGCGTGATCACTCCTTCGCCACATAAGAGCGCAGCGCCGAAGATGCCCATCGCGATCAAAATCCAACGCTCGCTTCTCCCCGAAGGCTTGATCGGAGTCGCCAGCGCCGTCAGTGAAAGGATGCCGCCTTCGCCGTGATTGTCTGCGCGCAAAACAAAGACCAGGTACTTTACTGAAATAACAATCACGAGCGACCAGAAAATCAACGAAAGAACGCCGAGGATGTTAGCCGGGGTAGGCACGATGGAGTGTGGTCCGTGAAAGCATTCGCGGAGAGCGTAGAGTGGGCTGGTTCCGATGTCGCCGTAAACAACTCCGACGGCGGCAAGGGAGAGGATGAGGAGATAACGACCGCGTGGCGTCACCCGCTCGACGTGCCCGCCGGTAGTCGTGGCATGGATATCCGTAGCTGTTGTCTGTGCCATTCCCCTGCTTGACCTTAACCGTTCGCGTGGAACAACGGGCCGAACAGATTTCGATGCCTATGATTTGCGCTTATTAGAATGCCACAAAAGTTATAAAGTTTTCTTGAATATGGCAAGGCGGCGGCCCCGTTAGCGTAGTAGGTCCGTTTCAACCTCTGTGCAACTCAGCGTCCTCTGCGACTACCCCCGTTGCGGCCATGTTTGACCTCTAAAGGCAGCCAAACATAAAACGATCCACAAAACCACACGAACCGGCACGAATGCGGATTGGTGTCCTTCGTGGATCGCCTTCTTTACTCTCGCGACAGCATGAATGAGAGGGAATGGCCCCGGGCTGTCCAACCCTCGCTCGAGTAGTCGATCGGTAAATCAACCACGGCGGTAGCATCGCTTCCTTCTGTCCAGATCGAGCCTGAGATTTCCTCACATTTCAGTTGGTAATGCTCGATGCCCGTAAAGACGCTGCGCCAGTAAGCACCGTAGAGTGTCTTGTAAACCACTCCGGCTACTTCAATATAGACTCTGTTCCCATTCAGAATTTTGTAATTTATGCGGCCCAGCAATTCCAGGACGAGGCTGCGATCGTGCACATCAGGGTCTGAATGGGAATGGCGTAGCCGAGTGAACGCTTGATCTTCTAAGAGACTGTCTTCGTCACTCCGCCAGCCTTCGGGTTGGTACTGAAGCATCTTCCGCCAATGTCTTTCGTGGTCCATGTGGCACCCCCAACACGCACCGACTTTTCGTGAATGGGTAGGAGGCTTAGTCTATTCTCAAGAGCGGCGGAAAGCTAGAACTATCTACAACCAGTGCCTGATTCAGTTTGACCTAGAAGTTCAGAGTCGACTTTTACGATGGGGAAAATGATCCACGAAATCACACTAAATGGCACTAAGATTATTCGTGATGTTTCGTGTGATTTCGTGGATCGTCTCCGGAAGATTCTAAATAGCACCCCTATCGGCGGTGTCGGTGCAGTTTGAACATTATCCTAGAAAGCCTTGCAGTACCACTCGCCTACAACCGCGAGCCGTAGCGACCGGATGCTGAGTTCAAGTCACCTAAATGCGGTTTATGAAGATTGACTGTGATCCGGTCGCTACGGCTCGCGGTTATGTAGTCGAGTAGGATTTTCGACGATAACTCAAACTGCACCAGTACCCTAGGCTTGAGTCTCAGTTGGTAACGAGTTAACCTGCATTACCCCGTTGGCATTCCCCATACCTCGGAAGCCCCCTTTTTACAACTTACGGTTTGCCAAATACGATTATGAAACATTCACAATCAATCCGGTTTTTCGCTACTTTGATAATTGTTGGTTTACTCGCTGCGCCAGCAATGATGCAGACCACGGCGCAAGAACGCGCTGCCGGCCTTCGCCAGCAGCTGGCTGAGGTTCAAGCAAAGCAGTCGGAAATCGAAACCCGCCTGCAGCAACTCGAAGAAGAACTAAAACCCGAGAACATCGAGAAAAGTCTCGCGGGGATCGGTAGTACGCGCCCGGAAGAAGTGCGCGAGCAGCGGCGGCGCCAGTTGGAGATCGAAAGGAAGAGCGTACAAACACGGCTCGAGCAACTTGCAACCAGCCGCACCCGTCTGGAGACAGGGATCGTTCAAGCAGACGCCGCCGCCTACCATAACAGCGCCCGCCCCAACGCAGATACGACGGATAAAGACACCGCCACGAAGCAGCCCACCAGCGCACAACTGCCGTCGGTGAGTTCACCAACCGTTTCACGACGCGGACGGCGTGGAAATAAGAACAAACCGCGACCGCGGCGCACTCGACGCGGAGCTTGATCATTCGAATAGCCCTCTCCTGGAGTGCGCCGACCTGTCGGCGCTTTGGCCTGCGGCGATCCGGGCTTGCAGCGAGAAGAAACCAGATTCAAGCTAGGCCAACGGTGGCCAGGTCGCCGCACTCCAAGGGGTGGAAGCTTCGTGCGGAAGTTAATTCCGGAAGTTCTGAGTCACCATCAAGCCGCGCATACCCCCGTCCATAATGCCGATGCCAAGGCGGCCGAATTCGGGTCGCAGGATGTTGGCGCGATGTCCCGGGGAGTTCATCAGGCCGGTGTGTGCTATCTGAACCGAGCGGGCGAGGGCCAGATTTTCTCCGGCCGTCAGAAATCGAACGCCGCCTGCGCGTATGCGGTCAAACGGGTCGCGGCCTTCCGGTGTGTCGTGAGCGAAATAGCCGCGCGCAAACATGTCCGAGGAGTGTTGTCGCGCAACTTCTGTGAGTTCCGGGTCGGGCGCAAGAGGTCGAAGTCCGGCGGCGACTCGTTCTGTGTTCACTAGCCTCAACATCTCCATTTCCAAATCAGGTCTCGGGCGCGAAACGGGGACGGTAAAAGGCAGCGTGACGCGTTCGTCCGAGTCAGGTTGAACGGTCAGCAGATTCAGGGTCTGTGCGATGGCATCGCCGAAGACCGGGTGGAGCGCTGTTTCCAGGCGTTCGATGTAGACGGAAAGCCCGTTGACCAACTGGCTCGAGCGCACACGTTCGCTCAAGCCTTCATTAAAGGGTATGACTAGCAGCAGCGCCGCGACCATGGCCGTAGTAATCAACCCGTTGGCCATGCCTGGTATCAGACCGAACAGTTGGTTCAGGGATCGCT
>JBHENP010000071.1:0-554 GCA_046261995.1 Pyrinomonadaceae bacterium
GTATAAACCCTTTCAAGAGTTTACGGCATCGGTGCGCCGATCGGATTCGGCCGGTATCGGGGCCAATCGAGAAAGCGCTCGTTCTTTTTTCTGGACACAACACGTGAGCAGGAGTATGCTGCGCGCGAAAATCAGATCCTTAAGATCCAACGATCCAAATTGTCACCTGCTTCGTAAGTGTTCTTAAAGCCGCTGAGTTGACTCTTTCTTGAAACCTAAGATCCCGACCATTCACGCCATTCAGATAAAGATGGTGCGGACTCAGGCTGGTTCACAACCGCAACTCGGCACATCGAGTTCTCGGAGGCGTCAACGACGCCCGCGTTAGTTTTTACTCTAAGATCAAAAATAGGACGCGCGCACCATACGCGTTTCAACTCTAACCGTCGCGCAATGCGCGGACTTGTCCTCGGAGAGTGAACTTCTTAAAAAGCACCCGTCAAAAGGAGAACCACCATGACTCGCATGAGCTGCAAAAAGTTTCTGCTCGCCGCCCTCGCCCTGACCGTGGCGTTGGCCGGCGCTCTGATGCCCACATTGCCTACGGACGCCGC
>JBHENP010000071.1:564-20190 GCA_046261995.1 Pyrinomonadaceae bacterium
CGCCCTACGGCAACTCGGACCAGGGGATTGACGGGGGCGACACGTTCATTTTCCTTGACCCTAATGACAATACAAGGGTCATCTTCGCCGTGACGTTGCGCGGCTTCATCGCGCCCGGCGAGAACAACAACTTCAGCGCGTTCGACCCGGCTGTCCGTCATCGGTTCGAGATGGATATCAACGGTGACCCGCGACCCGAACGCTTCATTGATGTAACCTTTGCGAAACGCACGGGAGCGACCGCCCCGCAAGTGGGGACCGTCACCTTGTTCGACGGACAGACTTTCACCGCCAACTCGACTCCGCCTTCGGTCTGCATCGCCGGCGCGGCCAACTGCCCCCCAGCCCCGACCATCACCCCCTTAGGGACGACCGGCGTCCTTTTCTACGCCGGGCCGCGTGATGACCCGTTCAACTTCGACATCCCGGCCTTTGCGGCGGCAACCGCCGCGTTAAGGGCCTGCGTGGCGAACCCCACCCCGCCACCCAGCTGCGTCGGCGACGCGCTCGCAAACTTTCAGCGCGGGCGCGACTCCTTCGCCGGCTACAACATCATGACCATCGCCTTGAGCATCCCGCGCGCTCTGCTCACCGCAGCCGGAGCCGGCACCTCCATCGGGGTTCAGGCCGTTCTTCAGCGCCGCAGTCCACAACTCTTCCCAGCCTCAGCGGACGTGGTGAGGAGCCAATACACCGCGGTCGGCTTCGGGCGCTGGCAGACGCTCGACCGCATCGGCAACCCGGCTATCAACGCCGTCGTAATTCCGTTCGTGCGGAAGGATGAGTACAACGCCGCTACTCCGCAGGACGACGCCGGCGGCCGCTTCGCCGGAGACATTGTTGCCGCGCTCACGGCGCTTGGCACTAACTCGACCAACATCGGGATTCTGGCTAGCGTCGTAGTTACGAACGGCGATCTGCTGCGGCTGAACCTGAACACGGCCAACAGCACCCTTGGCTTCGGCGAGCAGATTCACACACCGCCGGCGGGAGGCTACACGGGATTCCCCAACGGTCGTCGCCCCGGTGACGACGTGGTGGACACGATCCTCTTCTTCGTTGCCAACCAGCAGGCGGTCAGCGATAACGCCAACCAGAACGAGCAACCCTTCCTGAGCACTTTCCCGTTCCTTTCTCCGCCGCACCAGCCGCGCCCGAACAGCGCCGGCGCTGAGGACCAGACGCGCAACTAGCCGCTTGTCGGCTATGTGTCTGCAGGAGGCAACTCAGAGAAGAGGATCGAAGGCCATGAAAAAATTTATTAGAACGGCAAAGCACGTGACGGGTCTAACGCTGATGCTAGTGCTGGTGCTGGCGTTGTTGGCCAGCGGGCTGGTGCCGCTCGGCAATGCTCAGCAGCGGGCGGGGACCTCGCCCCGCCCCAGGACCGACCCGACTCAGCGAGATGGCTCGAAGAAGAACAGCCCAAAGGAAGAAAGCCACACGCCGGAGCCACAGGGCAAGATCGCCTTTGCGAGTGACCGTACCGGCAACTCCGAGATTTACGTGATGAACCCGGACGGTGGCGACATCGTGCAGGTCACGGATAACCCGGCCGAGGACCTCAATCCGACGTGGTCGCCTGACGGCGAAAGGCTCGCCTTCGTTAGCAACCGCGACGGTAACAAGGAAATCTACACCGTTGATGCCGGCGGCGGCATCCCAACGCGCCTGACCAACAACGCGGCCGAAGACCTCAACCCCGCGTGGTCACCGTCGTTTACAAGCCCGAGCATATCCTTTGTCACCCACCGCGACGGCAATGATGAGATCTACGTGATGAACGTGGACGGCACCGGGCAGACCAATCTCACCAATAACCCCGGGGACGACAACGGCCAGGCGTGGGCGCCCTCTGGGACACTGCTCTCTTTCGCAAGTAACCGCGACGGCGATAAATACGAGATTTACCGGATGACCTCGACCGGTACCAACCAGACTCGTCTGACCACTAACGCGTTTAACGACGTGAGCACTACATGGCCGTCGGGGAGAATCACCTTTCAGAGCGACCGCGACCTCAACGACGAAATCTACACGATGAACGTGGACGGCACGAACCAGACCCGTATCACTGACAACGCGGCATTCGACCTCGACCCGGCGCGCGCGCCGGACGGCGCGGTGATCGCCTTCGTCAGTAACCGTGACGACGTCAACAACCTCGACATTTATGTCGCTAACGCCGATGGCAGCCGCGTCGTGAGGCTAACGAACGACGCTGGGAGCGATGTTGACCCCGCCGTCCAGCCACTGCCCGCTGCGGGAGATCTGGGCACCATCCAGTTAAGCGCAGCCAGCTTCAGCGTCGGCGAGGGACAGGGTGCCGTGGACATCACGGTGACACGGAGTGGCGGCACGGGCTCGGCAGTCGTTGACATCACCACCGTGAGCGGGACAGCTTCGGATCGCACGGACTTCACGCCTGTATTCCGCACACTCACGTTCGCGCCCGGCGAGACCAGCAAGACCGTGAGAATCCTAATCATCGACGACGTCTCGATCGAGAACGACGAGACGTTCACCGTTTCCCTCAGCGGCGCGGTCGGATCTACCCTTGGCGCACCTTCTGCGGCGCTGGTTACGATCACTGACAATGACAGTTCGACGCCGTCGTCGACGGCGACCATCTTTGCCGTCACTTCGGCAAACAACCTGGTGCGCTTTAGCAGCGCCACGCCCGGCACGATTGATGCCTCGGTGAGCATCACCGGCTTGCAGACGGGCGAGACGATCCTTGGTATTGACGTTCGCCCGGCGACACGCCAGATTTACGCCCTCGGTAGCACGAGCCGGCTGTATACACTAAATCCAAGCACTGGAGCGGCTACCCAAGTTGGCACCGGCACTTTCACAGTTGCCCTCAGCGGAACTTCCTTCGGCTTCGATTTCAACCCGGTGCCGGATCGCATTCGGGTCGTTTCGGATGCCGAGCAGAACATGCGTCTACACCCGGACCTGGGTACGGTGGTTGATTTCGACGCCGCAACCGCGGGCGTTCAGCCGGACCCCAACCTTAACCCGCCAGGCAACGTAGTCGCCGTCGCCTATACGAACAACGCAGCCGGCGCCACTACTACCACGCTCTACGCCATTGATTCCGCCAGCGACATGTTGGTGAGGATCGGAGGCCCTGACGGCACCCCCTCACCGAACCTCGGGACGGTCACTGATATCGGCCCGCTTGGCGTTAACACGTCCGACGCGGTCGGGTTTGACATCGCCAACGGCAGCGGTACGGCCTTCGCCGCGCTCACGGTCGGCGGCACGGCCGGGCTCTACACAATCAACCTGACGACAGGAGCCGCCACACTCGTGGGCAACGTCGGCGGGACTGAGGGAATCCGCGGCATCACCGTTGCCAACTCGTTCAGCAACCCAATTGACGAGGTGCCGTTCTTCGTTCGGCAGCAGTACCTGGACTTCCTTAGCCGCGAGCCGGATCAGGCTGGACTGAACTTCTGGATCAACGAGCTGAACACGCGCATCTCGAACTGCCCGAGCACGCCGGGGCAGGCCCGGAACGACTGCGTACTAGGGGCGCGCGCAACGGTCTCGATCGCGTTCTTCTTATCGATCGAGTTTCAGGAGACGGGCTACTTCGTGATCCGTGTCTACCAGGAAGCGTTTGGAAGGCTGCCGACGTTACGAGAGTTCCTGTTCGATGTCCAAAACCTTAACCAGGGCGTCATCATCGGACAGCCCGGCGCCCTCGACCGCCTCGCGCAAAATCGGCAGGCGTTCCTCGACGCCTTCGTTAACCGGGAGGAGTTCCAAGCCCGATATACGGGGGTCTCGAACAGCACGTTCGTCAACGCGCTTTTCACTAACGCTGGTGTTGACCCGAACACTGAGGCGGCCACCCGCGACGCCATCCTTGCCGGACTCAACAATGGCACAGTGACTCGCCAGTCGGCGCTCGTCCAGGTGAGCAATACTCGCGGGGTCTTCAATGCCCTGTACAATCGGGCCTTCGTGCTGATGCAGTACTTCGGCTATCTGAGGCGTAACCCTTCAGACCCGCCTGACGGCAATTTGTCAGGCTTCAACTTCTGGGTGACGGTGCTCGACAACAACAGTCCGGCCGGAGAGGACGTTCGAGATCCTGTCCAGGCGCTCGCACGCATCAGACGGGCGCGCATCGTCGAGGCCTTCATTACCTCGACTGAGTACCGAGCGCGGTTTGGGCCGCCCTAGGTAGTTAAGAGAGCCAGTAGTCCGTCGCCGCGGTCAGCCATGTCGTCCCTACCGGAAACGACGGAACTACCAACTTGAGGGCGTTGCACCATTGGTCGGTGCAACGCCCTTTCTATTATCGAGCAGGAGCGGTAAACGGTCGTGACGTTCAGGAAGTCACAAGAGTTTAATGAGGCTGTTTGATTGGATCAAAAAAGCTACAGGTGCAGGATCTGTTCAAGCCGCGCCCGACTTTAGCGAACGCTATGAAGACTCTGCGGTGGATCCGTATGATCCCTTTCCGGAGCCAGTTACGATCGAAATCACGGATATAATCGATCTACACACCATTCAACCCAAAGATGTAAAGCGCGTGGTTGAAGAGTATCTCGAGCAGGTTCACCTGGCGGGTTTTCGCAGCGTGCGTATCATTCATGGAAAAGGCATCGGCGTACAACGCGAGATCGTTCGCGGTGTTCTGGCCGGAACACCGTTTGTAGAGAGTTGGACTGATGCTCCTCCGGAGGCAGGAGGGCTGGGCGCAACGATTGTTCGACTTTTGTGACGCACGTAGAAGTGTAGAGAGGTCAAACTCAGATCGCTGCGGGGGGGCGCTCGATTACAGAACCGGGAGCGATAGCGACCGCACTCAACGTTCGCATTGTCACTGGTGTAGATAATTAGCCATGCTCAAGAAGGATGAAGTTGCTCAGCTGATCCGTACGAGTGTGACACGCTGGTTGAGAGGAGTCGCTATCGCTCCTGGTTCTGTATTGCGTGTCTTCCAGAAGGATCTCAATCCAGCGCTGCGTTTTGACACAGCCTAGTTACCGCGAGGTTTCTACCCCGGCCCAGCATCTCCTCTGGGAGAGGAAGACTACGGCTGACCGAAGCGTTGACGATACTCGCCGGAGGAAAGGAAGGCTTTGACCATCTCCGCGTTGATGAAGTTGCCGTTAAACTGGTCGAGTTTTGCAAGCCAGAAATTGTACCCGGTGAAGTCAGTGTCCGGCGCGTCGTTGGGATTGCGTCGCAGATACCCGAAATATTGCATCAGCACGAAGGCCTTATTGAATTCCTGTCTTACCAAAGATGAGTTCTCCGCCACCCTGAGCAGCACCCGTGCCCGCGCGGCCGCTTCTCCACTCGTACCCGCTCCGGCAAACTCGTTGATGGCTGCATCTCGTTCTACGGTGGATGGCGTGAGGTTGGCATTCGCGAAGAGCGTGTCAACGAAAGAGTGAGGCGTTATCGTCGTAGGGTAACGGCTGGTGAAACGCGGCGTCGCAACAAACAAAGCAGCGAAGCGATTCTTGTTATCGACTAAGTGCTGCTCCCAGCCGGGTTCACCCACCACAACGCCCTGACTGATTTCCCGTGTGTCCGGCTGAAACTCACCGAACGTGACGGATACCGGCGCACCCGCAAGGTTACCGTAAGCCGATTTATAAATCCGATAGACAAGATAACCGGTGTGCTGAAACTCGATCGAGAGAAAGAAGGCTGCTGAGACATTGATGCGCTTCACTTCGATGCAACCGGCATCAAAACCACATTGCGTAATTTCATTGAACCAAAAAAGTCGGCCCGCGGGATCAGGTTCGCGTGACAGAAAATCCAGGTAGTGCTGGTATACGAAGAATTCCTGATTATCGAGCTGATGTGCCGCAGGGGTGTTCTGCACTGCACGCGCCACATTAAGGCGCCCTCCGGTGACGGTCAAGCCTGACCATTGCGGCAACATGTCAACATTATTCATCAATGTCGCTTTAACCTGAGCCGCAGTGAGATGGGGAGCGTGGGCCCAGAGCAGTGCGGCCGCGCCCGAGACGTGAGGCGTGGCCATCGAGGTACCACTAAGGAACCCGTAGCTTGAATTGCGAAACGTGCTGAGAATAAAAACTCCCGGGGCCGCCAGATCGACGGATGTGGCTCCCCTGCTTGAGAACCCCGCGCGGTTATCGTTCTGATCAGAGGCGGCCACTGCCATAATACTCGGCGAGTCATAGCTGGCAGGATAAAAGGGAAGCGTATCGTTGTCCCGCGCCGAATTACCGGCGGCACACATGTTCAAAATGCCGGTATTTCCAGCGTCGTCGATCGCATCTTTCAAAGCCTGATCAAAATTCGCCGCCTCGGGCGCGCCACCCCAGCTATTGTTTGTAACGCGCACATTGATGCCGCGCCTTCTCATCATCGCGACGTATTGAAAGGCCTCAACCACGCTCGCCGAGGTTCCGTTCCCGTCCGCCCCGTGGGATTTGATTGCCATGATGCGGACGTGCCAATTGACCCCAACCACTCCGGTGGTGTTGTTGCCAACGGCGCCAATGGTTCCTGAAACGTGAGTGCCATGGCCGCCGTCGTCCATCGGATCTGAATCGTGATTGATCGTATCAACCCCGACGACGTCATCAACATAGCCATTCCCATCGTCGTCAATGCCGTTGGTAGCCTTGTCTTGTCCGTTTGGATTAAACCCGGTCTCTCCGGGATTGCGCCACATGTTCGCGCTTAGATCTTCGTGATTGTAGTCAACGCCCAAATCGATAACTGCGACGACAACACTTGGGCTACCGGTCGTCATGTCCCAGGCAAGGGGGGCCTGAATCTTGTTGAGCCCATATAGCTCGCTGAACCTTGGATCATCGGCGGTTGCCTGGGCCCTATAAATGAAATTAGGTTGCACTCTCTCAACGCCAGGCAAGCTTCGGTAGCGCGCAATACCTTCTTCCACGGTTATCCCCTGCGGCAGGCGAACGTGCTGCCACCCTACCTTCGAGACACTTCCGATCGTCTCTAATCCGACTCGGGCCAGTTTTTCACGCGGGTTTAAGCTACCGGCTTCAAACTTCACTAACAGTTCGCCTGCGGCATAGTCGCCACTCACGATCAGCGACTGCGTGCTGCCACTGTCACCGCCGAGCTGCATCAGGGCCAGCATCACCAACGACGACAGCACAAAACTCTTGTAGCGCAGTAACTTCATCTGAATTCAACTAGCTCGCAATGTCAGGCCGCCTGCGAATGGAAGACAACTGAACAAGATGGTCAGCGTCGTGGTCGCGCATCATCAGGAGCAGTCCCCGGATGGTCACGCTTCCCACTCCCTCCAGAGTGCCCTCACGATCGAATTGCTCGGTTGCCAGACCACCTAGTATTTGAGTGTTTTGATTTCGCGCAACAGCGAAGGCTTGCAGCGCTTCGGCTAAATTCTGGCTGTGGTAGTCGCGCTCGGCAGCCAGGCGACTGCCATCGATGTCCGGAAGAAGCGGGTTGTTCTCCCGCAGCATCCGGCTGATACGGGCGGTGTACCCTTCGATCTCAATGTCGCGCAGATGACAGACGTTCTCGACAACGGAAAACTCTTGCGGTGAATTCTTAATTCTGAGGTCAGGTGCTGAAAGGTCTCTTACCAGATCGGCGACCGTTTTCGGAGTCTTCATAAGTGCATCAATCACGTCTTGCAAATCTTTAGGAGGCATCTGTTACTTCTTCATCTTTTTCATCTGTTATTTCTTCATGCGTCGGGGACTTCTCAATACCTATCACATGACGGCTTCCACTTCCTACTCCTGCCGTCTGCCTCCTACCTCCTGCCCACTTTCTTGTGGTGCCCCCGGCGCGATTCCAACGCGCGACCTTCCGCTTAGGAGGCGGACGCTCTATGCAACTGAGCTACGGGAGCACGTGCGGCTAGATAGTAAATGGTGAAGAGTCAATGGTAAAGGCACCGCCCATGGATGAGTGCCTTTCACACTTGTGGCTGGGGACCAGGATTTGACTTGAGGATCTGCAAATTACCGTACGTTCCGTTTAAGTCTGGACACGGCCTCTGCCGCGACTCCGAGGCTCAGCGGGGGGCGCCTCTCCTAACCAAACTGCACCCCATCGTCGAGAGCTTTGACTCACGCCTTGAAAGTGATATAAAAGCTCTCAAAAGACTTGCTGTTAATTCCAACTGATTCCCCCTTAATCAGTTTTGCCGACTCTTCCCCATAGGTCTTTCGTTCTAATCGTAGGTGCGGTCTCGGAGTTCGCTTCGAGAAATTTGACGTAACTGCTTAGTCCCGGGGGTAGTCATGCATAAGCACTCAATAGTCCTCTTTGTCTTCTTCGCAGTCCTCTGTCATCCCGAACCTACATCTGGCCAGGCGAACCTTAGCAGTGCGACGCCGCACCGCGAGGCCACCCTCGAGGCCAACCCTTCCAGCACATCGAATAAAAATGAAAACAAGCCGAAGAGTCAGGATGCTTCCAAGCAAGCAAGTGCCGAAGCAAAGCGTTTCTATAAGCTTGGTGTGAAATACGGCCGCGGCGGACTGTTCAAACAGGCTTCGGAGTTATTTCAAAAGGCGGTCGAGCTCAACCCGAATTACGGCGATGCCCACTACGGTCTCGGTCTTGCTCTTTTCGACCAGGGTCGCTGGGAGGACGCCATTCGGTCGTTTGAAAACGCCATTAAGATCAATCCGAAAGACAAGGAAGCTCGTGCCAAGCTTGATGAAGCAGCGGTGGCAGCCAACAGAAGGACGAAGTCAGCAGAAACCTCCGTGGAAGAAAAAAAAGCAGCAAACCGTCCGGCGGCAAACGTCCCAGATGATTCGCGCGATTCGCGCCCGAAGAACGATACCGCTGCAGGCGTCCCGGTTTCACTAAATGTTTCGACAGGTGCGGGTACAAACAATTCAACGTCCCCATCCACTGCCGGAAATGACCTAACACGCATCTATCACATTGGTGTCGGTGATGTTCTGGATGTCCGGCTGGGCGATGAGCCAGCGACTCAATCAACCTTGTTCACGGTCACTCCGTCTGGATTGCTTGAGCACCCAATTCTGCCTCAGCCGCTGCAGGTTTCCGGACTCACGGTGGATGAGACAAGGGCTCGATTAGAAGCTGACCTGAAACGCCGCGCTGTCAACGACAATCCCAGAGTTTTGGTGGGCGTTCGTGAGTACCTTAGTCACGCAATTATTGTGAGCGGACTCGTAAAGGACCCCGGCACGAAACTCCTGCGCCGCGAAGCTATTCCACTTTACGTGGTAATTGCCGACGCGCAGCCGTTGCCGGAAGCGGGCCGCGCCACGCTCATCAGGCATGAGAAGGGCGACGCAGTGATTGTCGATCTCTCCGAACCAGAGCAGATGAATCTACTGATTCGTTCCGGTGATGTAATAACCGTTAACGCCAATCCTAAACTGTTCTTCTACGTAGGAGGCGAGGTCAAGGCTCCCGGCGAAAAACAGTTTCGACCAGGTCTGACTCTCACACAGGCTATCCTCGCTGCTGGAGGCCTAAGCCGCGAATCCAAAGAAGCACTTATCGCGCGCGAGGGTGACAACGGTTTTCTCGCTTCAACTCGTTACAAGCTGAAAGATATCAATAGCGGTAAGCTTGCAGATCCACTGATTCAACCAGGTGACCGCATTACTGTTGAGCACTAATTCCAACAGGGGAGTACGAAGATGTCAGCGGCAGTAACACGAACAAATAGAGTCGAACACGATACCGACGAATCCACACCGCGTGCAGAGACGAGTGTTCCCGTAAAACTGGAAGCTCGACCGGTTGTCGACGACTACGGCATGACGCCATTAATGCGCGCCGCGTCCGACGGCTCAGCAGGCACGGTGCAGGCCCTGCTTGATCGGGGAGTCGAGGTCAACGCGAAACGAACTGATGGCTTCAATGCTCTCGCGCTAGCAGCCTTTTTTGGTCATGCTCAGGTCGTATGGGTACTCGTCGAGAACGGCGCTGACCTCTCCGCCACCGGGAGATCCGAAACATTGCCCGAGATGTGGGCTGATATCAGGGGCTTCATGGAAATTGGCGACACAATACGGGAAGCCCGTGCAGCAAAGCAGGTGGAAGCCCCGAATACGCGCGCGACGGTGATTGCCGAACCAGCCCGCTTCAGTCGGCCAGCGGAAACCGAGAGGTTCGAACCAGGGGCTGTTGCGGGCTCCGGCGTGGAGGTCCCAGTAATCACTGAGTCGCAGGATCCCGAGGCTACGGTAGTGAGGCCACGTGCGCCAGTGGATGAGGAAAGCCAGTCCTCAGTGATTGACGCGGCCTCAGAGAACAGGCCGACGGTAATGCCTGAGCCCTTGGTGGAAGAAATCCAACCCGTGGTAATCGACGCGGCCTCAGATCCCGAGGCTACGTTGGTGAGACCACGTGCGCCCGTGGAAGAAGCAAACGAGGCCTCAGTGATTGACGCGGCCTCAGAGATTACGCTGGCGGTAATGCCTGAGCCCGTGGTGGAAGAAATCCAGCCCGTGGTAATCGACGCTGCCTCAGATCCCGAGGCTACGTTGGTAAGACCACTTGCGCCCGTGGATGAAGCAAACGAGGCCTCAGCGATCGACTCGGTCGCAGATTCCGACCTGACATTAGTGAGCACGGATGCCCCGTTTTCTCAACACAGCACAGCTAGGAGAGTCGAGCCGCTCGAAGATATTTTCCCACCCGTCAATCATGAGCACGCTCAGCACCAACCTATCATTAGGCCACCGGTACGCGTGTTACAGACTCTCCCGGAAATCGAAGATCCGCCTCCATTGCTAGTGCCAGAATTTCATCCCGCATCAGCCTTCGTGGCTCGCATTACTTCGAGTCGGAAAAATCTGGTGGCCCTGATATTGGCGGGGTGGCTTGGCTTTACCGCTGTCGGAGCGTTCTTGTTTCCGCAGATTCTTAAAGCGTTCACAGACGGGCGAACAGAGACTGTCAACAAAACCACCAGCTTAACCACAGAGTCGAGTAATCCGGTTGTTGCATCTGAAAACAGCGTACCCGCGTCGGTGGAAACTCCCTCTGCAGCGATAACTGAACCATTAAACGCACCTGCGTCAAATGCCACTGAGGAGAACACAACTGATAAAGCGACGGATATCACGGCTAATACTGGAAACATCGAATCAGCTTCCCGAGTTGAGCCAGTTACAGTGACTGAAGGTTCGGACGTCAACGACGTAGCGAGAGGGTCTGAGAGTCGCGCTCACTCCGTATCATCGACGTCCGACGCTAACAGCGTCCCCGAGGTCCGGTCGAACAGGCGCGCATTGACTGAGGCAACATCTATGTCACGTCCTGCCCCTGCGCGGAAGCAGAGGGCGGTTTCGAGAGCATCAAAATTCCAGCAGCAGACAGCAGATGAGGAGCAGCCGAAACCAGCACCGCTAAGCGTGGAAGTTAGTCGGAGTAGCAGTGTGCTTGCTACGCCGGCGAGGAGCGCTAGTGAAGTTCCTGGTAGCCAGCCGCCACCGTTGAGCATTATTTCCGGCAAGCCTAAGTCAAAAGTCATTCAGTGGCCATAAACACCTGGACGCAGTAAAGCGATCCACGAAATAGCACGAAGTAAGCATCCATTTCGTGAAGTTTCGTGTAACAACCTATTGGAATTTTGTTTTTCCGGTGGGCGGCCCAAAATGGGAAGAACTTAAGTAATCCCGCAACGAAACCGAAATCCTAAACCTTTCTTAGGATTGATATTTAATCAATGACCGCACGTCGTAGCCTGCAAGTTTCTTGCGGCCCGGTAAGAACTCCAACTCTATGACAAATACCAGCCCCTCAACCTTTCCGCCTAGACTCTCAACCAGGTCAACGACTGCCTTAGCCGTTCCCCCGGTAGCGAGCAGGTCGTCTGCAATGATCACGCGGTGCCCGTTGCCGATCGCGTCGCGGTGAATTTCCAATGTGTCCTGGCCGTATTCGAGATCGTAGGAGATAGACGCACACTCGGCCGGCAGCTTGCGCGGTTTCCGAACCGGCACGAAGCCCGCCCCGAGGTGATAGGCAAGAGCCGGCGCAAAAATAAATCCGCGCGCCTCGACGCCAATCACCGCGTCAACCTTTGTTCCTTCAAATTCCGCTGCCAGCGCATCAACGGTTCCGCGCAATCCTTCGGGATGCTTAAGCAAGGTAGTGATGTCATAAAAATTAATGCCGGCTTTGGGAAAGTCCGGCACTTCGCGAATGAGTTGTTTGAGGTTGTCCATTGTTGGTCAGTGGTCAGTGGTCAGTGGTCAGTTGTCAGTTGTCGGTAGGCAGTGGTCAGTTGTCGGTAGGCAGTGGTCAGTTGTCGGTAGGCAGTGGGCAGTGAACAGTTTTTCGAGGAACCGGAAAAACAGAACAACGGACTACTGACAACTGACTACTGACCCCTGACCGCCCCTACCTTTCAACTCTGAAACTCGGATATAACCCCGTAGGTTCTACATTTATTTCTTCTACTTGCTCGACGCTGGACCATTGCGGGCCAGCCACCAGCTCGTGCTTGAAAGATTCGACGTTATTCGCTGGACCTTCTGCTAATACTTCGACGCTGCCGTCGGGTTCGTTCCGCACATATCCCACAACTTGATGCTTCGCGGCGGCGCGCTGAGCAAAGAAGCGATAGCCCACGCCCTGCACACCGCCGCGGACCAAAAACCTCCTCGCAACTGTTACCATAGGTCAGTAACCTTACCGAAAGCTACTGGCCAAAGTCCAACGCCGCTCAAGACTATCCGCAGATTACGCGGATTTCACATTGTAACTATTGGCCGCACAAAGCACGATCCACGAAATTACACGAAACGACACTAAGGGCAATTATTGTTCGTTTGGTTTCATGGATCGTTGATCTTATCTGTGTAATCTGCGGATAGTCTTCACTCCATCCACAGCTACTTCTTCGTCACCAGCCTGCCTTCGTTATCAAGAACAATAATCTCGCCGAGATTTAGTTCGCGTATCCCGGCTTCGATCTTGGCGAGGTCTCCGACCAGTAGTAGGGTTACTCCACCGGGTGCCGAGTACTTCTGCGCCACGGTATTGACCGCACCCAACGTAGCCCGCTCAAGTTCCGAGGGCTCGCGTTGCAGTTCCGACATTGGAAGTCCAGCGCTCCACAAACCCGCAATCTGATCAGCGATCCGCGAGACTGCTTCGAACTGTTGAGAGTAGCCGCGGATACGTGCGTGCTTTGCTGTTGTCAACTCCTGTTCCGTGATCGGCTTTGCGCCCGCCAGCGACTTCAACTCGTTGACAAACTCGACCACCGATTCTTTCGTCTTGTTCGTCTGCACGCCACCTGACGCTATCCAAACGCCGGAGGCCGAATAGAGACTCGGGAATGAAAAGACACCATACGAGTAACCCTTGTCCTCGCGCAGGTTCAGGTTGAGACGGGTACCGAATCCGCCGCCCCAGACTGCGTCTGCCAGGTTCAACGCATAATAGTCATTCGTCTTACGAGGCGGGGCAGGCAGCATCTGGCGCACAACTGTTTGCGCGGAGTCTTGCCTATCGACCAGGAACACCTTGCCCGGACCCCACGGTCGCGGAGCAGGTATGTTAACGGTCTTCGCCGCCCCACCGGTCCAACTGCCAAAATTCTGTCGCGCAAGGTCCGTAGCCTCGGCCAGCGTAATGTCGCCGACAAATACGACGGCTGAACTCCCCGGCTTCCAGTTGTTCTCGTGAAAACTCGCCAAGTCGTCGCGCGTAATGGCCGTTACCGTCGAGGGCAATCCCGACACAGGCCTTCCGTAGGGGTGGTCCGGTCCGAAAGCTACCATCTGGCCCACGCGCGCAGCGACAGCGTTCGGGTCCTGTGACTGCTGCGAGAGAGAGTCCAGCCGCTGCTTCTTCTCGCGGTCGATCTCCGCTGCTGGGAAGGATGGGTTGCGCACCACGTCCGAAAAGATCGTGAGCGCCGGAGACAGATTGCGCTTGAGCACTTCCATGTTCATTCGAGTGCCCTCATAACCCGTGAAACCACCAATACCCGTGCCGAGGTCTCCAAGCGCGTCTTCTATTTCGAGCGCCTGGCGGGTCTTCGTTCCCCGCTTGACTGTCTGCTGAGTTAGATCAGCGAGGCCCTCTTTACCGGTAGGATCTTGCACACCGCCCGCTCTGGTCGCGAGAGTCACCGCCACCTTCGGCAGATCAGTCCGCTCCACAACATAAACTTCCATGCCGTTTTCAAGCTTCGCGGTTTTCACTTCGGGTGCTGAGAAAGGCTTGTCACCACCGAGTGCCGGCATTTTCGAACGGTCAACAGCAATTTGGGCTTCGCGGCCAGACTTCTCGGGTCGAAAGCGGACCAACAGGCGGTTGCGTGTGTTGAGCCAACGCGCCACTACCTCGCGCACGCTATCGACGCTGGCGTTGCGATACCTCGCGAAGTCTTGTTCGAACCGGTTGGGTTCGCCAAGGAAGGTGTTGTATTGGTTCAACCGATCGGCTTTGCCGCCGAAGCCGCCTATGCGCTCCAGGCCTGTGACAAATCCGAACTCCCACTTGGTCTTCGCGCGATTGAGTTCAGCTGCCGTAGGTCCCCCTTTGGCGAGGCGAGCTATCTCGTCCGTCACCAGCCGCTCGACCTCAGCTAGCGATGACCCCGGTCGGGCGGTGGCCCAGATGACAAAAGTACCCGTCAATTGCCGCGACCACTGGAAGGAGGTCACGTCGGACGCAACCTGTTTGTCGTACACGAGCGTTTTGTTGAGTCGCGCCGAAAGTCCGTCAGTCAGAATCGTAGACGCGAGGTCCAACTCGGCATCGCCGGGATCGAAAAAGGCGGGCGTGTGCCAACCGAAGTAAGTCCGCTCCTGCGGGACGCGATCACTGACTTCCACGATCTTCTCGCCTTCGAGCTGCGACATGCCTTTGGCCGGACGCTCGAGCGAGGGACCGGGTGGAATCGTGCCGAAGTATTTCTTGACGAGACGCTTTGCCTCCGCCGGATTGAAGTCACCCGCAATGACGAGCGAGAGATTGTTTGGAGTGTAATAGGTTTTGAAGAAGTCCTTGACGTCATCGAGCGATGCGGCTGTCAAATCCTCGTGGCTCCCGATAACGTCGGTCGAGTAGGGATGGCGCGCCGGGTAAAGGTTTTCCATGATCAGCTTAAACCAGCGTCCGTACGGCTGGTTCTCGAGTCCTTGCCGGCGTTCGTTCTTCACCACGTCGCGCTGGTTGTCGAGTTTCGTTTTAGTGAGCGCCTCGGGAAGAGTTAAGAGGCGGTCTGACTCCAGCCAGAGGAGGTTCTCCAAATTTCCGGATGGGACGGTGGCGAAATAGTTGGTACGGTCCTGGTTGGTAGTGCCATTGACTCCGCCTTCGAAGAGGTTAGCCCCGGCCGCCTCGACGTATGAGAAGTATTCCTTCTCCGCGTTCTTGGAACCCTGAAACATCATGTGCTCGAACAGGTGCGCAAAACCGCTCCGGCCGGCGCGTTCGTTCTTCGACCCTACGTGAAACCATTGATTGACGTGCACCACCGGAAGCTTGCGGTCCACGTGCAGTATGACCTGCAAACCGTTGGGCAGCGTGTATTCCTCAAACTGGATCTTGGGAACGGCTGACGTTCCACCTTGCGCATTCGCCTGCGTCTGCGACATGACAGGCAATGCGGGTACAAGTAACAAAAGCGTAACTAACTGCAGAGAGAGAACCTGTCTATAGAGATTTCTCATGGGATTTTGTGACTCCTTTGATGGAATGCGGGACGCGTTGGACATACATTTACGTTGTGCATCAGGATTAAGTTTCTGAGGAAATGGAAACTTTGAGCTTTGAGCTTTGGACTCTGGTATTTAACATAGTGGCCTCGAATTATTACTTTCTGAGATATGCACTCAACTACAGAACAGGATGCGGTAGCGACCTGGCCGTTGCCACCGACTCAAATCGTGTTAGTGGTACCGAGACGGCCAGGTCGCTACCGCATCCTGTTCTGTAGTTGAGTGACACTCTCAATGGTTTTGTAGCCCGTCGCTGCGTTACCCTTAACGGGATATGACGCCAAGCCTCTGGAGGCGAATAATGTCACAGTTGACCGGAGTCCAATGCGTACTCGCAGTGCCCGACCTTAAGAAGTCGGTTGCGTTCTACCGTAACCAACTCGGCCTTACGCTTCACTTCGAGGTCGAGGGCTGGGCGTTTCTGTCGCGGGATGAGTTTCGATTGATGCTGGGTGAGTGCCCGGACGCTATGCCAGCATATGAGATGGGCGATCACTCGTACTTCGCATACGTGACTGTCAATGCCGTTGACGAGTTGTATTCTGAATTTCTGAAGAACGGCGTATCCGGAATCCAGGAGCCGGCCGACAAACCGTGGGAGATGCGGGAGTTTGCCATCAGAACTCCTGACGGCCACCGGATCACGTTCGGCCAGGAAATCGCATCTCGTCATGACGAAACGCCGAACTAGCTTTTGGCCGAAGCTGACGCCGTTGGGACCTCAACTTGTAAATCTTGTAAATCCTGTCAATGACTTCCTTCAGAACATTGAAAACTTAGACAGGATGAACAAGATTTACAGGAATCACTCTGGCGGCCGGCGGCGTCAAAGAGCCTTCTATTTGGTCCAACCCTCAGGCCGATACGGTGAACCCTTTAGTTATGCGACACTGACTACGATGGAGAAACGCGCACGCTCAATCACGGTGATCAGTTGGATATTCATAGCCCTGGGCAGCATCGGATTTCTTGCTAGCCTGCTGCCATACCTTGATGCAGACCCCGCTCAGAGCATTGCATACCTAAAGGCACATTGGATGGTCCACGTCGCCCGGATACTCGCGGTTGCTAGCGGCGTGTTCATGCTGTACGGTTTCAATTGGGCGCGTTTGCTTCTCGTTGTTTGGATAGGATTTCACATCGTGATCAGTGCTCTGCATTCGACATTACAGTTGTTAATGCACAGTGTGCTCTTCGCCGTAATTCTATATTTTCTTTTTCGCCCTCAGGCGTCGGCGTACTTTCGCGGCACGAGAGAGAAGCTGCCGCAAATTCCAAGTTAAAGTAACCCTTCGGCGCGTTTCTTCAAATTCGAAACCGCAATCTTAAAACCGAAATTCCTCCACCTCTTGTCTTCCCCAGTATCAACATTTACGATAGCCGCCATGCCACGCAAAATCAGCCGTCGCGAATTTGTCGGCGCCACAGTCGCGGGCGCGGCAATTGCAGCTGGGCCTAAACTCTCACTAGCGCGGACTCGTCGTCCAAACATTCTTTTCATTCTTGCGGACGATCTTGGTTACGGCGATCTAAGCTGTTACGGACGCCCCGATTACCAAACTCCACACCTCGATCGGCTGGCTCGTGAGGGCGTCCGCTTCGCTAATGCCTACTCAGCATCTCCTTTATGTACTCCGACACGATGCGCCTTCATTACCGGACGTTATCCAGCCCGCACTCGAGTAGGCCTCGAAGAACCTCTTCACGAGAGAAGTTCCCTCGGAGACAAGTCACTGACTCTTGGTTTACCACCCGACCATCCCACTATTGCGTCACTGCTGAAACTGAGTGGTTATGAGACCGCATTGATTGGTAAGTGGCATCTGGGTTATCTGCCTAATTTCGGACCCATTCAGAGTGGCTTTGACGAATTCTTTGGGATTATGAGTGGAGCGGTCGACTTTTTTACGCACAAAGATATGCAGGGCGACGCTGATCTGTTTGAAGGCAAGGTTCCAGTAGAACGCATCGGTTATATGACAGAAATACTTACGCAGCGCGCCGTTGAATACATACGTCGGCGAAAGGCAGCTGGCCGACCGTTCTATCTAAGTCTTCATTACACTGCCCCTCATTGGCCCTGGGAGGGACCAGGCGATCAAAAACCCGACCCTGAGCTGCGAGGTCCCGTGGCGTTCTGGCGGGTGGTTCACTAAAGACATATTCTTCCATAATGAAGAGTTTAGACGATGGTATCGGCGAGGTTTTAGGATCTCTCCGTCAGACTGGCATCGAACGTAGTACGCTCGTAATTTTTACAAGCGACAATGGCGGCGAGCGTTTTTCTTACCACTGGCCATTCATGGGCCAAAAGAGTTCGTTGTGGGAGGGCGGCATAAGGGTCCCGGCAATAGTTCGCTGGCCGGGCGTGGTTCCCGCTGGTCGCGTCTCTGAGCAAGCTGCGATCACGATGGACTGGACTGCCACGATTCTCGGCGCTGGTCAAACTAAACCAGATCCTGGCTTTCCGCTCGATGGCTTCGACCTAATGCCGGCCATCCGCCCGGTTACCGGAAACCCGCTACCCTCCACCGACCGCACTTTTTTCTGGCGCAACTCTAACCAGGACGCAGTGCGTCGTGGCCGTTGGAAGTATCTCAACGACGGCACGCTCGAGTATCTTTTTGATCTTTCAATTGATCAAAGAGAGCAGGCCAACTTCCGTGATCAGAATCCTGCGATGTTCAATCAACTGCGAAGTGAGTTTCAGAAATGGCAGTCCCAGGTCCTTCCACGTCCGCCAGCTCGACCGCCCCGAGTGATTTAAGGCCTTACACATCACGATAGGATGCTCAGCCGCTAAATTGCAGCTCAGGAAGGGCACGCGCAGTGCGCCCGAGCAACATCCAAACTCCAAAGCCTATTAACGTTTAATCGACTATTCGATTTGAAGATATTCACAGGTTGGGAAGGGCGGTTTACCCCCGCTCAAGCCACGTCCCCGCTCAAGGTGCTTTCAAAATTCAATGTTGAGTGGTTGCAAATCTTAGCGTGCAACCTGCGCTAAGTGTTCTTACTTCGGGACTGTTGACTTACATTTCATCGATTGATACACTTCTCTTCCACAGTATGAGAAGGAGGTAAATAGTGGAAACCACTGCAACATCTAAAGGCCAAATCGTGATTCCTTCGTCAGTGAGACGAATGTTCGGAATAAAGGAAGGAACCCGCATTCAAATCGAAGTAAATGAGAGTGCAAAGGAAATCATTCTTAGGCCAATCACGAGGGAGTACGTCCACAGTCTGCGCGGCAAGTTTAAGGGCAAGGGCTTGTTGGAAGAACTGATGGCTGAGAAGGAAAGGGAGAGAAAGCTCTAATGCCCCGCAAGCCGAAAACCATCGTGCTGGATTCATGGGCGATCATGAGCTACCTCCAGGGCGAGCCCTCCGCGGAAAAAGTAGCAGACATTATTGCCGATGCGCATGAAGACAAGGTTCCCCTACTCCTGAGCGTCGTCAACGCTGGTGAAGTTTGGTACATCATTGCCCGCAGAACCTCAGAAGCTGATGCCGACCGCAGCATCCGCGAACTAAAGCAACTCGGAATAGAGCTAGTCGACGCCGGCTGGGAAATTGCACACGAAGCTGGCAGGTTCAAAGCTAAACACAAAATGTCTTTTGCCGACTGCTTTGCGGCGGCTCTTGCAAAGCAGAAGAAGGCTCTTTTGTTAACCGGCGATCCTGAATTCAAACAGCTGGAACAAGGGATAACGATCGAGTTTCTCTCATAAAGCCTAGTCGAGGCCGTTGATCTAACGCGGCTTCGCTTGAACGGAGTAAACGGTATGACGATCGAAAGAGTTGGAAAGATCTTCTTTGACGACCAAGGGACGCTAATGGCTTCCACTCGGTGGATCTCCGCGCATGATGAGGGCATTGCGGAGTGGCTGAAGAACGCGAGGCGTGCTTATCAAGTGGATCGCTCGAATGT
>JBHENP010000071.1:20200-20540 GCA_046261995.1 Pyrinomonadaceae bacterium
CGAATGTCGAGGAACCGGACAGGGTCTGCATCCTTCTTTTCAAGGAACTGACGCGAGCGGCTCTGCCAGAATTGGTCTCTTGGATGTCGGCGGCATGACACTCGAAGATATCGAAACCTGGAGCAAGTGGAACGATCCCCGAGCCTCTTCTCGAGGCTCTGATTTGCTTGAAGAAGAAACCCAGGGAAACGGTGGCAAGGCATATATGTTCAGTCTGTTCACCGGGCCATCGCGAATCATTGGGGTCGCAGATCGTACGAGGAATTGCAAAGGGCTTGACGGTCCCGCGAAGACGGTCGAAAGGGGACATCCGGGGTTCATGCCGTCGATAGCTGAAGGC
>JBHENP010000072.1:0-762 GCA_046261995.1 Pyrinomonadaceae bacterium
GAAATAAGAAGAGCAAAGGGTGTGGGTGTGGGTGTCGGAGTTGGCGTCGGCGTTGTAGCAATAGACTGCCACGATATTCTACCGTCAGCAGCGTAAGCATCTGTCAGTGACACTTGATTGCTTCCGTTCGCATCCATGATGAAGATGGAACCCATCTGGCCCGTTGGATCGGTTGGAAAGGCTACAAACGCAAGCTTCGCACCGTCTGGTGACCACGTGGGACTATCTTCCCCAAACGCATTGTTGGTTAGGGCGACCGGGTTGCTTCCATCTGCGTTCATTACAAAAATCTCAAAAGAATCGAAGCTAGTCACGTCACCTCTAATATGAGCGATCTTGCTGCCGTCGGGGGACCATGCGGGCACCCCTTCGTCCGGCCTCCCAGTGATGCTCGTCGATAGCTGTGTTTGACTGGTGCCATCGGCGTTCATTGTAAAGACGTGATAGCTGCCCGTTCGATTGCTGTGGAAAACGATCTTGGTGCCATCGGGTGAATAGGATGGAATGGAATCGTCTCCGGCATCATTCGTCAGCCTGAGTTGATTACTACCATTAGCATCCATGACGTAGATCTCATTATTTTCGCCGCTTGGATCATCGCGATTACTAGAAAAGACAATCCTATTGCCATCCGGCGACCACGAGGGAAATTGCTCGTCATTACTATCGGTCGTAAGCTTGACTTGGTTACTGCCGTCCGAATTCATGACGTAGATATTGTTAGCCTGGTTTGGCAGGTTGTCGCGTCCGCTACTAAAAGCG
>JBHENP010000072.1:772-20533 GCA_046261995.1 Pyrinomonadaceae bacterium
TCCGGCGAATAAAACGGATCTAAGCCACCCAGCGAAGTAATGGCAGTTTGGTTACTACCGTTGGGGTCCATCACGAAAACCTCATCGCGGGTGTCCACCCCAACCGTGGTGTTGCCACCAAAGGCAATCTTCCCATTTGAGACTTCAAGGGACCTTGGCGATACGTCACTACCCACGTCCGTTAGGACTTGCATCGAGGCACTCTCTGCAAAAACAGAGCCGATTAAGAGAGAGGCGAATAAGGAAGCAAACACGATAAGGGTGGTGGCGGCGCTCCGCCTGGATATTAAGGGCTTCATTAGTGCTCCTTGAAAGTAGATTGGTGCTGGAGGTCTAAACCCGGTCGGTGTTGGGAGAGTCGGCTGAAGGCGACTCACGTGGCCCATTTACTATACACTTTTCAACCACGAATTGTCAGCATATACCTCTAAAACACGCCAAATTGACCAGGCGCCCCGGCTCAAGGAATTTTGGTCGGATCCCTAGTGAGTAATCGATCGCACGTTGCCCAGATTTGAGAGAAACTGGAGGATGGTGATATATTCCCGTGCCAACCAAACCCGCAATTCAGCTCAGAAGGACTTACTTTTAGCCATGTCTGGACATTCAAAGTGGCATAGTATCAAGCACAAAAAGGGCGCCCTCGATGCCAAGCGCGGCAAATTATTTACAAAGTTCATCAAGGAAATAACCGTGGCGGCGCGTTCCGGGGGCGGTGATCCGGACGGGAATGCACGCCTGCGCAAGGCAATTCTCGATGCCAAAGCCGGCAACATGCCTAATGAAACAATTGACCGTGCAGTCCGTCGTGGCACCGGCGAAGAAGAGGGTGTGAACTATGAGGAGATCACTTATGAGGGATACGGTCCGGGCGGCGTGGCATTGTTAATTGAGTCAGTGACCGACAACCGCAACCGCACCGTTGCCGAGATTCGCCACGCGTTTTCGAAGAATGGAGGCAACCTTGCTGCTGCAGGTGCGGTAGCCTGGATGTTTGAGAAGAAGGGCTACATCGTAGTCGACAAGACTGCGAAATCAGAGGACGAGTTGTTTGAAATTGTCACCGACGCGGGAGCAGAAGACCTGCGCGACGACGAAGACAATTTCGAAATCATCACTGCTCCTGCCGACTTCGATCGCGTGCTCGAGGCGGTTAAGAAATCGGGGGTTGAGCCTCAGATGGCTGAGGTCGAGATGGTGGCCAAGGAGTACAAGAAACTCGAAGGAACCGAGGCCAAACAGATGCTCAAGCTGATGGAAGTTTTGGAAGACCACGATGACGTGCAGAAGGTCTCCGCAAATTTTGACATCAGCGAGGCGGACATGGCCGCTGCCTAACGTGAGTGTCCGCGACGTTAAAAAATCATTCTTCAACTGTCATTTGACAGTTCTCATTTGTCATTTCAAGCGACTCGCTACTCGACGACAGACATGCATCTAAAAATGACAAATGAGAACTGTCAAATTCTGTCAAATGACAAATAGCTACTCTTCAACTCAACACCCTATCATCGCTTTTTACGCATCCTCGCCGCACCGTCAGGTACTGTATCCGTCATCTTTGCTTCGTGTTTCTCTTTTTGTCGGGCGCTGGGATTCTGCTGCTTGCGGTCCTCCACACTCTCCCGCATCCGCTGGTTTTTCTTGTCCTTATTTTGGCCGTCCTTCTTCCGGCGATCTTTGTCCGACATTTGGTCCTCCGAAAATTTAGGGCTTCAACACGACCTTGATACACTCGTCTTCCTTGTTCTTAAACGTCTCGTAACCAGTCGGGGCGTCATCAAGGCTCAGTCGATGAGTAATTACAAACGACGGATCAATATCGCCGTTTTCGATTTTGGACAGCAGCGGTTGTATATATTTATGAACGTGGGTTTGACCCATCTTGAACGTCAACCCTTTTGCGAACGCAGCACCGAACGGGACCTTATCCAAAAAGGCGCCGTAGACTCCCGGAATAGACACAGTGCCTCCCTTGCGACAAGCATGAATAGCCTGTCTCAATGCGTGCGGCCGATCAGTACCAAGAAATAGCGCTGTCTTGGCGCGGTCATAGATGGCGTCGATGCTGGTGCCATGAGCTTCTAATCCGACAGCATCAATACAGGCATCCGGGCCGAGGCCACCGGTCATCTCTTTCAGCTTGTCGAAAATATCCTCATCATCGAAATTCAGAGTTGCGGCCCCGCCTTGTTCGGCAGCCATACGAAGCCGCTCGGGTGCATTATCAATGGCGATTACTCGCTCAGCGCCGAGGAGGTAAGCACTCTTAATTGCGAATTGACCTACCGGACCGCAACCCCAGATCGCAACCGTGTCGCCGGGACGAAGGTTGCAATTCTCGGCAGCCATGTAGCCTGTTGGGAATATGTCCGACAGAAAGAGCACTTGCTCGTCCTCCAGACCCTCCGGGATTTTTGCCGGCCCCACATCGGCAAATGGGACGCGCACATATTCGGCCTGCCCGCCGGCATACCCGCCCATCATGTGCGAATAGCCAAACAGTCCGGATCCAGAAAATCCGTAAAGCTTTTCCGCCATCGATGCATTGGGATTCGTGTTGTCGCAGGCAGACCAAAGTTGCTGCTTGCAGAAAAAACATTGGCCGCAGGCGATGGTGAACGGCACGACCACGCGATCACCGTTACTCAGGTTTTTTACTGCGCTACCCACCTCGACCACCTCGCCCATGAATTCATGACCAAGGATGTCTCCTTTTTCCATGGTGGGTATGTAGCCATCGTAAAGATGCAGATCCGATCCGCAGATTGCTGTCGTAGTTATTCTAATGATTGCATCATGCGGGTTGAGTATCTTAGGTTCGGGAACGTCGTAAACTTTGACGTCATACTTACCATTCCAACAAACTGCTCTCATTACTTCCTCCTTGTTCTACCAGAAATTACGATGGTGACATTGTAGGGGCGTCCCTCCGTGGGCGCCCCAGGTTGGCCGAATACCACGCACGCACCCTTTTCTCAGCGTGGGGCGCCCACGGAGGGACGCCCCTACAATGTCACGCCGTTTCCGCAACCAGTTAGGCGCTTTTTGACTTTGCGCGCCCGGGTAACCTCTCACCGAGCGTGTCACTTGTTTTACGTTCGGCGATGCGGTGAGCATTCTCAGCGCGACCTGATGTCTGGCCCTCTATGGTGGCAATCTCTCCGGTTTCCAAAATCTGTTTAAGTCTGCGGAGATCCTCGGCGACCAGCTGTTCCGGCGCCTGGCCCAGGAGGCGCGCTAATGCGGCCGTCACTCTGCCGCCCGTTACGTTGTAGTTCATCGTTACTCTTACGATGGTACCGCGATCGCCACTGGCAGGTTCGAAGCGAACCGTGCCGGCGTTCACAAACTCCGATCCCGGAAGCGAACGCCACGAGATCAATTCATTCTCTTTCTCGTTAAAGATCTCGGCGTCCCATTCAACCGGTTCTCCGGTTGGCCCTTTCGCTACCCAGCGGGATATGCCGGACGCGAGCGTGGTTACAGACTCCAGATGCTTCATGAATCTGGGCAAGTTTCCAAACTCCCGCCAGAAGCTATAGATCTCAGCTGGAGACTTATTAATAGTTACTGATTGTTCAACGTGTACGTCTCGCGCGACGGACGCCAATCTGTTCTCACCTTCTTGGTTGGTTGCCGTGTCTACTCCCAGGGCCTCGTAAACATTGCAATGGCCTGTTGTGCCCCGATAAAGCATCCCAGCGCCCAAAACCGATAACAGTAAACCGCTCCGGGATCGCCTGGTTAACCCGTACGCTGTCAGCGCGCCTCCGCCAATGGCGGATGCCCATCGCTCATAAGAACCCACGTTGACGGATCTTTTGTTGGTGGGGGAGTTAGTGTCCGATGAAAACTCTGCAGCTGTACTCATTGTTGCCTGCCCTCCTTGTTTGTTTGCAAATTGAATCTTTCACACCAGTGCTAACTGGTCGCACCTTTGCCTCGGCCCGTGCTCGCACTACCTTCCTCCGCGATATCCACCTCCGGGAGATCGCTGTTCGCCGGTCCTTGAATGACGCGCCCGTAAGCGTCGAAACGCGAACCGTGGCACGGACAGTCCCAGGTACTTTCCAAAGTGTTCCAGCCAACAACGCAACCAAGGTGGCGACAGATAGCTGAGCGCACATGAACGGCGCCTGTCTCATCCTTATAGATAGCCACCTTCGTTAGCCCTTGCCGCATGACGGCGCCCCGCCCGGGTTCAATTTCATCAATTGACCCGACATCGCCAGGCGTGACCAGCTCGGTGTACTCCATGGCAACGTTTAAGTTTTCTCTGGCGAATTCTGGGAGCGCACGCAAAGTCTTGCGAGAAGGCTCATACAGATCGGCCCACTCATTCTCGCGCCCCATAATCAAGTCGGTGATGAGGATACCGGCAATTGTTCCGTGCGTCATTCCGTTTCCCGAATCGCCAGTGGCTATGAAGACATTGGGTTCGTCCATGGGGTTGCGACCGATGAAAGCCAACCCGTCTATCGGCTCGAGCACTTCACCAGACCAGCGGTACTCAATACTCTCGATCATGGGAAACCGCGTACGCGTCCACCGTTCCAGGATCCCGAATCGCCTGTTAGCGTCATCTTCCTGTCCCGTCTTGTGGTCTTCACCGCCCACAATCAGCAGGTCATAAGCACCTGGGCCCGTACCGATGCTTTCAATTCGTAGGTAGTGGTAAGGATCCGGTGTGTCCCAGTAGAGCGCCCTGTTTACCGACCCCCGTGGTACCCGGGCACCGATTACATAAGTTTGATAAGGCGCTTGTTTTGTGTGAATGGCGACCAGATCGTTCACGGGAGAGTTTGTCGCCACAACTACAGAGCCGGCTGTGACTACAGCTCCGCCACTCGTTTCGATGACCGCCCGGTCGCCACCTTCTATTTTGCTTGCATGGGTTTGGGTGTGAATGCTTCCGCCCTGTTTCTTGATAGCTTTGGCGAGACCCGCGAGGTATTTGAGCGGGTGGAATTGGGCCTGATGCGGAAAGCGCAAGGCCGCGCCGGTGTCATAGCTATCGATCGGTGCGCGCTCAACTTTTTCGATTTCAAGTCCCGCACGCCGCGCAGCTTCTAATTCATCGTCCAGGACCTTCTTATCATCGCCTGGTGGAACAAACAGATAGCCATCGAGACGCTCAAACCCGCAATCGATTTTCTCGTTATTGACGATAGCTTCCACGCGATCAATTGCCGCTGTGTGACTCTCCGCCGCCAGGCGGGCGCCTTTCTCTCCGTGAAGCCGTTCGAGCTCGAAGTAACGATCGTCGAGTGCGTTAACCAGGTGTGCAGTAGTTCGGCCAGTCATGCCGCCACCAATGGGCCCGTCGTCCAGAACAATGACAGACTTGCCCTCTTTTGACAGCAGGTAAGCCGTCGTCATCCCGGCGATGCCTGCGCCTACAATGCAGACGTCGGCGCGGGCGTTCTCAGTTAGCGGAGACTCTTCCTGTAGCGGTCCGGTATCCATCCAGACAGAGACCGTTTGTTTCGTATCGTCTTCCATTGAATTGTCCTTTGCGCTAGTTGTTGATTGGGATCGTGATTTCCGTTCCGGCCGCTTTCTCTGAAGGCGAAATAAGCGAGCCCGGCACCTGCGAGAAACAGTCCACCAGCAATCAGTGGATGTAAGGATGCTTTTGTATATAAGCTGCTTTCCGCGACATGACCTTCGTAACCTCCTCGCTCAGCATACGGACCCGACGGCTGGTAAAGCGCGTTATCATTAAGATCCCTTGCGGGCTTATCGCTCTCCTGCAAACCGAACATGGTCCACTCCATGACTTTATCGGTTAATTCCGGAGCATAGTGTCCGGCGGCAGAGATGCCCTTTCCGCCCGCGCCCACAAAGAGATCCCGCTCCTGATTTTCAGCACAGTACAAGATCGCATCAGCTACGACTTCCGGCGCATACACCGGCGGAGGATTTTGCGGTTCGACGGGCAAATAATTCTTTGCGTGGTCTTTGTAGGGAGTGTCGATCGCGGCCGGCTTGATGAGGGTTACAGAGATGGGAATGTCTTCGTGTTCAAGCTCCATGCGCAATGCATCAGTAAACCCTTTGACTGCATGTTTTGATGCGCAGTAGGCACCCTGAACAGGAATCGCCCGATCGGATAAAGCACTGCCGATGTTGATTAGGGCTCCACCTCGAAGTTTTAGGTGCTCGACCGCAACGAGCGAACCATGAACCACCCCCCAGTAATTAGTTTCGAAGAGGCGCCGGTGATCTGCTAGCGAGACGTCAGTAAGATTTCCATAGATGGAAACCCCTGCATTATTAACCCAGGTGTCAAAGCCTCCGAAACGCTGCCTGGCCGTGGCTGCGATTTTACGCACATCTTCTTCATTAGCGACGTCGGCAACGGAATGGACGGCTTCGCCACCCGCGTCATTAATCTCGTCTGCAAGGGTTCGCAACGCTCCCTCATTGCGCGAAGCCAAGACGAGGCGCGCACGCTTTGCGGCTGCCTTTCTCGCTGTAACCAGGCCAATTCCGCTGGTGGCCCCGGTAATCACGATCACCTGTGTATCCAAAGGCCTAAGTTTTAGTTTCATGGTATTTCCTTTAGAATTTAACTCGCATTAGGATCGCGCAAATGTAGTCTTCCGGTACAAGGGATCCCCCCAGCGTGTCCTTAATTTGGGCACACAAAAATCGCGATTACGCGTATTGAGTCGCTCCGAAAGTAAGCCAGCAAAGAAGGTGCCGCAATGAGGGAGTAGTTTCAATAGTAACAACCTATTGGACCGTTAGCGCGCATTCTCATTCACAGCGCAAAAGTTGCAGAACCGGGAGCAGTTTAGTGACCGCAGTCAAACCTAGTGTAAGCAGAAGCGCGTCGTCTAAGCTCGGGAATTGTTATTTTGTTAAAACTGGTCACTTGGCTATCCAATAATAATGGCGCGGGCATTACGACGGGAGTTGACGCGGTCCCTACCGCTCCCGGTTTTGTAACGAAGCATAGGTTATCCAGTAATCATGGCGTTAGCATCACGACAGGAGTTGAGTGCGGTCCTTCCGCTCCCGGTTCTGTAACTGAGGATTAGATCTCAACAATGAATATGATTTTACCTATCAAACCCCCTTTTCCTCCGATGGAAGCTTTGCTGGTGAAGGAGATTCCAAAGGGCAAGGAATGGCAGTATGAACCCAAGTGGGACGGCTTTCGCTGCATTGCATTCCGCGATGGCAAAACTGTGGAACTGCAATCGAAATCCGGTCAGTCTCTGGGGCGTTACTTCCCGGAAATTGTTGAAGCAGTTCTTAAGGTCAAGGCCACCCGCTTTGTTGTCGACGGTGAACTGATAATCACCGTCAAGGGCGAACCTTCCTTTGACGACTTGTTGCAAAGGATCCACCCGGCGGCCAGCCGGGTGACAAAACTTTCACGCGAGACGCCAGCGCGGTTCATTCTTTTCGACCTGTTGGTTGATGAACCCGCCAAAGCGATATTCGATGCGCCGCTGGTCAAGCGTCGGCAAAAGCTCGAGACCTTCGAGAAAAAATACCTTGTCGGAAACTCAACGATCGAACTCTCACCAAAGACGCTGGACGCTTCCATCGCTTTTAAGTGGCTTTCTGATTCCAATGTCAGGCTCGATGGGGTGATCGCAAAGAGACTTGATCTTCCTTACCGATCGGGCGAACGGGACGGCATGCAGAAGGTTAAGAATTTGCGGACGGCGGATTGTGTAATTGGCGGTTTTCGTTATGCCTCCAAGGGCAAGGTTATCGGATCACTGCTGCTGGGTTTGTATGATGACGAGGGTTTGCTGCATCACGTTGGTTTTACATCCAGCTTTAACGAGGCGGAAAAGAAAGAACTGACAGAGAAGTTGGAAGCTCTAATCAAGCCGCCCGGGTTTACCGGCAATAAACCCGGAGGTCCCAGTCGCTGGAGTACGAAGAAGACAAGTGAATGGGAGCCGTTGGCGACAAAACTTGTAGCAGAGATTCAGTATGATCATTTTACGGGAGGTCGTTTCCGTCACGGCACCAGATTTCTGCGATGGCGGCCGGACAAGAAGCCGAAACAATGCGTCTTCGCTCAATTGCAGTTAACCCCCACTTGAACACCCCTGGCTCGGCGGAAGTTGTCTGTCCAGATTTTTGCCGATCCGCCGTTAAGTTATTATAAAACCTACAGTAATCCTTGCATAACTGCACGCTAACGAGTCACCCGTGATTAGCACAGGGACGATATAGTGTGTTGGTTTCACTCTTTTTTCTCCTTCGCAGCCTCTTGTAGGTCTGGTATGCGGCTTGACTGGTAAATCCGGATTAGGAAGACGACGAACGAAGGGAAGCGCGGACTCGTACCTATCGAAAGGACCCAAATATCGATAACTGCGAATTCGCTGGCGAGGCAATGGACAGGAGGAAACGACCCTTACACGCCAGTCTTTTTGGCCCTGGTGCTTTAGTGCGTCCCTTTCGATGCTCCATCATCGTCGCGCATCCGGTCGACGAGGTTATCGGCGCGGGTGGCTTGATTTCAAAACTGAAGGACGTAACCGTGATTCACCTGACCGACGGGGCGCCTCGGAGTGAGCAAATCGCTTATGAAGCCGGTTTCGAGGGTATCGCAGAGTATACAGAGGCGCGCCGTAGAGAATGCATCTCAGCGCTGGCGCTAGTTAATGTGCCCGCAGATCATATTCTCGAGCTCGACATTGGCGACCATCAGGCACCCCAATTCTTAACGGAGCTGTCGAAGAAGCTTACGACCTTGCTGCAACAGTGCGCTCCGGACGTTGTTCTAACTCACCCCTATGAAGGGGGTCACCCAGATCATGATGCAGCGGCTTTTGCGACGAATGCGGCAGTGCGTTTGTTAAAGCGCAGTGGTTTCAGGGCCCCAATGCTGTTTGAGATGGCTCTGCACCCAGGGAGAGACGGAGAGAAGAGGGTGCTCGATTTCCTTCCCAGCTCGGGTCGCGAAACAACAACGCTCATGCTCGACCAGGAAGCTCAGGATGTGAAACGCCGCATGTATGAGTGCTTTGCGACCCAGCGCGAGGCGTTAAAAGAAAACCCACTCGGCCCGGAACGGTTTCGACGGCCGCCACCATATGACTTTACGATGCCGCCCCAGCGTGGAAAACTCAACTACGAAAACTATGACCGGGAATTTTCGGGTCACGAGTGGGAGCTACTAGCACGTAAAGCATGGATTGACCTGTTCCCCGACGAAACCGTAGGACACTAGACCGCACCATCCAAGTCTTCCTTGATCAACGCTTTGTTAATGGCGAACGCGGCTTCCGCTCCTTCCGCGGCTGCGACGATCGCAAGTTGTACGGCTCGCGAAGCGTCCCCAGCCACAAACAGACCGGGTACATTCGTCATTTCGTACTCTCCCGTCCGAACCGCGCCACGCTCAGTAAAGGCGCAGCCCAGTTTCGCCGCCAAATCACAACGCTGATCCTGACCTGTATTGAAGAACATGCCCCGGCGGGGAAGCACCTTGCCATCGTCGAAGATAATATGTTCGAGCTGTCCCTCAACACCCTCGAGGCGGCCGATACGCTCCTCGCGCACTGGAATGTTGAGGCCCGCGAGTTTTTTGCGGTCGTCCGCTGAAATTGTGGACGGACCGTCGGTGCAGACAATCAAATCCCTACTCCATCCCGTAAGTTCCAGCGCCAGGCCCGAACCACGATCTTCGCGTCCATAAACCGCAATCGGCTGATCGCGAAGCTCCCAACCATCGCAATAGGGACAGTGAAAGACGCTGCGACCGTACAGTGCCTTCAGCCCTTCGATATTCGGAAGGTGATCCACGACGCCAGTGGCAAGTAAAAGCTTACGCGAAGAAACTGCCTCATTATTTATAGTGATTTCGAATCCGTTACCGACAGCACGGGCACCCGTGACCTCGTCGGAACGCAGTTGAACTGTGGTGTACGGCCGCAATTGCTCGCGTCCGATCCGCAGCAGTTCAGCTGGATCGATACCGTCGCGAGTAAGGTAACCGTGCAGAGAACGTGATGCAGTATTGCGAGGATGCCCCGCGTCGCAGATGAGAACGTTGCGGCGGCAGCGTCCCAGGATAAGTGCCGCACTAAGACCAGCGGGTCCAGCGCCAACGATAATCACATCAAACATCGGATCTTTTGCGCTCCTCGAACGTACAGTCAGCATTGATAACTTGACGGTAACACACCTAGGTCGACGGAGCTGTGTGAAAACCAAATTGATAACGTTAAGCCTGACGCGCGTAAGGCGGCAACTGACTACAGAACCAATGAATCACTCAACTACAGAACAAGAAGCGGTAACGACCTGGCCATTGCGACAGACTCGACAGCGCGAGCGGTACCGGGACCGGAGGTAAAGCAGCGACCTGACTACGGATCCAAATGAGAGTACCACTCAACTACAGAACAGGAAGCGGTAGCGACCTGGCCGTTGCGATAGACTCAACGGTATTAGTGGTACCGAGACCGCGGGTAAAGCAGCGACCTCACTACAGATCCAGATGAGAGCACCACTCAACTACAGAACAGGAAGCGGTAGCGACCGGGCCATTGCGACAGACTCGACAGCGCGAGCGGTACCGGGACCGGGGGTAAAGCAGCGACCTGACTACGGATCCAAATGAGAGTACCCCTCAACTACAGAACAGGAAGCGGTAGCGACCTGGCCGTTGCGACAGACTCAACGGTATTAGTGGTACCGAGACCGCGTGGTAAAGCAGCGACCTCACTACAGATCCAAATGAGAGAACCCCTCAACTACAGAACAGGAAGCGTTGGCGAACTGGCCGTTGCGACAGACTCAACAGTGCTAGTGGTACCGAAAGGGCCAGGTCGCTACCGCTTCCTGTTCTGTATTTGAGTGCATATCGCCGAGGTTGAGTCGGACAAAGGCCATCAATGCGATGAACCGTGTAGTATACTGCCCGCCGTTCGGACGAACTAACCCTAATGTGATGACAACTTGTTCTCACTTGGAAATGGCCCATGCGCGTTCTAGGAATCGATCCAGGCAGTGACACGACCGGATGGGGCGTCATTGAAGGAGACGGCCGGCATTACCGTCTGCTCGAGTATGGCGCGATTCGATCTTCGCCGCGCCAGAAGTTTCCTGCCCGCCTGTTGCAAATCTCTAATGGCATAGAAGAGATAATCACGCGTCACCGGCCTCAGGCTTGTGCTATTGAAGACGGTTTCCTGGCCACAAATGTGAGGGTCACTCTGAAGCTCGGCCAAGTCCGTGGTGTCGCAATGTTGGTAGCCGAACGAGCTGCGTTGGAAACGTACGAATACTCGCCACGTCTGGTCAAACAGACGGTGGTGGGTTATGGCAACGCAGAAAAGCATCAGGTGCAGGAGATGGTTCGGATACTACTCTCACTAACGAGTGTGCCGGAGCCGCAAGACGCGGCTGACGCTCTCGCGGTGGCCATTTGTCATTTTCATCATGCGGGTCTAACTGAACGCATCATCGCAGCCGAAGCGCGGATCAAACTCACCGCTTCAGCGACAGTTCGCCGGCGCGTGCCTCGATAGCTGCAGGCCCAGCGCAGCGGAGCTCGCTGCATGTTGCTCCCAGTCTTCTAGTAAACCTCACCTTGCTAAGGAGGCAAGATCATGAACACCTGTTCCTCACATGCCAGAGTTACTTCGATCATTCTGACCACGGCTAGTTTCTTAGCTGTTGTCTTCACCTGTGTTAATGCTCAGGGACGAGTTTCCGGGCGGCGCATTGGTATTGTGGTCGACGAAAGGCTCTCAGTACTGAGGGCCTCGCCGGATCTCAGCGGCAAATTGCTGCGTCGAATCGGTCGGGGCCGAGCTATTACCATTACAGGTCAGAATCGTAGCCGTGACGGAATATTGTTTTATTCCGTTAACGTCAGCAGACGCACCCGCGGATGGCTGCAAAAAGAGGCTATGATCACACCGCGCCGCCGAGGTGATGATGAACGCTTGCTGCGCCTAATAAATGCTTCTGCTGAGTTCGACCGATTGGCGCGCGCGCGGATTTTTCTCGATGCCTTTCCGCACTCTCCATTGCGCCCGCGTGTGCTTTTGCTCTTTGGAGACACAGCCGAACAGGCTGCCGTCAAGCTTTCGCACGATGCTGCAAGAAGACTTGACGTCGAGGAGATGCAGGCCAACGTTGCGCCGCTCTTTAGTTACTCGCTGAATTATAGCGGTCTTGATCGGTACAGTCGGCAGGGTGTCAAATTTGTCTTCGATTCAGACCAACGCAAGTTTCATTATGAGGGCACGAGTTGGCGGGAAGTCATCAGGCGTTATCCACGCAGCCCCGAAGCGGCGCAAGCCCGTTCGAGACTTGCCGCAATCGTGGCTAAGAGACGGTAAGTGGCCAGGGGCGATCGTAGCTACGGCTTCGCCGCCGGATGTGAGGCGGGGGCTATGCCCCGCCGTCAGCTAGCCTTTTTATTTCTTTGGGGGCTATGCCCCGGGGGGCGGAGCCCCAGTTCATTAAGGACGACTTTGACGGCGGGGCACAGCCACCGCCTCACACCCGGCGGCGAAGCCGTAGCGCCGATCGATCGTTGCCTTTTAGACGTAGTCCAAATCAACCAGTAAGTAGACCCTTTCTGATCGTAGTCTATGGCGCGATGATGCGATGATGACCGCCAATCTCCTTGCCTGCCTCTGCAATCTCCCATACACTCGGCATCTTCAAAAAATGCTTCCGGGAAGGTGACCGCCAACCATGGCCGTGAGGACTCCGGTAAGACTCCATTTTGTAATTTCCCTTCTGGTACTGCTGATTGCTGCAAGCTGCCATTTCAACAGGAGAGACCCTGACACTCCGTCGAAGTCGTCAGGCGATGACGTTTCCTGGGATGCATACGTCACTCAATTTCTCGATGCATATTTCACCGCGCATCCTGATTTTGCTGCGCGTTCAGGCCGTCACGAATTTGACGGCAAGCTACCCGATCTGAGCGACGCCGGCATCAAGAAAGAAATTGATCGCTTACGCGCAGAGAGAGCCCGGGTCAGCAAGTTCGAGGATTCTGATCTTGAGAAACGTCAGGAATTCGAACGCAACTACGTGATGGCCGTCATCGACGCTGATCTCTTCTGGCTGGAATCAGCGGAGTGGCCCTATCGGAATCCGCAGTTTTATGCCGAGGTCATCGATCCGGACGTTTACGTTTCCCGGCCATACGCGCCGCTTGATCAGCGCCTGCGTGCCTATACCAGTTACGCGAAGGCAATTCCGGCCGCACTCGATCAGATTCGCAAAAACCTGCGTACACCTCTGCCTAAAACCTACGTGCAAATAGGCAAGACCACATTCGGAGGTCTCGTCTCTTTTTATGAGAAGGACGTGCCTGAAGTTTTTGCTTCGGTCAAAGATGAACAGCTACAAAAAGACTTCACAGAGGCCAACGCGGCTGCCATCAAGGCTATGAGGGCAATGGACGCCTGGTTTCAGTCGCAGCAAGCAGGGGCGACTGACACCTTCGCTATCGGCGCCGGGAAGTTCAGCGAAATGTTGCGGAAGACGGAGGGTGTAGAGGTCAGGTTGGATGAGCTCGAGGCCGTCGGCCGCCGGGACCTGGAACGAAACCAGACTGCATTGCGCGAGGCTTGCGGCTCTTACGCGCCCGGACAAACACTTTCAGAGTGTGTAGCCAAGGCCGAGGCCCATAAGCCAAGTGGCGGATCTGTAGAAATGGCCCGGAAACAGCTTGGCGATCTGAAGGCTTTCCTGGCTGAAAAGAACATCGTCACGATTCCAGGCACTGAAGAAGCGCTAGTTGCGGAAGCACCTGCTTACCGGCGTTGGAATTTTGCCTACATAAATATCCCCGGACCATACGAGAAGAATCTTCCTTCCACCTACTACATTGCGCCGCCCGATCCCTCATGGTCGCAGCAGGAGAAGGATGCGTATCTTCCGGGCCTGGCCAACCTGCTTTTCACGTCCGTTCACGAAGTCTGGCCCGGGCACTTCCTTCAGTTCCTCCATGCGAACCGGGCCCAGTCGAAGTTTGGTCAGGTGTTTGTTGGTTATGCATTCGCCGAAGGCTGGGCCCATTACACGGAAGAGATGATGTGGGAAGCCGGTCTCGGAAATGGCGATCCCGAAACGCACATTGGGCAACTCCTGAACGCGATGCTGCGCAACGTACGTTTCCTCTCGGCAATTGGAATGCACACAGGGACGATGACAGTCCAGGAATCTGAGCAAATGTTTCGCGAGCAGGGATTTCAGGATGCCGGGACTGCGCGGCAACAGGCGGCGCGCGGCACCTTCGATCCCGCTTATCTCAACTACACCATGGGGAAGTTGATGATTAAGAAATTGCGGGAAGACTGGACGGCTGCACGTGGTGGAAAGCAGGCCTGGCAGAAGTTCCATGACGAGTTCCTGACATACGGTGGCCCCCCGATTCCACTGGTTCGGCAGGCCATGCTGGGAGAGGCGAAGGGATCGTTGTTTTAGTGGCTTTAGTCTGTGTGGGTGAGTGAGTTGGGAAGTGTAACGGAGAGATATGAGGCTTGAGATCACAGACTGAGGTCTGTGCCACTTGATTTTATGGCTGAATCAAGAACTGCAGTGTCGCCTAGTCGTTTTGGCCAAACCATGCGACGCGATGCCTGGTGGATCGAAATAGTTCCAGTGATCATCGTGCTCGGCGCCTTTAGTGTCTACGCTACCTGGCGAGCCTTCGAGAACGAATTCTACGAATGGGGTCCTTATCTCTCTCCGTTCTACTCTCCACTTATTAAAACCAGTTGGTGGCCTCTGTCTCCCGCGCTGTTAATACTCTGGGCGCCGCTGGGCTTCCGCGCAACCTGCTACTACTATCGTAAGGCTTATTACCGCGCGTTTTTTCTTGATCCACCCGCCTGCGCGGTTGGTGAATCCAGGTCGCATACCTATCGCGGCGAGACCGCGTTTCCTTTCATACTGCAAAACCTCCACCGTTATTTTCTCTACGTTGCACTCATCTTCCTGATTATTCTCTGGTACGACGCCATCCGCGCTTTCTGGTTCAACGGACGGTTTGGCGTAGGCTTGGGCTCGCTGGTCTTGCTTGCGAACATTGTTCTGCTCTCGTTTTATACCTTCTCCTGTCATTCATTACGACACATCATCGGCGGTAAGGTTGACTGTTTTTCCTGCGTATCGTTTGGCCAGGCGCGACATACGGCCTGGCAAGGCGCCAGTTTTCTCAATGAGCACCACATGCTGTTTGCCTGGATGAGCTTGTTCTCGGTTGGTCTGAGCGACCTGTACATCAGGTTAGTTGCCAGCGGCGCGATTCCGGACTTGAGATTGCTGTGAACGAAAAGTTCGAGACTCACGAACATGATGTGTTGATCATTGGTGCTGGAGGCGCGGGGCTGCGTGCTGCGATTGAGGCACTCGGTCAGGGCGCCACAGTGGCCGTTGTTTGCAAGTCACTACTTGGTAAAGCCCACACTGTCATGGCTGAAGGCGGGATCGCGGCGGCCATGGCGAATGTTGACGAGGCGGACGACTGGCGCACTCATTTTCGCGACACCATGCGCGGAGGAAAGTTTCTCAACAACTGGCGCATGGCCCAGATTCATGCCCAGGAATCTCCCGAGCGGGTCCGCGAGTTGGAGCAATGGGGCGCACTGTTCGATCGCACCAGTTCTGGAGACATCCTTCAGCGAGCTTTTGGCGGCCATACCTTCAAGCGCCTGTGTCATGTAGGCGATCGAACGGGGCTCGAGATGATCCGGACGTTGCAAGACAGAGGTGTCAATCTCGGTATTGATGTTTACATGGAATGCGCCATCACGAGGTTACTCAAAGACGGTGATCGCGTGTCCGGCGCTTTTGGTTACTGGCGAGAGACCGGTCGCTTTGTGGTCTTCAAAGCCAAATCAATCGTTATCGCCACCGGAGGTATCGGGAAAGCCTGGCGCATAACTTCAAACTCCTGGGAGTACACCGGCGACGGTATGGCACTGGCCTACGACGCCGGCGCTGAATTAATGGATATGGAATTTGTCCAGTTTCATCCCACGGGAATGGTTTGGCCCCCAGGTGTGCAGGGCATTCTGGTAACCGAAGCGGTCCGTGGTGAAGGCGGGGTGCTGCGCAATAAGGACGGGGAACGTTTCATGGAACGTTACGATCGGGAGAAGATGGAACTCTCGACGCGCGACGTTGTCGCCCGGGCCATCTATACGGAAGTGCGGGAGGGACGGGGTACCGAGCATGGTGGCGCCTATCTCGATATTTCGCATAAGCCAGCCGAGTATGTGAAGCGTAAACTGCCCAGTATGTATCACCAGTTTAAAGAGCTGGCGGACGTGGATATTACCCAGGGGCCGATGGAAGTCGGTCCTACTTGTCATTACATGATGGGCGGCATCCGGGTGGAAGCGGAGACCGCGCAAGCAACGGTGCCCGGGCTGTTTGCCGCCGGCGAAGCTGCCGCGGGGCTACACGGCTCAAATCGTTTGGGCGGCAATTCGCTTTCCGATCTGTTGGTTTTCGGGAGGCGCGCGGGATTGAGTGCTGCAGAACATGCAAAACAAAGCGGTCCGGTAACGATAGATGGACAGGAGGTAATGGAAGCAACGCGAGAGATGCTCGAGCCCTTTGAGCGACCGGCCGGCGAGAGTCCTTACGATATCCACCGGGATTTGCAGGAAGCCATGCACAACTATGTCGGCATCTTTCGCAATGAGGATGATTTGAGGGAGGGGCTAAGGGAACTCGATTCGTTGAGAGCACGAGGAGAGGAGGTGCGTGTGGAAGGGTCGCGACTATTTAATCCAGGCTGGCACCTCGCCCGCGATCTGAAAGCAATGCTGACCGTTTCGGAGGCAGTGGCGCGGAGCGCTTTGGAGCGCAAAGAAAGCCGCGGTGCACACAGCAGGATTGACTATCCCAACTACGACGAAGGCTGGAGCAAGCAGAACAACATCATAATGCAGGGTGACGATGAGATGCAGCTCAAGCAAAGACCGGTAGAAGAAATGCCTGGGGAGCTAAAACGGATTCTGGAGGAGAAGAGTCAGTAGTCAGTAGTCAGTTGGTGCTTTGTGCTTGGTGCTTTGTACTTGGTGCTTTGTACTTGGATGTATATTTGAACCACCTTCGCCGCGAAGCACGACTTGCTAACGACAAAATCAAAGCACAAGCACTAAGAACAAAGCACCAAGCACAAGCACTAAGAACAAAGCACCAAGCACAAAGCACCAAGCACGAACTACTGACAACTGACAACTGACCATGAGTGACGCAACATTCAAAATCTTTCGCGGCGATCGCGGTGGTGGGGAGTTGGTTGAATACAGTGTGCCCATCGCTCCGGGAATGGTTGTGCTTGACGCGCTTCATTACATCCAGGCCCATCAAGCTCCCGACCTCGCGGTCCGCTGGAACTGCAAAGCCGGAAAATGTGGTTCGTGCTCCGCAGAGGTTAACGGGCGTCCGCGGCTGACCTGCAAGACTCGTATGGATGCTTTGCCTTTGACTGAACCCATTACTGTCCAGCCAATGAAGAGTTTTCCAGTCATTAGAGATCTAGTGACTGACGTCTCCTGGAACTACCGGATAAACCGGACGATTCCACCATTCGCGCCGCGCGCCAATGTTGAGTGGAAGATGGATCAACGCGACGTGGATCGCGTTCAGGAATTTCGCAAATGCATTGAGTGTTTTCTTTGCCAGAACGTCTGCCACGTTTTGCGTGATCATGACAAAGGACAACAGTTTGGCGGTCCGCGCTTCTTTGTACGCATTGCCGGTCTGGAGATGCATCCTTTAGACGGCTTGTCACGAACTAACTTATTGAAGGATGAGCTTGGCATCGGTCTCTGCAATATAACGAAGTGTTGCACTGAGGTTTGTCCAGAAGACATTCATATCACCGACAACGCGATCATCCCGTTGAAAGAGCGCGTGGTCGATGATTACTATGACCCGGTTCGATGGTTCCTACGGAAGCTGCAGGGGAAGAGAAGTAGGCAGGAGACAGACGGCAGGAGGCAGGGGTGATATGGAACTAAAGCTCAAGCCCATCTCAAGAGCCGGTATTTCTGAAGCGATCTCTAAAGCGGAAGTCTATCGTTACTTAAACGAGCCCGGCGAGGCCGAATCGATCTGCCGCGACATTCTCAGCGAGCAAGCGGACAATCAAACGGCCTTGCGTCTCCTGGGTCTGGCAATCACGGACCAGTTTACGGGTCAGGTCTCGGATCGGTACGCGGAAGCCGACCGACTGTTTCGCGGTCTGACCAGCGAGTATGAGCGGGTCTATCACCTCGGTATTCTTCAGGAGCGTAAAGCAAAGGCCCAACTTCGCGCCGGACGGCCGCCGCACACTGTCTACCCGATCTTCGAAGAGGCAATGGGACTTTTTGAGGCTGCGGAAAAGATTCGGCCGGCAGACAACGACGAATCAATCCTGCGCTGGAACCGGTGTATGCGGCTACTGCAGAGTCGTCCCGCCTACGAGTGGACTAAAGAGATGGAAGAATTTGACGCCAGCGAGGGCCCGCCGGTGTGATCTGGTCTTGCACGTCAAAAGGAGTCAACCGATGAAACTATCTAACAACCTGGGAAGTCGGAACTTGGGCATGCTCCTGTTAGGGATCTGGCTCATACTTACGGGCCTGTTGCCGCTGTTAAATATTAGAGTCTCTCCGACAGTCACGATGGTCTTGGCGGTCCTTGCGGTGGTCGCGGGGATACTGATCCTGCTCCGTCGCTAAACGCCTACAGTCACCTAAAATGGCGAATATGAAATGAAGTGATTCCCGACGGTCCGATTCGGGTTGCCGGCATCGATCCTGCCCTGGTGAGCCAGACGTTTCCCTTCCACTGATAAAGACAACGAGCTATAAGAGTAAGAAGATAGCCACAGTTTTCGCCTATAAACGCGGATCCTGAATTGAGGAGTCTCAATCAAGGCAAAAGTGTTAATAAGCCCTCCTTTAGCTCGTTTACCAAGTGGCAGACGACCTTCAGGAGGGCACCGTGCAGGCAGCCGTTAGAACCTTGAGACCAGTACCAAATCCCCCGGGAGCGCTTGAAAGGCTTTTCGAAGCGCATCACGACCGGGTTTTTCGCACCGCTCACCGCGTTACCGGCAGCGCCGCTGATGCGGAGGATGTGCTGCAAACCATCTTCCTCCGGCTTCTGAAAAGCCAGGATACCCTCGACCTATCGCCCAATCCTGAAGCTTATTTGTCGCGCGCCGCGATCAACGCCTCGCTGGATTTGATGCGCAGCCGCACCAGATCGAAATTGGTGGGCTTGGAAGACGCTGATGCAAGCGCCTTCGAGAGCAGTGCAAAAAACCCTGAGGCCGAGCACGTCGATCGCGAGTTACAGGAACTAATTCGAACGGCGGTTGCCCGTCTGGGCACAACCGCGGGAGAGATGTTTGTTCTGCGCTATTACGAAGGTTACGAGAACCACGAGATTGCGAAGTTGCTGGGCACGTCGCATCTGGTGGTGGGCGTGGTGCTGCATCGCGCCCGCACGAAACTACGAAAAGAAATTGGGCACTATCTGGAGCAACACGTAGCACAGACTAATACGTAGCATAGACTTTAGTCTGTGTATCCGGTATGAAGACGACCCACAGACTAAAGTCTGTGTTACTTAAGGGCACTATCTGGAGAACATGATGAACAAGAATACGGAATCCATCCTCGACAAAGTGACCGCCGAGATTCGGAGCGAGCAAATCGATTCGCCGGTGGTTAATGCGGCGGCAGAGCGTGTTTGGGCGCGTCTCTCCGCTGAAAACGCGGGCGAGCTGAGGGC
>JBHENP010000073.1:0-505 GCA_046261995.1 Pyrinomonadaceae bacterium
ACCGGTTAGTGACCGATACTACGGTTGTGATCATCTCGTGCTGGCGTCTGCTCAGTGGCAAATCCGGAGACATCAGCGCGCCGAAGGTGGAAAATGCATGATAGAGCGCATCCGGAATCAGACTGTGAGACGCCACGATCCCGGCCGTTTCGCCATCGGGTGTCGGGTGGACCGGCATAGCATACTCAATCGGGTACAATTTGCGCTGAGCTTCAACAACCCGGCGCACTTCCTCATCTTCGGCAGCAGAGACGGTTTTAATCCAGGTCATCGAGTTATCTTCCTTTAAGAATTTCGAATTTCGGATCTCGAATTGCGAATTTCGAATTTCGGATTTCGGATTTCAAATTTTGTCTATCTTAACTAGTTAGTTTTCAATGGCCGCGATCTCCGTCGGAGACTAAATTCGCAATTCGAAATCCGAAATCCGAAATTCCCTACTGCACGTCGTACTGTCGACGCTTCGGACGAACAAGCAAATAGTAAACTGGAAATCCCAGGGCCA
>JBHENP010000073.1:515-7009 GCA_046261995.1 Pyrinomonadaceae bacterium
TTATTACCGCCCAGCAAGACGAGTAGTAAAACAATCAACGTTAAAAATATCACTGGCGTCACCGGGTAACCCGGAGTCAGATACCCTACAGCTGGTCCTTTACGACGCAATAAGAACAGGGCAGCCACTGTGAACGAAATAAAGACGACTACCACGAATACGAAATACGAAACGATCTCATTAAACGTACCAACTGTCACCAGTATTGAAGCCAGTACCGCTTGCAGAGCAATGGCGTAAGCCGGGGTTTCGTAGCGCGGGTGAATTGAGGCAATTGCCGGGATAAACAGTCCATCACGAGCCATTGCAAAATAGACTCGGGGCGCGGACATCATAACAGCGGCCAGGCTCCCCAACACGGCCACCACAACCACGAGCGAAAACACCAGGCCACCTACAGGTCCAAACAAAACCTCTCCGGCCTGCGCCGCGAAAGTTTCCCCCGAGGTGACTTGTCCCAGGGGTACGAGATAAATGAAAACAGCGCTGGTCAGGATATACACGATGGTTACGATAATCACACCGTAAGTAAGTGCTCTCGGAAGCGTGTGTGCGGGATCGCGCACTTCACCTGCCAGCTTGCCCAAATCCCACCAACCGGCAAATGAAAAAAAGGCTCCAATAAGTCCGCCTGCTAAAGCGCCAAGCAGCGGAGCCGAGTTTGCGCGCTGAGCCACAAACGGTGTGAAGTTTGACCAGTTACCGAGTTGAAAGCCAAATCCCCAAAGAAAAACAAAAGCCAGCAACCCCAGCTTGAGAAACATCAGTGTGCGTACGAACCATGCACCGAGCCTGACGCCACGAATGTTGATGAGAGCGACCAATATTATCGTAGCGATGGCCAGTGCCTTGAGTCCCCACGGCGAAAGGTTTAGACCGAATCCCGCGTAACTGGCAAGGCCCACTGCCAGCGCTGCAGTTAATCCAGGATCCATTACCAGAAAGGCCATCCACCCGTACATGAAAGCGACCGCAGGACCATAAGCTTCACGTAAGTACACGTAACCGCCACCCGCTTCGGGATATCTGGCCGCTAACTCGCCGTAACATAGGGCGCCGCACAAGGCCATTCCACCCATCGCCAGCCAGACAACCAATAGCCACAAAGGCGAGCCAAGAGCTTTGGCCATGCCCGCCGGAGTGAGAAAAATACCTACGGCGATAACTTCGCCGACCACGAGAGCTGTGGCGGTGCGAATACCGATCTGTCGTTTGAGTTGGGCTGTCGTGTTCACTGGACCATAAGAGACGATCCACTAAATTACACGAAATTACACCAAGACAACTTCGTGTTAGTTCGTGTCGTTTCGTGGATCGTCGTTTCTGGAAAAGATTTGCTCAAAAACAAGAACACTGAGATACAGAGAGCGCCCAGACGCAGTCAAAACGTAACTCGCGCAGCAAACTGGAACGCGCGTGGGCCGCCGGAGCCAAAAACGCCTCCGGCTGTGGTGACCGCTTGTCCGAAACTCGACGACCGCTGAAAGCCGGGGCTGCTTGGATCATTGCTGTCACGGACCAGCACATTGCTGAAACCGGAATAGTTGACGTTTGATATACCAAGTACATTAGTGATGTTGAAGAGGTTGAACACTTCAGCAATCGGTTCGATGCTCAGGTGTTCTCCCAGCTTGAACACTTTAGATACGCGCAAGTCCAGAGATGAGAAGTTGTCTCCCAACCGCAAATCGTCGCGCACCAGAGGTAGGGGCACTCGCGGACGAAAGCCGGTGCTGGGATCTGCGTTTGGGCACAGCGAACCACCAGCAGCATTGATCTGAGTTAGCGCGGTGTTCAGCTCCGCGCCCGTATGAAACACTCGCGCACCGGCATTTCTTTGGAGTTCACAGACGCGAGAGCTGCCATCGGGTAAAAGAATATCGACCGGAACCGATGAAGCAAGAGTAAAGATCGGAGCCAGTCGCACCGCCCAGGGAAGCTGGAACACTCCTGAAAAACTAAACCGATGGCGCTGATCGTTTGGCGTCGGACCGTACTCCAGCTGAAGGTTGTCGGAGTTTATTGGTCCGTTCGAAAAAGGAATCTGATCGTCGTTGGCAAAGTTAAATGATTTGGAGAGTGTGTAGGAAGCGCGAAACTGGTAGCGATCAGAAAAACGTCTCTCCAAACTCAGAAGAAATCCGTCGTATTGCGTTCTCACACTGGACTCGAGGTTCTTGACAGTCTCAGGCCCACCCACGACTGGATTTAAGGGTACAGTCCCAATGATGCGACCTATGATGAAATGCGTGCCCACGTTGCGCAGATAGTCCGCACGCGCCACCAACTGACGGCCAAACTCGCGTTGAAAGCCCACATTCATCTGGTGAACCATGGGGTTCTGGAGACTGTTGTCGATAATATTAATGCCGCCCGCTCCTGCTCCTGGCAGCACAAAGCCGGTGAAGGGATTCGTCAAAGTTGGTGCTCCGGGCGGAAACACCCCGTTGACCGGATCGAAAAGGAACTGTGGCGGGATGAAAAACAGATTGCCCGCTCGCACCTCAACTGGTAAGGCGCGGCCATCAAGACCGCGCTCCAAGGTTTGGATTTGCAGCGTCACGCGATCGTAGTAGATGCCATATCCACCGTGAATGCTCGTCCGCCCGTCTCGCGTCGAGTAATTAAACCCGAGCCGGGGTGCGAAATTGTTTTTGTCTCTCCCTCTCTGACCATTTAGGAACGGCAGAATCAGCGGGTTCAGCTCACTCGTGCGGCTGACATTCTTAACGTCCGTGTCCAGTTCATAGCGCAGCCCCAGATTCAACGTCAGTTGCGGATGCACTCGCCAGTCGTCCTGGATGAAGCCGGCAAAATAAGTGCTGTTGGTGTCAGGAAGAAGAAGCGGACGGTCCGGGAATCCGCTGCGAAGGGTAACAGCAAACACGAGATCGTTGTCATCAACTCGACCATCCCCGTTTCGATCGAAATCGGTAAAGTCTTCAATCAATTCAATTCGTCCTTGCTGAAAGACTTTGAGATCGAGATCTGACACCACCCGCTGGATCTCACCTCCCAGGTAAACGGTATGGTTGCCCCGGATTAAGGTGAAGGTATCGCTAAACTGAAAACGACGCTGCTTGGTCTGCTGGGGAATCCGAAAAGATGCTCCATCCTGCAGGCTGGGGAAGGTTAACTGTGGGCCGGGCTGCACCGGAACTGTCTGATTGATGAAAGTGCTGAAACTGAAGTTGAAGCTATTAACATCGCGAGCTGAGAAAACGTGCGTGTAATTGGCGAGTAACGAATTTGTTTTGTTCTGGCTGGACTGTCTCTGAGATGCCGAACCGATAGCGCGAACCAGAGTGCTGGCCGCGACAACATTCTCCCGTTGATACGAATAGCGAAAACTGAAACGGTCGGCCTCATTCGGGCTCCAATCGACTCGCTCAGTTGTCAAGAAATCGCTTAGAGGCGAAGTCGCAAAACCACGTCTGATGGATCGACTCGCCAAATCTCTGGCTCCCACCAGCACCACTCCATCTTGATCGCGATATTCAAATGAGCCGAAGAACCAGGCCCGATCCTTCTTGATTGGCCCACCTACAGCGAAAGCATATTGTTGCCGATCGAAAGGTGGCGTTTGTCCCAGGCTGCGATCGAACGTTGCAGGCAGACCTTGTAATTTGCGATGCCGAAAATAGAAGGAACCGGATCCGTGCAACTCGTTCGTGCCTGACTTGGTTACGATGTTAATAACGGAGGATCCGGAACGGCCCAGCTGCGAGGAGAACCGATTGGTGGCAATCTGGAACTCCTGGACCGCTTCCTGCGAAATGTTTTGAACTGCGCCCCCGACTACGTCGTCATTGTTATCGGCGCCATCGATTGTTACGTTGCCGCCGCGGCCGAGTTGTCCGGCTGAGGAAATCACCACCGTGTTAGTCTTTGTAGGGTCGAAGTTTGGAGCTGGTGCATTGCCCGGAATTAAAAGTGCCAGCTCGAGGAAGTTGCGGCCATTCAGCGGTAGGCCCTCAACTTCCCGAGACTCGACCACTCCATGGACCAGCGAGGCGGTGTTATCAATTAATGTCTGATGAGTTTCCAGATCCACTGTCAGTGACTCACTGACGCCAATCTCAAGAGGGACATTCAAGGTTACCGTCTGACCGACCTGGAGCGATACCGGCGTCTTGGTGGTTTTAGTGGTGAATCCCTTCGCCTCGATCCTAACTTCATAATCGCCCGGTGCAAGATTTGAAAGGACGTAGAGTCCCTCGTCATTGCTTACAGTCTCCCGCCGAATCCCGGTCGCCTTTTGAGTCGCAGCGACGCTGACACCGGTCACAACCGCCCCATTTGGATCGGTAACCGTTCCAGTAAGAGTCGCGTTGGTAGCCTGCTGGCCCAGACCCGGAGTCTGTAGTGAAAACATCTGTAAGGTTAAGACTGCGACTAGAAAAATAGGACCGCGCAAGCATTCTACCAGGGGGTGCCTGAGGACGGGTACCGCACAGATCATGGTTGATTCCTTTCCTGATTTGGGGCTAAAAGCTATGGGGAAACTAACCGTCAATACATGCCGCCACCTGATGGTACAAACCAGCTACCATTTCTCTCGCTTGATCTTCACTCTTTGCCTCCGCGACGATACGCACAATCGGTTCTGTGTTCGACCCTCTCACCAGAAACCAACCCTCGGGCATCATCACCTTGATACCATCTCGCGTGTCCATCGGGAAATCAGCAAACTTCTGGCGCACCATTTTGAGCACGGCGGGGATCCGTTGTGACGGACATACCATTTTCTCTTTGACGATGCTATATCGCGGAAACCTCTGTAGCAATTGAGTGACAGTCTTTCCTGATTCCGCAAGCAGGTGGAGCACTAGGGCCATGCCGACCAAACTATCGCGCGCGAAGTTAATTCGCGGATAGATTACGCCGCCGTTGCCCTCACCGCCGATCACCGCATTTTGTTGCTGCATCTTGTCAGTCACATTTACTTCGCCGATCTTCGTCAGAAAGATTGGGCAGCCAAACTGTTTGGCTACATCCTCGAGTGCCGAAGTGGTGGACAGATTGGCAACAACCGGTCCTCGTTCTCGTCCGAGCACGTAGAGGACACCCAACACGAGCGTGTAATCTTCTCCAATCGGTAGGCCCTGCTCCGAGACGATCGCCAGTCGATCTGCATCCATATCCTGAGCAAACCCTATGTCTGCGTGAAGCCTTTTGACTGCTGCGCAAAGGTCGCCGAGGTTCTCAGCCAGTGGCTCTGCCGGACGCGGGAATGATCCATCGGGAGTGACGTTGATCGGAATCACCTCCGCGCCCAGCGCTTCAAGTAGCTTCGGGCCGACCAGAGAGCCTGCTCCATTACAGGAATCAAGCACGACGCGAAGCGGTTTCGCTGTTTTCGGAAGTGGGCCGAGGACGTTCAGGATAGCCCTAATGTGCAGATCAGTTGCTCCATCAGTTTCTTCAACGGTTCTGATTTCCGCGCCGCTCACCTTTGTGTACTCACCCTGGTGATAAATATCGAGCATTTCGCGCGCTTGACCGGAATCCAGGAAGAGGCCGCCTGAGCCAATGAATTTTAAAGCGTTCCATTCTGCTGGATTGTGGCTAGCTGTAATGGCAATTCCACCGTGAGCGTGCCGATGCCGGACCTGAAGCTGAACCGTGGGGACGGGACAAACACCGATATCGACAACACGGCTCCCGCTCGACAAGATTCCCGCAATTACCGCGTGTTTGACCATCTCCCCAGACGTTCGCGGATCGCGGCCGATAACAATCGTTCCCGCTCCCGTGTGCGTGCCGAACGCTTGAGCAAAGCGGGTCAAAAGCGACGGCGTCAGCGACTGGCCTATAACGCCACGCACTCCGGAGATGCTGATCTTGAGGGTTGGTATTGCTCGCATATCGGGTCGCAGACGGCAGTTTCACGCAAAGACGCAAAGGTGGGCAAAGACGCAGAAAAAGGTTGGTTAGAAACCTGGAAACTCAATTCTTTTCATCTTTGCGTCTTTGCCCCCTTTGCGTCTTTGCGTGACAAAAGCTGAACCTCGTCATCGCTTTATTCTGTCCCTGGTCCAATCTAGTAACTGAATAGCGTCTGCTTCGGCCTTTGCCTCCACGATGATTCGAATCATGGATTCTGTATTAGAAGCTCGCACGTGAACCCAGCCTGCCGGCAGTCTTACTTTCAGCCCATCGGTCGAATCAAAGGCAAGATCTTCGCGCTCCACTGCCGCCCGAAACTCCTTCAAAACCGAATAGAGGCGATGCGGTTCGACAGAAATGTTGTGTTTCAGAGTCGCGAAGCGAGGAAGCTCTTGCACCATCTCAGAGATACGCTCTCCTGTCTGTGCCAGGTGTTCGAGAATGAGCCCGATGGCGGCGGCGCTGTCATGAGTTAGGTGAACCTCAGGAACCGTAATGCCCCCGCTACCCTCGCCTCCAAGTACCCCATCATGTTCAATCAGCCCTTCGGAAATGTACGCCTGACCGACCGGAGTACGTACCACATTTCCGGCGTGGCGTGCGGC
>JBHENP010000073.1:7019-20478 GCA_046261995.1 Pyrinomonadaceae bacterium
AAGCGCGAACGTCATCTCTTCTGAGAGTGGTTCGCCAAAATCATTTACTATGCCCAGACGCTCGCCATCTGCGTCGTGTGCGAAACCAATGACGGCGCGACCCGCCTTAACAACCGCGCAGAGCTGGGCCATCGTCTCAGGCTTAGGTTCAGGCGCATGCGGAAACGCTGCAGTCGGATCGTTATTCAGCGCCAACACGTTACAGCCCAGCGTTTCCAGCCACCGCGGACTAAGAAGCGAACAGGCGCCATTACAACAATCGACCGCCACCGTCAGCCTTTGTGATCGGATTGCGTCGACATCGAAACTCTGCTGAAGCATTTTGATGTGTTCGTCGATTGGATCCGCATAATGAACGACCTGTTTAATCGTGTCCCAGGTCGCTTTTGCAAACTCACCTTGATGAAAAATATCCAGCAACTCTTCTGCCTGAGAGGAATTAAGGTAGAGCCCATCACCACGAACGAACTTGAGAGCGTTCCACTGCCAAGGGTTATGACCTGCAGTGATAGCAATACCACCGTCCGCTTTTAACCATTTGACCGCCAGTTGCATGCTCGGGGTAGGACTAACCCCGAGATCGACAACCTCACAACCCGATGCCAGATCATTGGCCCGGATGGCCTGGTGTCACGGCAGATGAGAATACGGCCCCCGTCGATGTAGGAGCCGAATGCCTGGGCAAACTCGACCGCCAGCTCCGGCGTAAACGTCTCACCTACGATTCCGCGGACGCCGGTGATGCCGATTTTCAGGGGTTTCATCGACTTCTGTAACGGAATAGGGCTGGGAGAACAGCGCTGACTGAAACTTAATTGTACCTCACGACATAAGTCTGAGTCAGTGTTTTTCTTTTGGTAAGACTTTTAAGGGAAGCCTCAGCATCAGCCAAAGGGTCTGCCCGTGCGAAAGGCCAGCGATCCGTCTGCCATGCAGATAAAGAACACAATCGCGCCGAGTGCCAACGTCCCCAAGCTGAGAAGTAGAACCGGCCACGACGGCGTCGCGAAGATAAAATGTTTTTTGGCGAATTGTGTGGCATAGACTTTAGTCTGTGATTACCGACTGCGACAACTTCAAGGTTGGTTGATCCAGTCGGGAGCCAAGGTATTTTCGTGTCATGAGAGTTTAACTGAAGCCCGACATCAACTTGATCAGAGGTTCCTTCAGTCTGTGTAGATCGACAAACTTAGTCTATCCTGCATCCACAGACTAAAGTCTATGCCACTTCCGAATGATTTTGCTGGATTTTTTCCGCTGTTGTTTCTATTCTCGAACACCGCCTGCATCAGACGTACTAACAAAGCTTCGGTGGGAGCCAGAATAAATGAGACGAACAATCCTTGCCGTGACGGCAATATCGATCTGGTCCATCTTATTTCCGACGTTTTCTGGCTTGATGCTTTTTAGCGTACACGCTCAACAACCGAGCCTGGCTGAAAGGTTGGGTTATCCTCGTGACGCCAAACTCCTGATTGTTCATGCCGACGACCTGGGGATGGCCCATTCGGTCAACGCCGCGACGCAGAAAGGATTTGAGAGCGGGCTGGTAAATTCAGGAAGCATAATGGTTCCCTGTCCCTGGCTACCAGAAATAGCGACGTATGCGCGGGCAAATCCTAAAGCCGATCTCGGTCTGCACCTCACTTTGACGAGTGAGTGGACTTCATTTCGCTGGGGTCCGGTGCTGCCTAAGGATCGAGTGGCCTCGCTATTAGACAAGAGCGGTTATCTATATTTAACGGAATCTGAAGCCGCCTCCCACGCAAATGCAAAAGAAGTCGAAGCCGAAATTCGGGCTCAGATTGAACGGGCGCGGTCATTCGGTATTCACCCTACGCATCTTGATTCCCACATGGGAACGCTCTATCAAAACAAAGCATTGTTCGAAACCCTGCTTCGAGTTGCGCGCGAGAATAAGCTGCCCACGCGAATCTCCAGAGAGCAAATTGCTGCGACGAGCTTCTTGCCATCGATACTTAAACCGGACGACATCATTATAGATCGGGTAATCAGTATCGACCCGAGTATGTCTCCTGAGGGTTGGGCGAAGTTTTATACTGACGCGATCAAAAGCGTCCAACCTGGTATCACTGAGGTGATTGTGCATCTGGGGTACGACGATGCGGAAATGAGAGCTGCGACTCACGACCATCCTGACTGGGGCGCCGCCTGGAGACAACGCGATCTTGAGTTTTTTACCAGCGACGATTTCCGAAAAATGCTGCAGGAGAATAAAATCCGGCTCATCACCTGGCGCGAAATCGGGAAGCTACAATACGGGAAATAAGTTGAACTCGCCCGCGGTAACCGTGGCATGGCACAACTGCGTGGGCGATGAGTAGCCAAGACCAAGTCAGACCTGGCACCACTCACTTACAGAACCATTTGCGGTAGCCAATGGATCCCCTACTCAGCACCAGCCGAAGGCACTCAACCCAGAAGTGTAGAGCTACGATCGGATCGCCCCGGTACTCCGTAGGAGTGCGATGTTTATAGACCGAGACCCAACCAACTCCCGGCGCTGTTCGGAGGGGCGGATTTGAACTTGATAAGAACCTGCAACTCGAATTCGCCCCTCCGAAACAGCGCTGAAAGCAAGGGACGTCTGTGGCTATAAACATGCTACCCCTCACGGGGTGACCAATCTCCCGATTTGTGTAATCTGATTTTTTGACACAGTCTCGGTAGCCAATGGATGCTAAACTCAACCAGGCCACATCACTCCACTATAGAACCATTTGCACTAACTAACGGATGCTAAACTCAACCAAGGCCAACACTGCCCGCCCTCAGATTTGCGGTTGGATCAACGAACCGACTCCCTTAAGGCGCGGGTTTCCCTTGGTTCAACGGCCATTTTGTTGAGTGGTGCTGGCGCGTTGGATCAAGAATCCATTGGCTACCCGCAAATGGTTCTGTGGCTGAGAGGTGCTTGGCTGGATTGAATTTAGTTACCCGGGACACTGTAATGTCAAATAACAAATGGAAAATGAATCTGTTTGCGCGTCGCGAGTTCCTAAAGACTGGAGCTATCGGAGCACTGGGCGCCTTCGCTTTTCATGGGACCGCCTGGTCCAAAGAGGCTCGCGAGCTTACGCTCTACGTAGGTACTTACACATCCGGGAAGAGTGAAGGCATCTATGTCTACCGCATGGACCAGGTTAGCGGCGAGCTGAAACGTTTCAACTCAATCCAGGCAGTCAATCCTTCTTTCCTGACAATTGATCGAAGCAAACGATATTTGTACGCGGTCAACGAGGTGCCCGAGTTTGGGGGGAAACCCGGAGGCGCCGTAAGTGCATTTTCAATCGATACGGCCACCGGGAACCTCAAATTTCTGAATCAGCAACCTTCTTTAGGTGCCGATCCTTGTCATCTGACCATCGACCGCAAAAGAAGGCGCTTGCTGGTCGCAAACTACACTGGTGGGAGCGTTGCAGTCTTGCCAATTCAGCGTGATGGCAGTCTGGGTCCGGCCACCGATCTGAAGCAACATGAAGGGTCGAGCACAAAAGAGCAACAGAAAGGACCACACGCTCACTGCATAATCCTGGATCGTACCGAGCGGCACGCACTCGCCGCGGACCTTGGCATTGACAAGGTAATGATCTATCGGTTTGATCAGACAGCCGGAAAGCTTAAACCAGGCAAACAGCCCTGGGCTTCGCTTCAGGCTGGCGCCGGGCCCCGTCATTTAACACTTCATCCCAGCGGTAAGTACGCCTACGTTATCAATGAACTGGATTCCACCGTGACCGCATTCATATACAACGGAGCCACCGGAACACTCTCACCGCTCGATACGGTGTCGACATTGCCGGACAACTTCACAGGCACTAGCTTTTGCGCAGATGTGCACGTGTCTCCTTCAGGAAAGTTTCTTTATGGTTCCAACCGAGGCCACGACAGCATTGTCAGCTTCGCAATCGATCAGCGCACGGGGAAGCTCAAAGAACTGGAACACGTATCGACCGAGGGCAAATGGCCGCGTAATTTCATCGTCGATCCAACAGGCAGATTTTTGCTCGTAGCCAACCAGCGTACTGATAACGTAGTTACTTTCAGGATTGATTCACAGACAGGACGACTCAAGCCTACCGGCCATGTTGCTGAAATACCGGTACCCGTTTGTTTGAAGTTTGCGTAAGAAGGAAGGTGGTCTTTGTACTTTGTGCTTTGTGCTTTGTACTTTGTCTGTTGCTTACCGCCTGCGCCTCAATGGGCTGGGATTTACGCGTTATCAACTAAGCACTGAGTTCCAAGTTCAAAGTACAAAGCACTAAGGCCAAAGTCCAAAGACCGTTTTTCCCCATTGAATATCCCGTGTAAATAGAAGAAAATAGCGTCGCTCCGCAATCCTTCCCGAGGACAGCAAATAAGATGAGAAAAGTGGTACTCGCCCTGGGCGCATTTGGCCTTTCACTGTGCTTCGCTCTCCCTTTACAAATGGCAACTAGCTCACGACCCGCAGGCCCCTCGGCAAGTCCGGATGGCGTTGATTCGGGCCGCAAACTTATCGCGAGCCCGAACGTGGTGCCGCAAGCCGCGTCGGACATTATCGACAGCGATGAGTTTTTTCAGAGAGCTGTACGCGCCGCTCCTGAACGCGACAACACGCAAAAGATTGAAGCCTTGCTGAAGCGCATGACGCTAGAGGAGAAAGTTGGGCAGATGACCCAGCTTACGATTAGCATGATTGCGTCCGGGAGCGATCAGAACATCAAGATTGATCCCGCCAAGCTGGAGAAAGCGATAGTCAAATACGGCGTTGGCTCGATCCTTAACGTTGCTGATCAAGCCTTGACTGTGGACAGATGGCATGAGGTCATTGGCCAGATCCAGGACGTCGCCACAAAGAAAACGAGACTCGGCATCCCGGTAATTTACGGCATCGACTCAATTCACGGAGCCAACTATGTGCAGGGCGCCACTCTTTTTCCGCAAGAGATTGGAATGGCCGCGACCTGGAATCCCGAGTTAATGAAGCGCGCGGCGGAGATTACAGCAATCGAGACGCGAGCTGCGGGCATCCCCTGGAGCTTTTCACCTGTTCTTGATCTAGGTCGCAATCCACTCTGGCCGCGTTTTTGGGAAACCTTCGGAGAAGATCCGTACCTTGCCCAGGTTATGGGCGTTGCTTTCGTGCGTGGTTTGGAAGGATCGGACGTTTCCTCGCAGGACCATGTGGCTTCCAGTTTAAAGCATTACATGGGCTACAGTTTCCCACTCACCGGCAGGGATCGAACTCCCGCCTGGATTCCAGAAAACTATCTGCGAGAGTATTTTCTCCCGTCCTTTGATGCGGGCGTGAAAGCGGGCGCGCGCACGATAATGATCAACTCCGGAGACATCAATGGCGTCCCCGGACACATCAACCATCACATCCTCACAGATATCCTGCGTGGCGAACTCGGGTTTAAGGGGTTCGTCGTATCGGACTGGGAAGACATTAAAAAACTGGTGACCATTTGGCGCGTCGCCCCCGATGAAAAGGAAGCAACTCGTCTCGCCATCATGGCCGGCATCGACATGAGCATGGTGCCGACCGATTACAGTTTCAGCGATCATCTGGTTGCCCTGGTTAAAGAAGGCGCGGTCCCTCAGTCAAGAATAGATGAAGCCGTGCGACGCATTTTGCGAGTTAAGTTCGAGCTGGGCCTGTTTGAAAATCCGGCGCCTAACCCCGCACTCAAATCCAGGTTCGCACTTCCCGAATCCCGGCAAGTGAGTTTGCAGGCGGCCCACGAGTCCATGACGCTCCTAAAGAACACCGGCAACGTCTTGCCGTTAGCGAAGAACTCCAAGGTGCTAGTCACAGGACCGACTGCCGACTCGATGATCTCTCTGAACAACGGCTGGACTTACGTTTGGCAGGGTTCGGAGGAATCTCTTTATCCAAAGGATCGACATACGATTCGACGGGCCATCGAGGCGAAGGTAGGCGCAGGCAACGTCACCTACGTACAAGGCACGAGGATCACGCGTCCTGCAGGCTCGCCCTCAAATAGCACGCCCACTGACAAGGAAGAGGAGGTCGATATTGCCGCCGCAGTGCGCGCTGCGCAGAACGCCGATGTGGTTGTGTTATGCCTGGGCGAAGGTTCTTATTGTGAAACGCCCGGCAACATCACTGACCTGAACCTGGGTGAACCGCAAATGAAACTTGCGGAAGCAATTCAAGCGACTGGTAAACCGGTGGTAATCGTACTGGTCGAGGGGCGCCCGCGAATCATCAATCGTATTGCTGACGGGGCGAAGGCGATTCTGATGGCTTATAACCCGAGTAATGAGGGTGGAACGGCGATCGCCGACGTGTTGTTTGGCGATATCAACCCGAGTGGCAAGCTCCCCTTTACGTACCCACGCACGCCTAATGGTTTGATCAATTACGACCACAAACCGTTCGAGACGGAGAACACAGCCTTCGGTAACATGGCTTTTAAACCGCAGTTTCAGTTCGGCGAGGGCCTCAGCTACACCACCTTTACCTACAGCGATTTACGTCTGGGTAAAAAGACAATCTCGGGCAACGAAGAATTGCCTGTTAGCGTTACCGTTACTAACAGCGGTCGGCGGGCCGGCAAAGAGGCTGTGTTGCTTTACGTGAGTGATCTCGTTGCCTCGCTTTCGCCACCCAACAGACGCCTCAGGCGCTTTGCAAAGGTGAATATCGAGCCGGGCAAGAGCCGTACTCTGACTTTTAAGCTGCGGCGTGAGGATTTGTCTTTCATCGGACCAAACAACAAACCCGTGGTGGAGCCCGGAGATTTTGACGTAACGATCGGGGGCCTTACTCAGAGATTTACGCTGAAGTGAGCTACTCAAACTCTTTGTCTGCTCCGTAATGAGGCGCGCAATTTCTCTTCTTGACTAGAGGTTTGACCACGCATAGCGATCCACTAAACCACACGATATGACACGAAAATTAATTTTAGTGCCGTTTCGTGTAGTTTGTGGATCGTCCCCTGTAGTTGCGGCCCAAGGCCGCGCGCAGAGATATAATTTTTCTATTACTTAGGATCTCTCTAACCGGAAAAACATATGATAGCCAATAGATACCTCCTTGTGTTCCTGCTCTTAGCCTGTGCGTCGATAAGTACCGCACAAGAACAGACTGCTAAACATAACTTGATGCCGGTTCCGGCTGCGGTGAAGTTTCATCCTGAGCGCCTGGCGGTTGATAGCTCGTTCAAAGTAGCCACGCGGGGCCATTCAGACGCTCGACTCCAGGCTGCTATTGCTCGGTTCATCAAACGTCTTGAGGGACGCACTGTCCTCTCATTTGTTCCCGGGCTGGCGCCCGACGATCAGACCACTACCCTGGTGATCCATTGCCAGGGCGCCGGCAAGGAGCTCCCCTCGGTTAGTGAAAATGAAAGTTATCGCATAGACATTACCAGTCGACAGGCATTGTTGAGCGCTCCGACGGTTGTTGGGGCTCTTCGTGGTCTCGAAACCGTCCTGCAACTTTTAGACGCCGACCGGAATGGCTATTTCCTGCCGGGAGTTCAGATTCAGGATCAGCCTCGCTTTCCCTGGCGCGGGCTATTGATTGATGTGGCCCGACACTTCCAGACCATGGAAGTCCTCAAGCGCAATCTCGATGGAATGGCCGCGGTGAAGCTCAATGTTTTTCATTGGCATTTGACGGAAGACCAGGGATTTCGAGTCGAAAGTAAGAAGTTTCCTAAGCTGCATCAACTGGGATCGGATGGGCTTTTCTACACCCAGGAGCAGGTTAAAGAGATCATCGCTTACGCGCGCGAGCGTGGCATTCGTGTGGTTCCAGAGTTTGACATACCCGGACACAGCACCAGCTGGCTGGTCGGCTATCCCGAACTTGGCAGTGCTCCTGGTCCTTACACTATCGAACGCCGGCCGGGAATTTTCGAGCCGGCCCTCGATCCGACCCGTGAAGAGGTCTACAAGTTTCTCGATGCGTTTCTTGGTGAGATGGCAGCGCTCTTCCCTGATGATTATCTTCACATCGGGGGGGACGAGAATGAAGGCAAACAGTGGGACAGAAATCCCGCGATTCAAGCCTACATGAAAGAGAAAGGAATCAAGGATAACCACGCGCTACAAGCTTACTTCAACACACGCCTATTGAAGATTCTTCAGAAACACGGAAAGAGGATGATCGGTTGGGACGAGATTCTGCAGCCAGGATTGCCAAAGGACGTGGTGATCCACTCCTGGCGTGGGACGGCGGCACTAGCCGAAGCTGCGAGGAAAGGCTACGACGGAATCCTCTCCAACGGCTATTACATTGATCTGATCCAACCGGCTTCGCAACATTACATTGCGGATCCGCTTCCGGCAGACACCACCCTGACGCCAGAGGAAGCGAAGCACGTTTTAGGAGGGGAAGCCACGATGTGGGCCGAGTGGGTACTTCCCGAGACCATCGACTCGCGAATCTGGCCTCGGACAGCAGCCATCGCCGAAAGGCTTTGGTCACCGCGAAACGTTACGGATATAAATGATATGTATCGGCGGCTGGCAGTCATCAGTCTGCAGTTGGAAGAGTTGGGTCTGAACCATAAGAGGAATCAGGAGATGATGTTGCGCCGGCTGGTGCGAAACGACGACATTGGTCCACTGCGAACACTCGTTTCCATAATTGAACCCGTAAAAGAGTACCGGCGCTATCAGATGCGGCCGCAGACTATGCTCAGCCCTCTAACCGGAGTAGTAGACGCAACCTTTCCCGATAGCGAAGCAGCTCGCCGATTCTCCTGGATGGTGGAAGAATTCCTAAACGACGCCCCCCGCTTTCAGCTTTATCGGGCCGAGTTAGGCGCAGCACTCGCCGACTGGCAAACTTCCGGGGCATCGCTCGACCCTATCATCGATCGTTCGCCAGCCCTCAAAGAGATTAAACCGCTGGCGAAAAACCTTTCTGATCTGGGAGAGACGGGGATGGAAGCAGTCTCGTATCTAAAGCTGGGCACACCGCCAACCAGCGAATGGCGCGATACGAGTCTGGCAAAGTTAGACGAGGCTGCGAAGCCTTACGGTGCGTTAGAGTTTGTGGTTATTCTCAGTGTTAGGAAATTGGTGATGGCGGCTGCTGAATTACCACAGCTCAGAAAGATGACACAGGCAGAATGGAGAGAACATATCAAGAAGCTTGCGACCAAGAAGTAACAACCCATTACCCAGCTCTTAGGCAGGTACGTAAATTGACCCTGCTGAAACAAGGATGTCACGCAAAGCCGTAAAGGGGGCAAAGACGCAAAGTCTAAAACGTATTCTTCTTTGCGTCTTTGCCCCCTTTGCGGCTTTGCGTGAAACTACCTTGTTGCGGTCGAGCCCGCGCCGTGATCTCCCTGCACGCTCGCTGCTGTCAGGCTGTGCCATCACCTTTGTCACTCTCGCAGGCTTTCCCCATCAGGGTCCTCAGCCTGCTGCGACCACCAGCTATATTGGAAACGATAAATGCCTGTCATGTCATCAGGACCAGAAAGCATATCTGCGAACGGCCCACCATCTGACCTCACAGCCGGCAACGCGAGATTCGATTGCCGGCAAGTTCGGCCAGGGCGAAAACATCCTCAAGACATCCGAGCCTGAACTGCACTATAGAATGGAAGCCAGAAATGATGGCTTCTACCAAACCGCCGTGCTGGGAACAGCGCCGGACACGGCTTCGATCTCCGAGCGGTTCGATTTTGTTATCGGTTCCGGACGAAAAGGACAAACGTACCTCTATTGGGGGAAAGGCGATCGACTCTTTCAGTTACCCGTATCGTATTGGACCGCCGTGGGAAAGTGGGTCCACAGTCCCGGGTACGATGATAAGTTTGCAAATTTTAGCAGGCCTGTGCTTCCTAGATGCCTCGAATGTCATGCATCACTCTTTCAGCCTCTCCTGGAATCGAATGTCCCGAATAGATACCGAAAGTCTGATTACGTGCTCGGTATCTCTTGTGAAAGATGCCACGGTCCCGGGGGAGAACACGCTGCGTTAAATCTGGCTAAAAATGCCAAGCCGACGGGCCAGGGAATTGTAAATCCCGCGAAACTGTCACGCGAACGTCAGGTGGGGCTGTGTGCTCTGTGTCATGGAGGAATCGGAGTCGCGAAACTCCCTGCCTTCTCCTACGTTGTTGGGAAAGAATTGGAGGATTACCTACACCTCGAACTTCCGAGACCGGATGAGGCTGTTGATGTTCATGGCAGCCAGGTCGCTCTATTGGAGAGGAGCCGGTGCTTTAAGGCCTCCACGATGACCTGTTCGACATGCCACAATGTTCATCTACCGCAACGCGATGTGAAAAACTTTTCGGAACGCTGTCTTGCCTGTCATAAGATTCAAAGCTGTGGCTTATATCCCAAGCTGGGAAAGAGAATCGCGGGGAAATGCATCGATTGTCATTTACCGAATCAAAGCTCCAATGTGATCGTTTCGACGAACGACGGTGTTCAGGTCAGACCGCAAGTGCGAAATCACTGGATCAAGGTCTACCCTGAAATGGGTACTCGATAATTTAAGGCGTGGGTGTCACTCATGGCGCTTCCATGAAGTCGGTTATCACCACGCGGTAGAAGCTGTGAGAACTAAATCGCTCCCGGCTCCTAATCAATATTCGGAAACTCGCAGAATTTCTGTCTCTTGAGCGGTATCCCCGACCGTGCCAGAGTGACTGTGAGTCATGCTTACCTGAATGTTGTTCCGCTCTTAAATAAGCCCTGGCCTTCAACCACCTTGATATAACTACCGATCGGCAGACCTGCTAACTTATCCACTGTCCCACTGGGCCAGCGTACCTCAATAGAATCAATCTTAGTTGCAGTTCCGATACCGAGAATCTCACGCGGGTCGTGTGAGGAAAGGTAGCTGCCCCCGCCGGTTTTTAAGCGACTGCGCTTTACTCCTCCCGACTGCCAAGTAATCACGGCACCGATTGCCGCGGAGTTGCTTTTCGTGGCTACCAGATGCAGGCCAAGCCAGTTGTTCCGGTTACCACCGTCGTTCCGCAGCAACAGCGGCGCTTCGCCGTTGTTGGACGTGAGCACGTCGAGGTCCCCGTCATTATCGAAGTCGCCGACGGCCATCCCGCGTCCCGAAAAAACCCTGGTAAATACCGTGCCCGCGGTCGCGCTCACGTCCTTGAAAGCGCGGCCGGTGTTCTCAAACATGAGCAGCGGCTCTTTGTGCTTCACCCGCGGGATGCGCGTTTCGATCATGTCGTCGGGATGCCCGTTGACAAGGAACAGGTCGGGGTCGCCGTCATTATCATAATCAAAGAACTTTAGACCCCATCCGCTCAGCAACTGGGTTGCGGGAGCGATTTCCCCTGGCTGGTCGGTGAAGGTTAACTCCTTATCGTTGTGGTAAAGGCTGAAAAATTCCTGGTCGATGTTTGCGACGAAGAGGTCTTGCCATCCGTCGCCGTCATAATCCGCCGCATCCACTCCCATTCCCGAGCGCGGCCTGCCAGTCTCGCCGTAAGCCACACCGCCAGCCAGGCCTACCTCTTCAAACTTTCCGCCACCTTTGTTGACGAAAAGAAAGTTGGGCATCGTGTCGTTGGCCACAAACATATCGGTCAGTCCATCGTTGTTTACATCTGTGGCCACCGCGCCAAATGACTTGCCCGGGAAGTCAGCTATACCAGACGTACGACTCGCGTCCTGAAAAGTACCGTCGCCCTTATTGCGAAAGAGACGTGAGGCCTGCGGCTTGAAGAGGCGCGGGACGCAGTAGTAACGCCGCTTCAATGTGGTGTCGGTGCAAAGCGGGTTCTGCGACTTGTCATAGAACACAAAGCTGGAGACGAACAGGTCCAGCGTGCCGTCGTTGTCGTAATCAAACCAGGTGGCACAGGTGGACCAACCCGGAGCTGCGACATGCGCCTTTTCTGTGACGTCCGTAAAAGTTCGGTTGCCGTTGTTGCGGTAGAGAGTGTTGCGCCCGTAGTTTGTCACGTATAAGTCCACATGCCCGTCGTCGTCGTAATCGGCGGCGGCCACGCCCATGCCGAACCTGCCGCCAGCCACCCCGGCCTTGTCGGTCACGTTGGTAAAAGTCCCGTCGCGGTTGTTGCGGTAGAGTGCATTCTTGAGGGGCGCGGAAGGGGCGAAGAAATCCGACGGGCCACTATTAACCAGATAAAGGTCCATCCAGCCGTCGTTGTCATAATCAAAAAACGCGCAGCCTGCTCCCACCGTTTCGGGCAATTGGCGATCAGGTGAGTGTGCGTTGTCGTGAGACCAGTTGATGCCGCTGACTTGTGGGGGCACTTCTTCGAACGCGACGGCAGTGCGCTCCGCCGGCCTTGAAGTTTTTTGAGCATTTGAATTAAGGGTTAGATTGAACGCGAGGATGGCGACCAATGAGAAGACACCCAGCTTACCCTTAGTTAAAAACGTCCGCACGCCGTAATGTCGTATACGCGATTGAAACATTTTTTTACTCTTCAGCGCCTGGGAAACTGTGCCACTTGGAAACCTGACATTTCAGATTATCTCAGCTGTTCGTGTCCGTTCGTGTTATTCGTGGATCGTTCTGATCTCCCGATCGCAAAACGATCCACGAAATAACACCAAACACCACGAAATGAGATCCGGAACAATGACCAAAGGAAAAATGGAAAATGATTCTTCTGCCGCCTGTCGTTTGCCGTCTGCCTCCTGCGTCTAACGTGGCGGAGGCGTAGGTGGCAGGACGACAACACCACCTTCGGCCGTCCCCTTAGTCTTGAGCCCTTCAACGATGCGCATTTCCGCCGCCGCCCGCTCGGGATCTTTTAGACGGGCGTACAACAACGCGAGATTGTAATGAGCTTTCGGCTCATCGGGATCGAGCTTCACTGCCGTCTCCAGCTCTTGCCGGGCGCGAGTGTAGTCCCTCAGTTTCATGTAGCTCGAGCCCAGGGCGATGCGCGCGTGAGCGTAAGAAGGAAGTTTCTGGACCGCTTTCTCGAGCAGCTCGATTGCCCTTGAATCATCGTTCTGCTCCTGTGCCACGAGCCCAAGGTAGTAGAAGACCTCGGGTACTGCCGTGTCCGCGCGGGCGCTCTTTTCAAGCCACTCGCGCGCCTCTACATACTTCTTCTGATTCAGCAGTACGTAGCCGAGATGGAGTTGTCCCTGAGTGCTGTGGGGTTGAAGTTCAATCAGACGCCGGAAAACTTTTTCCGCCTCGAACAGATCGCCTTTCCTCAACCAGGCCACGCCCAGAACGAGGATGTAAGACGCTTCGTTGGGCCTCAACTTAATAGCCCTATCGAGGGCCGTCTTGGCCTCATCGCTCATACCCGCCTTCAAAGCAACGAGACCAAACTTGTAAAGAAAGTCAGGCGACTTCGAATCGGTAGTGAGATTCGCTACGCGCGTCAGGTAGAGGAATGTTTCTCTGGCCTCCCCTTTTGCCAGTGAGATCTGAGCCAGGCCGAGGAGCCCCCCCGCGTTCTCAAGCCGACCTTCAAGCGCGAGCAAGTATTCTCCC
>JBHENP010000074.1:0-19853 GCA_046261995.1 Pyrinomonadaceae bacterium
ATTAATTTTCGGGTATGGAAGGTGTCATTTTCCATTTCTCATTTTTTCATTTGGTCATTTTCTGGATCTATTTAGGGGTGCTTCGGGTGATTTCGTGGATCGTGTTTCCCCGGCCAAAAAAAGCACGATCACGAAATACCACGAACGTACATGAACAAGAAGTCAACAATTCGCGACTTTCTGCCTCTTTATTGACACACCTCAGAGTAGAGGCAAGAATGGCAACGGCTTCGCTGTCGTTAACTTTGATTGAAACCTTATGCTTTCTGATTTTGCTGAAGTGGTAAAACCTGGGACACGCGATGAAATGCTGCTCGCATCAATCGTCTGGGACCGTTTGCCTCGTCACATTGCGATCATTATGGATGGCAACGGACGCTGGGCAGCGCAACGCGGCCAGCCGCGGATTGCCGGACACCGCGCGGGGGTCGAAGCGGTTCGCGCGGCGGTTGACACGGGTGCACGCCTGGGACTGGGAGCTCTCACGCTTTATGCCTTCTCCACAGAGAACTGGAAGCGACCGCGGTACGAAGTTGATGCCCTGATGCGGATGTTGCGACGTTATCTCCGTCTGGAGCTCGATGAGATCGATCGGCAGAGCATCAAGTTTCAAACCATCGGGCGAACGGGTGCACTTGCTGAGACTGTGCGGCGCGAGATTGCAAAAGCTACCGAGAGAACTCAGAAGAACAAAGGAATGGTGTTGACGGTCGCTTTGAATTATGGCGGCCGCGCCGAGATTATCGACGCCTGCCGTGCGGCCGTGCGGCGGCTGCTGGACGAAGGGAACCCCCCTGATCAGCTAACAGAAGAGCGCATTGCGACTGAACTCTACACTCGCAATCTACCCGATCTCGATTTGCTGGTTCGCACCAGCGGTGAACTGCGCATCTCCAACTTCCTGCTTTGGCAGGCAGCTTATAGCGAAATCTATGTGACTGATACCCTCTGGCCCGACTTTCGCCGTGTCCACTTGCTTGAAGCCATCGTCGACTATCAGCGACGCAATCGTCGCTTCGGCGGATTGCAACTGGTAGCTAAGGTCAAGTGATTCTTTTGATTTTAGATTTTAGATTTCCGATTGGATTGAGACCGAGAGTTATTTCATGAACCCTGAGTTTAGCGGCATGTTTGTTACACACAACACCTCATCTCAATCAAAAAATCTAAATCTAAAATATCTAAAATCTAAAATCTAAAATCAAAAATCTACATCGTGTCTCGCATCATCACGGCCGTCATCGTCCTGCCTTTTCTCATTGCTTCCATCCTCATTTCCTGGCTGCAACCGCTATTCGTGGCTCTCGCCGCTGCCGCGATGGTGGTGGGACTGTTTGAATTTTATGTGCTGGCGAAGAGGCGAGACCTGAAGCCTAACGCCTCCCTGGGTTATCTTGCCGCGGCCGCGTTATTCACGGCCTTTTATTTCAGCGAGCCCGGCCCAACGTCTGAGTTGTTGATGATGCAGATGATCCCCCTCATCCTGGCTGTGTTTACCGCCGCGACACTTGTCGCCGCCACATTGCGTGGCGCACCTTTCGACAAAATGATCGCCTCAAGCGGGGCGACGATTCTTGGGGTGCTTTACGTAGTTCTGCTTGGCGGACATTTGGTGGCAGTGCGCACCGGATTCAATCAACCACTCTCCGCGGATCTCTTGAGTTTCTTCTTTCTGGTGCTAATGGGGTCAGATACGAGTGCGTACTATGTTGGCAGGGCATTCGGTAAACACAAACTAGCTCCGTCGATTAGCCCGGGAAAGACCTGGGAAGGAGTTGCCGGGGGACTGCTGGCAGGTCTCGGAATGGCCGCACTTGCTCACTTCTGGTTTTTCAGAGAGTTGCCGTTGAAGCTGGCCCTTCCCCTGGCGGCGGTACTGGTAGTCGTAGGTATTCTTGGAGACTTAACCGAGAGCGCACTCAAACGGAGCGCGGGTGCAAAGGACGCGGCGAATATACTACCCGGGCACGGTGGTTTACTCGATCGCCTCGATAGCTTGCTCTTCAATGCGCCAGTCATCTACTATTTCGGTCGCATCTATTTCAGTGGTTAGCATCTTTCGCGCGTCAAAGACCCGTTCCCCTCCTGGTCGCCTAACATGAAACCCACGGGCATTGCTATCCTCGGCTCCACCGGCTCGATCGGCTGTAATACGCTGCGAGTTATTGAAGCACTCGGCGGCGATCGTTTTCATGTGGTCGCACTGGGCGCGGGCCGAAACACAGGTATCCTCGCGGACCAAATTGCTCGCCACTTGCCGGAGTTGGTTTCCGTGGAAACCGAAACCGCCGCTCACGAGCTACGCGCTCAACTCTTCGAGAGAAATCTGGACCTTCCGCGAATCGTGATCGGGCAGACGGGTCTGGTAGAGGTGGCCACATATCCAGAGGCTGAAACGGTCGTATCAGCCACGGTGGGCGCCGTTGGTTTCGTACCAACTTTACGCGCTCTGGAAGCTGGCAAACGCGTCGCACTGGCCAACAAAGAAACGTTGGTTATGGCCGGAGAATTAATGACTAGCGCTGCCAGGCTTTCCGGCGCTGAGCTGTTGCCGGTCGACTCTGAACATAACGCGTTGCATCAGTGCCTGCGCGGAGAAAAGCGTCACGAAGTTCGGCGCATAGTGCTGACTGCCTCAGGCGGTCCCTTTCGTACCAAGAACAAGAGCCAGATGCGAGAGGCGACCGTGTCGGATGCTCTGCGTCATCCCACGTGGAACATGGGAGACAAGATCACCATTGACTCAGCGACTCTCATGAATAAAGGACTTGAGGTGATCGAGGCGCATTGGCTCTTTGGCTTCGAGGCGGATCAGATTGGAATCGTGGTTCATCCGGAATCCGTCGTGCATTCCATGATCGAGCTAATAGACGGTTCAGTGATAGCTCAAATGGGAGTCACCGACATGCGTCATGCGATCCAATATGCGCTGACTTATCCGGAACGACACGAATGCGAACTACCTCCACTCGACCTGACCGCGCTGGCCACACTCCATTTTGAAGCTGCCGACCCCGATCGTTTCCCCTGCATAGCCCTTGCCTACCGGGCGCTTCGCGAAGGCGGCACGCTTCCCACGGTGCTGAACGCCGCCAATGAAGAGGCTGTGAGAGCGTTTATTGAAGAGCGCATCTGTTTGACTGATATTCCTCGCGTAATAGAGTTGGCAATGGATCAACACACGACCCAACCTGCCCTCGACCTCGAGACCGTCCTTAATACGGACCGAGAGGCGCGCGTGACCGCCAATGCGGAAATAGAAAAGTTGGCAAAACCTTCAGATCTGCTGGCTGGACACTCTGTTTGACGCACCCTTCCCCCGCCAAGTACACTCGTTAGCGGCAACCCCTTAGAGGGGTGCCGATTCTAACGGCACTAATTTAAAGCAATGCGAGCGATTTAGGCAGGTGCCCATCTCCGTGAAGTAGAGTGAAAAGAGAAATAGATTAATGATCATCAATATTTTAGCCTTTATATTTATTCTGGGCGCTGCGGTTGTCCTTCACGAGTTCGGCCATTTCATAGTCGCAAAACTCTTGAAGATCCGTGTTGAGACGTTTTCAGTGGGCTTCGGTCCGCGGCTATTTGGCAGGAAGTGGGGACACACTGACTATCGTGTCTCAGCCATTCCGCTGGGAGGCTACGTAAAACTCGGCGGCGACGAGTCGAACGCGCCCATCGAGGGCGCTGGGGCTCCTGATATTCCCGAGCACGAAAGGTTCAACCTTCGTCCGCGTTGGCAGCGCATTTTAGTGGCTTTGGCCGGGCCGGTGATGAATATCATCACCGCACTTGCGATACCGTTCGCCGGCGCCATGATGTACGGAGTTCCAGCAACACCCGCACCGGTAGTGAGCGCCATGGCTAGAGGAGGCGCTGCCGAAGTGGCAGGATTGCAGCGCGGGGATCGCATAGTTTCATTCAACGGCAACGAGACTCCGGAATGGAACAGGATTCGAGGCGACGCGCTTTTGTCCCCTAACCAGCCTTTGAGTCTAATTGTCGAACGTAATGGCGAGCGCATACCGCTAACAATCACTCCAACTGCGGTCACCGAAGATGGAGAAACAGCTGGTTTTTTGGATTTTGTTCCTGACTACGGTGAAGTTCCGGTTGTGGTGCGCGAAGTTGTACCTAACACGCCAGCCTCTGAAGCGGGGTTGCAGGTACGTGACGTTATTCTTTCTGTTAATGGACAACCGGTCCACAGTGCTGAGCAGGTGACTCAGTTCATCCGTGATCATAAGAGTGAGCCAATTACTCTAACGGTTGACCGGGGCGGACAACGGATAAATATTACCGCCACTGCTCGCAAGCTCTCCGACGGACGGGAGCGGTTGGGTTTTACTCCCGATGAGCAAATCGATTTGCAGCCTGTGGGTTTAGCCGGGGCAGCGACTTACGCAGTCAACAGCAATCTGGAGATTCTGCGTTTGACGGGCAAAGCTCTAGGGCAGGTAGCCACGGGGCAACGCTCAGCTAGGAACACCCTCTCCGGGCCGATCGGAATTTACAACGCTGCGGCGGCATCGGTTGAAAGGCTCGGTTGGGCCGGGCTATTCGGCATGCTGGGTTTCCTCAGCCTCAATCTCGGCATCTTTAATTTGTTACCAATCCCCGTACTGGATGGCGGTGCAATCTTCCTTCTCTTGCTTGAAGGTCTCCTGGCCACGATCGGTCTAAAGTTGTCAATGACCGTGCGCGAGCGCATTCAGCAGGTTGGTTTTGTGATGGTCATCCTGTTGATGGTCTTTGTCATTTCGAATGACGTCGTAAAGTTGTTTTCGCGCGGCCCCAGCGACACTAAACCCGCCGTGACGGAGCCGGCCAAGTAGATCGATCTCAGATCTCAAATCTCAGATCTCAAATCTGATTACTCTAATGTTCGCGAATTGAACTCAGATATATGCGAAAGACTCGCCCAGTAAAAGTTAAAGACATACAGATCGGTGGTGGCGCGCCTGTCGTGGTTCAGTCCATGACTAAAACCGACACTGCGGACGTAGGCGCCACAGTCGCGCAAATAGAGGAAATGGTCCGTGCGGGATGCGAGATTGTGCGTCTCGCCGTGCCTGACAATGATGCCGCCGTGGCGTTGAAAGAGATCCGCAAGCGTCTACCTGAAGTACCGATCGTTGCTGACATCCACTTCCATTACAAACTTGCCCTGATGGCTCTCGATGCAGGTATCGACAAGCTTCGATTGAACCCGGGAAACATCGGGAAACATGAGCGCATCGTCGAGGTCGTACGCGCGGCGCAAGCGCAAAAGGTTCCCATCAGGATTGGTGTTAATGGCGGCTCACTGGAAAAGGACTTACTTAAGAAGTACGGCACTGCTACACCGGAAGCGATGGTTGAGTCGGCGCTTCGCCACATCCGGATCCTCGAAGATCTCGGATTCACTGACACGATAGTTTCGCTCAAAGCTTCAGACGTGCATCGCACAGTCGCCGCCTACAGGCTGCTCGCTCAAAAAGTTGATTACCCGTTCCATCTGGGCGTGACCGAAGCCGGAACGGCTTTCACCGGCACGGTCAAATCCGCCATTGGCCTCGGCATCTTGCTGAACGAAGGCATTGGCGACACGATTCGTGTTTCGCTTGCCGCAGAGCCGCAAGAGGAAATCCGCGTGGCCTGGGAGATTCTAAAATCGCTGGAGTTGCGCACGCGTGGGGTCACGGTGGTGGCCTGTCCTACCTGCGGCCGGCTAGACGTAGATAATTTTGTTGAGATTGTGACCGAGATCGAGCGTCGATTGGCTCATGTTGAAGAGCCTTTACACCTTTCGATAATGGGCTGCGCGGTCAACGGTCCAGGTGAGGCGCACGATTCGCAGTTGGGCGTGACGTTTGGTCGCGGCGTGGGCATGATATTCAAAGATGGCGTGCCCATGCGGAAGGTCGCCGGCGAGGACATAGTCGAAGCGTTCGTCATGGAAACGGAGAAACTCCTGGCGGAAGTCGCGGCCGCTAAAAGTGAGGCCGAACCCGAACTCGTGGGCCATAAAATAAATTAGACAGTCAACTGAATCAGTTATGGGCCCCCTGGCAGATCCGGCGGCCTTTTTTCAGCAGGACCGGAGGCGGTAAAGGCGGCGAGAATCAAATGGGTAACCTTTACTAGTTTACAGTTAGGAAGGCGGACCCTGTCCCCGCCTCAAGCTTAGAAGTCCAGTAAGAGCGGGGACAGGGCCGCCTTCCTGACCTGAGAGGTGACTAAGCTTGAGAGGGGTGATTTACTGCTGAGTAAACCCCTCAATGGGATCACGACGCGGCCATTGAGAGAAACAGGGCGTCGGTGGCGGGTTTCCGGTTTACGTTTACGACCAGCTGTTCGCGGAGCTCCTCAATTCGCGAGATCCATGACGTGGCGCTGCGGCTGTCAATCCGTTCACTTATCTTTTGTAACTGGGGAAGTACATCTTCGTTGATTATTTTCGCCGAGGCGATGCCGACCGAGAGCATCAAAGAATCGCGAATCAAGGTTTCCAACAACTCCAATCCAAACTCGTATTCGTCCTTATGTTTCGCCTCGTTCATCTCTTCCGCCAGACGTAAGAGGCGAGACTGATCCCCGGTGATAGCCAGGGCGGTGAGCACCTGCAGCATCGCGTCTCGTCTCTCCCTGAAGCTTTTCAGATCGCCTGCAAGCGCCCGTCCGATACTGCCGTTACCGGCTCGAGCTCGTAGGCCGGCCTCTGCCGGAGTCGCGAGTTTATTCTTCAACAGGTGTTGTTCGATCTCCGCCGTTGTCAGTGGTGAGAATCTAATTGCCTGGCAGCGCGACCGAACGGTGGGCAGCAGCATTGCCGGCCGCGAAGTGATGAGAATGATGTGGGACGTCGGTGGCGGTTCTTCCAGGGTCTTTAACAGTGCGTTTGCCGATTGGTCATTAAGTTTGTCGGCATCGTCCACGAGAAAAACCCTTGCCCTGCCTTCGAAAGGCCGAAAGTTGGCCTCTCGTTCTATATCCCGCATCTGATCTACCAACAGTAACCGCTTGGGCGCCACCACCATGCCTACATCGCCGTGATCGGTCCAAAAGATCTTCTTCCAGTCGTCCGATTCCTGGGATTGGGGAAAATTGAAGTGAGACATTCGCAGGCACGGCGGGCATTTGCCGCAACCTTCGACGCCCTGCGGCGTGCGACAGTTGAGTGCCTTGGCTATCTCCAGGGCAAAGAGCTTTTTACCGACGCCCTCCTCCCCTGCAAACAACAGCGCCCCGGGAACTCGGCCGGAGTCGAGCATTCGTCTGAGTAGCTTTTTGACGCGTTCGTTGCCGGTAAGGTGATCAAACATTTCTATAGGGGCCGTGTCTGGCGAGATCCTGCTGTTGCGGGTTCTCTGGACACTATCTGGCCGCGAGATTCAAGAAAGGGAACGACTATCTCTTTCACGCGTTCATGAGTTTCCTCGAGCGATCCGTTTGTGTCGATGATGCGGAAGCGCTCGGGTTCCTTCCTGGCGAGCCCCAAATAGGCTTCCCGAACCCGCGTATGAAATTGCGCATCCTCCGAGTCGAGGCGATCTCCCTTGTGCCTGCCTTCTGACCTGCGCCGGGTTCGCGCAGAGGATTCGGTTACTGACAGATCAAAAAGCAACGTCAGATCGGGTGTAAGGCCTTCCGTAGCGAGTTGAACAATCTCGGAAATTAACTCCGGAGAAAAACCTCGACCCGCACCCTGGTAAGCTTTGGTGGCGTCGGCGTAGCGGTCTGAGAGGACGATGCGTCCGGCTTCCAGCCCTGGCCGCAGGACGCATCGCACATGCTGAGCGCGATCAGCCGCAAAAACGAGCAATTCCGTGAGCGGGTCAACCTGTTCTTGAGCGTCTAGCAAGGCGGCCCGCAGGCGCAGACCGACAGGTGTTCCTCCGGGCTCGCGCGTGACGAGGAAGTCACTGCCCTGCGAGCGCAGGAAGTTGGCCAACAATCTCAATTGCGTAGATTTGCCACTGCCGTCTATGCCCTCGAAGGTGATGAAGGTTCCTGTCACAATTCCTTTAGTCGTGCGAAGTTGTCGGGTAGGAGTTTAAACGAATCTTACGATTGGCGCGAGTCGGCGGTTTCACGGGGAGACTGGTGAGGATCAACCGCACCGCGAACTTCCCGCGCGTGCGAGATGGTTGAGATGGCATGTTTGAAGATTAATTGTTCCTGTGAGCCCGACTCCAAAAGAACCGAGAATTTATCGAAGCTTTTGATTTTTCCCATCAACTTCGCGCCATTCAAAAGGTAGACTGTTACTGTCGTTTTCTCGCGCCGGAGGGTGTTCAGGAATGCATCCTGAATGTTTTGTGAAACTGGTTTCCCGTCAGACATGGATCCCACCTTGAAGCGATTAGATTTTAAGAGGGGGCTGTAGATCCAGATTACAACAAGGAGGTCGGCGTAACAAGAAATACGGAGGGTGGTGTCTTGTCTTTAATATCTAGCTGTCATGGAGAGGCCCGAGAAGACAATTTACGAAATCACACGAAAGCTCACTAAATTCTTCGTGTCGGTTCGTATGATTTCGTGGATCGTCTCCTGAAAGACTCAAAGTGTGGCGCTACCGGAACACGAGGAAAAGTAGTGGGGCCTGAGCCGTCCTGCTGAGGTATTTCCCTGAGTTTTCAACGAACCGTGGTAGCGACCGGACCACTTCAAGCTAGCGCATTATCAACCGGAGCACTTGTTGCTGAAGCAATTGGTTATCGCCAAATCCTTCACACCAGGCAACGCCGGGCTCACGGCGAAACCACGTCAACTGCCTCTTTGCATAGTGACGAACATCCAGCTTTGTCTGCTCGATAGCGCTGGACAGATCTCGCCGTCCTTCCAGGTATTCAACAACGCGACGGTAACCATGAGCGCCGAGTGCGTTAGAAGTTGGAGGAGCACCTTTAGCAAGAAGGTCCCTGACTTCTTCAACCAGACCGGCCGCGAAGTGTGCCTCAGTGCGCGCATTGATCCGCTCGTAGAGTTCATTGCGCGGTGGGTTAATAGCAAAGATCTGCAGCCGGCGCGCACTCTCGGCGGGCTCCGGGCGGGAATCCATCTGCTCTGACATGGGAAGACCAGTCTGTAACCGAACTTCGATTGCGCGTTGCACACGAGGCCAGTCACGTGGGTACAACTCTTCCGACATCTCAGGGTCAAGTCGTTCAAGAACCCGGTAAAGATGTTCGGCCCCGCGCCTTTCACGAATCCGATTAAGGCGCTGACGCAGTTTCTCGTCGGTCGGCGGACTGGGAAAAAAAGGCTGACGCAGCGCGCGCAAGTAGAGACCTGTGCCGCCGACCAGTATCGGCACCCGGCCGCGGTTTTCCACATCTTCAATCGCCTTGGCGGCCTCGCGCGCCCAATCGCCGGCGGTGTAGTTGATTTCCGGTGAAACGAAATCGATCAAGTGGTGGGGGATGCCCTGGCGTTCTTCGGGCGGAACCTTGGCAGTAGCGATCTGGATGCCTTGGTAAACCTGGACTGAATCGCAGTTAATGATCTCGCCATTGAGTTCGAGAGCTACTGCGATTCCAAGTGCGCTCTTGCCTGATGCGGTGGGTCCAGCAATAGCAATGACAGGTCTGGGAGGCTTGTCTGCGCTCACGCGCCTGAGGATAGCATGCGGAAAAGAATTACCGCCCAGATGAGGGCTAATAAAAGTAACGCGCCAATGATTTGATTACGCGAGAAGCGCATGAGCGTTCAGAAACGATTCGCGCTCAGCGATCGAAGATGGTTTGCAAGTCCAGTTCCAAGCCGGGTAGCGTTAAAGATGTGACGGTCTCAGGCTCCCGCACCGTTGAAACTGTTTGCAGCGATTCTTCCAATTTTCTATAGATCGCTATTTCTCGCTTCTCGGGGTCAACAATCCAATACTCTTCAACCCCATACCTTGAATAAAGCTGACGCTTGATTAATACATCGCGCTCACGATTTTGCTTTCCCGGCGAGAGTATTTCGATAACCAGATCCGGAGCCTTGACGAATCTCTCATCCGCCACGATCCGATCCCAACTCTCATTTTTAACGAAGACTAAATCGGGTATGACGGCGTCATAGTCGCTGAAAACAGCTCCCGGACTTGGAACAACCTTTCCGATTGGATTTTGCTTCAGGTAGCTCGCAAGTGCGACTTGTAAGTTGTGAAGAACGAGTTGGTGAGGTAGACGGGCAGCGCGGGACACGAATAGTTCTCCTTCAATCAGTTCATACCGGTTTCCGTCGTCGGGACAGGCATCGAGTTCGGCGACGGTTATGAGGGGTTGAATTCTTGAGGCCATGCTGCTCACCTCTGTACTAAGTTGAGTGAATCTATCACAGCCAAGAAGGCGATGGATACACTGGGGTGCACGGACCGTGGAGGCTACCACATGGTTGGTTAATAGAGCCGAGTAAGCTCAATCCCTGAGTAGTAGGTTTTTAGTATTTCGGCGTGACTAAGACCTTGCCTTGCGAGGCCGTACGCTCCTACCTGGCACATTCCGACGCCGTGCCCCCAGCCGCGACCGGTGAAGACGAAGCTCGTGATGCGCCCGTCGAAATCATATTTGCGATCGATGACAAAGAGTTGTTCGCGCAATCCGAGTGCTGATCGGATCCGGCCACCGCGCACGTGACCGATACCCTGGGCGCCGATGACTTCCAAATCAATAACTCGCCGTGAAGTACCTCTGGCAGCCACGCGCAGGTCTGTTATTGGACCAATGCCGCGAGCCGCACGCGCCAGGCGGGCCTGGATCTGGCCCAGCGACAATTCAGTCGACCAATTTGTGAACGGCGAAAATCTCTCCGCTGAAGCGCCATTTAACGACGGGCGCACTTCAAGATAGTCAATCTCGCCGCCGGCGTTTACGTGAAACAGAACCGGCTCGCCGCCAACAAGAGCCACCTTGCCCACGGGAAATACTGCCTCGCCGATTTGACGGAATAAGTATGCATCAGGCCTCACCCGTATCGGTTGATCTTTGCCTTTGGTGGAGCGCAGTACCAGGGCGCCATTACTTGTGGGCCGCGCCGTCCCTTTCTGCAGTTGCAGTAGCAAGCGGGCATCAAGCAAACGCGCAATGGTGTGCAGAGTGCGAGCGCGCGACATCGGTTCGCGGGGGCGCAGAGTAGCGTCCGGAAAAACTGATAAGTAGCCATCACGAACCAGCAGGGCGACGTCAGGTCGATTTGCCGAGGGCACATCGCCCACATCACGAAGCGGAAGGAAGTATTCGACGTCAGCGTCATTGAACAGAGTATCAGCCCGGCTCTCGCCAAAGACTGCTGCAGTCAAGGCCGTGGCAAACGCCGCCGGCCGGTTTACCTCGTCTGTTACTACCGGAGCCGTCTGACGCGAAACGCGGGCCACCGAGGCTAGCCATTGACGGACCTCCGCTACCGGGGCGGTTGAGGTCAACCAGTTGTCCGACAGTTGCGAAGGCAGCGCCGCGAAGTTTTGAATGGTTAGCAATGCGGCGTCACGCGCCAAAGGAAGATTGTTTTCCTCACGCAAGACGGCTGGCTCGCGCGTAGTTTTGATAATAAAAGGCGCAAAGACCGCCGAACCTTCAACGCTGCACTCATGCCCGCGAAGGTAGGGGACTGCATGATTGAAAATGTTACCGGCATCCTCGGTGCGGCCGCCGCAAGTAGAAGTGTAAAGAGCGTTGATGGGCTCACCGTTGTAGGTCGCAACCAGTCCGCGCGTTTCGTCGACCGCCTGAGTAGAAAGCGGATGCTCCGACGAGAGCCCTCGATAAACCTGGGAGCGAGTAGTTGGCAAAAGATCGAACCCTTGCGACATGAACTGCCCGCGATTTCGCAAAGCGTAGGTGCGGGCCGCGATCGCCTGGGCCTTGAGAGCTTCAAGCGCGGGATACCCGCCAGGTGAGAGTTCATTAGCGACTACGCCGCGTACATAGTCTTCCAGCCCGAGTACGTTGACGACCGTCAGTGAGCCGCGCGTGTTAGTGAAAACTTCAATGCGACCGCGGTAGGGTCGCTCATTGAAACGAACAGGGCTTTTTGCTTCGTCGTCGGATGCCAGAACAACCGGCGCGCTGGAGCTGAAACTACGAGCAGCGCCGGAGAATCCGACCACTTCACGTGACGGGGTGCTGATGCGGCCGGCTAGTCGAAGATTACCGGCCGTGGGTCGCGCTTGATTGGGTTGCGGGTTGCGAGACGTTGCTTTCACAGAAGACTGCGAGGGTACCGCCAGGCTGGATTGAAAAACTCTGGCATCGAAGCCGGCGTCGTTTAGTCTAGCGCTAAGTTTTTCTGCTTCCGCGCGGGAGAGCTTGTTTCCTATAATCAGGCCCCAAGTGTTTGTCTCAGCGTCCAGCGTAATCTGAGAGTCCTCGCCAATTGCCTCTCTTAATTCTTTAGACTTTACTTCTGCCTCCGCGCGCGAAGCGGCTCCGGCGATGGCGAGCCGATAAGAGTTTTCAACACTAACTGGAGGAAGCGGAGAAAGGAGCCTTGGCTCGAGTCGCACTCGCGCCACATCAAGGGCGATCAAGCTACTGCCAGGATTGCTCGCATTCATCAGGTGTCCTGCTGTCGAAACTGTCGCCGAGCGCACGTCAGTGGCAAGCGCCACACGGATCTGTGGCTCCGATCCGGAGACTAGTTCTGTAACGGGACGGGGTAGCGAAACGGGTGTCTCGGCAGCCGGAGTTCTCCAGGCATCTTCCGTTGGAGCGGAAGTTACGGTTTGATTCGCCGTTGGTTGCGCGCGCCTCGGCCGGGTTTCGTCGGATCTTTGTTGACCGAGTACGACAGCAGCGGAGAGGGACTGCGAGAAGAGAATGATGAAGGCGATGGCTTTTCTTGCGAGGGAACCGCGCATTACCTTTTGGCCCTTTCACGGCATTAATCTCAGGGAGTGGGGCCGCGGCGCTATAGTACTACACGTCAGCGTAATACGAGCTCTTTTGTACGGTTTGGATTAGTTGCCTCTCGGTAACTATCTCATTCACACCGGGGCTTTAGCCCGGTGCCAAAACGCACTACGACAAGCCGAACCGTTTTACGGTTTCCTTGATGGCCCACACCAAACCGTTAAAACGGTTAGAGAACTTAGGCGCAAAGGTCTAACAGCGGGCTGAAGCCCCGGTGTGAATGAGAGTCAGTAGGCTCACGACTTCGTCCAACAGCGCGGGAGTTCTTACCTTCTGATGATATGCACTCAACTACAGAACAGGAAGCGGTAGCGACCTGCCCGTTGCGACTGACTCAACCTGTGTTAGCGTTACCGAAACGGCCAGGTCGCTACCGCTTCCTGTTCTGTAGTAGAGTGATAGTTTCATTGGTTCTATAGGTAGGTCGCTGTTTACTCGGGTCACGGCAGTTAATCAAACTCAAGCGATGTTGTTTACCAAGTGCATGATCCTATTCGACTAAGGTTGGGACAGTATTGGAGAGGATCAATTAATCAGGTCATCCAGTCTCTTGCCCGGTTTGACCTCAACCGGTTCCAGGCCCTTACGGAAGATGCGCGCGCCGGTGGATCCCTTTAAGATTGTCTCCCCTTCCTCCAAACGGACCATCGCTCCTTCGCGCAAACCCAACGACGGGCGTGTCATTTTCTTCGAGGAATTGCAGGATTCTTTCTTCGCGAGTTTCGCCCATATGTCTTGAATCCGGATCTGGATCAAGGTAGTGAGGATTGATTTGAAAGCTTACGAGATTTAGGGCCTTAAAGGATGGAGGCTCAACGATGGGCATGTCGTTAGTTGTTTTAATGGTTGGGCCAGCGACATTCGATCCGGCGCTTGATCCGACGTACGGCATACCACCTTCGACCCTCTCCCGAATCTGCGTCAGAATCTGGAAGTCGTAAAGCGCCTTGAGTAGACGAAAAGTATTGCCTCCGCCAATGAAGATCGCTGCCGCATCCTTCACGGCCTGCGGTTTGTCACGAGCCTCGTGAATGGAGTCGAGTTCGTACCCCAACGCATTAAACCGGGACCGCGCTTTCGCGGCGTAGGCATCTTGATCAAAGAGGGCAAAAGGAACGAAGAGTAGGCGGCGAATCTTTCCGAAGAAATCACGGATCTCCTCTTCCGCATGGACTAGAAAGCCACTGCCGTAAAGAGTTGAATTGCTGATCAAAAGAATTCGTTTAGTTTTTTCTCGAGTGGTCATTTCCTATCTCTCAACCCGGTGTCGTATTGGGGGTTATTCTTCTCAACTTGCAAATCGTTCCTCGACGGTCAAAGCGAATATCAGCGTGCCCAGCAACCCAATCGCGGCGGCCACCACGAAAGGGACCTCGGGATAGATCTTCCAAAGAAAACCACCAACAACCGCTGCGGGCGTGACGGAGAGACCGCGAATCAAGTAGTACAGACCGACAGAACGGGCACGCATGTTTTCATGAGCGAAGTCGACGATCATCGCCTTGCGCGCGGGTTCACCGATTTCGCGCAAACCGCCGATGACGAAAGCCACTATCAACAGTGCAAAGCTCCGGGCAACGACAACCGCCAGGGGGAATAGAGCAAAACACACAAACGTCAGAATAACGAATGGTTTGCGCCCCACGCGGTCTGCAACTTTTCCGGCGGGAACGTACACAAGGATCGCCGTCGTCATTTGAATTGCGATGAGCGTACCGTAGCGAGCAGCACTCAGACCGTGGACGTTTGTCACGTATAGAATCGTCAGCACACCGGTCATGCCTTCACACATGCGAATGATTACGTCGGAGATCAGCAGGCGCTTCATTGCCAGATGGAAAGAGCGCCATACGTTGCGGATGTTAGTTGCAGCCGCCTTTACTTCAATATTAATTCGATGAACCAGGACTAACGTGAGGGCAACAATAAAAAGGGTCACGACCAGGCCCAGATGAATTCCGCGAACGATGCCGAATTCAGCTATCAAAGCTCCGCCCATTATGGGCGCAACAACAATAGGTACGCGCTTCAGAATAGACTGCACGGTAAAACCCATTGCTCTTCGCTCTTGCGGAAGGGAATCTGCGATGATTGCGAAAATCGCGGGCGAAGCCATGCTCTGCCAGGCCATTGCCAATGCCAGGCCCAAAAAGACGAAAGGCCAGGATGGGCTGAAGAGATAGACTACATAACCCGCGGCCGCGAGAAGAATAAAGATGAAAAAAGCGCGCCGGCGTCCGAGGCGATCAGCAATCCAACCACCGGGGTACTGGTAGACTGCGTCCAAGAAATTCTCTGCTGCGCCAAACAGCCCGATTACCGGCGTGCTCGCGCCGAGCGCCTCCAGATACTTCGGCAGAAACCTCTTCCACAGCTCTTCACCCAGACCTAACAGAAATACTGAAGCTGAGGCGATGGATACGTTACGTTCGAGGCTAAGGTAGTCGGCGACCTGGAAACGCCACGAGATCTTCGTCCGCCCGGGGTCGTTTTGATCCATGAGTGGGGGCAAGCTTATGACAAAGCGACGTTGGCAGCAGTTGCTACAGAGGTGGCGGCGACAGGTTCCAGTCGGATGCGACGAATTCGGCGGCGAGTCACCCGTTCAACTGTGAATCGTGAGCCATTGTGTTCGATGCTCTCTCCCGGGCCCAGCAGGCGACCAGCCTGAGCCAGCAAGAATCCTGCAACAGTTGTATAACCGTCGCTCTCCGGCAGATCGAGTTTAAGAACGCGATTGGCGTCGCGCACGGCCAACATTCCGTCCAGGACGTAGGACTCACCCTCCTGCTGAATTTGTGAGCGGACTTCTTCATCGAACTCATCGTTTATCTCGCCGACGATCTCCTCCAGAAGATCTTCGAGCGTAATGATCCCTTCAATTCCGCCGTGTTCATCCACAACACAGGCGAGATGGGTTCTGGTTGATTTCATTGTCTTTAACACGGCTCCGAGCCTGGCGGTGTCGGGAATGAACATTGGCGGATGCAGGAGTTCCTTCAAGTTGAATGGCAGATTCGGGTTTTCCAGATAAGCTTCGAGATCCCGTCGGAAAATAATCCCGACAACGTCGTCCAACCGCTTACGATAAACCGGCATGCGCGAATAACCAGCCGTACGAAACGTTTGCTTCGCTTCCTCCAGTGTCGAGGATACGGACAATGCTGAGACGGCAGTCCTTGGGATCATAGCTTCCCGAACTTCTGTGTCCGCAAAATCAAACACGCGGTTAATTAGTTTCTTTTCGTCAGCTTCGAGATGGCCACTGGTGTGGGAGACGTCGATTAGCTGACGCAATTCATCCGCAGTGTAGATAGATGCGTGTTCGCCTGAAGGGTGCAATCCGAACATTCGAACGGTGCGAGTGCCCGCCCAGTCCAGGAGCCGGATGGGCCATTGGAAAATTTTGTAAAATGTCTCCATGGGCCACGCTATGGCCAGCGCGGTCTTTTCGGCTCGCTCGAGTGCCAGAGTCTTGGGCGCCAGTTCTCCCAGGACGATATGAAGAAACGTAATAATCGTAAATGCGATGGTGAAAGCAATCGTGTGCATCACCGTCTCGGAGACGCGGCCCTTCAGAGGTTCCTCCAGCAGGTGGGCGATGGCGGGCTCTCCAATCCAGCCCAGTGCGAGAGATGAGAGCGTAATGCCGAGTTGCGTGGCGGATATGTATGCGTTGAGATTATCGATTAGCCGCAGTAATCGCTGTGCGCCCCTATTGCCGGATGCTGCCAGGGTAGCTATGCGAGACCGACGCACTCCGACCAGAGAAAACTCGGACGCCACAAAGAACCCGTTTGCCAGAACGAGGAAAACAACCAGCAGAAGATTGAGCGCGGTGAACACCTATTGAAGACCTATTCTAGAGTATTTGTTGTGTGCAAGAGAAATGAGGAGGGCTTTAGGTGGTGATGCCGTTGGCAGGGAGAAGGGAAAGCATTCAGATACTATGGACTAGTGACCGGTTAAGATAGGATCACTTAAACTGTGGCAAGAGTTCGACTTCGGGCCATCACTCTTAGCCTGTTCCAGTTTTCACCGGGTTGGCGGTTTGTAACCGTATTCCCTGAGGATCAATTGGCCTTCCGGGCTTAATACATAGTCGACAAAGCGGCGTGCGGCTTCCTGATTGTTAGACGCTTTGAGCACGGCCAGGGCCTGGTCGACGGGTTGATGCAGCTCTTCGCGTATTTCGATGTAATGGCCTTCGCCGGGTTTCACCAGTGCACGGGGCAGGAACCCCGCTTCAGCATTACCCGACGAGACAAACTGCTTCACTTGCGAGACGTTCATTCCGTAGACCACCTTGGGTTCAACCTGATCCCAGATCCTTAAAGCTTTAAGGGTTTCCACGGCTGCCTGCCCGTAAGGCGCGATATCAGGCTTGGCAATGGCAACGCGCTCCACCTCTTTGCGCTGCAGATCTTCCACCTGCTCGAGGTAGATCGTGCTTCCGGAGGGCGCCCATAAAACGAGACTGCCACGCGCGTACAGTGCGCGCGTTCCCAGGCTGATCAAACCCTTCTGCTCGAGAGCCTCAACGTGAGCCGAGTCGGCAGCGGCAAAGATGTCAAACGGCGCACCGTTCTCAATCTGTTTTGCCAGGTCGGCCGTACTCCCAAAACTTAAAATCACGCGAATCCCGGTGCGATCGCTGAATCGCCGACCAAATTCCTGGAACGCATCTGTAAGATTTGCTGCCGCCGCGACAACTATCTCGGAGGGGGGTGGTTCTCCATTTCTAGCAGTTCTGCCGCTGCACGCTGAGAAAGAGATTAGAGTTATAGCAAGAACGATCCGCGCATGTTTCCAGATACAGACGTCTTGAGGCTCAAAGAGATTTCGACGGTTTGGCCCTCTTACCATGGGCGCAGCTTAGCTGGCTGCACCAGTTTCAGGCAATTCGAACCGGCATGAACCTGCTACCGTGTTGAGCATTTAAATCTTCCCTGAAACGTCAGAGGTATGGTATAGACCAACATAAATCACACTTAATAGGTCACCCTTGAAGAACCCAAGGCATTCGGAACATGTTCTGATCTTCCCTTGAGCTTGAAGGGAAGTTATTTTATTCAGACCATTCAGATCAAGCGGCGCTCAATGGTCCAGGGTTGGCGGTTCTCTAGCCTCAATTCATCTGATGACTAGTCAGATTGCCATTGTACTCGCTTTGCTGTTAGTCGCTCTCGTCCTGTTCGCCATCGAGCGAATTCCTATCGACATCGTATCCATCCTGCTAGTCCTCGCATTGGTTCTCACCAAAACACTAACCGCGAGCGAAGCCTTTGCAGGTTTTGGGAATGACATTGTAATCACGATTGCCGGGTTGTTTATGCTCACCGGAGGTCTCGCTAAGACGGGAGTGATTGACGTGGCCGGCAGGCGATTGCGCAGAATCGCCGGAAACAGTGAATTTCTGATTACATTGCTGATCATGTTTGCAGCAGCACTCTGCGCCTCGGTTATGAAGAACACAACTACGACAGCAATGTTTCTTCCTGTGGTGTTAGGGATCGCAGCGCGAATAAAAATCAGTCCGTCAAAACTCCTAATGCCTCTGGCATTCGGCGCAATCCTGGGCGGCACATGCACTCTGATTGGAACGTCCACCAACCTGGCTGTCAGCGGAGCCTTAACGCGCTACGGTATGGAGCCGCTTTCAATGTTCGAGTTAACCAAAGTTGGTGTGCCCATCGTTGGCGTCGGCATGGTGTATATGCTGCTGTTAGGCATACGACTCTTACCCAGGCGTGAGTTGGCGCCGTCTCTCACAGAGCAGTACCACGTGCGGCAGTACATGACGGAAGTAATAGTGTTGGATGCCTCACCGCTGATTGGTAAGACGCTGGCCGAAGCCCATATCAGCGATGATCTGGATCTAACCGTTTTAGGAATTCTCCGAGGGGCCCGAGGGGCCGAACAGTACAGGATTGCGCCGAATCCCTTGGAACGAATCAAGGCCGACGACCGTCTGTTGGTTCAAGGCCGCGTAGAAGACATCCTTAGAGTGAAAAGCGAGGCCGGTATTGAAATCGAAGCGGATTTAACTTTAAACGACACGGTGCTGGAAGGAACCGACGCGGAACTTTTCGAGGCCATGATTCCGCGAGGCTCAGATTTCATAGCCCGTAATTTAAAACGGCTCCGATTTCGCGAGCGCTACCAGGTCATTGTGTTGGCCATTAACCGACATGGCGTGAATCTGCTTTCAAAGATGAACACCGTAAGGTTGCGGTTCGGTGATGTCCTCCTGGTGCAGGGGAACCGCCAGCACGTGGAAACCCTCGCTGCGGATGGTCAGATATTACTCTTGGAGGAGATCTCCGTGCGGCAAGCACGGCCGTCAAAAAGACGATGGGCCTTACTGGCCTTCGGCATATTTATGTTCTTCTCGGTGACTCATATCGTACCCTTGTCAGTGGCAGTTCTACTCGGGGCTCTCGTTCTTCTCGCTAGCAGGTCTCTACGGGTACAGGAAATGTATGAGGTGATTGAGTGGCGCCTGATAGTTCTTATTGCGTGCATGATGAGCTTTGGGGTGGCAATGGAAAAGACGAGCGCCGACCAATATCTTGCTGATTTCATTGTCCGGGGCACCGGTCATTACGGCCCGGTCGCGGTGCTTGCCGGATTCTTTATGCTAACCGTTGCGCTTACGCAACCTATGTCAAATCAGGCGGCCGCACTCGTAGTTTTGCCAATAGCGGTGAAAACCGCGCTCGCCCTGGGGTTAAACCCAAGAACCTTTGCTATCGCGGTAACTTATGCAGCTTCTTGTTCCTTCCTGACGCCGCTGGAGCCGGCCTGCGTGTTGGTGTACACGCCCGGACACTATCGTTTTTTCGACTTCGTGAAAGTAGGCTCGATCCTTACCGTCGCGATATTTGCAATCGCCATCTGGTTAGTGCCTATCTTCTGGCCCTTACAGCCCATTGTGCGATAGTTCTATGCCTGCCGATTGTGATGGGCTTCCAGCGC
>JBHENP010000075.1:0-19778 GCA_046261995.1 Pyrinomonadaceae bacterium
GATAATAGGCATACCAATGGTGGGCCGTCGCATAGCTAGGGTTGAGTTCAATGGCGCGCTTGAATTCTCTCTCCGCGCCCGGCCAGTCCCACTCATAGTGCATTCGGACGAACGCCAGCGAAGCGTGAGCCTCAGCGAGCGTCTCATCAATTAGTAACGCTTTTTCGGCCGCCACTCTCGCCCTCGGCATCGCTTCCCTCCTTGGCAGAACGGCATTTCCCATCGAGCCCAGCAATGCGTACGAGTCGGCCAATCCCGCGTAAGCCTGTGCGTACCCCTGATCCTTCTCAATCGCCTCCTCGAAATACTCGATCGCTCTCTTATATCCATCTTCCGTCCGTTTATTCCAGAAGTAGCGGCCTTTGAGATATGACTGATAAGCCTCGGTGTTTCCCGTGTGACGTTTGACCAGAAGTTTCTGCTCTTCGCCAGTGATCGTCAGCGTCAATGCCTTTGCCACTTGTTCTGACACCCGATCCTGCACATCGAGAATATCTGTAAACCTCTCGTCGAACGTTCCCGTCCATAGCGGCACGCCACTTTGTAGACTGACAAGCTGAACCGTCACTCGAACGCGATCGCCTGTCCGCTGGATGTTTCCATCAAGCACCGCGTCAACTTTAAGTTCCCGCGCGGCTACTAATGGATCTTGTCCGGGTGTGGAGTATTTGCGGACGGCGTTCGTTGGTCGCACCACGACTTGCCTGATGTTGCCCAATCTGTTTATCAGCGCATCGCTGATTCCCAAACCCAGGTATTCCTCACCGGCCTCAACGCCCAGAGTCTTGAAAGGAAGCACGGCAATCGATCTGATTGTGGTACGTGTCTCCTTCACCTTGCCCGCAATCCAAAGATAAGAAAAAGCGACCGTCAGGAGGAGCAACGAGACTGCGAGCAGTGTTCGGCTTGGCCACCACGTGGTATCTCTCTCGCCACTTACCTTGAACGACTTGTGCTGAAAGTCTCGCTCAGCACTCCCTGCAACGCTCGTCACTTCTTGGTCTTTAGAGGGCAAGGGGACGGCTGAGGCTTCCCGTTGGGGTTCACCACCATTATCACCAAGCTCTCTCACGTCCGCGACGAAGCGATAGCCCCGTCCTGGCGCCGTTACTATGTAGCGATGCTCAGTGGGGCTCTCGCCTAAAGCTTTTCGCAAAAGTGAGATGTGCTGGGTAAGGTTGGCTTCCTCAACGAAGCTGTTCGGCCACAAGGCCTTCATCAGCTCATCCTTTTCCATCACCCGCCCCCGATTCTGGACGAGTAAAAGAAGGGTCTCGAAGGCCTTCGGTTTAAGCGGCACGACCTCACCATCGCGCAGCATGAGACGCTTTGTCGAATCGATGCGGAAAGAGCCGAATTCGTAGAAGCGTTGCATCTGCGTGACTTACCAGCCCGTTGATAAACGTTTAGAAAAATTGAGGCAGCGGTTAAGGACTTCAGAACCGCTTAGAGGAGATATCTGTAGCGCTCAGAGTCAAGGATGTTCAAAACTTGAAGTCTTAAGGCCGCGCCCATTCTAAAGCAAGACCCGGGCAGAGACAACGCGATTGCTCTCGCCGGGGCCTTGTTGGCTGCTGCTGCCTAACCGCACTCTCTCCTATCCTTTCAAGGAGTTCGGCATGCTTTATCCGCCCCGTCATCACAACGGCTTCAAACAAGTGCTCGGCCTGCGTCTTTCAGTGGCCAATTTGACGAGCCTGCCAATCTCGGCCGGCAGGCCCGAAATTAGCGCCCACCTTAACTCTTCCCTAACCAGGAGAGAACTTAAGGGCGGGCGGACAGGAGAGCGGGACAGAAATGTGTCAACAGCACTCCGCCAGTAAAACTGGCACCGTTTCGGAAGCCCATCTTTTTAGAAACCAGAACGAAGATCAAAGGGCTATAGAGAATCCACCGGGTGTGTTGCGGATGAAGCTGAATGGTTACCGACCGGAAGCGCCGGGGCAGGGTTAGAGGAGGTAAAAAACAAGTTAAGCTGTGAAGTTCGTCCCTGCAGCTTCTATCGCTTCTTTAAGCTCCTCCTGATTAGAAGCAGAACATTGCACCTTTGATGATGACGGTTTCAAGCGCCTGTTGAAATCTTAACTAGTAGCCCCCTGATTACCTGGTGGCGGTCCATAGAGGGAGAGCGCGCAATTACATGTCAGCGAATCGAAGACGCAAAACGCTTTTGCTCATGTCTCTGCTGATCTTTATCAGCGCAGGCATGGCACTCGCACGAAGTAGCAGGCTGAACGCGGCGCTCGCTTCCGGAAGGGACGGGATGATCGCAAAGGCCAACTTGAAATACGCGGGAGCGTCTTCGTCGTCAGGCAAACCAGAGCGTCTGCGAAATGACGCCAGGAACGTTGCTGATGAAGAGTCTCCATCCGCTGCTGCCGCTTTTCAATCGAAGTTACCTGGACGTTATTTTTCCTCATTCCTTGGACTGCTGTCTTCATTGTTTAACCAGAAAGTTAGAACCTCAAACGATGGAATCTGGCAGGATGCCGAGGAAAGCTCGATTGTTATTCAGGGACCACGCTCGATCGTCCCCAGAAGTTATCGAACAGTTCAGTTGAATAAAGTTGCTCTGACGCGGGTGCTCAATCAAGCACCGATGGAATTCAGCGAAAAGGCGAAGAACACCCTGGTCGTCATGACGTTGCCGATGCCCGACGGCAGCTTCGCAAGATTCAGTATCAAGGAATCGCCGATCATGGAGCCCGGACTCGCGGCGCAGGTACCGGAGATCAAAACTTATTTAGGGCAGGGTATCGATGATCGTACTGCGACGACACGATTTGACTATATGCCCAGTGGTTTTCACGCAATCATCTTCTTCCCGGGATCCACAGTCTATATTGATCCCTATGCGCGGGGCGACACCGTCAATTACATCTCTTACTTCAAGGCTGACAACGACAACGACAAAAAGAGAAACTTCGAATGTCATGTTGAAGACCTGAGCAAAGAACCTGGTGTCCTGGGCCTTAATACGGTTTTCCCGCCGGCACTCAACCTTGCTTCAGGAACTAATCTGCGCACCTACCGACTTGCGGTAGCGGCGACCGGCGAGTACACCAACTTTTTCCGCCAGGAAGGTGATACCGAAGCGCAGGCCAAGAACCGTGCGCTGGGGAAGATCATCACTACGGTCAACCGCGTGTCCGGAATTTACGAGAAGGAATTTGCCTCACGTCTTACACTAGCCGCGGGTGGACTCAACATCATTTACACCGATCCGGCTACGGACCCATACAACACCGCAAACGATGGAACGACGCTCACTGAGAATCAAACGAACCTGGACGCCGTGATTGGAGAGGCCAACTACGATCTCGGCCATCTGGTGACGACCGGATCTGGCGGAATAGCTGACCTCGGCGTTGCCTGTACTACTGGTCTAAAGGCTCGGGGACTGACCGGTACAAACATGCCGGAGGGCGATCCTTTTGACGTGGATTTCGTCGCGCATGAGATGGGACATCAGTTTGCCGGGTCGCATACCTTCAACAGCGTGAGCGGAGGCTGCAACGATAATCGCGACGCGGTCGGAGCGTATGAGCCAGGCAGTGGTTCGACGGTTCAATCCTACGCCGGCCTCTGCTCTCCTGAGAATCTACAAAAGAACAGCCACGATTACTTCAACGTTAAGGGTCTCGAAGAAACTATCGGCTATACCACCACCACAGGAGCGGGCAATTGTCCCACTCCTGTTGCCACCGGAAATAATCCGCCAACTGTTAATGCCGGGGCGAACTTCACAATTCCCAAACAGACTCCATTTACGCTGACCGCAACCGGTAACGATCCTGACGGAGATGCTGTTACTTTTGCTTGGGAAGAATACGACTTGGGGCCAGTGTCACCCCCGCTGGGAGATGCAGATGGGATGGCTCGTCCACTCTTCCGAGGTTTCAGCCCGACAGCCAGTCTTGCCCGCACGTTCCCGAGGTTGACTTATATCCTGAACAACGCCAATCAACCTCCAGCCGACATTCCGTGCCCTGACGACGCAACTGCCAACTGCATTCCCGGAGAATCGCTGCCTACAATCTCGCGCACCATGAACTTTCAGGTGGTTGCGCGCGACAACCGCGCGGGCGGGGGCGGTGTCTCCTCGGCGGCGATGCAGGTCACTGTTAATGCCGACGCGGGTCCATTTAACGTCACCGCGCCCAACACGAACGTGACGTGGACTGGCAACTCGACGGAAACCGTGACCTGGAATTCAGCTAATACGAATGCAGCGCCCATCAATGCTGCCAACGTCAAGATTTCGCTATCGACCGATGCCGGCAACACGTTCCCGACGGTGCTTGCAGCCAACGTGCCCAACAACGGCACGGCGATGGTTGCGGCGCCCAACACCGCAACCGCAATTACAACGGCCCGTATCAAAGTCGAGGCTGTTGGTAACATCTTCTTTGACATCTCGGACAATGACTTCACCATCAATGCCGGTGTTCCGCCGACGCCAACACCCACCCCGACGCCGACACCAACAGCGTCGCCGACAGATGTCATTTCCGGTGACTTCGCGCCCGTCCGGTCGTCCATGGCCGTGGATAGCTTCGGCGATATCTACATCGCCTATGACGTAAGAGTTTCCCGAACCCCCACTCCGACCGGTGTCATTGAAAGACGAGAGATCAGGCTGGCTCGCTCGACCGACAACGGCGCAACTTTCGCAGTCCGTGCTATTGCCTCGGGGCAGACACGTTTGCCATCCCTTGCCGTGAGCGCCGCGGGAGAGATTTATATCTCCTACCTCAGCGGTCTTCCGTGCAGCTCCGCGCAAAATTGCTCAACGCGTCCCGCATCCGAGCGTGCATCGATCGTCGTCGTAAGCTCTAGAGACGGCGGCCAGACTTTCTTAGCCCCGGTGCAAGTATCCAGTCCCGGCGTCACCGATGTCGATTTGGAAACCAACATCGCTGTGGACGCTGCGGGAAAAGTTTATGTCGTCTGGGCCGAGACCGATACCACCGATCCGTCCTCACGCGGGGCTCACTCCCCAAATGTTGTGAAGATGCGCACGTCTTCCGATGGGGCGCAGAACTTTTCAACATCAGTGATTGTCCATAGTGATCCGGGATTCTTCCTGGGAGAGCAGTTCATACCAGGCAGCCTGGCGAATTCGAATATCGCTGTCACAGCAGCCGGCCAGATACACGTCACGTGGACGGAATGTAAAACAAACTTCTGCTCTGAGTATTTCTATAGCCGATCTCTCAATGGGCAAACATTCTCGGCTCCAGTGCTGATTGATCAGAAACTCCAGGGGTCTACGTTCGGAGGTCAAGACATTGCGGTTGATAACGCGGGTCGGGTGTCCGTCGTCTATGAACAGGACGATGGCACGAGGGCCTTCCTTCGCTCAAATATCTACCATGCCAGAATAGAAAACGGCGTCGTGACAAACAGGACGAACGTCTCGAATTTGCGGCCGGAATTCCTGGCCACGGAACCTGCAGTCGCGATTGACGGCATTGGCAGGATATACGTTGCGTGGGCAGGTCCCCGTCCGGAGGCGCCTTCCAGGACCGAGCCGAACGATATCTTCATACGTCGTTCAAGTGATGGCGGACGCAGCTTTTCAGCGCAGGTAAACGTCTCTGACACTACTTCTGCGTCTGGCAGTTCCGGCGTCTCTTTCAATCCCGCGCTAGCAATAGGACAGGCAGGCGCGCCTTTGATCGTTTGGGGCGACAATGTGCCGTTTTGCAGCATCAACTGCTTTAGTTCACCTGGCGAGTTGCGCTTCCGACGCGCGTCCGCAGCCGTGAATGTGGTAGACCCAAACCCGCGTCTTATTGGTAACGATGGGAGGCTGTTCAACGACGTGAGCATTGCGGCCGACATTGATATGAGCCGGGGAGGTGCGGTCGCCGATGGTGTTTCCAAACTGCTGATCGTTGTTCGTACGACTTCCACTCTGCGACTTAACCTCGAAGGCACAGGGGATTCGGATCCGGGAAAACTATACGCCCTCGAAACATCGGAGGAGGCGGCATCCACCTCTGCTCTTGCAGTTCCGCAAGTGACGGGAAACGGTGAGTCTGTCGCTGTGGTCGTGTATATCCCTCCAGATTCTTTCGGCGCCAATCCAGGCGCGCATCGGTCTGTCGACGTTCGCATCCGCGACTTGAGCAGTCCGGATGCGGGTTCGATAATAGTTTCACTAACCTTAGAAAGACCGCCTGTGATCCTGGTTCACGGTCTCTGGTCAAACCCGCTCGTTTGGATTACCGGAGGGTTTCTGGACACGCTAGTCGGACGAGGTTCTCGCGTATTCCTCGCTGATTACGAGAGCGCAAATGCACAGACATTCGATCCGACGGCGAACAGTCAGACCGGCATTCTCTCGGTGAAGCTGAAGATCACCGATGCGCTGAATAACTATCGTTCCAGGTCAATCGCGGCCACTCAAGCCGACGTGGTAGGCCATAGCATGGGAGGACTGATGACACGCAGTCTTATCCAGCAACCCGATTATCTCGAGAGGGATAACTTCAAACGTGGATCGGTTCACCGGCTAATCACGATGGGCACGCCACACTCTGGCTCGCAACTATCGAGACTTCTCTACGACAATCGAGACGCCATCATCACTTTCTTTGGTACATCCAATAACACAGTGGCAAGTGTACTTAGCTACGTCGGTAAACCGATTGACCAGGGAGCAGTAAGAGATCTTAGCACCGGTAGTGTTGCATACAGTCGCATGCAAACCACTCCTGTTAAGTCCCACGCCATTGTGGCCGCCTGGCATCCGGATAGCCTGGCCAGCTATACGGCACTTGAGACTCTTTGCGAGATAGTTGCACGCGATGTCAACTTTGACCTCGACAACCTATTTGGCCAGCCCGACCACGATACGATTGTGGGCGCGACCAGCCAGTATGGGGGTCTCACTCGGGGTGGTCCGAGCACAACGCTGGTGAACAGCACGATCCACGCGTCAGTAGTGCCAGGGGATATTACGGAGACTGATTCTGGAGAGATCAAACAGAGAGTCGTCCAGCTCCTCAGTTCGTCCCAGGCGGAACTTTTTTCAGACGCCTTTCCTGCGCCTTCACAAAGCGCAACTAGCCAGGCCGACAAGAAGAGTGCTGAATCCGAGTCCAGCTTGCGTCCGGCGAAGCGAGCGCCTGCAGGGACAGAAACTATCCGAATAACCTCCCCTTCAAGTGGGACGACTTTTGACCACGATCCAAGTACTTCCATCACCCTCACGGCGGAGGCTGCCGGTGGGGCTTCCCCGCGGAAAATGATCTTTCTGGTAGAAGGTGTGGGAACATTTACAGCACCAAGCTCAGCTCCTTATACAGTGAGCTTCAACATTCCCATTCATGCGCCCCTGGGCAGAACAAATATTGTTGCTCTGGCATTTGACACTACTGGGGTTCTTCTAGGTGACTCGGCGAATATTTCTCTAATACAAAGTCCGCTGTCCTCACCGAGAGAAATTAGGGCAGAACCGAGCGAACTAGTCTTGAAAGTAGGTTCTTCGCGTCAACTACTAGTGGTGGGAGAGTTCCCCTGGACTTCCGCGTCTTTTGTGCCGAAAAACATCACCCGAAGCTCTCTTGGCACCACCTACTCCGCGCGAAGGGGTAGTGAAATAGTAAGCGTCAGTGCGGAGGGTTTGTTCACGGCCATCAGCGCTGGTGTGGACACAGTGGAAGTAAGAAACGGGAACCAACTCAGGCTGGTGCCGGTAACAGTGCTGCCTGCGAATGACACACCCTCTCCGACGCCAACTCCAACACCTTCGCCAACGCCGGTCGGTACCCACACGATTAGCGGTCGCGTCACTCTGGAAAGTGGCGGCGGTATAAGCGACGTAACAATGACGCTTCAGATGGGCGCGCAGAGTCGCACGTCGCTGACAGACGGCGGCGGCAACTATTCATTCAATAACTTAGCGGCAGGCGGCACGTACCGGGTGACTCCGTCGAAGTTCCGTTTCAAGTTCAGCCCGCAGAGCCAGTCGTTTAGCAATCTGAGCACGAATCGGACTGCCGATTTCACCGGAGTGCAGGTAAATCTTCGGGGAGAGTCCAATGGCAAGATCGCGTTTGCGACTAGCCGCCACTCTGTCGGAACCGCCATCAATTTCGAGATCTACACCATGGACGCTGATGGTAGGAACCAGACGAGGTTAACTAATAATCCGGCAAACGAGTTTGCACCCGTCTGGTCGCCAGACGGGACAAAGATCGCGTTTGCCACTAATCGTGACGGCAACTTCGAAGTTTACGTGATGAATTCCGACGGTAGTAATCAGGTGAGACTGACCAATGATTCTGCAAGCGATAACGACCCCGCCTGGTCACCTGATGGAACGCGGATCGCCTTCACAAGCAACAGGGTAAACAGCACCTCGAAGATCTTTGTAATGAATTCCGACGGCAGCAACGTTTCCGGGCTCTCTGATAGCTCCACTTCTGATCAAGATTCCCAGGCCGTCTGGTCACTCGATGCTACGAGGCTCGCCTTTACGAGCAATCGCGACGGAAACTCAGAGGTTTACGTGATGAACTCTGACGGCACTCGACCGACGAGGCTCACAAACAATTCGGTCAGCGATACTGATCCTGGCTGGTCACCCGATGGGGCAAAGATAGTCTTCACCAGCAGACGGGACGGCAACAACGAACTCTACGTGATGAGCGCCAGTGGCGGCAGCCAGACGAGGCTGACTAATAACCCGAGCGACGATTCTCGGCCGACATGGTCGCCCGACGGTACGAAGATCGCTTTCGTTCAGCAAGGTCTCGGCATTTATGTGATGAACGCCGACGGTACTAACGTTACCAGAAACACCGAAGCGTTCGATGTTGACCCCGATTGGCAGGCGGTGTCACCTCCGACCACCACGACGATTCAATTTGCCGCAGCCGCCGCTAGTCTGGGTGAAAATGGCATTAGTGCGACGGTGACCGTAAACCGTTTAGGTGACCCCTCGGGAGTGACCACGGTGGAGTATGCCACCAGCGACCTTGCAAGTCTGGTGAATTGCAATGTGCCAAACACTGGTGCTGCTTCTTCACGGTGCGACTATGAAACCAGGATCGGCAGGTTGCGATTCGCGCCTGGCGAAACTTCTAAGACAATTTCAATTCCCATCATTGATGATGCTTATGCTGAAGGCACTGAGAGCTTCACTGTAACCCTGAGCAACGCCACAGGTGGCAGTCTCAGCTCATCAATTACGGCTACGGTGACCATCAGCGACAACGAAACCGCAAACGGAGCAAATCCAGTCGACCAGGCGGACTTCTTTGTGCGTTTGCACTACCTCGACTTCTTGAACCGTGAGCCTGATGCGAGCGGCCTGGCGTTCTGGAGCGATCAGATCACTTCTTGCGGCACTGATACCGCTTGTATTGAGCTGAGACGCATCAATGTGTCCGCAGCGTTCTTCATCTCAATCGAGTTTCAGCAGACTGGCTATCTGGTCCATCGGATGTACAAAGCAGCTTACGGCAACTTAACAGACACGCCAGTGCCAGTGAGGTTCACCGAGTTTCTGCCGGACACGCAGCAGATTGGCCAGGACGTGGTTGTAGGGCAGACGGGTTGGGAGCAGGTGTTAGAGAATAACAAGAACGCCTTTGCCGCGGAGTTTGTCGCGCGTTCGCGTTTTACGGCTGCGCATCCGACCACGCTGACACCGGGACAACTTGTGGATGCAATGTTCCTGAATGCAGGGGTAACGCCCTCGCCTGAGGATCGGCAAGCGGCCATCAACGAGTTTGGCGGAGTTACGACAACCACAGATATTGCAGCGCGCGGACGAGCGTTTCGGCGGGTGGCCGAGAACGCCACGCTGGCCCAGCAGGAGTTCAACAAAGCGTTTGTGCTGATGCAATACTTTGGTTACCTGCGGCGGAATCCCAACGACGCGCCGGACACAGACTTTGCCGGTTACAACTTCTGGCTGGGAAAACTCAACCAGTTCAACGGCAACTTTGTTAACGCCGAGATGGTCAAGGCATTCATAGTCTCCGGCGAATACAAACAACGATTCGGACCGTGAGAGACAATCTCGTTTCTTCTTTCGGAGCACTAACACGACCCAAGCCGCACATTGTCCGGGTATCAAAACTTCGGTAACCCGTGTCTCCCGCTCGAGTTTCTAACGAGATAACCGCGGAGTTTGCTAGCTGAAGATGGTTAAGAGCCTGTGAAGGAGGAGCATGAAAGTCGCAAGCCGGAGCACCACGAATTTCCGCGGTCTGATGTTGATTACGTTGATCGGGTTAGCGGGGTGGTTCTCTGTACCAGTTAGGTTCCGAACCTGGCTCGAACCGACGGCACATGCGGCAGCGATGACCTTTGTCGTCAACTCGTCAGCAGACCCCGGTGACGGGGCATGTAATGCTTCCAACTGCACGCTGCGAGAGGCAATTAACGCCGCTAACAACAACCTCGGGCTGGACACGATAAACTTCAACATCGCAGGCGCCGGAGTTAAGACCATCAACCTGACTTCGGCCCTGCCCACAATCACCTCTCCAGTGTTTATCTTTGGCTTTACTCAGCCTGGCTACTCAGGCACGCCACTCATCGAGTTGAATGGGGCAGGCGCCGGCACGGGGGCGCATGGGATCCAGATCTCGGGCGGGGGGAGCTTCGTGGTGGCGCTGACCATCAACCGCTTCGGCGGCGACGGCGTCCGAATATCGGGTGCCGGCGGCAACTTCGTCCTCGACAGCTACATCGGGACCAATAATGCGGGCAGCGCCTCTCAGGGTAACGTAGGCGCGGGCGTGCGGGTCACAGGCTCGGCAAACAACACTGTGGGCGGAGGGTTCTGCGCCTCATTTGGGGGATGTTCGGAGTCGGAACTGAGGTACGGCATCATCTCCGGCAACGGAGGGAATGGCGTGGTGATCGAGGGGGTGGGCGGGACAGGCAACGTGGTGCAGCGCAGCTATATCGGCACGAATGCCGGCGGCGCGGACCTGGGTAACAACCTCAGTGGCGTGATTGTTCTGAATGACAACAACGTTATCGGCGGCTCGACGACAACGGCGCGCAATATCATTTCAGGCAACGGCTTTCGCGGTGTCTTTATCGGAGGCGGCGGGAACCAGGTCCTGGGCAATTTCATCGGAACCAATGCCGCAGGAAACGCCCCCCTGGGCAACAACCTCGGCGGCGTGTCCGTCGGCGGGGTCAATAACACCCTTGGGGGAACGGCGTCTGGCGCGCGCAATATAATCTCGGGCAACGGTAGCAGCAACGTCTCTGTCGTCACGAGCGACCCGAATACCCGGGTGCAAGGCAACTACATCGGCACTGACTCGTCAGGCACTGTCGCCCTAAATAACCCTACCTTCGGCGTGGTTATTGATGGGAGCGAGAACATCACTATCGGCGGGACCGAGGCCGGGGCGGGCAATGTCATTTCAGGTCACACTACTGGAATCTTCATCCGCGGTACAAGCGGCGGCGGAACCGGCAACAAAATACAGGGCAACCTCATTGGCACCAACGCCACAGGCACGGCGGGCTTGCCGAACGGTGTTGGCGTACAGATACAAAACGCTTCTGGCAACACTATTGGGGGAACTGCCGCTGGCGCCCGCAACGTCATCTCGGGAAATGGGCTGACCGGCGTTAACATCATCGCTGAATTTGGCGGCAATGATAACCTGGTGTTAGGCAACTACATCGGGACAACGGCTGCTGGCGACGTCGCTCTGCGCAATGTTACTGGTGTGAGAATTACTGGTTCGTCCAATAATATTATCGGAGGCACAGTTACCGGAGCGCGCAACGTCATCTCAGGTAACTTCAATGGCGTGGTCATTGAGAATTTCAATGACACTGGCATCGCGACACAAAACAAGGTGCTGGGCAACTACATTGGCACCGACGTCACCGGCACGCTTGACGTGGGAAACAACAGTAGTGGTGTGTTCATTCAAGGCGGAGACAACAACCTCATCGGTGGCACGACGCCCGCGGCACGTAACGTCATCTCCGGCAATAACGAGGAAGGGGTGAAGATCACCAATTCTGGCGGGAGCGGGAATGACAACATAGTGAGAGGCAACTACATCGGCACCAGGGCCAATGGTACGCAGGCCCTGCCCAACTTCCGCGCCGGCGTAGTTATCGAAGGGAGCGTAAGTCGAAACGTTATCGGAGGGACGATCCCAGGGGCAGGCAACCTCATCTCGGGTAATCACCTGTCGGGCATTGAGATTACCGGCAGCGGCGGGCAGGGCAATCAAATACAGGGCAACCTCATCGGCACCGATGTTAATGGCACCTTCGGTCTGTCGAACAGCACGGGCGTGAAATTAAGTGCTTCCGGTACCAATATTGGCGGGACGACGGCTGCGGCGCGCAACGTCATTTCCGGTAACGTGTTCAACGTCCACGTCACCGGCAACAGCACGCTCACGACTCTGATACAAGGGAACTTCATCGGCACTAATAAAGATGGCACCGCCGAATTGGGCTTCAGCGACCTCGGCATACTTGTGCAAGCACCTGTCACGATCGGCGGGACGACTGGGACCACGCCGGGCGGCTCTTGCACCGGTGCCTGCAACCTCATCTCGGGTAACGAGACTGGTATTAGGATCGATACGGTTGGAGCGCAGATGCTGGTCCAAGGCAACTACATCGGCACTGATGTTAACGGCGCCTCCGCAGTGGCCAACTTTTTTGACGGGGTGTTTATCTCCCTCGCCTCCAACAACACGATTGGCGGGCCTAGCCCAGCGTCGCGCAACCTCATTTCCGGCAACAATTTTAACGGCATTCAACTAACGAACGGAACAACGGGTAACAAGGTAGAAGGCAATTTTATCGGCACCAAAGCTAACGGTACCGAAGCCCTGCCCAATGGAAACGGGATCAGCGTGAACTCTGTGACCGGGAACACCATCGGCGGGAATCTCATCTCCGGAAACGCCTCAAACGGCGTTTACATCGTCGGCGACGCCGCCACTATGAATCTGGTGCAAGGCAACTTTATCGGCACAGACGCCACGGGATCCGCCGGCCTTGGCAACAATGACCACGGCGTGTTGATTGAGATGGGCAAGCAAAACACTGTCGGAGGGACGGCCGCTGGCACCGGCAACACCGTCGCTTTCAACGGCGGCGACGGCGTGTTCATTGAGCCTGGCAACGCCACCACCAACGCGAACGCCGTCCTCTCCAACTCGATCTTCTCCAACAATGGCCTCGGCATCGACCTCTTCCCTGACGGCGTTACGGCCAACGACCCAGGCGACGCCGACACCGGCGCCAACAACCTGCAAAACTTTCCGGCTCTAACTTCAGCCGTCGCCTTCCCGAGCAGTACGACCGCGTCGGGGACACTCAACAGCACGGCCAACACCGCAGTCAGGCTCGAATTCTTCTCCAACGCTTTGTGTGAGCCTTCGGGCAATGGAGAGGGTCAAACCTTTCTCGGCGCAATAAACGTGACGACCGACGCCGGCGGCAACGCAAGCTTCACGTCTTCGACTCTGACGGCAGTCCCTGCCGGACGCTTAATCACCGCGACGGCAACCGATCCGAACGGCAACACCTCGGAGTTCTCGCAGTGCTTGCAAGCGAGAGCGGCTAGCTCCGATCTCTCGATCAACAAGTTGGATTCGCCGGACCCGATCATGCCGGGAAGCGCTCTGACTTATATGATCACTGTGACCAACACCGGGCCCGACCGTGCAGAATCTGTTATCGTGACGGACAACCTGCCCACCGAAGTGACCTTCATCTCTTGTTCCTCGACTGCCGCGGGCGTCTGCGGTGGCACAGGCAACAACCGGACGGTGACTATCAGCTCGCTCGCGGCGGGTGAAGTGGTGACCGTCAGTTTGGTTACCATGGTAAGCAGCTCGGTGAGCGGAGGCACGATCAGCAACACGGCGACGGTCAGCTCGGCAGCGACCGACCCAAATACGGCCAACAACTCCGTGACCACAACTACGACTGTGTCCACTACGCCAACTCCGACTCCAGCCGTGTTGCAATTCAGCGCCCCGAATTACAGCGTAGTTGAAGACTGCACGAGGGTCACCATCACTGTCACTCGTTCCGGCCCCGTTTCGGACGCTACGACCGTGGACTATTCCACCGCAAACGCGACGGCTTCCGAACGCTCTGACTACACCACCGCCCTGGGAACGATGCGCTTCGCCGCCGGGGAAACGTCCAAGAGCTTTGATCTGCTCATCAATGAAGATTCTTATGTTGAGGGGATAGAGACAGCGACGATCATCCTGAGCAATCCGGCAGGCGGGATACTCGGCAATCCAAGCACGGCCACGCTCGAGATTGTTGACGACGCTTCCGAACCGGCGACCAATCCCATAAACGAGGCGCAGAACTTCGCCTGCCAGAACTACCACGACTTCCTCAACCGCCAGCCAGACGCTGCTGGTCTGGCCTTCTGGACGGGCCAGATCACGGAGTGTGGCACGGATGCGCAGTGCATCGAGATCAGGCGGATCAACGTTAGTGCCGCCTTCTTCCTGTCGATTGAGTTTCAGGAGACGGGGTATCTGGTCTACCGCTTCCAGCAGACGGCTTTCGGCACCGGGCCCATGCTGCGCATACGCGATTTCCTCGCGAACACGCAGGAAATCGGGCGCGGTGTGGTGGTCGGAGCGCCCGGATGGGAGCAGCAGCTCGAGGCAAACAAGCAGGCTTACGCGAATGCGTTCGCCGCCCGGCCGCAGTTCGTGGCGCAGTACCCGACATCGATGACGGCGGCGCAGTTTGTTGACGCACTAAACGCCAACACACTGGACCCGCAGAATCCAGGCACGGGCGGCTCGCTTTCTCAGTCTGAGCGCGACCAGCTTGTGGCCGACCTCAACTCTAACGCGAAGACGCGGGCGCAGGTTGTCCGCACCGTGGCTGAAGACGCTGACTTCAACGCTCGCGAGTTCAACCGCGCCTTCGTCTACATGCAGTACGTCGGCTATCTGAGAAGGAACCCTAACGACGCACCGGACGGAAACTTTGATGGCTACAACTTCTGGTTGGGGAAACTCAACCAGTTCAACGGCAACTTCGTGAACGCGGAGATGGTCAAGGCCTTCATCGTCTCGGGCGAGTACAAACAACGATTCGGGCCTTGATGGCGGTAACACGTAGGCAGAGATTTGCTCACGACTGTAAACGCACGACTCGTGCGATGAAATCCAACACCCGCCGATGCGCCAATCGCGTAGGCTTCGATTTAGCGTCTCCCCGTCGAAACAATGAAAACTACAGGAGGTAGGATCATATGCACCGCAAAGAGATTTCGCTCCCGCAGCGCCCAATTCTTAACAGCTTACTGATTCCGTTGGTGGCAGGGCTTGCACTTGCCGGTTGCAGCCGGCTGGAAGGGTCTAAGACCACCTCCAACAGCCAGGCACCACAGCCCGCTGCTACGCCACCCACTCAGGTCAGCGTATCTACTTCCCCTGTCTCTCCTGCGGGGCTGCCACCCTCAGCAGGGCCAGCCATAGCCACGGCAGATGGCGATCTGCCCGGCATCCGCGTGGAAGTTCAAGAGCTTAAGCGAACCAGCGGCGACGTGGTCAACTTAAAGTTCGCGATGATCAATGATTCAGACAAGGACTTAGGTTTCGGATATGAGTTTGTTGATCCGGATTATTCGATTAAAGATCATGGTGGCATCGGTGGCGTGCACCTCATCGATCCGGTCGGTAAAAAGAAGTACTTTGTCGCCCGGGACACGGAGAGCACCTGCCTGTGCAGTCGTGGCGTGCCCAAAATTGCCTCCAGGTCGCGCATGCAATTATGGGCCAAGTTTCCCGCGCCGCCCGAAGATGTGCAAAAAATCAGCATCGTCGTTCCGCACTTCATACCTATGGACGATGTGCCCATCAGCCGTTAAGGCCGAATCGAAGGAGAATCTATGCGACGATTCACGCTGGGAACAATCGCAGTTCTCTTAGTGTTCATAGCTTGTGCTACTCCCGAGCCTGTTGCCGTTGCGCAAGAACAAATTAAGGAAATTGCTGGTAAGGTTTTGGATTTAGTTTTCCGCGTCGAAGATTTGGGCGGCAAGGTTCAGGACCTGCAGGTTAAGGAGACCGGTCAGGAGATCCGCATTGAGCTCGCCGCAGATGTGCTCTTCGACTTTGATAAAAGCGACATCCTGCCGAAAGCGCAAGAGGCGCTCAAGCAAGCCGCCACAATTATTAGAGACAACGCCAAGGGCAGCGTGCGAGTGGAGGGCCATACAGATTCAAAAGGATCGGACGCTTACAACCAAAAGCTCTCGGAGCGGCGCGCCATCTCCGTGAAAGTTTGGTTAGCTGACAAAGAGAATTTGCGAAACGCAGAATTTTCCACCCAGGGGTTCGGCGCGAAAAGACCTAAAGCTCCTAATAAAAAGCCGGACGGCTCCGACGACCCCGATGGTCGCCAGAAAAACCGACGGGTCGAGATCATTGTCAAGAAATAGAGGCAGAAAGAGAACTAAATTTACCTGAAGAAGATGCAAACAGTGGAGCTTGCGGGGACCGGAAGAGTGGACTGGCTCATGGACGACATTCGAGCCGGAGGTCAGGGTGGTTTCTTACTTGGATACCCACGCTCACGTTCAGTCGGAACGAGCAGAACTGGCCGATGACGTGCGCCGCCGGGGCGAAACGCATTTCACCATTGAGCACTTCTATAATCATGGTTCCGCGGGTAAGTTCTTTGGAACCGTGACACGGGCAGTCGCGCTAGTATGACGTAACCGATGTTGATCTTGTAACAGTCTTTAGTTTGAAGCAGCTCAGGTGTAGCGGGACAGGAGACTGTTCTGTCGTATCTTCCGAGTTACCTCGCGGCGCCTTTGATAATGTGACCCCGGCGGACTGGCCCCTGTCAGGAAAGGCCGGGTTCAAGCCTTTTTCCCCGTCGGGAAACGGTGATCCTCGGGTTTCAGCGATCAGTTTCCCCTTTAGGAAGAGGCCTCGGGGGTTCTGCGAAGGAGGTAGAAAGATGAGTCGGCGAGTGTATCAAACATTCTTATCATGCTTCGTGATGCTGTGTGCCGTGTTCGGAGAAATCAAGGCGCAGTATGCTGAACCCTACGCGGTAGAAGTCCGCGACAGTGATCAACAAGCCGATGCGCGAAAACTCCACATTGCCCCGGTGCCGGTAAAGCTAGCGACAAGTCCGGTGCCGCTGAAGCTACCGAAAAGTCAGGCGCAAAAGCGTAGCGCAGCCGAAGAATACTTAGAAAAGGGTTTGGAACATTACAAAGCCGGTCGGTACAAGGAGGCGATCGAGGCTTACAAGGAGGCAATCCGGATAGCTCCCGCTGACCCTAACGCTCACATTCGTCTTGGCAATGCTTATTCCAGGTTGGAACTCTGGAAGGAAGCAATCGCCGCTTATCAAGAGACGCTGCGCCTTAAACCGGATTCCGCGAATGCGCATGTGGCTTTAGGCGTGACCTATCACAGGCAGGGAAACTTTGACGAGGCGATTAAGTCTTTCCGAAAGGGGATCCGAATTAAGCCGGACTCGCCTGAGGCATACTGGAATCTAGGACTCTCCTCCCACGCCGTTGGTCGGTTCGAAGAGGCGCTTGAAGGATATCGGGAGTTTGCGCGCCTCAGGCCTGACGATGCGGCTGCAAATTACGAGTTACAATTTAATTTCGGTTTGGTATACACCCATCTGGGGCAGCATAAGGAAGCCATTGAGGCTCTCACCCGGGCGATCCGCCTTAACCCTGACAATCCTCTGGGATACAAAACTTTGGGGAAGGCGTACGCGCGCTCTAATCAATTCGCCCGGGCAATAGAGCCTTATAAGCGCGCCATACTTCTTAACCCGGATGACGCCGAATCCCACTACGAGTTGGGACTGACATATTTCCAGTCTCAGCAATTCGACGAGGCGGTTAAACCCTACAGTAGGGCAATCGAGATCAAGCCGGATTACGTCGCGGCCCGGTTGGGATTGGGGAAAGCGTACGTTCGCCTCCGCGACCGGGAAGCTGCGCTGACGCAGTACAACTTGCTGAAAACTCTTGACCCGAAAGCTGCGGCTGAGTTGCTGAAAGAGGTTGACGGCAAACCTCAGTAGCGTCCTTCAAGATCGAGGGGTGTGCGAAGGAGTAGGAAAGATGCGTTGGGGAAGTTATCAATGGGGGGTTTTGGCCGTCGTCGTGCTGTGTGTCATGACCGAAGCGGTGAACGCTCAGCAAAGATCCCAAAGAGACCAAAGTGACGGGGCTTCACATCTGCAGCTGCAACATAGAGAGGCCGTCGAGCAATGGCTTGCGAGTCGTAAGCTCGCATTGCGGGTGGCGACTGTCGCGGACTGCTCGAACAAAGAAGGACTTGCGATCACGCGCAAGGAAAGGGGGAAAGGCTATCATCCTTACTACGCGGTCGGAGATTTCAACGGCGACCGGAGGGAGGATTTCGCCATCGCTTTAGTCAACAAGAGCAAGAGGAAGAATAAGTTTGCTGTCGCAATTTTCAACGGCCGTGTCAGCAAAGATAGTGTGCCGGCTTTCTTCGAGGAGGGTTGGGATTTGAGCGACGGCGGCCTCTTCGATGGTGGAGGTGGCGTGATGGCCGGTCCGTTCGAGAGCGATAACTGTGTGATCCTGCGTCCGCGCCGCTCAAGGTACATCATCAAAGATTGTTTGGAGGAATAAGGCGACGATACTGTGATGTCTGCATTAGGCCTAAGCCGCATCCGAACCCGGCGTCGAGCGGATTGTTCTTATCCAGCCCCTAGTAAGATCGGCTGTCATGAAGAGTATTCTTATAATTGCTTTCCTTGCGCTAGCTGCGTTTACAGCTTGCAATAGTGCCGCCTCGCTACCTGATGGGTTCGTGGGCAGGCCTTACCAAGCGAATGTACCGGGTTTCGCTGGAGAAAGCCCTCTGAACTGGTCTGTCACCGGTGGTACGCTGCCCGATGGCTTGGCTCTTGGCCCCGCCGCTGGAGAGATTTCCGGCACGCCGTCGAGGGTTGGCAGATTTGATTTCACCGTGCGGGTTACGGACTCCGCCTCCCCGCGTAGGGAGACAGTCAAAGACTACAGTATTCGGGTCTTGCAGATGACTGGGAGTGCCGCAAGCCCTACCACCGATCCCGCCTCATCAACAGCAAGATGGACGGGCACGTTGCGCAGTGAAGTGGAAGCACGCTTTACTCCTGCCGGGGCCCCTCCGTACTCTTGTACGAGCGTCCATGACGCCACGCTGACGCTGGTTGCCAATGGTCAGGGCCAGATTTCCGGGGTTGGCAGCGCCGTGTGTTCTTCTACCAACTGTCGACCCGATCTGGGTCGTTTTCCTAACCCTTTAAACTTCAGGGTGGAAGGTCAGCACGAACCGAATACGAATTGGATGTCATTACGTTTCGTGTTTGGGGAGATATCCCAGTTGAGAACTGTTAATTATTTCGAGGCAGAGCGGATGGACGCAGTTCAGGATCAGCAACCATGCCTTGGCTTTAATGTAAGGTATTTCAACAGCGAGCCTCTTCGCGTCACAATCCTTTCAACTGGCGTCGCGGAGGGTCAAGACACTTCAAATTGGACTCCCAATAGCATTACCAACTATGCGACCAACACCACGATTAGCCTTACCTGTGCAAATTGCACAGGTTCATCTTGGCTCACTATGAGAGACACTCGTGTCCAGCGGGGAACACGCATCCGCTCCGGCATGCTTAAACTCAGCCCGAAAGGGACTGAGTGGGCTGGTGATTTATGACGAAACCAAGGGGAGGAAAGATGCGTTGGGGAAGTTACAATGGGGGGTTTTGGCCGTCGT
>JBHENP010000076.1:0-19274 GCA_046261995.1 Pyrinomonadaceae bacterium
GAGTTAATTTGTTTCGTCGTGTGGGCAGCAACAAGGATCGCGGCTATCTTGCGTGGCAACCGACCCACACTGAACAACCGAATTTCCACGTACCGGAGGCTTTTGGTTGGCTTGTTTTTGAGGATTAAAGATCTGTCTTCATTTCAGGTACGTTTTCAGGCGTTCTCGATCGGAGGTATTCATGTCCGATATCATCACCCCAATAACATAGCCCTCTTCGCTCCGGTTCTCATCGACAGGTTCATAGCGAACGGATGTCACGCGTATATGAATCGATCCGGAGGGTAACTCAAGTTCAATTTCCAGCGTGCGGTCACCACCCGCAAGGTAGTGTCCTCCAATCCGGATGGCGGGAACGACGAGCGCCAGCCCGGTGGCGCTGATGTCCTGCGTGAAGCCGCTCAGCGTCGGCAGCGGCCGCCGGCCGTTCGCCTTTTTCCCTGGTTCATGGAGTGAAAGAGTAAAGGGGAGGCGTACACGACGCCTCGGGGCGCGGCGGTCGCCGGCATATTCTCTTAACCGGCCCACTAGTGTTCGGAGAAACTCCGACATCTCGCACCACCTCGTGCCCTGCTTCTCCACCGGGAAGCTGTCACTGAATGTGAGGGGAAAGGGCAACCGGGGGAAAGAATCAACCTCGCCCAGCTATTGTAAGTAAATCACTAAGCTGCTGGCAATGGGCAATTTCTGAATTGCCCGGCGAAGCTGCTCCTGGCGAGGGCCTTCAGGAGTCTATCGGCTTGCCGGAGCGCGAAGCTCGATACCGTACTGCTCCCTTGATGGTAGCGAATAGCCTCGCTGGCGGGCAAACACTAGCTATTCCACCTGTGGAAGGGCTGGCTGCGACTCCGGCCCGGACATTGGTTCCAGGGTAGGAGATGGAGCGGGTGGGAAAAACTCTGTCAAAACAGCGAGCCGCTGCGACCATATGAAAACTCAACGGAGTGTCCCATGGTCAGTACGTAATGCGGTAGAGAGTGTGAAAACTCGGGCAACCACCATGTTAAGGACGTCGTCAACGCCGTTCACCGGTCAATTGTTTACCGACGTGGGGTGAGCGGCTTGCCTGCCACATCACTACTTCTAACTCCCGAAGGATCCATGAAGAAAGACAGTCGGCCGGTACGACCGTACTGAGCAGGCTCAGCGTTGGCAGTCCAGCTCTTGCCATCGCGGGAGACAGTTATTCGAAAACGATAGCCTGTCGTTTCCGTTCCTTCGAGGTCTTTTGGTATTAGGCCGGCGCCTATGAGAGCGGGCATATCCCCAAATTTTCCCGCGTGTTGCTGTCCATAAACCAGTTGGGCCACGGAAATGCGCTGCAGCAGGGCTTGCACTTCACTGTGATGTGTTTCGATTCGCGCATTGAAGAAAAACTCAGTTCCGGCTTTCTTCACTATCTCCCGGTTTTCCTGGTCACCCACGATCCATTTGCCATTAATTCGAATCAGAGCGACTGGCTCCGCCTGCTCTTTGTTATCGTCATCTTTGACTTTCACAAACACGGTCGCAGCCTCGCTGCTTATCTGTTCACCGCTAATGTCTACTTTCTCAGGGATGGCTGACGCCAAACGTTCAAAGTCCGGTCGCAAGTCGTCAAATTCTGCAGGCTTCAATCCTTCAATAGCGGGCTGATAAATGGAAAGAGCAAATGCGTCGCGAAACTTTCTCTCGCGCATCAATTTGTAAAACTCGCGTACCGTGTCAGATGGTGACCCTGTTTGGCTGACAGCGGTTGGCTGGCTTTTAGGTGCGGGCCCCTGCGCCGAAGCGATGATTCCAGTCGCCACGTGACCAGCTCCGGCTATGAGGACAAGTGTGAAATTTAGGAGAAGGCAAACTCGCACTGTGCGAAGGGTGACCGGATTATTCGTGAGTCTGTGCATTTGAAGTCCTTAGAATGCTTGTCAGAAACGGGAAGCGGCAGCGCAACTCGGCCGTAATTTAGATTGTAATAAGAGGCGGCGCGGCCCTCACCGCGAGGTGCAAGCCGCGCCGCCACAGTGATTGACACCACCCAGCCCGTAAAGGTTGCTTACGTTCGCTTCTTCCGCCCAGCTGCGAGAATCCACTCACGCCCGACGGCGTAGAGCAACAGCGTAATGGCCACAAACGGAAGGAGCGATAACAAGTCAGCATAGCTTTTCACGTGGCCCGGTGGCTCGTCAAAGAACGGGTTGCGCGCAAGCATAAAGGCCTTTGTGGCTTCGAGCGCGTCTGTAAAGTAACCGGCCATGAAAGCAAAAACAATACCGGCAAGTGCTGCTCCGGCGATATAACCCGAAGCCATTAACACACCTGGACTCTTATCGCTTTCAGCGGCTAGTTCCTCTTCCGTCATGCGTGTGTGTTTACGTCGCGAACTGCGATCGACGAGCCAGCGCACCATCCCGCCAATGAAGATCGGTGAAGACGCCGAGAGAGGCAAGTACACCCCGACCGCGAAGGCGAGCGAAGGAAGCCCTGCCATCTCCAGCACGATAGCGATCATTACTCCGATGAGTACCAGGTTCCAGGGAAGTTCCTGGTTGAGAATTCCCTTGATTATGTAAGACATCAAAGTGGCTTTCGGCGCGTCAAACTTTTCGACCTTCTGGCCATTAGGGCGGAATCTGTTTTGGCCGTTGATTGCCGGGTCAACGATGTATTGAGGCACGCCTTGCGCGTCCACGAGGTAGCGACCCTCGCGACCACCCGTGGTGTCGGTCTTCTGCCACACTCGGTAGCTATTGCCATCGTCTGCGGCCTGCAGTCCCTTTACCTTTTCCTCGTGGCCGAGCTTCGACATGTCAGCGCGAAGCTCAGGCGTGAAGTTGCGCTCTATTTTGTAGAGAATCCTACCTGAGTCGTTGACGATGTATTCACCTTCGCCCAAGCCTTCGACCTTGGGACTGCTGGCATCTCGTTTGAGAACGCGGTAATTGCCCGGCTCACGCGGCTTGATGTCTTCAGCGTAGGCAGGAAGCGCCCCGGCTTCGGCCGCTGAAAGTCCCTGTACCTTCTCGTCCACTCCGGAAAAAGTGATGCGGCGGGCGTAGATCGTTCCATTCTCGTTAAGGCCAATTAGGATTGGCCCGAGAATTAGAGCCGACGTGATCGCTCCGACAAGAATCGCAATTTGTTGATACTTCGGTGTTGCACCCACAAGGAACCCCGTCTTCAAGTCCTGCGAAGTAGTGCCCCCGTTCGAGGCCGCAATACAAACGATGGCACCAATCGAGAGGGCCGTTACGTAGTAGGGCGGACCAGTCCATTTCATGAGTAAGAAAATCAGGCAAGTTAGAAGCAATGTCGCGACCGTCATACCTGAAATGGGATTAGACGACGAACCGATCTCTCCAGTCAGCCGAGATGAAACTGTCACGAAAAGAAACCCGAAGGCGATAATCATTACCGCTCCCAGGAATGCAACGAGAGGACTCTGTTGCAGGCCAAGCTGCGGGAAGGCCATGATCATCGCGATGAGCGCTACGATCCCAGCGAGCACATACTTCATCGGGATGTCCTGATCGGTGCGAGGCGTGCGAGCGCTCGCTTCCTGCCCGCCTCTCAGGTCGCTCAAGCCGCCCTTCAAGCCGTGCCAGATCGTCGGAAGCGAACGGAAGAGGCTGATGATGCCGCCCGCCGCGACTGCTCCGGCGCCAATGTACAAAATGTAATTACTGCGGATGCCATTTGGACTCATCCCACGAATCGGGGTCGTCCCCGGGGGAATAGCACCAGCGGTCTCTCCACCTCCGAAGAAAGCAATCGTCGGGATCAGCACGAGGTAAGCCAGTACGCCCCCCGCACACATGATCGAAGCGATGCGGGGGCCAATGACGTAACCAACGCCCAGCAGCGCCGGGTTAACTTCAACGCCTACGGAACCTTTGTCGTAAGGAGGCCCGAAGATTTTTTCCGGAGCTTCCTTCCAAGTGAAAAAAGCCCTGTGAGCGGCCTGGTAAAGAACGCCGATGCCGAAACCTGTGAAGATGGTTTTGGCGCCGACGTTGACTCCGCCTGTATCGCGCGCCGCCATCTCCGCCTTGGCTTCGCGTGAAGACGCTGCCCGCGATTCATCAGACGCTCCGGCCTTCAAGACCTCGGCGCAGGCTGTGCCCTCGGGATACTTGAGAATTCCATGCTGCTGCACGATAAGCGCGCGGCGCAAGGGGATCATCATCAGAATGCCTAGCAAGCCACCCAACACCGCGACGAGCATCACGCGCGTCAACTCAAGATCGAAGCCCAGAATCATGATCGCCGGCATCGTCACGCCCACGCCAAAGGCGATTGACTCCCCCGCCGACCCCGCGGTTTGCACAATATTGTTCTCGAGGATGGTTGCGTTTCTAAGCCCCATCTGTGCCACGATGCGAAACAGAGCAATCGAAATGACGGCCACGGGAATCGAGGCGCTGACGGTCAAGCCCACTTTCAAAACCAGGTAGAGGGAAGACGCGCCGAAGACGATTCCGAGAACTGTCCCTACGATGAGTGCCCGCGCCGTTAGTTCCGGAATAACTGTCTCAGCCGGAATGTACGGACGAAATGTGGTGAGGTATGGATTCTCTGGCTTGGCCCCGACCCGATCCGGAAATTCATTCGCACCGACACTCTCAACAGCCATCTGAAGTAACCTCCGAATGAGTTATTAGAACGGGGAGTGCGTAGGGGTTAATGACGCCGCTACCTTACCACGGATGGACCGCGATTGGGCAGTTAGTTTCCTAGTAAAACCCCTGTAATTTACACAGGTTTGCGACACTCGCTGGCAAGTTAACGGCCCAGAAACTGGATCTCATTTTCCATTTGCCCGTTACTACTTTCGCAAGCCTCGAGTTGGCCGGTGGGTCCTCGTTAGATATGCATCATGCACTCAACTACAGAACTGGAAGCGGTAGCGACCTGGCCGTTGGATAGACTAATTTTGGGTTAGTGACCGAGACGGTCCTGTTCTGTAGTTGAGGAATACTCTCATTGGTTCTGTAGTCAGTCGCCGCGTTACCCGCGACCGCCAGATGACTCCCCCACTCTCGGAGCGCCCGCTTCTCCCTACTTTTCACAACGGCTTTCGATTACACTTTGCATCGTCCCTTCAAAACTCAAAGCGAGGCACTCGTAAACATGTCCCGACGTACACTCTTACTGCTGCTGATCGCGGCGTTCATTTTTCAATCATCCTCGATTGCGACAACCAGTGACGCGCGAAATCAGACCAGTGCACCGGCTCCCCCCAGCTCCTCCCTTATTCCGGCGCCTGAGGAGGTCCTGGGTTTTCGCCCGGGCGACGATCGCAAACTCGCGAGCTGGAACCAGCTGCTCACGTATTTCGAAAAACTGGATCAAGCCAGCGACCGGATAAAGTTTGCGGCTTTGGGCAAGTCCACGATGGACAAACCGTTTGTGATGGCGACGATCAGTGCGCCGGAAAACCTCGCACGCCTTGAAGAATACAAGAAGATTCAGGCGTTGCTGGCAGATCCGCGCAAGCTGGGTGCGCCAGGTGTACGCAAACGCAAGGCGGCGGAACTGATCACTCGCGGAAAGACGATCGTCCTAATAACTTGCGGCATTCACTCAACGGAGGTGGGTTCCTATCTTTCCAGTATGCTCATCGCTCACCGACTGGCCTCATCAAACGAACCTGAAATCCTGGAAATTCTGCGCAACACGATTGTCTTGCTCGTTCCCTCGTTGAACCCTGATGGTGTGGACATTGTGAAAAACTGGTACGACAAAACACTTGGCACACCTTACGAAGGCACGAGTCCGCCTGAGCTCTACCAAAAGTATGTGGGCCATGACAACAACCGCGACTGGTACGCTTTCACACAGGTTGAAACCAAAATCACAGTAGACAAGATTCACAACGTCTGGCATCCGCAGATCGTTCATGACATTCATCAACAGGGCGAGTTTGGCTCACGTCTGTTTCTGCCACCTTACATGCCTCCTGTTGAGCCGAACGTACCCAAGCAGCTGATCGATGGTTATACGGAGCTTGGCAACTGGATGGCCGGGCAGCTGCGTGCCAAGGGCTTCCAGGGAATCACGACAAATTCAACTTACGATGCGTGGACTCCGGCACGCGCCTATTCTCACTACCACGGCGGCGTGCGCATTCTTTCCGAGACCGCTTCAGCGCGTATCGCTTCGCCCATCACGGTCAAGTTTGAGGAACTGCGTTCCCGCGAGGGTTACGATCCGCATAAGGAATCAGATAAGTTTGGACCTGTTTGGCGCGGCGGCCCCTGGCACCTGCGCGACATTACCAGGTACATGACCACGGCCGCATTCACACTCCTGCAGCACGCATCGCAAAACCGTGAACACTGGTTGAGCAGGTTCTATGAGATTGGGAAAGAAGCCGTCCAATCCCGCAGGCGCGGCGAGCTGTACGCATTTGCAATTCCCCCGGCGGACCAGTCGGGACAACTGCTGACCATTCTGGAGCGTGGTGGAGTGGAAATTGATTACCCCGGTTCATTCACGGTGAACAGGCGTAAATATCCGCAGGGCACCGGCGTCGTGCGCATGGCCCAACCCTATGGCGGCTTCGCCAAAGCTCTGCTCGAAACGCAACGCTACCCGAATCTGCGCGACGCGTCAGGGCATCCGATTCCTCCATATGACGTAACCGCTCACACGCTGCCGTTGCTAATGGACGTGCCGGTTGATGCCATTTTCACGAGTTTCGCGCTACCAAAGACCAGGCCGGAGCGAGATGAGGGCGGGAACGGTATCTGTGGTGATGGCGTGCGCAGGGCAATTTATAAATCGCACGTGCCGTCGATGGATGAGGGATGGACGCGATGGGCGCTTGAAAACCAGTCGAGGTGCCTTTTTCACGCTCCGCTTCAAGACGCCGATCTACGCAAAGGGAATCTGCATAAACGATTCCCTACTATTATTATTCCCGACCAGGCGCCGCGGACGATTCTCAATGGATACCGTGCCGGCGCGATGCCGCCTGAATATACAGGAGGCATGGGCGATGAGGGGGTGAAGGCGCTACGGGAGTTTGTAGAGCAAGGCGGGACGCTCATCTTTCTGAATCGCGCTTCAGATTTTGCAATAGAGCAATTCAAGTTGCCATTGCGCAACATAGTCGCGGGAGTACCGCGTACCGATTTCTTCGTGCCCGGTTCGATTCTCCGTATTGAGCTGGACACCTCCCATCCGATTGCAAAGGACATGCCGAAGGAAACCATTGCCTGGGCAGAAGACTCCCCAGTGTTTGAGGTTGGCAGCGCAAAGGGTGATGAGGGTGCTAGTGTGCCGGCCTCGACTGTCCGCATAATTGCGCGGTACCCGGCGAATAAGGATCCGCTCCTGTCAGGTTGGCTGCTGGGAGCAGATAGAATCAAAGGTAAGGCCGCACTAGTTGAGGTCCCGCTAGGCAAGGGACGAATCATCCTATTTGGCTTTCGTCCTCAGTATCGGGCACAATCCCTGGCAACGTATCCACTCTTCTTCAGCGCCATTAGTCAAAACTGAGGTTTTCAGCGTTGTGCATCGCGATGTCGCAGAAAAGAAACACAATCTAAAAGGGTTCCGAAAGCATCTGTGAGATCGTCGCGTACGTCACAAGAGTTTGCCCCCAGTCAAGTTTTCGGGTTTCAGGAGGACCACATGGGAAATTTACGCTTAGGAATTATTATTTCGCTCGTTCTCGCTTCGATGAGTTTGGTGTTAGCAACTCAACAGGACAAACACGGAGGACGTCCGCTGACGTCTACATTGACGGGCCCGGCAGAAGTGCCCGGACCTGGTGATGCCGACGGCAGCGGTACCGCGAAGATTACGCTAAATCACGGTAAGGGCGAGATCTGTTACGAGCTAAACGTTTCCAATATCGGCACGGCGACCGCTGCTCACATTCACACCGGTGGGTCCAGGGTTGCTGGCCCGGTGCTTGTCGGTTTGGACGCACCGGCCGATGGTTCATCAGAAGGCTGTGTCAACCTATCCAAGAGCAAGATCAAGGCCATTCTGAAGAATCCAGCAAAGTATTACGTCAACGTTCACAATGCCGAGTTTCCTGATGGGGCGGTGCGCGGCCAGCTCTCAAAGTAGAAAAATCCAAAGCACGGCGAACAAGTAAATGGCCTGAGAACCTTTTCTCAGGCCATTCTTTTTATCCAAGTTACTTGGATGTTCGTGTTACTGAACATCCTAAGGTACCAATTACCCAATTGCTCTTATTTTTGGAGATACATGTTCGCGGCCATCTTGGTCAGCTTCCAAACTTTGCTCCATTGGATCCGGTCGCTGCCGTTCTCACGGCCGGTGAGCTTATCGAGAATCAACTTGCGGAACAACCGTCCCTCACGTTTGAGCATAAACTCTTTGGCATAGGGCTTTGCGGTTTCGAAGAAGCTAAACTCCGGATCGGTGACGATACCAATTCCTTCCAGAGTCATCAACGCCCGCATGACGTAGGTGAAGTGGGCCGGCAGACGGAAAGGATACTCATACATAACCTCGGCGAGGTCGTAGGTCAGCTCTTTGAAATTAACCTCACCCAGTTTCAGATTTAGATAGTGCTCGAACAACCCCTCGACGATGGGACGAATCGTTTCCGGATCGACGCCAGGCTTCAGGAAGTTCAGGTTAATAATGTCCTGCCCCAGGCCATGAACGTCGCGACTGACGACGTGGAAAAAAGCATCGATCATCTGCGACTGCAGTCGGGGCGTGATGCGGCCCGTCATGCCGAAGTCGAAGAAGGCAAGATGACCGCTGTCCATCACCAGCAGGTTTCCGGGATGCGGGTCAGCGTGGAAGAATCCATCTTCGAGCAACTGCTTCAAATACGCGCGCACCATAAGTCGATTGACTTTCACTGGTGAGATCCCTCGCGCGCGCAACGCTTCCAGATCGACAACCTTGGTTCCGCGAATAAAATCCATGGTCAGCACATGTGAAGCGCTGTGTGACCAGTAAATCGCTGGGACGCGGACGGCTCGCCAATCCCGGAAGTTATATCGGAATCGATCCGCGTTGCGCCCTTCGCGGACGTAATCCATCTCCTCAAAAATCGTGCGATGAAACTCCCGCAGCATTCCTTCCCAGTCCGCGTTCTCATTTGCGCGAGGAAAAAAACGGTTAGTCAATTTCACCAGCCGGTAAAGTATCGCAATGTCGAAACTGATCGTTTCTTTGAGATTGGGCCGCTGCACTTTGACGGCCACTTCACGGCCGTCCTGCAAGCGGGCTCGATAAACCTGACCTAGTGAGGCGGCGGCAATGGGTTCGGCGTCTATCTCAGCGTAGGCCTCATGGACAGTGCGGCCAAGGGCAGCCTCTATTCGGGCATAGGCTTCCCCAGTGGGAAACGCTGGAACTTGATCCTGCAGAATCGAGAGTTGTTTTATGTAGGAAAGCGGCAGGAGATCGCCCCGAGTACCAAGAGCCTGCCCTATTTTTATGAAGGTTGGTCCGAGCCCGATCAAGTTCTGGCGCAACCAGACCGCCTGTTTTTCGAGTCGCGCCATTTTCTTGTCGGAGCCATCGGCGCCGCGAAAAACGAAGAATCGAACCCCTCGGATAACTCTATCGACGATGCGTCCAACCACATCACGGCACGACTGCACAAACTGCGCCTGGCGGCTGCCGCCGCGCGCTGCTTCTCTCCGACGTTCGGCGCTGCGACGATTGAACTTCGCGCGAATGTCATAGCTATCCAGAAACAGATAAAGCGTTAGCAGGCCGAGCACACGTGAGACATTGGCCACGCGCAGCCAGCCCCGCAAACCCTGTCCTTTGAGAATCTGGTCGACTAGCTCATCGTTGAGAGGCGCCGGCGGCGCGTCAACCTTCGGGGGCTGCGACTGAGTCGGCCCTCCGTTATGACTCTCACCAACGGCGTGCTGGCCGGCGGGAATCTCAGAAACCGGAACTAATGATTGCTCTGTCTTCATCGTACGCTCTAGCGAGCAAAAGCATCGCCCGTCGGTCTGTCAGAACGGGGAGCGGTAGCGACCTGGTTGTATTCACCCGGTTGAGACCAGGTCGCTACCGCTCCCCGTTCTGACTACAATAACCCTATCCACCTTCTAACGCTATCCAGGCTCGAACACCATGTCTCAAACGATTGATAACATATGCTTGGCTCCGGCACGTTCAAAGTAATTCTGGGCCCGATCAACATCCCTGGTGATTTGAGCTTTCAACGACTCCAGCGAGTCAAACCTCTGCTCGTCACGCAGGCGGTAAAGAAAACGTACCCGAATCACGTCGCCGTAAAGATCGCCACCCCAATTCATTACGAAGGTCTCCACCGAAGGTTCCGAGCCGGTTTCGAACGTCGGGCGCGTGCCGACATTTGTCACACTGCGCCGCCATTGGCCGTCAATCAGCGTTCCCGTAACATAAACGCCATTTGCAGGTATGACGCGGTTGTGCGGGCGCAGGTTGGCCGTCGGAAATCCCAGGGTATGGCCACGCTCATTTCCTCGTTCAACTTGACCCTCCACACCGTAAGGGCGGCCAAGCATTCGGCGCGCCAGATTTACCTTCCCGAGCGCCAGCAATTCTCGAATTTTGCTTGAACTCACGCGTTGTCCACGCAAACGAACTTCTGGTACTTCCCCAGCGATAAACCCCAATTCCTTGCTAACCTCGCGCAGCAGCTCAATGTTGCCTTGGCGGTTGTGGCCAAATGCAAAGCCTCGCCCCAAATAAACTTCTCTGGCATGCAGACGGTCCATTACAACGTCTCGCAAAAAGTCCTCCGCAGGAATTTTCGAAAACTGTTCAGTGAAACGTACAACGATAGTCTGTTCGATTCCGAGAACACCAAAGCCTTCTACTTTCTGATCCAGGGTCTGCAGCAGGGGAGGCGACGACCGGGGATGCAGAACTGACCGCGGATGCGGATCAAAAGTGATAGCAGTTGGGACGGCACCAAGCGCACGGGCTCTGTCTACAACCGTGCGCATTATTAATTGATGGCCCAAATGCAGCCCGTCAAAAACGCCCAGGGTGAGTACGGTCGGGCGTTGGATATCAGCGTTGTCGGTGCCGTGAAACAGTCGCATAAACTATTGCCGATTTCCAATTGCCGATTTCCAATTTGTCTGTTTTCCCACACACACCTATGTAAGTCACTGACGACTGACTACGGACCCTAACAGGTCCGCGAACGCCGTTGTAACTGGAATCGGCAATCGGCAACTGGAAATCGGCAATCACTCATCACTGACGACCAGCCCGTCATAGGCCCACGAAACTCCATCGGGCAGACGGTCGGAATCGCGCGAGTGTTTCACGTCATGGGCGATGTGCGTAAAGTATGTGCGACGCGGTTTTATGGTTTCAACATACTCAAGCGCCTTGTCAAGCCACAGATGAGTCGGGTGTTCCTTAAACCGCAGGCAGTCAAGGACCAGTACTTCGAGGTCTGACATTGCGTCTAACGTGTGCTGGGGAATCAGGCTTAAGTCCGTGGCATAAGCAAAATCATTGAAGCGATAACCCATTACTGGAAGCCGGCCATGGATCACCTCCAGCGGAGTAATCTCCAACTCATTGCCCAAACAAAAGGGCGCTCCAGCCATAACTGTGTGTGGAATGACTTGCGGCAATCCTCCGCCGAAGTGTGAAGGCTCAAAGATGTATTTGAAGATGCGGCGAATATCAGGCCAGGCCCGTTCGTTGGCATACACGCCCAGAGCGCCATAACGAAAGTTCAAGGGCCGGATGTCGTCCAGACCGAAAATGTGATCAGCGTGACAATGGGTTATCAGGACCGCGTCGAGTCGTTTCAGCTTGTGTCGCAGGGCCTGCTGGCGAAAGTCTGACGACGTGTCAACTAGTACGGTATGGCCACCGTGTTCTATCAGAACTGAAACTCGAAGTCTTTTGTCGCGCGGATCGTCCGAGGCACACGTTTCACAATCGCAACCTATCGAAGGAACACCTGTGGATGTGCCAGTGCCAAGGAAAGTCAGTTTCATTTCGTAAATCGTAAATCGTGAATGGTAAATCGTAAACAACGTCGAATCGACTATTCACGTTTACGATTCACGATTTACGCGTGGTGTTAGCCGCCGACTATGTCGCGACGGGTGAATGCGCGGGATGCCTTTGACGACACGGAGCTGGTGAGCGAGACATACTGCATGCGCAAATCTGCCAGCAAGCTTTCGAGGATCTTTTCTTCCTGAGGCGCGAGGTTGCCGTTTGTCTTTCGTTCCAGCATCCCCAGGATATCAATCCAGTGTTTGGCCAACTCAAGGTCAACTTCCCGCTTGTGCGTTACCGGATGTTCCATCATTCCCAGCGAAGACGCCGCGTTTGACGCAATCGACATGACGAAGTTTGCGAAGCCTGCGGGATTGTCGGCATCCGGCAGTTCATCTTCGTCAGCTTGGTCCGCTTCATGAGGCGCGTCGATGGCTGCCTGAGGTTGACTGGGTTGGATGCTGGCTGGGGCTTCAGCGGCCGTTGTCGGGGCGCTAGCGGGTTCCGGCACGGGTGCCGGGCGAGATTCCGGTTTCTCCGCCGGCGGCAGGTCTCGTGGCGTGCCGTCTGCATTAAACAGGCGGCGGTCAGTTACTTTAAAATTTGGCTGTTCCTCGTTCATTTGGTTATTACGTGCGCTGCCTCAAAATCTTAAACGGCGCTACTTTCCTTTATCATTTCCGTACTTTGACAGGATGGTATCATCCGAATCGCAGCAGTCGCAAGAAAGCACTTAAGAGTCGGCATGATTGGGACAAATGATCCACGAAATTACACGAACGAACACGAAAAATCTTAGTGATACTCGTGATACTTCGTGGATCGTGTTTGTTTGCGTAACCGCCACAAGAACCAGCTTTTAGAAAATGAAACTAACTGCTCCTGCCTTGAGAGTTTTGGAGTTTGAACTTTAGACTGTCTTCATGCCTGCCACATTTAACGACCTGGTTACACTGATGACGCGGTTGCGCTCGCCTGCGGGCTGCCCCTGGGACCGCGAACAGACTTATGCCACGCTCGCGCCGATGCTCCTGGAGGAAGCTTACGAAGCCTTTGAGGCAGTTGAGGAAGCTCGCAATGGCCGACCCTTTGATTTGCGCGATGAACTCGGCGACCTGCTTTTTCAGATAGTCTTCTACGCGCAGGTTGCCGGCGAACGTGGCGACTTCAGTATTGACGACGTCACGGATTCAGTTCACGCAAAAATGGTCCGCAGACATCCGCATGTCTTCGGTGACGAGAGCGCTGAAACGACGACCGAAGTACTTCGCAGTTGGGAGGCCATCAAGGCCGAGGAGAAGCGGGCGGCCAACAACTCGGAGGTAGCGAACCCCACGTCAATACTTGCTGGCGTTTCCAAAAAAGTCCCCGCCCTGATGGAAGCCCATCAATTATCGACCAAAGCCGCGCGCGTGGGATTTGACTGGGAAAAAATTGAAGACATCTTCTCTAAAGTGCAGGAGGAGATCAGCGAACTGCGGGACGCAATTAAGGTCCACGCTGATTCGAAGTCGGAAGCGGATCACACTCGGGTCCGAGAAGAGATCGGTGACCTGCTTTTTGCGGTAACCAATATCGCCCGTCACCTTCAGGTTGAGCCCGAAGCAGCATTGAAACTGACGAATAGAAAGTTTCGTCAGCGCTTCGGTCATATCGAAGACCGTTTGCAAGCGCGTGACCAGAGTTTTGCATCGGCCACCCTCGAGGAACTTGAATCTCTCTGGCAGGACGCGAAGACAACCGGGTAGTTAGTCGGGCAGGAGCTGCTGCGCGTCACCACTTCTATTCAGGGCCCAGCATTACCATGGCAAACAACTGCTCTCAGCTCGGCAATTAGAGCTAACTAAAAACAGAGGCCCGCTCGAGGCGGGCCTCTTCCGTGTACATGCTAACGCTCTGCGCTAATCGTTGATCCGGACAGAACGCAGGACATTATTGAACGCGGAAGCAAAGCTTCGCGCTTCACTCTGCGGAGCGACAGCAATCATATAAAACAGCGCTCCGTTCCGCAGTTGGGTGGTGATCAGAGTTATCGTTTCGGTTTGACCCGTGGCCTGATTCACGTTGGTAAGTCCTGCACTCAAGCCCGTGCGACCCGAAAGGGTGACCCGTTGAAAGTTCGTCGACTGGCGTAAACTTTGATTCGCCTGCGCCAGACTCTGAATCAATTCGTCGGTCGCCTGTCGTAAGTTACGATTCTGAGTTTCGGCAACACCAAAATTTACTCCATGAGTAAACACTGCCTGGTTCTGATATTGTCCGTAACCACCTTCTGGAGCGAACCAGACCGAGTTGTTGTCGCCTAACTTTCTCCAGTTCTCGGGAACTCCCACAGTGAGAAACCCAAGTTCGTTGTGGCTGCGATAGCGCGTTGACGGATAATCCACTCGACCACCAGGCGCATCCTGCGGATAATTTCCACCTTCAGACGGGTAACGCTGGCCGCTACGGGCAATCTCAGCCATCGAAGGCGCGGGCCCTTGTCCCCTGAGTCGGGCCTGGATACGGGCAAATTCTCCGGTATCGCGGACGGGATTTTGCACCCGCAAATACTGGGCTTCCTGGTTTATGCGCGCATAGCGATTTTGAGGACTCGGGTGACTGCTCAAGAATCCGCCACTGCTCCCGCCCCCCTGACGTTCGATTGTTTGGAACATGGCCGCCAGGTCACGAGGATCGTAACCCGCCTGGGCCATGATCTGTGCGCCCAGAATGTCAGCCTCGGTTTCATATTCTCGACTGAACTTTAGGAAATAAACGCCAACCCCCTGGCCGGCAATTTGTGCGGCTGCCCCCGCGGGCCCCCCGATAACCTGCCCTGCAATGCCCAAAATCCCGGCCAGCGTTCCGTACTTCTGACCTTTGGTGGCTTGTGCAGTACCATGACGTAAGGCCACGTGGCTAATCTCGTGGGCCATGACGCCTGCCATCTCACCTTCCCGGCGGGCGGCTTCAATCATTCCTCTATTGATGTACATTGGACCACCAGGAAGAGCGAACGCATTTATATCGCGTGCATTAATCACGCGAAAATAGTATTGAAATCCCGGATGCCGAAACTCAGACGGGATAGCCGCCACTAAACGGTTGCCGACGCGCTCGACGTGGCTTTGCACCTCGCCATCACGTAGTAATGGAAACTGCTGTTCAGCTTCGGCGGCCGCCTGTCGGCCCAGCTTAATGTCATCCTGAACACTATACTTGTTGCTGTGAAGCTTTAGCCTGGTCTGTGGAAACACAGAGACCGGCATTAAAAAGATTGCTGATAATGCGAACCACGCGACCAACATACGTGTTCTCTGGTAGTTATTTCTAATCATTTTTCTCCCCTCTTTATTTGAAACTTATCGTTTCATGTTAATGCTGCTGGGGCCGTCGGGAGAGGCGGGATTTGGCCTAAGCTTTTGATGAACTAACCTCGCGAGTGGTTTACTCCTCGAAACAGTGGAGATGGCCCACATACTCAAAGTGCACCAAAACCCAACATTGGTACACGCCCTCAGCCCGATTTCATATCAGAATTTGCAAACCACAAAGGCTTACAGGTTCCTACCCTTCTGACTAGCAATGGAGGGGCCAAGAGGCTAGCTCTTGTTACGAGGCTCGATACGCTCGTTGAGCCACTGGGCGGGCTCAGTTGTAGGGGCGATGCGGTGGGGCTCGCCTTTCCACACGCGAATCATCGATACAATCAGAAAGATGGTCGCTGCCGTACTAAACAAGGATCCACCTATCGAGCTGTCGGTTATCGCTCCGACAACACCAAAAAGAGTCTGGATAACCAGGATTACGATATGCAAAGCCAACCCTTGAGACGCGTGAAAACGAACTTTCAATTCTTTTCTGGGGACCAGAAACAACTCAATCAGAGCTGGCACCACCCCTATGTAAAAAGGTGCATAGGGGAGCATCACTGCCCATTTTTCAGGTAGTCCTAGCCCGGCGACTGGGCGCGAGGTCGGCCTCAGTGTGACTTGCGGCGGTAGATATGGAGTGGCTTGATAGGGCACCGGCGGTGAATAAGTTGGGGGCACGAAAACCGAAGGATAAGGAGAATCCAGCGGCGGCGCATCGAAGGTTTTGGTCGGCGCCTCCGAGTAGACGTTACTCCGCGCGCTTTCGTTTGGGGATGAACCCACTTCACGGGTAATTCCCTTCACTTCACGCGTACCCGCACCAACGTCGTCACTACTCCACTCCTCTTCTGTCTGTCTCACATAATCCGGATCGAGTGGATTGGTATCGTATCTGGTTTTTTTGGTCTCCATGTACCCGCAAATCTCTACGACAGTTTCAGCGGCGCGGTTCCAATCTTACTCGTCCGCAACAGCATACTCAACCTGTTGCCAACTTTTGTCTTGTTCGGAGAGCCGAAAGCCTCTCATGATCGGCTTGGCCCCACCCACTCCTATGATCAGATAAGTCGCTGCAGGGTAGTAGGCAAGTCGGATGTCAGTTTCAGAAGGCACCGGTTCAGTCGAGCGCGGATGGGAATGATAGATTGCCAAAAGCTGTTCACCGCGCTCGCGCATCTGCCTTTGAGCTGCGAAGAGTTCTTCTGGCGCGGCTTCATAAGTTATCTCGGGATTGCTGGCGACGTTGCGCAGCGGATGGATGGATGTCGCGCGATCATTAGAGCCCCCAATCAAACCACAGCACTCGAACGGCGTGGCCTGTCGCGCATATGCAAAGATTTCCTCAAGCTGTGCATTCTTAAGAGTGATCATTCACGTGAAACAAAAAAATCATTCGTCCTTCACGACTCTAAGATGCAGTTCGTCCAACTGTTTTGGGTCTACTTCACCGGGGGCATCGATCATTAAGTCAGCGGCGGAAGCAGTTTTCGGAAACGCCATTACGTCGCGGATGTTGTCGGTAGGCACCAGCACCATCATGAGTCGCTCGATGCCGGGTGCAATGCCCCCGTGCGGCGGTGTGCCGTACTCAAGTGCGTCAAGAAAAAAACCGAACCGGGAGCGCGCTTCTTCGGTCGATAAGCCCAGGGCCTTAAACACCAGGCGTTGCACGTCCCGCAGGTGAATACGGATCGATCCGCTGGCCAGTTCGACGCCATTGATCACCGGATCATAGGCCTTAGTGCGAATCTTACCGAGCAATTCAGTTTCGCCGCCTTCAACCGCGCGTTCCAGTAGTTGCAAGTCTTCATCGATTGGTGAGGTAAAGGGATGATGCATTGAGTAGTACCGCCCATCCTCTTCGTGATACTCAAACATCGGAAACTCCGTTACCCAAAGTGGCGCGAAGACATTCTCCGGGATCCGTTTCTCGCGCCGCGCAACCTCGTTACGCAAAGCACCGAGCGTCGCAGCCACGGTCTTCGGTTTTCCGGCTACAATCAATACCGCGTCACCCTTTTGTGCACCAGCCTCTTGCGCCACCCGAGTAACCACTTCATCGCCAAGTGATTTTAGGAGCGAAGACGAGAGTTCGTCGGCAAGTTTTATCCAGGCAAGCGCTGCAGCGCCATAACGTTTGGCAAACTCCTGCAGCTCATCAAGAGCTTTTCGGGATAGACTCGAGCCACCGCGAACTACGATTCCCTTCACCTCGCCGCCGGTCGAGAGCGCGGCGGCGTAAGGAGGAAAGGTTGTTTCCGCCAGTGCCGATGACAGATCCTGGAGTTCCATGCCCTGGATGCGCAGGTCAGGCTTGTCGGAACCAAAACGCTCCATAGCCTCAGCGAAACTAAGGCGGGGAAAGGGCCGCTGCAGTTCCACCCCGATCAGTCGAAACACGCGCGCAAAGAGTCCTTCCACCAATGAGTAAATTTGTTCGGGCGTGGCAAAGCTCATTTCGATGTCGAGTTGTGTGAATTCAGGTTGCCGGTCGGCCCGCAGGTCTTCGTCGCGAAAACAGCGGGCGATCTGAAAGTATTTGTCGAGACCTGCAATCATGCACAGCTGCTTGAAGAGCTGCGGCGATTGCGGTAGAGCAAAAAACTTTCCAGGCTGAATTCGCGAGGGGACAATGTAATCCCGCGCCCCTTCGGGAGTGGACTTGATCAGAATCGGTGTCTCAAGTTCAGTAAAGCCCTGCGCATCCATGTAGCTGCGAATCTCAGCCAGCACCCGATGCCGGAGACGCAGGTTTGCTTGCAGCTGCGGGCGTCGCAGATCCAGATAGCGATATTTCAAGCGCAGGTCTTCACTGGCGAGCGCGTCGGAGGTTACGGTTTCGAGTTGAAAGGGCAACGTCCGAGCGTCGTTGAAGATGTACAACTCGCGTGCGCGCACTTCTACATCTCCGGTGGATATCTTCGGATTGCGTTGGCTCTCGTCGCGTAATAGCACTTCTCCCACTACGCAAATGACGAATTCACCGCGCAACTCTTTTGCCTTGGCGTGAGCTCCAGACGGATCCTCGGCATTCAAAACAACCTGAGTGAGTCCTTCCCGGTCACGCAGGTCGATAAACGTAAGCACCCCAAAGTCGCGCCGTCGCGCCACCCAGCCCATTAAGGTAACGCTTTTGCCGACATCTTCTTTGCGCAGCGCTCCGCAGGAGTGGGTGCGTTGCAAGCTTCCGAGGTGATCCAGCATGCTTGAAATATTAAACGTGACCAGGGTTTGAAGACTAACGATCTGACAGAACCCAAGCGTATTACGCCCCGAGATTAACCAGTCTTCCGTTCGGCAATCTCGATCAGATTGCCACCCGGATCGCGAACATAAAAACGTCGGGTGCCAGGAACTGGACGCGGATCAGGCAGGATCTCGACTCCCGCTGACGCCAGGTAAGCCTGAGATTGATCTGCATGCTCAACAACGAAGCAGAAATGTCGCGTGCTCGACTTTTCGTTGAGGCCGTCTTCGATCGACAGATGCAATTGCACGCTGCCAAGTTGATACCACGCACCGCCACGTCCGCGCGATGCTTCGGGCTTTGGTACCTCTTCGAGACCGAGTCTTGAGCCATAAAAGTCTTTCGCGGCCTGCTCAAGTGCGCGCGGTACAGTCACATTCACGTGGTGGAAGTTGACAATGCCTGCTGACATTTTAGTTGTCCTTCCCCTTTTCGTCATTGAATTTGGCCGCCGCGTCGAAGCGATGTTGAGGATTCTGCTCCAAATAATTATTGAAATCGACGGACTTGTTCTTCGGAATACTCAGCGACTTCCAGTCAGACGATCTGAAATGCTTGGCAAGAAAGACGATCTGGCCGATGTGATAGGGATAATGAGCCAGCTGGCGATTGATAGCCTGCATGACGGTGTGCATTTCCCCGCGAATCATCACCGTGAGCAACAAATCTTCTGGTTGTAACCCTTCCACTGTCTTGAAGGTGCGTTGCCAACCTTTCTC
>JBHENP010000077.1:0-17880 GCA_046261995.1 Pyrinomonadaceae bacterium
CGCTTTATTCATGCCGTGCCCGGCCTGGCGGCGTTAGACGTGTTCGCCAACGACACCAAAATGTTCGTCGAGACTCGCTACAAAGCTGTGACGCCATATTCTGAAGTCTCTGCGGACGATCAGGTATTTCGTTTACGCTTGGCCGGACAGGAGGGGGCAGAACCGCTGGCGGAAGAGAAGAAGGGCTTAAGCGCAGGTAGTCACTACACGCTGATCGCAGTGCCCAGGAACGCAACGGCGATTTTCTCTAAGAACACTGGCCAGAGTAGTGCGGAGTTGCATTCTATTAGCGATGTCTTAGTAGCGCCAGCATCCGGCAAAGCGAAGGTGCGTGTGATTGATGCCTCGCCCGATTTGAGTGAAGTGGACATCTACGTTTCAGGTCGAACAGAGGCACTCTCAAAGGGAGTTAAGTTCGCTTCCAGGACTAATTACGCGGAAGTGGAGCCGGTCCAAGGCGTAATTGAGGTGCGGCGCGCCGGCGAGAATGCCGCGACGCTGAACGTGCCGGACGTGCAGCTTGAGGCAGGCAAGCTTTATACGATCATTGTAGTCGGGCAAACGAAGGGCACTGCTAAGTTGGAATCCATCATCGTCGAAGATCATTTCGGCATGTCGTCACCAAAGTGATTGTCGGAGTCTCGAACTCGGATGATCTCTTCCTCTGACTTGAGGAAATTGCACAACCTGGTGGGCAGTGCTCTATTAGTTACCTCGGCAGGATGAAGACATCGAATACACCTACGGCAAAATCACACACGCTATTATGCATTCCTGCATTCAGCCAACACTGAGAAGAGTAAGGGGAACGCGCGCGTCGGGTGATTCACGCGCTACCCGGCGCAGTGATGTCACTTACAATAAAGTTATAGCGAGAGTAGCGCGCAAGCGAGTGACCCAACAGGCCATCATAAAGCAAATCGCCTCCACTTGAGTAATAGTTGGCCCTTGCGCGGTCGTCTTTATCGCCCACGGCGGTAGTAGTAGCCGCCGCCGCCGAAGAGTAGGATTAACACGACGATAATGATTATTAGTGTAGTGGTGTCCATGGTGGCTACAACCTACCGCTGTTCCGCACAGCCGTCTATCGGGTTTAGACAGCCAGCCGTTCCGCCGGACGACGACCGTCGGGCCAAGGCCGCTACTGCTCCGGCCATGGTCGCCTTCTCAGGAGGCAACACCGAAACCTTAAGTACGCGCTAAAAAGCTGACTGAGAGACCGCATGCTTTAGACAAGTACACTTTGCTTTAGCGCATCGGCATGCACCTAATAATGAATCCTGAACGCAACCGGCGCATTCAGCTATCCTGCAGTCCGCACTCAGCGTGATATCAACCAAGGACCACATTTCTTACTAACCATGCGCCAGCGATGATTCACTTCGGCAGTAAGTCGAGTTGCTGCTCTCACGAGTAAGCAGCGAGCTTCCTTGATCGCCTGGGGCAGAACAGGCCGCGACTTGGTCACAAACTTTCAACCTCTGGCTAATGCGGGTGAAGCGATCGGACCCTATCGGATCCTTTCCCGGTTGGGCGCCGGAGGGATGGGCGAAGTTTATTTAGCCGAGGACACACGCCTCGGGCGCAAGATCGCACTCAAGCTTCTGTCGGCATCATTCACCCGAGACGACGAGTACGTTCGCCGGTTCCGGCAAGAGGCTTTCACGGCTTCAGCCCTCAATCATCCAAACATTCTGACCATTCATGAAGTTGGCCGAATCGAGTCGATCCACTTCATGGCGACGGAATTTATTGAGGGCGAGACGTTGAGAGAGCGCTTAACGCGGGCGCCGATGTCTTGGAATGAAATAATGCACATCAGTGTTCAGATCGCTTCAGCTCTCGCTGCCGCTCACGCAGCGGGAATCGCCCATCGCGACATCAAGCCCGAGAACATCATGCTGCGTCATGACGGCTATATCAAAGTGCTCGATTTCGGTTTAGCCAAACTCACCGAGAAGCAGAATCAGCAACCTCACTCCGATCCGGAGGGAGCAACCCAGATAATGCTCAACACCAACCCCGGCCTGATCATGGGCACCCCTAATTATATGTCCCCAGAACAGACGCTTGGACTTGATCCGGATGTGCGTACCGATATCTGGAGTCTGGGAGTGGTGCTCTATGAGATGGTTGCAGGGCGGGTGCCGTTTGCTGGAGCGACGATGAGTCACGTGATGGTTTCAATTCAGGACCATGAGCCCGCCCCTATTTCCCAGTCATCGCGCGAGTCAACCGCTGAATTAGAACGGATCATTTACAAAGCGTTGGCGAAGGACAGAGAACAGCGCTACCAATCTGGCGGTGAGATTTTTGCAGACCTTAGAACCCTTCAGCGCGAGTTGGAGTTTAAGGACCGGTGGGAACCATCTTCGCAACCTGCGGTGAGCGGCGCGGCAACGCCGGTCGACGTGCTTTCCCCAGCCGAGGCCATAGATAGTCGCCCGAATAATCTGCCCGCTCAATTGACTTCGGTTATAGGACGCAAAGCGGAAGCTTTTACGATTAAGAAGCAACTCCAACGACCGGACGTCCGCTTGCTGACACTTACTGGTCCCGGGGGCACCGGTAAGACGCGTCTCTGTTTACAGGTGGCAAATGAACTGCTGGGTGATTTCACCGACGGCGTCTACTTTGTTGCCCTGGCAGCGATCAGCGATCCCAATCTGGTGATTCCAACTATTGCACAGACGGTAGGAATCAAAGATGTGGGTGGCGGTTCTTTACCGAACAGGCTTAAAGAATATTTACGTGATCGGCAGTTATTACTGGCTATTGACAACTTCGAACAGTTGGTTGCGGCAGCCCCTTTTCTGACTGAGTTGTTGAGCTACTCAATGCATCTGAAACTGCTGGTAACTAGCCGTGCAGCTCTGCGCATCACCGGTGAGCACGAGTTTGCTGTTCCTCCCTTGTCGTTGCCCGCACCGGACCAACCACTCACCGCCGAGGTGTTAGCACAATACCCGGCCGTGGAACTATTCGTCGAGCGGGCATGCGCCGTGAAACCTACCTTCGCGCTAACTGATGAAAATACGCGCGCGGTGGTGGAAATATGCGCGAGACTTGATGGTCTGCCGTTGGCGATCGAGCTGGCGGCGGCGCGGATAAAAGTGCTGCCGCCGCAGGCGTTGCTCGCTCGCCTGGAGAATCGCTTGAAACTCTTGATGGGCGGAGCACGCGATCTGCCGGCCCGGCAGCAGACCATGCGCGGCGCGATTGCCTGGAGCTATGACCTGCTGAATGATGAAGAGAAGAAGTTGTTTCGGCGGCTATCAGTCTTTGTAGGAGGCTGCGAGCTCGAAGCCGTCGAGTTTGTATGCAATCGGAAGGGAGACATGGGAATTGACGTTCTCGATGGCGTAGCGTCACTGGTCGACAAGAGCCTGTTGCAGCAGAAAGAAATGCTCCCTACCGAGCCGCGCTTTGCGATGTTGGAAACAATCACGGAGTATGGCCTGGAGCAACTCATCGCAAGCGGGGAAGCCGATGAGCAACGTAGAAATCATGCAGAGTTTTTTCTGAAGCTGGCGGAGCTCGCCGAAACTGAGTTGCTGGGGGCGCAGCAAGAAGTCTGGCTGGACAGGTTGGAAACCGAGCAGGGTAATTTGCGCGCGGCGTTGCACTGGGCCGAAGAGAAGAAACAGGCAGAGATAGGCTTACGGTTGGCGGGCGCGCTTTGGCGCTTTTGGGAAATGCGGGGATACCTGGCGGAGGGACGCAAGCATTTGGCGAGCTTTATATCGTTGCCGGAGAGCGAATTCACAATTAAAGCGCGACTCAAGGCTCTCTATGCCGTTGGCGTTCTGGCTGATGCTCAATGCGACTATGCGGCGGCGCGTTCTTGGTTCGAAGAGAAACTGAAACTTTCTCGAAAGCTGGGGGACAAGTGGGGAGTTGCCAATTCGCTTAACAATCTGGGCATCGTTGCTTTAAGGCAACGGGACTACGATACAGCCGGGTCGTTATATGAGGAAAGCCTCACGCTTTGGCGTGAGCTTGGTAATCAAAGCGCGGTGGCTCTACTCGCTAAGCAATTTGGGGAATGTGGCAGACCTGAAGGGTGACTACACTAAGGCGACCGCTTTCTATGAAGAGAGCTTGAAAATATTCAAGGATTTGCAAGACCGACGAGGAGTTGCTTTGTCGTTCAGCCAAATGGGCAATGTCGCCCGCCATCAAGGCAATCTCGAATCCGCTCGCTTCTTTTACGATCAGAGCTTGGCGATATTGATAGAGCTGGGCGATAAGCGTGGCGTCGCCAATCTGCTTAGCGACATGGCAGACTTGGCCTGTGAGCGCGGCGACTATGATGAAGCGCGGCCCTTCTACGAAGAAGGCATGGTGATCTTCAGCGAGTTAGGAGACATTCGCGGCATTGCCCATTTAATCGAACGCTCTGCCCTAATTGCGGCAGGACGAGGACTTGCCGCGCGGGCAGTTCGCTTGGTTGCGGCCGCTGCTGCCCTGCGAGAGGAATTCGGGAGCCCGCTGCCGCCGGATGACGAATCTGAATTGGAGCGCACGTTGAAGCCCATCCGCCGGAAGCTCGGCGCTCAAGCAAGCGCTGGAGCTTGGTCTGAAGGACGGGAGATGCCGACCGAGAGAGCGATCCAATACGCACTCGCCGCGGATGCAGAGTGATAGAAGAGTTGAGCGACCAAGGCTACGATCTTGACAACCACTCCCGGGCCGTATCACCATACACAGCAATCAATCTCGTTAGCTCAAGAGGACAATCTCAATGCCACGCTTCATGGTAACCCGCACGCTTCCACCGCTAACATCCGAACAGCTCGAAGGTGTTGGAAGAAGCGTCGTCTCTGAATGCAGTAAGTTAGGCATGGAATGGATTCGCAGCCATGTAACGGCGGACGGCAAGCATTCCTTTTGCGAGTTCGAGGCGCCCAGCGCCGAGGTTTGCCGTGAACACGCGAAGCGCGCCGGTTTGCCTGTCGATGAAGTGATCCCGCTGGGAATGGAAATTGGCCCCAACCAGTTTCGATAAGCATTCTTTCCAAGCGGGAGAGATTCAACTTTCATACTGCATCAATCTCCGATTAGAACTAGCCTGAAGTACAACTGAAAACTCTGTCAGTGCTCTTGTAAAACGTGCCATGGATTCCTCGCAGGTGCGAGGCCTAGTCTCCCAGCCATTCTCACCAAGTCGGCGATCGAGTCGGCCTTCATCTTTAGCATCAGTTTGCCTCGGTGTGCCGTGATCTCGCTGATCTCGAGTCATGTCCAATATCAATATATAGGACAGACGCGCATCGATTGAGGAAGTTTTGGCAGACTATTGGCAGACTACGCTTGAAACCTTAACAATTCCTACAGCGTGAGCGTGACTTCTCTAGCCACTGAAGTCAATGTATTGGCTTAGGAACGATTAAGCGCTTTACGAGGCGACTAGGGACGGCATTGACACGGTAGGGTTCAGACATTTAGTTTCGAGGCATTTCGGTACCAGCCCACACGATCAAATAAATTTTTGGTGTCTGTTTGGTGTCTATTACGAGAGAGCACCGGAGAGACTAAAGAGACCTTGATGGACGAAAGAGAATACGCGCAAAGTTTGACGACTCAAAGCGTTGTGCGGATCTCATTGATGTGAAATAACTTAGCAGATCGACCTGGTTCGTTCCCCCCCTTCGGCAAGCCTTCTAAGCTCTGTATTGTCAATCACTTAGCGAGCAGGGGTTCGAGTTCCCACGTCGGCATCTCTCGTCATAAGTTCAACAGCACAGATACTTACAGCAACAAGCTTGGCTTGGTGTCTATTTTATGCTCAAAATAGACACCATGTGCAGGCCAGCTCTTGAGTGTTTCGGAAGCGATTGCGGACGGGTCAGGGGCTGACGAACCGCCGCCTGTATTCCTGCGAGACGAGGAAGGAGCGGACCATCTCGGCCTGGGCGAAGTTGCCGTTGAAAGAGCTGAGCTTGTCGAGCCAGAACTTCCACCCCGAGAAGTCGGGGTCCTGCGGGTCGTCCGGGTTCCGCCTGAGATACCCGTAGTACTGCATCAGCACGAACGCACGGTTGAACTCTGCCCGCCGCAGGTCTTCGTCCTCGGCCACGCGCCCGGAGCGCGACCGCCCGCCCCGCCTCCGTGTTGGTGGCCGAGAGCTCTGCCACCAACTGGGTCGCGCTCCGACAGCGAGAGCACGGCCTTCGCGTTCAATGCATCCACAAACTCCGAAGGTGTCATCGCCGACGGATAAGCATTCAGAAAACGCTGCCGCCGGACGAACTCTAAGGCGAAGGCCTGTTTGTTCTGTTCGAGTTGCTGCTCCCAGTTGCCGATCCCGACCTGCACGCCTTGTCCGATGGCTTGCGTGTCGGGCAGAAACTCCTGCAGGCGGACGATGGGGACGGTGCCGGGCACAATGGGCGAGGTCGTATCGCCGTAGGCGGCCTTGTAGAAGCGATAGACGACGTAGCCTGTCTCCTGAAATTCAATCGAGAGGAAGAAGGCCGCCGAGACGTTGATGCGCTTCACCTCGGCGCACCCCGCATCGCCGCCGCAGGACGTGATCTCGTTAGTCCAGAAGGCGCAACGAAAGTGTGCATGCTGCCAGACGCGGGTTAGCAGCGGAGTTGACGCGACGTGGCGCCATGGTCCGACTGATAGACCTACCTAATATCGAAGGCGTTAACGGTGTTGACGATCTGCTCGCGCTGAAAGGTGCTGATTATGTCTCAGCCTTGTTTGATAGCGCCAAATCAGCCGACCAGCGTAGGGGAAAACCGAGATCCCAAGCGTCCATGCTGATCGAGGTCACTGAAGGCACAGAACTGTTCCATACCGGCGATGGCGATACTTACGCCACGATTCCAATTAATAACCACTGCGAGACGTGGGCTTTGAAATCAAGGGGCTTTCGAGATTGGCTGTCAAAACGCTACTACGACGCAGAAGGCTCAATCCCGAACTCTCAAGCCATGCAAGACGCATTGAACACCCTGCAAGGCATTGCCCGGCATGAAGGCCTAGCAGTGGAAATTCACACACGGCTTGCCGCAAAGGACGATTGCATCTGGCTCGATCTGTGCGATGAAGAATGGCGGGTTGTGAAGATTACTCCTGAGGGCTGGACAATCGTCAACGATTCACCGATCAAGTTCCGCCGTACGAGAGGGATGAGAACATTACACCCGCCCGTCAGAGGCGGCTCAATCTCATTACTACGAAAACTTGTGAACGTGACTGATTCGGATTGGGTGCTGCTCATTTCGTGGCTAGTCGCGGCCTTCCGTCCCGGGTATCCCTTCCCCGTCCTCGTAATTCACGGCGAACAGGGAAGCGCGAAATCCACTGTCTCTAAGATGATCCGCGAGTTGATTGATCCGAACGTTGCGCCGCTGCGAAGCGAACAGCGGGACGAACGCGACTTGATGATTGCTGCGACAAATAGCTCGATCATCGCCCTCGATAATCTGTCTAAACTGCCAGTTTGGCTTTCGGATGCGCTGTGCCGACTCTCAACCGGCGGCGGGTTTGCCACGCGCACGCTCTATGAGAACGACGAAGAGACGCTATTCATGGCGATGCGTCCCATCATCTTGAATGGGATCGAGGAGTTGACGACGCGGAGCGACCTACTTGACCGATCGGTGATTATTCATCTCCCTGCGATCCCGCCGGACAAGAGAAGGACCGAGGCTGAAGTGTGGCAGGAGTTTGAAAGTGTCCGACCGTATGTGTTGGGCTGTCTGCTCGATGCCGTCAGCCACGCACTGCGAAACATTGATCAGGTTCAGCTTGTGCAAAAGCCCCGGATGGCGGATTTCGCACTTTGGGCTACGGCAGCAGAAGCGAGTTTCGGTTTCAATCCCGGCACTTTCCTAAGTGCGCTTATGGGCAATCGGGAGAGCGCAAATGAACTAGCTCTTGATGCATCACCAATCGCTGTAACACTCGTCGAATTTGTGCAGCACCAGGAACGGTGGGAGGGAAAACCTTCGGAACTCTTGGAAGAACTGAACAGTCGCGCCAGCGATGAGACGAAGAAGCAGCGATGCTGGCCCAAACGCGCTAACACCTTGAGTGGGGCGATTAAAAGGATCGCGCCGAATCTCAGGTTAATCGGGATTGAATACAGCACGGGAAGAACAAAATCGGGCAGATACTTGGCGCTGGAATACAGGTGCAAATCATTGTCACCATTGTCACCATTGTCATCTTTGCCAGAAAGCCGCTTGAATACAGAGTCATGGGGTGACGGTCGTGGTGACGATGCCGAAGAGAATTTGGGCTTTGATCGTCACCGGCAAAGCAAAGAAAGCGTTGCCGATGACGCAGGTGACGAGGGGTGACGACGTTTTGACCAAGTCTTCTGCACATGCTCCGCATTACGTGCTCCACATGATGACGGGCGATCCGGTTCCGAGTATCAGCGCGCAGCTTCGTCATCTAAGAAAGCCCGAGCACGGATCGCATACGATCTTGAAGCGGCGGAGAGAGCCAAGCGAACAAGGTTGTATGAATACCGACTAAATAACCACCCGCAGGGAGCGGCATAAATGACCGACGTAGCGAAAATCAATCAAGAGTTGGCCGACCTCAGCAAGAAGCTGGCGGTAGCGAGCAATGAATACAGCGACGCCTGTAAAGCTGCGGCAAATTCTCGGAGCGATTATGACGTTGCTAAGGCTAAAGCCATGTTGAAGTCCGGGTTAAAGACGGCCACTGAGCGACAGGCCGAGGCGACTATTACCTGTGAATCAGTGATGCGTGACGCGAGAATTAGTGAGGCTCTGCGAGATGCGTTAAAAGAACGAATCAGGGCCTTGGAATCTGTACTAAATGCCGCGCAAACAAGAGCTTCTTTTTTGAAGGCCGAAATGAAACTGGCGGGTAGAGATTACTAACACCGAATAGCCGAGGAAAGTTTTCCCATGAGTAGAGACGAAGTAACCCGGATTGTTGACCGCGCTAAGTATGAGTTGTTGGCGTTAGTCTCTGCGGAACTGCCCAAGACCGAGAGCCCGCTAGTGATGCCTGAGTGGTTAACCGCGGAGCAACTCGCAGAGTATTGGCAATTGCGGAGCAAGACGGGGAAGGTGACGACGGCGGGGCTTTTGAAATGGGTTGCGCGGAAGCCGGACGACTTTCCCTTGCCCTCCGCCCGCATGGGGGATCTTCTGCGATTTAAGCGAGATGAGGTTAACCAGTGGGCAAAGGATGAAGCGGAGCGCCGCAGGGCCGGGAAAGATAAAACAGTACACCAGGCGGGAGGCACGACAGATGATGCTTCCGAAAGTAGAATCCATCCACTTTGACGACTGCTAACGCTGCACAAAAAGGGAAGGAGAAAGCGATGGCAGTTTATAAACGTTTCAAGGGAAAGAGGATCGGGCCGAAAGATCCGAATTGGGATCAGGCTCGTTGGTGGATGGAGTTCCGATTAAGGAGCGAACGGGTTTTCAAGGCTATCCCAGGCGCCCGCACTAAAGCGCAGGCTGAACGTGCGGAGATTAACGAAAAGGAATCCATCTATGATCGGCGCTTCAACAAAGGCAAAGGTAAAGACGTGGGATTCACTCAGTATGTTGATGAATCTTACCTACCTTGGGCCAGAAAAGAGAAAGCGTCTTATGCTGATGATGAACGGAGATCGAAAACGCTAAAGTCATTCTTCCGGGATCGGCCACTTCGGGACATTAACACGGTGGACGTTGAGAGACTCAAGTCGGCACTCGTCGGGAAAGTCACTAACCGCAAGACACCACGCAAAGGCGCGACGGTTAATCGTTACGTGTCCTTGCTGTCTAGAGTCTTTTCAAGGGCACATCTTGAAGGGCTGGCGGATTCCAATCCATGTCACCGAATACCGAAGGAACAAGAGGGAGGCAGGGAGAGGTATCTAACACATACCGAGCGCCCGAGGTTATTGGCGGCAATGGTGAATGATCTTGCGTACTTGCGCTCACCGATCGAGGTGTCGCTTGGTACAGGAATCAGGAAGGTTTCGGAGCTGCTGAAGCTAAGAATTGGAAACATCAACTTCGGTGCACTGCCGATCTTTCGGTCAGCCGGCGGGAACGAAGTGGAAATACTGCCTAACTGGTTTCTCCTGGCTGATACCAAAAACAAGCGACATCGTTTGCTTCCAATGAACGCACTCGTCCGGGCCGCGTTGTTAGAAGTGACACGCGACAGGCCAGCAACAGATCCAGTGTTCGCGTACGAACGAACGGGAGTTAGTAAGAGCACTCTCAGGGATGGCTTCCAGGTTGCTTGTAACCGAGCGGGCATAGTTTACGGTCAGACGAAGCCGGGCGGTCTGACGTGGCACGATCTCAGGCGCACATTCGCAACGGGCCTGAGAGCAAACAATGTGCATGAGTACGACATCGCGCAATTGTTGGGACACAGCATCCCTGCCGTTACGAGCACCTATGCACGGAGCACACCTGCGGCACTGCAGGCTGCCGTGGATACACTCGAACAACCATGGGGTGACTTAGTTAGATTTGAAAGGAAGGTCGGCTGAGGTGCCATCATCTTAGCCTCATCGTTATTTGAGAGCTAAGTTGGTTGTAAGATCTAAGCTGATGCAAATGATTGAAACGATAAGACTAAGATTGGTGCCGAGGGCGGGAGTCGAACCCGCACGTCCTTACGGACAACGGATTTTAAGTCCGTAGCGTCTGCCATTCCGCCACCCCGGCCTGACGTCAAGATAACATGGCCAATATAAAGGTCACAGTCAATGCGTTTGGGTTTGGGGCGAGTGTAAGCCGAGCCACTCCGGGGGCGCCTGTCGCGGTGGTGAAGGGGTGACGCCGGAGTGGACACCCCTACAATAGTGATCACGAGAATGGTAAGATTCAGAAGCAAGCCTCCGGAAGCGCGAACCTGAACGTCGGCGAAGATCATGACTGAAGAACAAGAAGTATTCCTGGCACACATCCAGAAGAAGGGCCTCAAACGTACGGCCCAGCGCGACCTTATCCTGGATGTGTTTCTGCGCACTGAAGAGCACCTGTCCAGTGAAGATCTTTACCGACTGGTGCACAAGGAAGACTCCTCCGTTGGTCAAACCACTGTCTACCGCACTCTAAAACTGCTGGCCGAAGCCGGTCTGGCGCGCGAAGTTCGCTTCGGTGATGGTCTGACCCACTACGAACATCACTACAAACACCAACACCATGACCACATGATCTGTTCCAACTGTGGCAAGATCATTGAATTCTACTCGGCTGAACTCGAGGCCATTCAGGATGCTATGGCGGCCAGACACAAGTTTGAGGTGGAGCAACATCTACTGCGGATCATTGGCATCTGCGCCGATTGTCGCCGGGCAAAACGTAATGCGGAAAAGTCTCGAGAACGGATCCGATCCGCGTCTGCCCGATCAACGAGATAGTAATTGGAAATCACAATCGACCACCGTCCATCAGCCACATGCCCAAAGGGATAGAGCACCTGAACAACCTAAAAAGGAAATCCGTAATTCAGCGGCTGGGTTCCACAACCTTATGCCTGCTGGGGCCTTTGCTTTTTATAGCTTGTCCCCGGAACGCTCCGCCCGATGGTGGAAACGTGGGCGTCTCCACGCGGCCGGCCAATGTGTCTGCAGTCGTACCCAGCGCGGTGGCCTTCAATGGCGAGCGAGCCATGGAGCACGTGCGCAAACAGGTGGAGATTGGACCACGTCCGCCCGGTTCAGCTGAGCTGGCCAAAACGCGTGAATACATCGTGAACGAGTTGAAGTCGTACGGTCTGACTGTTTCGACTGACGAATTCATCGCGTCGACCCCCGTGGGTGAAAAGAAGATGGTGAATATCACGGCGGAGATTCCCGGCGAATCCAAAGACGTAGTTATTCTCAGCAGCCATTACGAGACAAAGTTTTACAAGGACATGCTTTTCGTCGGCGCGAATGATCCCGGTGCTTCTGTGGGGACTCTGATTGAGCTGGGACGGGTGCTGTCGGGTAATGGCCGTAAGCCTAAGCTCACCTACTTGCTTGTCTTTTTTGACGGCGAAGAATCCTTCTGCGAGGGCTGGGACGAGTGCGGAAAACCAGGCGTGCCAGACAACACCTACGGCAGCCGGCACTATGTCTCCGAGCTACGAAACAAGAATCAGTTAAATCGGGTGCGCGCGTTTATTCTTTTGGACATGATCGGATACAGCAATCTCGAGCTGGGGCGCGATACAATGAGCACCAAGTGGTTGCAGGACATCATCTGGCAAAGTGCTCGCGAAATAGGATATGGCTCGGTGTTCGTGGATCGTCCGGAAGGTGTCGGCGGCGATGATCACGAGCCCTTTCTAAGAGCAGGAGTAGATGCAGTGGATATCATTCAACTCAGCAGCTATCCATACTGGCACAAGCCGGACGACACGATCGACAAGGTATCTGCGCGCAGCATGAAAATTGTCGGCGATGTTGTGGTGGCAAGCCTGCCTCGCGTTGAGCAACGTCTGTTGAGTAAGCGCAGATGAAGAGAGTAGCTGTAATTCCAGGTGACGGAATTGGACCGGAAGTGATTGCTGAGGCCGTGCATACGCTCGAGGCGTTGCGAGCATCGCACGACGTCCAGCTTGAAGTGGTCCACTTCGATTGGGGCGCGGAAAGGTTTCTCAAAGAAGGCGTGGGTTTGCCTGCCGGCGCGCTGGAGATGCTCTCCGACGAGTTTCAGGCAATTCTTGCAGGAGCCTTTGGTGATCCTCGGGTTGCTTCTAATCAACATGCGGAAGAAATCCTGTTGGGGATGAGGCGTGGTCTGGATCTCTACATCAATTTACGCCCTGTCCGCTTGCTGGATTCACGCCTGACTCCGCTCAACAACCGCACAGTTGAAGACATAGATTTCGTTGTCTTCCGTGAGAACACAGAGGGCGCTTATTGCGGAGCCGGCGGTTTTTTTAAAAAGGGAACAAGTGAGGAGATCGCTACTCAGGAGGAACTAAACACTCGTCGCGGAGTGGAACGAATTATCGTGGCCGCGTTCGAGTATGCGAGGGCTCAAGGTGATAAGCGCGTCACGATGGCCGATAAGTCAAACGTACAGCGATTCGGCGGCGATCTATGGCAAAGAGTCTTTACGGAAGTTAGCGCCCGGTATCCGGAGATTCAGGCCAACCATCAATATGTAGATGCGATGGCCATGTTTATGGTGCTGGATCCCGCGCAGTATGACGTGATTGTCAGCAATAATCTTTTCGGCGACATCCTGACTGATCTGGGCGCAGCGATCCAGGGTGGGCTGGGGTTGGCCGCTTCAGGAAACATTCACCCGGGCAGGGTTTCGTTGTTTGAACCAGTGCATGGAAGCGCGCCGCTGCTTGCAGGGAAAGATGTCGCGAACCCGATCGGAGCGATACTCACTTCCGCAATGATGGTAGAGTACCTCGGTTATCGCGAAGCCTGCAACGCGATTGAAGCGGCCGTACGCGGCGCAGTTTCAGAGAACGAAACCACGCAAGATCTTGGCGGCTCCCTATCTACGAAACAAGCGGGCGAGGCAATCCGTCGCCGGATCAGCTGATCGAAAATTAGGATTGACAACGCGAGCACATTTCAAGTCTCCCTTGCTCATACCCACGCTTACAGCCGAAATCATCGCGATCGGTTCGGAATTGTTGGCCTCCGATCGCACAGATACGAACAGCCTCTGGCTGACTGAAAAACTCAATAGCATTGGCATTGAAGTGAAGCTGAAGACCATCGTCGGCGACGATGATGCGCGTCTGGAGGAGACCATCAGAGACGCAGTTAAGCGGTCTCGAGTCGTGGTCACCACCGGCGGCCTTGGACCAACCGAAGATGACATCACCCGCAAGGTAGCGGCGCGTGCTCTGGGCCGACGGCTGTTTCTTGATGAGTCGGTGCTGGAAGAGATTCGGAAGCGTTTCCTGAGTTTTGGGCTCACGATGCCGGAACGCAATTCCCGGCAGGCGATGGTTATTGACGGCGCGGAAGTGCTCGACAATCCGAACGGCACAGCGCCGGGTCTGTTTATTGACCACGGCGACACGTCAATCGCCCTTTTGCCTGGTCCTCCCAGGGAAATGCGTCCGATGTTCAAGAATCATGTTCAGCCAAGGCTCGAGTCAAAGGCTGGACACTTGCGTGTGGTTCGTCGCGTGTTGCGGGTAGCAGGAATGGGAGAGTCGGCAGTTGATGAGAGGATCGCTCCTATCTACACTCGTTACACCAATCCACAAACAACGATTCTCTTCAACAAGGGTGAAATCGAAGTTCAGCTTACGGCACGAGGTCGAACGGAAGCTGATGCCGAGACGCTGCTGGACAAAGTGTCCGCCGAGCTCGAATCGGAATTGGGCCACTCCATCTTCGCGTTTCGCGGAGAGCAAATGGAGGACATAGTCGGTCTGCGATTATCTGTTGGAGGCTATACCATCGCGGTCGCAGAGAGTTGTACTGGTGGTCTGATCGCTGAGCGCCTCACCGATGTTGCCGGCTCATCTCGCTACTTCATCGAGGGCGTGGTGGCTTATTCAAACGAATCGAAGACAAGAACTATCGGCGTCAAACCAGTGCTGCTGCTCAAACATGGATCGGTGAGCGCGCCGGTGGCCGAGTCGATGGCCGAAGGGATTCGTAAACGGGCGGGAACAGACTTTGGCCTTGCGGTCACCGGAATTGCGGGTCCCGGAGGAGGAACCGAGGAGAAGCCTGTAGGGCTGGTCTATATCGCGCTCGCCAGCGAAGTTCAAACCGAACATCGCAAGTTGATGCTTCCCGGTGATCGTCAGCTGATCCGTTGGCGTGCCTCACAAGCCGCGCTGGATCTGCTGCGACGACGATTGATCTAATTGAAAATTGCTCGGTTAGAGGAAGCGATGAAGCCACAATCCTATTAGGCTTCAAGTGTCGCTTAGTCATTCGATTCGGCAAAAACGTAGAAAATCCTCGCCAAACTTTGCCCTGCTAGACTCAAGTGGTGTGAGTTTCACAATAGAAAGGGGCAGCTCGATCCTTGTACTTGTGGCAAGATTGAGGTTTGGAGTTAGGCCATCAAATACTATAGATACCAAGTGCTTCTCACAGTGCTTCTCACTGTCGTATTAAGACTCCGCCTGTAACGGATCTATGCTGACTATTCTTTGGCTATCAGGGGAAATCGTTCCGGGTGCTCGATCGATTCTACGGCTAAGTCCACGTCAAGATCAGGCCAGTACAGATGGTGCTCGCTTAGCACCTTCACATTCAGGATGGCAGAAACAGGCGCTTCCCTGAACCAGGGAAACTGTTTGAAAGGAAGAAATGATTCCTTATCGTCCAGTAAGAGCCAGAAGCCGTGCTTAGAGATGTGGGTCACTTCAGCCTCCGAAGTGCCGACGCCATGCGTCTCTGATTTCATTTTCATGTTCCTCGATCAACTGCAGCGCGGTTTGTATCTCGCGGCCTCTAAGGCCGTAATTCTCTGCTAACTCGGTGTCCGGTTCAAGCCAAAACTTAGCCTCTCCATGACTACAATGAACGTGGACATGCATTCTCGCCTCCTCACGCGAGAAGAAAAAGAATCTAAACCCCAGTCACGAAATATTGTGGGACTCACGATTATTCCGTCCTCCCTCTGAGAAAGGCGGCTTCCGTTGATGTTCTAAAGTGACTAAAGGAAGGGGCATCAGCTCTTCCCATACTTTGATTCAAGATCAGCCTTGACCGCACAGTCGGAGGAATTGGATCGCCGACTGGGTCGTCAGCTCTGGCTCGTAACCGTCCTGAATGATGCTTTCCCAAAGCGATTTTACCAGTTCGATACGCTCCGACAGGGGAAAGCTCTTTGCGGGGTCTAATATGTTCGTGCTCATGAAGGGAGTTTAGAACGCAGGTATGCGTGAAAACAAGGGGGCCTTTCGCACCTATTCGCTTTCGACTGCCGCTTGTTGCTCCTCAGACCGGTTGTGATAGTCTCGGCTTTCAAGCCTGAAGTTATCGCGTCGGTGGAGAATAGTGTTAGCGTGCGACCTGTGCTTATTATCGTCACTGCATACCTGCTGGGATCGATTCCATTTGGTTACTTAATTGTTCGAGCAAAGCAAGGCGCCGACATTCGGCAGACTGGTTCAGGCGGGACGGGCGCAACTAATGTCTCGCGTCGCGCAGGGAAAGCCGCGGGCGTGTTGACATTGCTTCTCGACGCGCTCAAAGGCGCAGCCGCAATTTTAGTTGCTTTGTCGGTTCTGAGTGTGCCCCCAGCGGGCGCACTCAGAGGTGCGCCCCTACAGATTTCAGCCGCATGGTGGGTCGCTGCAGCCGCGTTGGTAGTGATGATTGGGCACATCTTTCCCGTGTGGTTGAAATTTCGAGGAGGGAAGGGAGTCGCAACAGGAGTTGGCGTGTTCCTGGTCTTAATGCCCGCAGTCGTAGGAATAGCCGCGTTGATCTTCGTAGGGATTGTATTATTGACGCGGTATGTGTCATTAGGTTCGATGGTCGCGGCGCTATCGATACCGGTACTGGCGTTGTTGAGGCATAGGTTCGTTTCGCCGCAATCTAATTTTGCGCCGCTGATGACGGTTGCGGTGATCGGTGCGTTGTTGATTGTGTTTGCGCATCGGGAGAATGTCGGGCGACTGGTGAAAGGAGGGGAGAGTAAGTTTCGGTGAAGAGCAGCTACGGCGCGGGGAGACGCCCGCGCTGCAATTCGCGCCTTGCGGCGCTCGGGCGGGCGGGACGCCTGCGGTCGCAGTTAGAGGCAGACGCCTGTGCTCAAGTGAAGGGCAAGCGATCAGAGTAAGATGAAGCGTGTTGCAGTCATTGGGGCGGGGAGTTGGGGGACAGCACTGGGAATCGTTGCGGCGCGGCGCGGCCACGAGGTGGGGCTGTGGTCACGGAACGCAGAAGTCGTTGAATCGATTAACAGGCAACACCTTAACGCAGTCTACCTGCCCGATTCGCACATCCCTGAACGAGTGCGCGCCACGAGTAAGATTGAAGAAGCGTTGTACCTGGCTGAGCTCGTCATTCTTGCTGCACCTTCACATGCGACCAGGGCGATTCTGACAAGTATGATACCGGCTGTAGATCCCGACATGATATTTGTCAGCGCGACGAAAGGGATCGAGATTGACACCGGCAAACGCATCTCGCAGATTGTGGCTGAAGTTGTAGGCGAAAATTTCTCGCCCCGATTCGTTTGTCTCTCCGGGCCGTCGTTCGCTAAAGAGGTTGTCGAGAAGCATCCGACTGCTGTGGTTGCAGCTAGTCCTAGTGCCGAGCTCGGTCGTAGCGTGCAAGCGGAGTTGAGTTCTGAGAACCTTCGCATTTATACGAACGATGACGTGGTCGGAACGGAACTGGGCGGCTCGGTCAAGAACGTGATGGCTATCGCCGCGGGGATGGTGGCTGGGCTCGGATTCGGTTCGAACAGCATCGCTGCTCTAATCACGCGAGGGCTCGCCGAGATGACGCGGTTGGCTCTCAAAGAAGGTGCGAAGCTGGAGACGCTAATGGGACTCGCCGGTTTGGGTGACCTGGTCCTTACTTGCACAGGTAATCTCTCGCGCAATCGATTTGTTGGCCATGAGTTGGGGAAGGGGCGCAGTCTGGAAGAGATTACGAGCAGCATGAAGGCGGTGGCTGAGGGAGTGAAGACCACGCAGGCACTCAAGCTGATGGCCACACGACTCAGGGTGGAAATGCCGATAACGAGTGAAGTACACGCGGTGCTTTACGAGGGCGAGACGGCGCAAGATGCAGCGGCCAACCTGATGACCAGACGCCTGCGAGAAGAATTCTAGAGGAAGAGTTCCGGGTAAGATTTGAATGGTTAGCGCAAAGGAAGAAAAGCCTCTGGCTTCGAATCGCGCAGCCTTCCACAACTATCACATTTCAGATAAGTACGAGGCGGGTATTGCCTTGACCGGAACGGAAGTGAAGAGTGTGATGGG
>JBHENP010000077.1:17979-19236 GCA_046261995.1 Pyrinomonadaceae bacterium
CTTCCACAACTATCACATTTCAGATAAGTACGAGGCGGGTATTGCCTTGACCGGAACGGAAGTGAAGAGTGTGATGGGGGGCCGCGTGCAGTTGAAAGAGTCGTACGTGGCCGTGCGTGATGGCGAAGCGTGGTTGTTTAATGCCCACATTTCCCCTTATTCTCATGGAAATCGTGAGAATCATGAGCCCTTGCGAACAAGGAAACTGCTGCTGCACCGTCGGGAGATAGGGCGGCTGGAAGACGCTGCCGTGAAGCAGGGGATGACGCTAGTGGCGACCCGTGTCTATCTTAAGAACGGGCGAATTAAGCTGGAAGTTGGAGTTGCGCGGGGGAAGAAGTTGTATGACAAGCGCGAAACTGAAATGCGCCGCACGATTGACCGCGAGACACAGGCGCAACTGAAAGAGCGCAACCGTTGAAGCGATGATCTTGAAGAATCGGGGGAAGCAAAAAACTAATGAACGTTGAAGGTAGACCCAGCCCTTATCAGGAAATCGACGTCCACGCCTTAGCCGTCGCTGTTTTTAAGGACGAGAAGGCTGATGACGGGTTCTTGAAAGACCTCGACGCGGCTTCCGGCGGCTTAGTCAAGTCTGTAATTGATTCTGAGGAGTTCAAAGCCAAGGAAGGCGAAACGGCTTATTTGCATTTGCCGCCGGCTGGAGGTCTCAAGGCCCGACGTCTTCTTCTGATCGGAGCTGGTGAGCAAGCGGAGTATCACGCGGCTCGCGTTTCCGAATTCGCCGGGACCGCGGCGCGTTTTCTGCGCGGTAAGAATGCGAAGTCAATTGCCGTTGTGCCGCGGCTTGAGGATGATCCGGAATTGATCGCGGCCCGGGTTGTCGAGGGCGCGATCATTGGTCTCTTTGAGTTAGATAAGTATCGCACATCAGATAAAGAGGAGAAGGTCATCGATCGCTTGGTAGTTGTTGTTGACGGCGCCGACAAAGATGCGCTGAACCGGGGAGTAAAGCGCGGTCAGATTGTCGGCGAGTCTGTAAACTTCACGCGCGATATGGCTAATGAGCCGGGCGCTTACCTGACGCCGACAAATATGGCGGAACGAGCCCAGGAGCTCGCCAGCGAGTTTAATCTGAGTATCGACGTGCTCGACGAAGCACGCATGCAGAAAGAGGGCATGGGGTCTTTGTTGAGCGTCTCTCGTGGGTCAGATGAGCCTGCGAAATTAATTATCCTGAAGTACACACCCGCGAAACCCCCGAAGGATAATGGGCAGTTACTGGCTCTCGTGGGT
>JBHENP010000078.1:0-18058 GCA_046261995.1 Pyrinomonadaceae bacterium
AAAGCTACATGGATCGTGACGGGCAACAACATCCGATTGTCAGGAGACATCCCAAGGCGCTGCTATTGGATTCGATTAGACGCCAAAAACTCTCGCCCCTACTTGCGCGAGGGGTTCAAACATCCGCACCTTGAAAGCTACGTCACAAAACATAGAGGCGATCTGCTTGCTGCTTTGCTAACACTCGCGCGAGCTTGGTATGTCGCAGGCAAACCGGAAGCGGCAATAAGACCGCTCGGAAGTTTTGAGGAATGGGCGCGGATTATCGGCGGAATCTTAGAGCACGCGGGCATCAAGGGGTTCTTAGACAATGCCGATCAGTTATATGAACAGGCAGATGATGAGTCCGTGCAGTGGGAAGGTTTTATCGCACTATGCAATCAACAGTTTCGTGACAACGCTGTCACTGTATCTGATCTTGCGATTGCTGTTTTGCGCGACCCTCTAAGGGGCTCACTACCTGACTATCTATTAGAAGCGCACCTGAGCGGTAAGGGAGACTTCAAAAAGCTACTTGGCAAGTCACTGGCAAAGCGCACCGACCGGCGCTACGGCGATGATGGATGGTACATCGCACGTGTCGGATTGGACACAAGCAAAAAGGTGACGTTATGGAGCTTTCAAAGGAAAACTCTGGAACAGAATCAATGAACAGAAAAGAGGAAACAAAACTAAATGCAAGCAACTAGGCAGAGCAACAAACAGACAAGCAGCGTTGGACCTATTCGTCTATTAGCGCCCGACCCCGATGACTGGCATCGAATTTACGAACGCACCCCGGCTTGCTTACGCTCTTTCCTCTAAAAGTCTTAATCGCTTATCGCTTGTTTGGTTGGCGAGGCGCGGCACTCGTCTTGTGCCTGCTCACGATCAAATCTAAGGAAACTAGAATATGAGTCCGACATCCACAAGCCAACTCATGACGCCCGCGCGGTGTGCTGAATTCTTGGGAATCAAGGTCAACACGCTTTATGTAATGAAGTCGCAAAGACGTATCCCTTACCGCAAAGTAGGACACTTACTCCGCTTCGACTTTAATGAGATTGTCGAATGGACCAAGAGCAGCAAGAAGTGATCGCGCTTACCTCACAATCAATCTAAAATTCTTGAGTATTGTTATGAGACCTACGCTGCTGTACTATCCGGCCAACCTCTGTTGGCTGCAACCGCCGAAACGGGGGTATGTATGACAGTTAGAAAAAGAAACAAGGTTTGGTGGTATGACTTTGGGAATCACAAGTATCGAGGGGCGATCCCCGAAGCGCGTACTAAACACGAAGCAGAGCAAGCTGAGGTCAAGATCAAGCGCGACGTGTTTGAGGGGAAGTATGGTCTCAGGCAGTTAGGCGCACAGACTTTTGAGCACTTTGTGGATGAGCATTATTTGCTATGGGCGAAGGCAAACAAAAAGACCTGGCGCAACGATGAGCTGATCTGCGATGTGCTCAAACAAAACTTTAGGGGCAAGACCCTTCGCGAAGTCTCGCCCCTGGCAATCGAAAAGTACAAACGCGAACGGGCGAAGTCTATAACTAAGCGAGGGACTACTCGCAGCCGCGCATCGGTCAATATGGAGTTAGCTGTACTCTCTCGGATTTTCACGCTGGCTATGGAGCTTGAGCAGGCGGCCGCTAACCCCTGCCGAAAGGTGAAGCAGTTTGCCTTAGATAACCGAGAGTATCGCTACTTGAAATGGGAAGAAGAACCGGCACTCTTAACAGTGTTGGAGAATCCACCCATAAAGTCTGAGGGTCGGCTGCGATCTGCTACGCTTAAAGTAACCGTTGCCGCTAGAGCGCGTCTGCGTGATGCAGTTCTGATCGCTGTGGGCGCAGGGCTTCGCCGGAGTGAGCAGTTGAGGTTGAAACCTTTGGATTGTGACTTTAGCCGAAATGTGATCGTCGTGACGAAAACGAAAACATGCAAGAGCCGGGAAGTGCCGATGAGTGATCAGGTAAGGGCAATTCTCCAGCGCTTGTGTCTTTCAAAGCGCCGCGACGATTATTTAACTGCAAACCCAAAAACCGGTAGGCCGTACATGGATTACAAAAACGGCTTTCACAGCGCCTGTGCGGATGCTGGGATCGAAGGGCTTACCTGGCGTCATCTCCGCGCTACGTTCGGCACGCGCTTGGGTGATGCAGGATATAACGCCTTTGAGATTGCCGCGCTGATGGGCCACTCGGACATTAGAACAACGCAGCGATACGTAAGGGTAGGCGCGAGGCTACACGAGGCTGTGCAATCAACAATGCTCAGTCACCGAAAAATCGGTGCCGTCACAATACCGTCACAAACAGAAAAACAGCCACTCGCGCGAGTAGCTGTAAATAGTTGAACCAGTTGGAGCCGGCTGCCGGAATTGAACCGGCGACCTTCTAATTACGAATCAGACGCTCTACCAACTGAGCTAAGCCGGCTTTTCAAGCGAAACGCGAGGTGCGTATTCGAAGAATGGCACTATACGAATGCGCAGTTTGTAGTGTCAAGCAGAGCATCGAGGAGAAAGCCCGCTTTTAACAAAACCATAGGATCCTGATTTCAGGCTTTGTTAGTGTTGGCAACCAGGGACAGGCACGATCCACGAAACTACACGAACCATTCGAAATCTTGTTAGTGCGTTTTCGTCTTAGTTCGTGGATCGTGCTTAATGGTGGATTGAAACGGCGTTTTAAGCTAGGAAACTACAACCAAAACGGAGGAGCAGGATATGGGCAGGGAACAGATGCGAAACCTTGATACTTCCAGAATCGGGGCCGCTCAGGTCAACGAGTTTGAGTATCAAAAGAACCAAGGTGAGCTTACCGAACAACAAGATCAGCACCCGCTGGGGGCCAAGGAGGAGAAGCGTCCCACGCAGGGGGAGCGCGTGAAGCAGATAATGGAAGCAGCGCGCAAGAAGGTTGAGAAGAAGAGGAAGAAAGAAGCCGGGGCAACCGGAAAGAAGTCGACGACTAAGTCCGCAGCCAAGAGTGTCAAAAAAGTCGCCGGGAAAACCGCCAGGAAGAAGTGATTCTGAATAACGATACAGTACGTCAGAGCTATACCCGCAGCAGCCCAGGCAGCTTGCTATGCGTGGTTCTGAGTTGCCTGCGCGCGGCAGCGGTTGTTGTTGTGATATTGGGCTGCCACCCGGATCCAGTCTTTGCTCAGAAGAAGTCAGCCCTACCGCGCAATCTACCTTCGGCCGAGAAGGTTGTAGATAACTACCTAAAAGCGAGCGGCGGAAGAAAACGAATTGCGGCCATCCGCGACGCTTCTTACGATTGGGTAATTCAACTTAAAGACGAAACAATGGGAACAGCCAGGACGCAGGTAAGGGTCCCCGGTTCGGTTCGTACCGAGATGACGTTCGGTAACGGGCAGATTATCTCGGCTGCAAATACGCGGTCGGCGTGGACTTACGGTTTGGACGGACAATTGCGCACTCTGACCGATGCTGAAGCCGACGCCGCCAAGCTCAAGTCATTGTTGGACGCGAACCATCTGGTTGACTACAAGAAGCTGAACGTCCTGGCCCGAGTCGTTTCGCTGACCGATTTGGCTTCCGATCCTGCATACGTGGTTGAGTTTTCCACTCGCAACGGAGCACGGCTCCGCTACTGGTTTAGCGCTAGCAGCAAGTTACTCGAGAAAATTGAAGACGAAGCGCGTAAAACTACGACGCACTTCGCGGATTATCGTGTTGCAGGACCTACGAAAAATGTTCTTGAACCGCATCGAGTCAGGTTGATCACGAATGGCTCCGCCGAACTGAGTTTCCTGCTTCAGCGGGTGACCTACAACACGGCGATTCCGGCTACTGCTTTCGATCCTCCGGGGGCTGCTGATTCGTTGGATGTGACGGCTCTGCTGCGCGAAGTCGGACGCAATCAGGAATTGGTGGAGAAGCGCGTTTCGGAGTACGCCTTTATGCAGAAGCAGACTGACCGGGAGATTAGCAGCAAAGGAGAGATTAAGAAAGAGACTACCAAAGTCTACGAGGTGTTTCCGGTAGCTAACCGGGCCGCGATCATGAAGTTAATAAGCGAGAACGGTGTGGCGCTGTCCGCCGATCGTGCAGCGAAAGAATCAAAGCGAGTGGAGGAAGAATTTTTGAAAGCGGAGCGAGAGCGCGACAAGGATGAACAGCGAGCCGAACGGCGTCGCGCTGAGCGGCAACGCAAGCAGGCCGCAAAAGGCGAAGCGGAAGAGGACAGCGATCCGGAGGTGTCTCAGTTTTTGAAGATATGTGAGTTTGTTTCCCCGCGCCGCGAGCGCTTTCGGGACCGGAATGCTGTCGTCTTTGATTTTCGTCCGCGACCTGGTTTCAAACCAGGCAATCGCGTGGAGAGTTTGATCTCTAAACTCGTGGGCGTTGTTTGGATTGATCCGATTGATAAGCAGGTCATGCGACTTGAAGCGCGACTTGCGGAGAGCTTCAAAATGGCAGCGGGGCTGCTGCTTTCGCTGAAACCCGGTGCGGGCTTCGTCATGGAGCAGACGCGCATGGAGGAGGGAGTCTGGCTGCCACGACTGGCCCAGGTCAACCTTTCCGTAAAGGTGCTTTTGTTCGGTGGGGGCGATGTAAACAAGACCTTCGAGTGGAGCGATTATAGACACTTCAAAGGCGACGTGGGCGATTACAAACTGGAGACGCCCAAAGCCCTTCAACCGGAGAAGCCGTAATGGTCGATGTAATAGTCATTGGCGGTGGACTTGCTGGAGTTGAGGCCGCGTGGCAGGCAGCTCGCGGTGGGGCGCAGGTACGTCTCTTCGAAATGCGGCCGGTCATCCAAACGCCGGCCCATCGAACGGATAAGCTAGCCGAAATTGTGTGCTCCAACTCGTTGAAATCTGACGAGCCAGGAACCGCTCCTTACCTACTCAAGGAAGAATTGCGACGCGCAGAATCGCTGGTGATGGAGGCCGCAGCCGCCACACGCGTTCCTGCGGGAGCTGCCCTCGCTGTCGATCGGCAGTTGTTCGCTGAGTACATCACAGAAAGAATTGAAGGGGAACCGAGTATCGAGCTGGTGCGCGAAGAAGTTACCCGAATTCCCGAAGAGGCAATTGTGATCATCGCCACAGGCCCGCTCTCGTCTGAGGCGCTCACGGCCGAGATCATGAAAATCACCGGCAACGATCAGCTTTATTTCTACGATGCGATCGCGCCGATTGTCTCTGCCGATTCTGTTGATCGTTCGATTGCATTCCCTGCTGCTCGTTACGGTAAAGGTGGCGACGATTATCTCAACTGCCCATTTGACCGTGAGCAATATGCTGTCTTTTATCAGGCGCTGATTGAAGCGAAGAGCGTTCCGCTGCAGCGTTTTGAAGAAACCCGCTGGTTTGAATCCTGTCTTCCCATAGAAGAGTTGGCACGACGAGGTGTTGACACACTGCGTTATGGGCCAATGAAACCGGTAGGACTGGTGGACCCCCGCATCGGCCGCGAGCCCTATGCGGCAGTGCAGTTGCGCCAGGAAAATTTAATGGCTGACGCGTACAGCCTGGTTGGCTTCCAGAATCATCTACGTTACGGAGAGCAGGCACGAGTGTTGCGGCTGATTCCGGGAATGGAAAATGCCGAGTTCTTACAGTTTGGACAAATCCATCGAAATACTTACATCTGTTCCCCACGTGTGCTCAGGCCGACAATGCAGATGCGCGAACGACCGGAGGTTTTCTTCGCCGGGCAAATAACTGGAGTCGAGGGCTATGTGGAATCGGTGGCTATGGGATGGTTGGCAGGAGTGAATGCCGCACGGCTCGCAACGAGTCAGACACTCGTTGAAGCTCCACCTCGAAGTGCCACCGGAGCGCTTGCGCGCTACGTCGCAAAAGCGGATACCAAGAATTTCCAGCCCGTTAACATTACTTTCGCTTTACTGCAGCCGCTTGATGAACAAGATCGACGCCGCTTTCGTAGAAAGCGTGACCGCCATCAATTCCAGGTTGAAATAGCCTTGAAAGAGTGGAGCACTTGGCTTCAAGAAACAAATCATCACGTCATAGCATTGCAGGCGGGGCGGTGACCCGAGCCCTCCTGCGAGAACACGCGGAGTCATTCATTCAGGTCGTACTATTTACCCTTGCTCTGACGTTTACTACCGTATTGTCAGCGAGCTCCGGCCAGTCTGGGCGGATGAAAGACCCCAAGCCGAAACCGAAACCCGGGCAGAGTCCCATCACCCAGCCCCGCCGGCCACCCACTTCACAAAAGTCTTCAGCTCCGATCCCTTCACCCGAGACTCAGAAAGAGCCGGACGACCACGTTGATCCGGGAGACGTCGTACACGTCTCATCTAACCTCGTTCCGATACCCGCCTCGGTAGTCGACACCCGAGGTCATGCGGTCAGCGGTTTAAAGCTTGAGGACTTCGAATTATGGGTTGATGGCCAGGTTAAGGCGATAAGCGATGTTACTCGCACGGAGTTACCGGTGCGGCTAGCGATGCTTTTCGACAATAGTGGCAGCACCATTTCAGCGCGCGAGTTCGAGAAGCAAGCTGCCATACACTTCTTTCGCAGAGTAATGCGACCATCGGATGGGGCTGCCATATTTTCAGTTGAGACGAACAGCTATCTCGCGCAGCCCATGACGAGCGATATAGGAACGCTTGAAGCGACAATCTCTAGTTTTGGCAAGCCAGAAGGCGGGACCTCACTCTTCGACGCTATTATTGATGCGGCTGGTTATCTGCGGCCATACGTGGGACGCAGAGTGATTCTCATAGTTTCTGATGGCATCGAGACGACCAGCGACGCCGACTTTGAAACTACCCTGCGGCGCGTGCTGTCAGACGATTGTCAGGTTTTCGTAGTTCAGACTGGTCTATACGAGGGCGCAAATCTGCGCGCCCTTGCTGCTGAGCGGCGCATGGAGCAGTTAGCAGTACAGACCGGTGGGTCTGCGTTCATTCCCAGAACAAGTTCGGACCTCGAGATGGCGTTTAGACAAATCGCTGCTGACCTGGCACAGCAATACATCTTGAGTTATTACCAGCCGGAGGCGCAGAGAGATGGGCGCTATCACGTCATCGACCTCCAGGTAAAATCCCGAAAAAATGTTCGCGTGCGCGCGCGCAAAGTTTACTATTCTCGGAAGAGCTCCAGTGCCGGCACGGGTGGTTGGTAATAATGAATAAATCAGCCGCGGATGAACGCGGATGAACGCGGCAGAACAGAACAATCACCATTCGTTAAATCACACTATCCTTGCGTAGGCCTCTTTTTATCTGAGGATGCACTTGGTTTTTCAGATCCGCGTTTATTCGCGTTAGTCCGCGGCTGGATCGCTCTTACTGAATCTTATGGAGCAACTGTTAGCCCAGTTCTTCGAACACCTGCGTTACGAGCGCAATGTCAGCGAACACACGCTGCGTAATTACCGGAGCGACCTCAGCCAGTTTCTCGATTACCTGGCCCCAGCCGTTGGACGTTCGGGAAAGAGAAACACACCTGACATCCACGAAATCGATCACATCACGATTCGTGAGTGGCTTTCCACTCTTCATTCGGCCCGAAAGAAAAAAGCTTCGGTGGCTCGCAAGCTTGCGGCCCTCCGCACCTTTTTCCAGTTTCTCGTGCGGGAAGGCGTGATCGAGCTAAACCCGGCGAAGCTCGTCTCGACGCCGCGTCTCGAGAAAAAGCTGCCGCGACATCTCTCAATTGAGGAAGCCATCAAGTTCATCGAGACGCCGGACACGGACAATGATCTGGGCAAGCGCGATCGAGCCATCCTGGAATTGATGTACGCGACGGGTGTGCGCGTCTCGGAACTTACGAAAATGGATCTGTCCGACATCGACTTCAAGAACAAATTGATTCGCGTGACCGGCAAACGGCGTAAGGAGCGCATCGTTCCCTTCGGCGATCCTGCGAGCGAAGCGTTGAAGATCTATTTGAGCGCTCGTGATCGATTTCTCAACCACGCGCCGGTGTCCGAGCGCGAGCCACAGGCTGTATTTCTCAACTACCAGGGCACGAGAATTACAACACGCTCGGTTGGCAGGATGGTTGAGAAATACATTCGCATCTGCGCTGGGATGCACGACATTAGCCCTCACGCCCTGCGCCACTCCTTTGCCACTCATCTGCTGGACAGCGGCGCGGACTTGCGTGACATTCAGGAGCTGCTGGGCCATGCGCGTCTCTCATCGACTCAAATCTACACGCATGTCTCGATGGAGAAACTGATTAAGGTCTACGATAAAGCTCACCCGAAGGCTTGAGTTCAAATGGCACAGACCCTTAGTCGATGATTTCTCGATCGTTGCGGGGTTGAGAGGCAAGGGTGTCACAGACTTCAAAGTCTATGCTACCTAAAGAGTAGACGTTTCGTCGTCTCCGTTGGCTGCTTCGATAGCCGCCTGGCAGGCCGCGCAGTATCTAGCGGTGGGCAAAGCTTCAATCCGGCGCTCTTCGATTTGTTTACCGCAACGAGCACATATGCCGTAGCTTCCTTCTTTGATTCGTAAGAGCGCTTGATCGATATCAGCAACCATCTGCGACTCACGTTCGCCAAGTTGCAGGGCGAGTTCTTTATTGACGTCCATCATTGAAAGATCGCTGCTGTCTTTCACTCCGTCATCCGACAACTCAAGAGCGGCCGCCTTACCTTCCAAAATATGTTCCTTATGTTGTGGGAGTTGTGAGATTAGAAGACTGCGAAAATGTTCAAGTTTCTTTGCGTCCATCGAGTGATCTACTTTCCTTCACGCCTTCGTGCACATGCTCTTACAGCTTTACTTTTGATCGGGCGCGGGGATTATAACCTACGTCCGTGAAGATCGGAATTTCTGAAGCCCTTTGCAGATCACCTGGCAGGCGGCTAGCTCCACCAGATCTCTCTGTGAATCCTTAGAATTCAAACTTAAGACCTGCTTGTACTCCTCGCGACGGCCCCGGTAACAGGCCCCGGGCCCGGTCTGCCACATACAGGCGGTCGAAAAGATTCTTGGCTGTCACAAACAGAGTTGTGTTCAACTTTTCTACCTTATAGTTCGCAGTGGCGTTCCAGATTGTGTGGCCGGGAATAAGCCCAGTTTGCCCGTTGGTAGTAATGGGGTCAATACGGTTCAAATCTTCGCCAAACTGCGAGCCTACGTGGACGGCCTCTAGAAAAGTATCAATACCACTTGAGTGAGCGTATCCGATGCTCGCATTGAGGAGGTGTTCCGGAGCATACGGAAGGCGATTGCCAGACACACTAACGCTGGTGAAGCCTGGCACACTGCTGAAACGGATCCCGCTAAAATCTGCCACCGGCAGAAAAGTGTAAGCAGACCGCAGGTACAGATTGTATCGTCGTCTTAGAATAGTGGTTGTATCAAAGGACAGCGAGATTTCAACTCCCTGGTGCAGCGTCTTACCTCCATTTGTGAACGTGGACCCGACGCCACCAGCGAGACTCGCCGGCACAATCTGATTTGCGTAATCCATGCGAAAGAACGTGCTTTCCAGGCTTACAGCGGGATGTGGCCTGGCTCGCATTCCAACTTCGTAGTTCCAACTCAGCTCGGGGTCGAGATCGATACTGCCCCCGGTCGAGTTGTTAATCACGTCTTCGGTACGAGGAGGGGCAAAGCCGCGATGGGCTCCTGCAAACAACGTAAGTTTGTCCCCAGGGCGATAGGAAATTCCCAGTCCGGGTATCAGTTGCGTCAGTTCGGTTTTGCCGGTTACGTCCAGGAGCCGGTTCGTTCGCTGATACTTCACGTGCTCGATGCGGAGGCCGGGCGTGACAGTCACGTTTCCGAAAATAAGCCGGTGCTGGAAAAACCCCGAATACGCTTGATTGCGGCGCTCATTGTTTTCAACTACGACTCCGTGCCTTGAGGTTGGTCGGTCGCCGTTTTCTTGCACGCGCTCTTGGTCTTCCGCGTGCACTCGGAAGCCGAGATCCGTTTCACTCCTCACTCCAAAAATACTTCTTGTGATGTGAAGGCGGGGCTCAAAGCCTGCGAACAAGTAGCGGCGCAGGCGTCCCTGGTTGCCGCAGGTTGTGTTGAGATTGTTCATGCCGCCGCAGATCGCGTCGGCGGCGTCATTTGGACGTTCGTTAGAGTTCGACGACTGTCGCCACCAGTGACGGCGAAAATAGGATCCATAGAGGTTGGTCGTTAAGACCACGTCAGGATTAAACACAAAGGCATGGGTAAGGGAAGCGCCTGCGCGACGGCCGTAGAAGAAATCATTGCGAAAGGGATTCTGACGCGGGTTGGCGCGGAACTCGTCTTCTCGCAGGCCTGAGTAGCCGACGTTTGATTCTTCTCCATAGTAATTGAACTTAAACGTCAGGGCCTGTTGAAGAGACAGGGTCGTGACAGTCTTAAAATTAAGATCATTCAGTCCTGATCGAATATTTTCGCGCGATCCTTTCCCTTGTTTGCGCGTATACCCGAAGAGTAAACCGGTGTTACCCAGCGTGTCGCCATAACTCAAGTGACCGTTGAAGTAGTGATGGTTGCCGCTCGTGATCGCGATTGAGCCGGCGCGCTTTTGCGGTGTTGCAGGCGTCAAATAGTTAATCACTCCACCAATAGTTTGGGGCCCGTACACTATCTGGCCTGAACCCTTGAGCACTTCAATACTTTCAAAACGGTCGATGGGCGGATGATAGTAAGAGGCATTGTCGCCATAGGGGGCATAGGTAAGCGGTATGCCGTCTTCGAGAAGCAAGAGTTTCGTGGATCGCGTGGGATTCATGCCACGAATCCCAATGTTTGGTCGCAACCCAAAGCCTTCTTCATCCCGTACGTTAACGCCCGCAACTTTCCGTAAGACTTCGGTGGAGGTAAGAGCTCGGCTCCGCTCCAGTACCTGTGCATCAACAATGCCAAATGATCCTGGAGTTCTTTCCATCGATTCAGGTGTAGTGAGCAGGTGGCTGCTGGTAATCACTACTGATTCTGCTATTGGAGCCGGTTGCAAGAGGACCTCGATCTGAGTATTTCCCGGGCCAGTGACCGTGATAACTGTGTCAGAAGTACTAAACCCTGCTTGCTTGATAACGAGGCGATACTCAGCGGCTACCAGATCCTCAAAACGAAACCGCCCCCTCTCGTCAGTGACGACCGTAAGTTCGCTGAGTGAATTGATTTTCCTCAGAGCAAGCCTCGCCCCGCTGATAGCTGCTGAATTCTGATCCAACACAAGACCCGAAATTGAGGCGAGGTTTGACTGCGCTAGGGCGCAGAAGGGAAGCATGAGCCCCAGTGCCAGGGCCCGAAGGACGCAGAGATGCGAGTCTTTCCTAAACATAATATCAGTCGGGAAAATGGAGACTAATTGAAAACGACTTTCAATTTCGCACAAGGCTATGATGTTAGAAGGAGCTTGTCAAGCGGGTTCGCCATCGTGTCGTGTCGTTAGCACATGATATGGTCGGCTCGTTTAGCACATGAAGTGCCGCTTTGAGCGGCGAGTGCACCGTGCAATATCTCGCTTGCTCCAACTGCAATACCTAAGTCGGCTCCAACCGAAACATTCGGGCCGCGCCGCAAATCCGTTTTGGCTGCTCGTTTTCTTTTTCGCGATTTTCGTTGGTCCTCACACAAACAGACTTCGCCAGTAAATCCGGACTTTTTGGATCTCACTTTGAGATAAGACTCGATCTCGATAGGCCCAAGGGTACGACCTTTGCAAATCTTCCGCACTCGACGCATAGCGCTGATGGTGGGAGGAATAGCAGTGACCTGGGAAACAAAGCTCTTCGCAAGAACACAACTCCGCGCTTATCCGAACTGCCTCGATCTTATTGATGCCTACTCTGACTTCGCGCCTTGGTGGGAACGAGTGCTACTTGCTTTTTATGCCGGGGTTGGACCACCACTGGCTCGATGTTTTGGTGGTACCACAAGGAATCTCTGGCAGAACGCCGATACAATCGTAGGAGATATCCTGGCCGCTTCTGGAATGACGCCGAGTGAGATTGCGAAATCCCTGCGCCAGTACGTCCAACTGAAACGCGAAGAAGACAACCACCTCTCATTTGAGACAGCGCGACAGCGTATTTACGATCAGCCGTTCTATCCACTGGTAACCCATTTCACTCTGGCATTTCAGCCGTCCGCGGTTGCGCGAATGAGATTTGTGCGACGCGTCGTCGAGTCAGTCGTATCTCCTAGGGCGGTTGTGGCCGATCTGGGATGTGGCTCGGGCGCCATGCTTTGTGAAGTCTTAAGACTGAGACCAACCTGGTCGGGTTATGGTCTCGATATTAGCGAAGCGGCGATCAACTATGCGCGGCGATTGGCGGCACACAAAGCTGTCGCAGCACGGACGCAATTTCAAACTGGCTGTCTAATGAATCTTCCGTTTGCCGACAGCTCCTTCGACGTCGTTATAGCGTCGGAAGTGGTTGAACACCTGCCTCATCCTGAACGCGTGTTCGAAGAATTATCGAGGGTGCTGACGCCCGGCGGGGTGTTACTGCTGACTGTGCCAGCGGAAAGCCATACGCCGGCCCATATGCAAGCCGTCAACAGCGCCGGGGATCTTTGCGGGTTGATCGAGCAAGCGGGACTCACGGTCTCTAGTGTCGAAACGAAATGGCATGTGAGTTATGGAGACGACCGAAAGCATATATTTGCCGTGGCTAAAGCCTGGGGCGAAAGCGCGCTTGATGTAGAGCCCGTCTATTCCTTCTCGCTGCCGCAGATCAGTTCGGCGGCTAGCAGCGGAATACTTAGTTCGTGATGGCCGGTAATTGAATAACCTCGCCCGGCGCCACCGGCGGTGGGCCGGCGCACCACATTGGTCAGGGGACGATAGGATTGGATGAAGTCGAAGTTGGCTGTGGTGATGTCGGTTAGTGAGTGGCCCAGATTGCGGACTAGAGTGACAGCCTTTAAGAACACCTCCGGCAAGACGACCGCTGAGCCCACATTTAGATACACTCCGCCATCGTTCATACGGCGCACTAGTTCTCCGAGCAAACGGAAATCCGTATGTGACGTAGCTCCAAGTGCCGCGCCGTCCGCGCTCGGATGAAAATGAGCAATGTCGCCACCAATCGTGACGTGGGCGGTGAAAGGTGTGCGGCTATGATAAGCCGCGCAGAGGAGGGAGTAGTCGCGATGCCTGGGCTTTAGGGCTAAGAGCGCGCGTCCAAGTGCTTCACCAAGACCAATACCATCTCGCATGCCTTCGCGAGCTGAGCTATTCAGCAACTGTCCTGTTTCTTCGGCGGCTCCAAATGCGCCTTCCCCTAGGGTCGCGTCCACATCTTCCGAGGTTGATCCCACCAGAGCTATCTCCGCGTCATGGACCAGCACGGAACCGTTGGCCGCAATGGCGGTGACAAAACCACGCCTCATGAGGTCTATGATCACGGGCGCCAAACCCACCTTAATTACGTGGCCGCCCACACCCCAGATGATCGGTTTTCCTGCTTGTTTTGCCCGTCGAATCCGGCCCGAGAGCTCGCGCAGGCTCTGTGCTCCGAGAATATTTGGCAGACTATTGAGAAAATCGATGACCGATGAGGACGCGTCGATGGGACTAGCAAAGTCATCGAGTGAAACCTTGCTGGGCCGCGAGGCCAGGGGATACGTACTTACCTCCTCCAGGCTCAATGGCTTTAAATCGTGATCGTGAATTGACGGCAAGTTCGGCCCCGTTCCGAGGGTTACAAGTATTCCAAGTCGGCTAAATCCTGGAGCCTGCCACAGGCTTCCTTGTTTCGCTTAAGCATTTCCTTTGAAATAAATGGGACGCTCAACCCGTCGAGATCGCCTTGCGTCAAGAGCGTTTAATGACTCGATAAACTCTCTTAAATCCTTCTGTAGCGTCATTATGGTAGGGGCGGTGTTGGTCTCTCAGGATCAGCAACATCTCAATTCTCTGCGCTGGAGAAGAGTCCGATAGTACTCCCTATCGGCGTTCTCTGCTTCTGCGGAAGACTTGAAGATGCGAACAGTCTTTTTCATTTCTGTATAATTATATCATGCGATCTTCTTGTGCTCTCGGCGGCCGTTTCCGTTGCGCATAAGTTGACCATCCAGCAGAGGTCGCAGTGCCTGACCCGTGTGAGACCGGCGTGCCCGCGCGACCTCTTCCGGGGTGCCGCTGGCCACTACCCGACCACCATGTTCGCCACCCTCCGGTCCTAGATCGATGATGTGGTCCGCGCTCTTGATCACGTCTAGATTGTGTTCAATCACAAGCACGGAGTTGCCGAGCGAGACGAGTCGCTGCAACACATCCAGTAGTTTGTGGACGTCGGCAAAATGAAGACCAGTCGTTGGTTCGTCGAGAATGTAGACAGTTCTCCCGGTTGCCCGTTTTGAGAGTTCCTTCGCCAGCTTGATACGCTGTGCTTCACCGCCGGACAGGGTGGTGGCGGATTGGCCCAGTTTGATGTAGCCGAGTCCTACGTCCAGCAAGGTCTGCAATTTCTGCTGAATCTGAGGAATATTCTCCAGGAGCGGCAACGCCTCGTCGACGGTGGTGTCCAATAACTCGGCAATCGACTTGCCTTTGAACTTAACCGACAGCGTCTCACGGTTGTAGCGAGCGCCCCGGCAAACGTCGCAGAGAACATAAACGTCGGGCAGGAAGTTCATCTCGATTCGTTTCATGCTATCGCCTTCGCAGGCCTCACAGCGCCCGCCTTTGACGTTGAAAGAAAACCGTCCAGGCTTGTAGCCGCGTTCACGTGACTCGGGCAGCATTGCGTAAAGTTCACGCAGTGGGGTGAACAATCCCGTGTAAGTCGCCGGGTTGGACCGGGGCGTTCGGCCGATAGCCGACTGGTCGATCTCAATTACTTTATCCACATTGTCGAGGCCTTCAATCGCGGTGTAAGGTCCGGCCTCGGCTAGAGATCCATAGAGGTGACGCGCCAAAGCGGGGTAGAGGATGTCGCCGACCAGCGTCGACTTACCAGAACCGGAAACACCGGTAATGACAGTCAGCAAACCAAGCGGGAATGATACGTCAATATCCTTCAGGTTGTTTGCGCGCGCGCCATGGATGGTGAGGGACTTGCCGTTGGGTGCACGACGCTGCTGGGGCACATCGATTTTCTTCAAACCTCGGATGTAGAGTCCGGTAATCGAATTCGGATTGTTGGCCACGTCTTCCGCAGTTCCGGAAGCTACCAGTTCTCCGCCATGAGCACCTGCGCCAGGTCCCAGGTCGACGACGTAGTCGGCTCGACGAATCGTCTCTTCGTCGTGTTCAACCACCAGTACTGTGTTGCCCAGGTCGCGAAGCGCGCACAATGTCTCCAGCAGCTTCTGGTTGTCACGTGGATGAAGCCCGATTGACGGTTCATCCAGAACGTAGAGCACGCCCCGGAGTTGGGATCCTATCTGCGTGGCCAGCCGGATGCGCTGTCCTTCGCCCCCGGATAGCGTAGACGACACACGATCAAGAGTTATATATCCGAGTCCAACAGTGTTCAGGAACCGAAGTCGGTTAACTATTTCTCTCAGGATTGGACCGGCTATTTTGTCCTCGCGCGCGGTCAACTTTATCTCCGCAAAAACGGCAGTCGCGTCTTCGATTGGCAAGGTCGTATAGTCCGCAATGCCGCGCCCTCCTAAACGCACCGCCAGCGAGTCTGCACGCAAGCGCCTTCCTTTGCAATCTGGGCAGGTTCCCGGGGAAACAAGCTCTTCGAGCGCTGCCCGGACTTTTTCAGAGGGGGCTTCATTGAGTCGATCACGCAACCAATGTAATGCGCCTTTCCAGCGGCTCTGATAAGAATAAGCACCCTGGCGAAAGTTCAACTGGCCAGTGAGGCCTTCGAAGAAGCCTTCACGTGCTTCACGCAGTAACTCGTTGAAAGGGATCTTGGCATTAGCTTTGAAGTGACTGATAACCGCCAACAGAGCGCTCTTTAGATAAGCAGAACCCTGACGATCCGCCGAACCCATGAAAGTCAATTTCTCAGCAGGAGTGTTCGTATCCGGAATGAGCTTAGCCGGATCGACTTCAAGCACCGAACCCAACCCGTGACATCGCTTACAGGCTCCATAAGCCGAGTTAAAGGAGAACGATCGCGGCTCCAGTGGTGGGACATTGATACCGCAAATAACGCAAGCCATCCGCTCTGAATAAAGCTTCTCTTCGCCATCGACAACCGATACCAACACAGCTCCGCCCGTCAGCTTTAAGGCCGTGCGAACGGATTCCGAAAGTCGGTCGTTGATTCCCGGTTTGATTAATAAACGATCGACGACAGCTTCAATGGTGTGGTTACGTCGCTTATCAAGTTTGATCTCTTCGTCCAGGGAAAGCAGTTCATTATCGACGCGCGCACGCAGAAACCCGTCCTTGGCGAGTTTTTCGAGCTCCTTTTTGAACTCACCTTTACGTCCTCTGACTATGGGAGCGAGGATCATCACGCGTTCGCCCTCAGGTTGTGAGAGGACGTTTTGCACAATTTGCTCCACACTCTGCCGCGTGATGGCCGCTCCGCATACCTGACAATGAGGCTGACCGATCGAAGAAAAGAGCAAACGCATATAGTCGTAAATCTCGGTGACCGTGCCCACCGTAGAGCGAGGGCTGCGCGAAACGGTCTTCTGCTCGATTGAAATTGCCGGGGAAAGACCGTCCACCGAATCGACATCGGGTTTCTCGAGCTGGTCCAGAAACTGCCTCGCATAAGCCGACAGCGACTCGACGTAGCGACGTTGTCCCTCAGCATAGATAGTATCGAAGGCGAGTGATGACTTGCCGGAACCGGAGAGGCCGGTGACAACTGTGAAGCGATCCCGAGGTATTTCTACGTTAATGTTCTTGAGGTTATGCTGGCGAGCCCCTCTTACAGTTATGCGGTCGATTGCCATGGTACTTAAGCGCGCAAGCCACTACAGATATGAATATCTCGCAGCGAAGAAACCCTGATTCTAGCCGAGCACAAACTATTTGAGCAAGTTGAGAATCCGCTGTCTTGACACTATTTCCGAGCGAGTCATACACTCCGAGCAATCGCACAGACGAACCGATTTCTGGTGACGCTTCCGTAGGGCGGTATTAGTTTGAATCTGCCAAACGCCTTAACACTGCTACGTATCTTCATTGTTCCGCTGCTGGTTGTGGTTCTTCTTACACCTTTCTCTGAAAACTGGTTTGGGGTGCCTCGGCATGTATTAGGCGTCGCGCTTTTCCTGGGTGCCGCTCTTACCGACTTTTTGGACGGACACTTCGCCCGCAGCCGCGATCAAGTAACGCGCTTGGGTCAATTGCTCGATCCGATTGCCGACAAGCTACTCATTTCCGCGGCCCTAATCTCGCTGGTTGAGAACCAACTAGCTCCAGCGTGGGCGGTCGTGATCATCATCGGACGCGAATTTGCAGTTACCGGTCTACGGTCAATCGCCGCCGCGGATGGCGTAGTCATAGCGGCGTCAAAGATGGGTAAATTCAAAATGCTAGCGCAGGTGGTGACTGTTGCGTTGCTAATCGCTTCCAGCGTTTCTGGAAAGCCGCCTGTGGCAAATTTTGGCAGGCCATTTCCCGCAATCGAGTTTTGGTCGGTGCCTGAATTGAGGGCGGCGTTTCAGCACCTTTTCGGCGCCGGCCGGACCACGGGAAACGACTGGCAGGTCCTGGTTTATACCACCGGGCGGGCGTTGTTGTGGCTGGTTGTAATTTCTGCGTGTTTGTCGATGTACGGGTACTTTCGTTCGTTCTACGCCTCTGTTCTTGCCTCTCGTGATGAGAGACGCAAAGCCGAGAGCGCGAGGATTGCGACGGTAGCCGACTAGCCGAGCAAGCCAGCCAGTTTTTGAAAAGTAATTAAGACACAGTTTAATGAATCGGGCGGAATTCGCCTGTAATGAAGCCAATGCGCTCCACTTTGAATCTTGTACCTTGCCGCCTCACTCATGCCTATTGGTTAAGAGCTATGTCTAACCCCGTCTGCGACTTGCGTTTTCGTTTTCCTGTTGGTAGTATCCGCCTTTTGTCGGAATGCGCTATTGCAATCTATAGCGGGCCGGCGTAGCTCAGTTGGTAGAGCATCTGATTTGTAATCAGAGGGTCGGGGGTTCAAGTCCCTTCGCCGGCTCCATTAGGCACTTGAAAAGGTATGCAGGGGTGGTCGAGTGGTTAATGG
>JBHENP010000079.1:0-18040 GCA_046261995.1 Pyrinomonadaceae bacterium
AACTCCGACAAGGCTTTAGTTGAGATCGATAAGCTGCGGGCCTACAGTCTCAATCCGAATCATCCTGTCGGCAAACATAAGGCGAGAGTATTTAAAGCTGCGCTTGGGATCACCTTAGAAGACGCAGAATGGCTTCGCGAAAAAGCGCTTGGGATAGCTATTAGTAATGAAGCTGAGCCAGGTACGCCATCTGTATTTGGCGAGAAGTATGTAATAGACTCCGTTCTGGAGCACCAAGGAAGCTCGGCGGTAGTTCGCTTCTCCTGGATAGTAGAATTTGGCACCGAGTTTCCGCGGCTGACCAGTTGTTATGTGAAGTGAGAGATAACCGAAAATGGACAACATCAATGAAAACGACGTCGTAGCGCTGTTGGTCGATCAACCCGAAGCTGGTCTACATCGTGGAGACGTCGGCACCGTGATCCAAGTCTTCGACTCGACGCCTGATCATCAGTCCGGGTTTGTCGTGGAGTTCGTTGATGAGCTTGGAAACGTCCAGGGTCAGACCGACATTACCGATGAGAACCAGATTGTTAAGCTCCGATATCGACCGGTACTTGAGGCGGCGTGAAGGACTGGTGTTAAGTAGGAACCGCATGACTCGAGCCAAAACAGAAACGGGACAACGCGGCGCTGAAGCTGTGATTGTGGAACTTACGCAGCGAGGTCACATAGTTAAGGGGATGCCCAATCACAACAAGGGCTTTGACATTGACTGTCAGTCGCCGAAGGCGTGCAAATTCCGAGTTGAAGTTAAGACTTCAAGTTCCAAGGACACTCAGATACCTGTGCAACGTCACTACGTTGATAGTCTAACAAGCTCCGAACTGTTTTTTGTTCTAGTAAAAGCTCACGAGCCGTCTTCGTCATTTGAGTTCTACATCTTGACGCACGAGGAACTTAAGTGCGCTTGGACCCTCATGCCGAAACAAAAGACGAGAAGCCCTACGATATCAAGAGAGCTTACATAGATTGGCGACTCGTCGAACTGCAACGAAATCGTTGGTACAAGCTGCCGAAGTAGTTTTCATGATGCGACTTCCCAAATTCGACTACCGCGCGCCGAGAGAAATCTCGGAGGCGGTGAAGATTATTGCAGGCGCTGGTGCTGAGGGTCAGTTTGTGGCTGGAGGTACGGATCTTTATCCCAATATGAAGCGCCGGCAACAGACGCCGAAGACCGTTATCTCCGTTATGCGGGTGCCTGAGTTGAATCAGATCTCAGGTGATGGCAAATCGGGTGTGAGGATCGGCGCGTCGGTAACCCTAACCGATGTTTGCGAGAGCCCAATCATCAATCGTGACTATCCAGTTGTCGCTAATGCCGCGCGCACCATCTCCACTCCGATTCTGCGCAACATGGGGACGATTGGCGGCAACCTGCTGCTCGACACCCGCTGCAACTATTACGATCAAAACTACGAGTGGCGTAAAGGGATCAACTTCTGCCTAAAGAAGGACGGCGACATCTGCTGGGTAGCGCCCGGGAGCTCAAAGTGCTGGGCCGTGCAGTCGTCAGATCTGGTTCCGGTAATGGTGGCCATCGGCGCCAGGCTGCGATTTGCTTCGACACTTGGAGATCGCGTGATCGATGCCGCAGGGTTATACAACGATGATGGTATCGACTATCTTCACAAAAGACCTGACGAGCTGCTGGTAGACATTCAGCTACCGCCAACGAACGGCTGGCGTGCCTCTTACCAGAAGCTGCGTCGCCGTGGTGCTTTCGATTTCCCGGTACTCGGTGTTGCCGCTTGGGTGCAACTGGATCCCGCCGGTTTGGTGAAAGATGCCAGGCTCATCCTTGGAGGCATCGCTCCCGCGCCGCTGGAAGTTAGGGAAGCCGGACAAGCTCTGATTGGCCAACCTCTCGATCGCGAGCACATCGACGCCGCCGCTGAAGCTGCTTACGTCAAAGCCCGCCCACTCGACAATACCGACTTCGTCATGAACTGGCGCAAACAGATGACGCGACAATACACCCTCCGCGCCCTCAACGAATTAGTCTAGAGTCATGAGTCGGAAGTCTTAGGTAGTGTCATATTTCAGTCTGGATCGTCCCCAGAAGATTCTTAAAAATATGACGACGGAGTCTTGTCAAGACTTCAAAGCAACGAGACTCCCGACTCGCACCGTCAGTTTTCTATGAGCGAAGTTTCCGCCATTCTTCTTGCCGCCGGCCGATCCCAGCGCATGGGTGCTTTTAAACCTCTGCTTCCCTTCGGTGAGACAACCGTTATTCGTAGTTGCATCCAAAACCTCCGCCAGGCGGGAGTTGAAAACATTGTTGTGGTGCTGGGCCACCGAGCGGAAGAACTTCAGCAGAACCTCATCGATCTGAGATTGCGTTTCGCGCTGAACCCGGATGCTAGAAGCGAGATGAGCGCATCAATCGCCTGCGGGTTTCGGGAGCTCCCTCCGGAGGCTAGAGCTGCTCTTATTGCCCTTACGGACCATCCGGCGGTTTCGCCGGATGTCATAGAGGCCATAATGAGCGAATGGACATCAGGCGAGAGGCTGGTGGTCCCCGAGTTTCGAGGCCGGGGTGGTCATCCGATCCTGGTTGATCTGTGCTTTCGCGAGGAGTTGTTAAACCTTGATTCCAGGGGAGGCCTTAGATCGTTTCTAAAAGCCCACCAGGAGGCGGTGCGACGGTTACCCGTCAATTGCCCGTTCATTGCGCGAGATATGGATACATGGGATGATTACCGCGCTTTACACCAGGAAGTATTCGGTGTTCCACCAGCAAACCAGCATTAAAGGCACCAAAATAAGCCGGAAAGCCGCACAGGGAAGCGTAATTGACCCAACTAAACCCCTCCCCGGCTCATCTAACGCAGCGTCGGTCACACAATGCCTCAACGAGGGGGCCAGAATCCGGCAAAAGGAGAATAGATGTTTCCCTCAAAGTTCAAGGCCTCTATGGCCGCGTTCCTCATGGTCCTACTGACAAGCCTAGCTTTAGCTCAGAAGAGCGGTGGAGGCCCCGTTGAGTTCTCGATGCGGTCCATTGATGGTCGGCCAGTTACGTCGGAAAGCCTTCGCGGTGAGGTGGTAGTGCTCGCTTTTGGCGCTTCATGGCTTCCTCTATCCCGAACTCAGTTGCAGGGGATCAGGAAACTGGCTGATGAATATAGCGACCGCGGGGTGGTTGTCTACTTCGTGAGCACGGAGTCAGAAGATGCGAAGTCGAAGAATTTCGCATCAGACGAGCAACTGCGAGCCTTTGCCGAAAAGTATGGTCTGAAGGTTACGGTCCTGCGCGACCCGGACGGTGCGGTTTCCAAGAAACTCGGTATCGATCAACTGCCTTCGATAGTTATTCTTGACAAGCAAGGCAATGTTGTTGGGGAGCCTGTACGCGGGATAGACCCACAGGGAAATCTCGCTGGTCAGCTGGCTAAGAGTCTGGACAAGATTCTTTAACCGCTGACACTCCAGCTGAACCTCAAGAGGCCGCCTATATCGAGGCGGCCTCTTTCCTTTTCAGGTTAAAGAAAATCAGGCGAGCAACTGGCTAAGTGCGCTCTTGCTCATCGGGGCGGAATCTAATACCTTGCTGCTTCGTCAAGACCACGCCAGAAGGTTGCAGTAGCTCTTAGGAATGTGTTTGTAAAGAAGGAATCCAGTGTGTTGACTCTCAATCGTCACTACAGGCCGTTTATTCGTGGGGCTTCGTGTGATTTGGTGAATCGTGCCTTTGCCGCGAAGGCGAATCCACGAAATCACCCGAAAAATCACGAACCCAACCGCCATCTATCATTAAAGAAATCAGCGAACATGGTTGATCGTTATACGCCTGTTCTTGTGACACTCCACCAGCGCAAAACCTTGTCTCTCCATGAGTCTCAAATTCATTAATCCTGCGTCGCTTGGTCCTCCACTAGGCTATGCCAATGGCGTTCTGATTGAGCCGGGAGCGCGATTGCTATTTATTGCCGGACAACTCGGCTGGAATGAACAACAGGAGATTATCAGTGCGGATTTTGTCGAACAATTTGACCGCGCTCTCGCCAACGTGGTGGCAGTTGTGACCGAGTCTGGCGGACGGCCTGAACAAATCGCACGACTGATCATGTACGTCACCGATAAGAACGAGTACGACGCCCGCACACGGGAAATCGGCGAGCGGTACCGGACTCACATGGGGAAACACTTTCCCGCCATGGTGCTGGTGGAAGTGAAGAGCTTGCTCGATGACGAGGCCATGGTAGAAATTGAAGCGATCGCGGCGCTGTGATGTGGGCCGGGGTTGCAAGGGCTGCCGAGCCAATCAACGGACGAGTGGTTCAGTACATCGAAGCATGAAACAGCCCACGAGTTTTCGTTACGAACGGTCGGACAAGGGAGTGGCTACGCTCACTCTTAACCGGCCGGCACGCCTGAATGCGCTCACCTTTGAAGTTTATCGAGAGCTAACTGACATGTTCGCCGCCCTGCGCGCCGAAGACGACGTCCGCGTAGTGGTTGTGACTGGATCGGGACGGGCTTTCTGTTCCGGTGGAGACGTCCATGACATTATTGGCGAACTCTTTGCCCGCGACATCGAAGGCCGGTTGGAGTTCACCCGAATGACTTGCGACCTGATTCGCAACATTCGCGCTCTTCCCAAGCCAGTGATTGCGAGCTTGAATGGCACGACGGCCGGGGCCGGCGCTTGTATCGCGTTGGCATCCGATATCAGGATCGCGAGTGATGAAGCCAAAATCGCTTTTCTCTTTGTAAAGGTGGGCCTCTCGGGCGCTGACATGGGAGCCGCGCATTTATTGCCGCGAGTAGTGGGCCTGGCAAAGGCTACTGAATTGCTTTTTACCGGCGATTTCATCTCCGCGTCAGAAGCAGAACGAATTGGCTTATATAACAGAGTAGTACCTGCCGAAGACTTGGCGAACGTCACACGCGAGTTCTCGGAACGTCTGGCCCAGGGCCCGGCTTTCGCCCTGGCCAAGACGAAGGAAATGCTCAATCGCGAGCTTGATATGAATCTCAGTGCTGCACTCGAATGCGAGGCACAGTCGCAGGCCATCTGCATGCAGCATCCTGACTATCGCGAAGCTTATGAAGCATTTGTTGAAAAGCGCACTCCTAAGTTCAAATGACTGGGTTTTGAAACTTTGTGCTTGAGCTTTGTCTCGGATATTTGAGGTGAGAATCGCGCCACATGGTTAGATAGGGTCAGCTCCGCGGGCAAAGCATAAAGAACTAAGTTCAAAGAACGATACTTATAACGCATGGACAACTTCATCAATCAACTCCCCTTCTTCACTCCTGAACATCGCACCCTTGCGAGCGACCTTGCATTGTTTGTTGAGCAGGAGATTGAACCCAGGACGACCGAAGAAAGCAACGTTGACGAGCGTGTCCGCGACTACGTGAGTGTGCTGGCCGGTGCCGGTGCGCTCCGTTATGCGGTCGCTTCGCACGATACGCGGTTCGATGTCCGCGCCCTCTGCCTGATTCGAGAGTCTCTGGCTTACTCATCAGCATTGGCCGACCTCGCTTTCGTGATGCAGGGTTTGGGCACCTATGCGATTAGTCAGGCGGCCCCGGAGCATGTCCGCGACTTCTGGGTGACGCGCGCGGCAGAGGGCAGGGCTATCGCTGCGTTTGCCTTGACAGAACCGGAAGCTGGTTCCGACGTCTCTGCCATTACCACCACCGCGCAGCGCGATGGTGACGCGTGGGTCATCGATGGTAGGAAGCGTTTCATCTCAAACGCGGGAATCGCGGATTTCTATACCGTGTTTGCCCGAACCGGCACTCAAACCGGCGGACGAGCGGAACTTTCCGCGTTTGTTGTGGGCGCGCGGTTGCCAGGATTCACCGTGGTGGAGCGGACCGCAATGATTTCACCGCACCCGATTGGTGAAATTGCTTTCAATGGATGTCGCGTCCCGGCGGAGGACATGGTAGGAGCCGAAGGAGATGGTTTTATTCTGGCGATGCGTACGCTCGACACCTTTCGTGCGAGTGTGGGAGCCGCCGCGTGCGGTATGGCCAGGCGCGCACTTGATGAGTCTCTTCGTCATGCCCTCAACCGGAAACAATTTGGCCGCCTACTCGCAGAGCATCAACTGATCCAGGAGAAGCTGGCCGATATGGTGACAGAGCTTGACGCTGCGCGGCTGTTGGTTTATCGGGCCGCCTTTCTTAAAGACACTGGGACCGGGCGCGTGAGTAGGGAGGCTAGTGAGGCAAAGCTCTACGCCACTGAAGCTGCCTGCCGGATCGTCGATCAGGCTGTGCAGATCCATGGTGGCGCCGGGTTGGTGCGCGGCAGTGTGATGGAACGTCTTTACCGCGACGTACGCGCGTTGCGGATCTACGAAGGTACATCCGAGATCCAAAAGCTCATCATTGCCAGCCAGCTTTTGAAAGAGTAGTACTAACATTCTTTGAAACCACTTTCATCAGACACCTCACCCCAAATGCAGCAGATGCACTATGAGATGGTGCGTCGTCTACTGCCATCGAAGCGACTCGCACTTGCTTTCGAGCTCACGGAAGCGCTGCGAAAGTTGGTCCTCGCGGACCTGCGTCATAGATTTCCTCAAGCCAGCGGGGAGGAAATCCGGCGGCGCTTCATCGCCCGAGTGTTACCACGTGCTGAAGTGATTCGCGTGTACGATTTCGATCCCCAGGAAGAGGACTACTGATCTAGAGCTATGGATAGTCCCTTAGTAGTTTTGTTTCAAGTCGCCCGCTTATTGGACCAGCAAGGAATCAACTATGTCTGGTAGGCTCCCTGGCGAGTTCCATGCACGGCATGTATCGTTCAACAGCAGACATCGACCTCCTGGCTGACATAAAGCCCGAACACGTGCGACCCCTGCTCGACGCATTGAATAAGAGTTTTTATGTTGATGATGAGCACGCTGTGCAACAGGCCGTTGAGCAACGTCGGTCCTTCAATGCCATCCATTTCGATTCAGTGTTCAAGGTCGACATCTTCATCCCCAAAGGGGACGCCTTCGCCAGGAAGCAGTTGGAGCGGAGACAACTTCGAAAGATTACTCCGGACAGCGACGAGTTCTTATACGTTGCGACCGCTGAGGATACAATCCTGGCAAAACTCCGCTGGTATCGAGATGACGGCGAGGTTTCGAGTACTCAGTGGTCCGACGTCCTGGGCATACTGGGAGTGAACGACTTGAGCCTGGAGTTCGACTACCTAGGCGAATGGTCGGAGAGTCTTGGGGTAAGAGATCTGCTGGAGAGAGCTCTCACATCGGCTAAAGCTCGCTCGTCTAGTTGAGATACTGCACTTTCTGCAACCGGTGAACCAATACCCAATGAAAATCAATATCATCGGCGGCGGGCCGGCGGGTTTGTACTTCGCCATCCTGATGAAGAAGGCGAATCCGGCGAACGAAATCACAGTCTATGAACGCAATGGACCAGATGACACTTTCGGATGGGGCGTAGTTTTCTCCGGTAGAACGCTGGCAAATCTTCGAGAAGCTGACGCAGAGTCTCACGCCGAAATAACCAGCCAGTTTGAAGCCTGGGACAATGTCGACGTGGTGCGCGGTGACGAAAAGATCTCTGTTTGCGGCAACAGCTTCTCCGGCGTTTCCCGCCTGCAGTTATTAAAGATTCTGCAGCAGCGTGCGGAGCAACTCGGAGTCGCAGTCCGTTTTCATTCTGAGATCAATGACATCGAATCGCTCCGGACCGGTTGCCACCTGCTGGTGGGCGCCGACGGTATCAATAGCACTCTCCGCCAACGCTTTGCAGAACACTTTTGTCCGAATCTGAGCATCCGCTCGAACCGTTACATCTGGTACGGCACGAATCAGCTATTTCACGGTTTAACGCTCACTTTCCGCGAGAATGAAGCCGGGATATTCTCAGCGCACTCATACAAATTCAACCAGACTACGAGCACTTTCATCGTCGAGTGTGATCCTCAGACATGGGAGCCGGCAGGGTTGGCTTCTATGAACGACGCCGACACCAGTGCATACCTCGAGCGTGTCTTTGCGCCAGACTTGCAGGGACATCCCCTGCTCTCAAACAATTCTAAATGGATCAATTTCACTCTGGTGAAGAACAGGCAATGGGCTTATAAGAACGTGGTGCTGATAGGGGATGCGCTGCATACGGCCCATTTTTCGATTGGTTCAGGAACCAAGCTGGCGATGGAGGATGCGATCGCGCTGGCCGGTAGTTTTCAGCGCCACGATGACGTGAGCAGTGCGCTGTTGGAATTTGAATCGACCCGGAAGCCATACATCGAGGAGTATCAAGCAGCCGCCCTCGACAGCATGCTTTGGTTTGAGAATGTAAGGCGGTACCTCCACCTTAGCCCGATAGAGTTGGCATACTCAGTGATGATGCGAAGTGGGAGAGTGAGCCACGAGGCACTCAAGAAACGCGATCCGGCTTTTGTAGGGTCTTACGAGGCGGCCACTCCGTAGGAACGTCCCTCCGTGGGTGCCCCATCGTCGCAGAAACATTTCAGCTTTCATTTAGTCTCAGGTGATGCCAAATCGACGATGGGGCGCCCACGGGGACGCCCCTACAATGTATGCCACGTTTCTCATACGAGATTTTGAATTTTTATCGAAATTGGGATTCTCACGTCCCGAAAGCGACACGTTTCCTCCGGTCGGCTGTCAGCTTCTGCAGCGACTGCCTCACTCACTAGGACCACAAACCATGACCTATAACATTGGCTGAAACGGCGATCTTCGTCGTCAATATGTCAGCAGGCCTGGCACTGGCACGGCCTTTGTTAACCCTGACTAGCGGAGGACTGTGCAGTTGCCGGAGAAGTTTGTCGTTGCTGGATCTTTAAGCACACTTCCCGTGCACCTTTCGCCGCTCTCAAATTGGCATGCACAGTCCTTCATAAATTCCTTCGCCGCAGCCCAAGTTGGCTTCAAGGGCTAACTGATTTTTAGAGAAGTTCATGGATATTAAGCGTCCCGGAAAATCCAAACTCAAGAAGCGCATCCGCAATGGCGTTGTCATCCTTATCGGCCTGGTCGCCGTAGGCGGAATTACCGTCGGCCTGACAAAGCTAAAGCCGGCGGCACCTACACTCGATCGTTCCACGGCGGTGATTGACACCGTCAAACGCGGTCAGTTCACGCGCCAGGTGCGCGGCATCGGCACACTCGTGCCGCAACTGACTCGCTGGGTGCCAGCGCCGGCAGACGGCCGTTTGGAAAGAATCCTGGTGGAACCGGGAGTCGAAGTCAGCACTGGAACGGTGATCTTTGAGCTCTCAAACCCTCAGATGGAACAGCAGGCTATTGACGCGGAATTCCAAATGAAGGCCGCGCAAGCTGACAAGGATAATCTGAGAGTGCGTTTGGAAAGCGACGGCATGACGCAGCAATCTGCCATTGCCACGATCAACGCGGAGTACAGCCAGGCAAAAATGCAGCTTGAGACGGACGAAGTGCTGGGCAAACAAGGTCTGGTACCGCTGATTCTGTTGAAGGTCGCTCGTGTCCGGGTGCAGGATCTTGCCAACCGGCTAAAGATTGAACAGCAAAGGCTGGCGATCAGCAGCAAGGCGACGAGAGCCCAGATGAACGCCCAGCAGGCCCGCATCGATCAGTTACGCGCGCTCGCCGCACTAAAGCGGGTCCAGGTTGATGCGCTGAAGGTACGAGCCGGCACCAACGGAGTGTTGCAGCAGGTTTCCGTGCAGGTGGGCCAGCAGGTGACACCCGGATTCAACATGGCCCGCGTTGCCGATCCCGCGTCGCTTAAGGCCGAACTCAGGATTGCCGAAACTCAGATCAAAGACGTCAGACTCGGCCAGCTAGTTGAAGTGGACACGCGCAATGGAATCATCCAGGCCCGCGTTTCCCGCATTGATCCGGCGGCCCGCGAAGGTACGTTCGTGGTCGACGCTGAACTTACCGGGCCGCTACCCGCAAGCGCGCGGCCGGATTTGAGCGTGGACGGAACAATCGAACTGGAACGTTTGGACAATGTCCTGCACGTGGGCCGGCCAGCGTTTGGTCAGGGACAGCAAACTGTCGGCATGTTTAAGCTGAGTCCCGACGGGCAGGAGGCCACACGCACCCAGGTGGCGCTGGGCCGAAATTCAGTCAGCACGATTGAAATCGTCAGCGGCCTGCGCGAAGGGGATCAAGTGATCCTTTCGGACACTTCGGCGTGGGACAACTACAACCAGATCCGGATCCGCTGATGTATCGAGCGCTCGCGGATTGCGCCTTATGCGGCTCAGCCGCTCCCCAGTGCGGTAAGGCTCAGCCTTACCGGTGCGCTACAAATTTGAATTCGAGGCTATGCCTCATTCGAGCCGTCGAGGCATAGCCTCAAAATCGTGAAGAACCGCGGGTAAGGCAGAGCATTACCGCACTGGAGAGCGGCAACGCCGCAACACGACAGAAGCCGAAGTTCCAAGTTGCCATACAAACCCAATCCGCGGTGTTCACAGTTAAAGCAGTAGCAGCCAAAAAATCGAAGGAGCCTGAGATGAGTTCAACTGATCCCCTAATTCACCTGGCCGACGTCAAGAAAGTCTTCTACACAGACGAAGTCGAGACGCACGCGCTTTCCGGTATCCACCTGGACATCAAGAAAGGTGAGTACGTGTCAATTGCCGGACCGTCAGGCTGCGGCAAATCCACCTTGCTGTCGATTCTCGGCTTGCTCGATACGCCGACCGATGGTGAGTATGTTCTCAATAATCACCCGGTGGAAAACCTTTCGATGTCGGAGCGGGCCCGTATCCGCAATCGCGAAGTGGGATTCATCTTTCAGAGCTTTAATCTGATTGGTGATCTCACGGTCTATGAAAACGTCGAACTGCCCCTGACCTATCGCGGCATGAACTCGGGTGACCGCAAGCAGCGCGTCACCGAATCATTGGAACGCGTGGGCATGGCCCATCGGGCCAAGCACCTTCCCAGTCAGCTATCCGGCGGTCAGCAACAGCGCGTGGCTGTAGCGCGCGCAGTCGGCGGCCACCCGAGCATCCTGCTGGCTGACGAGCCTACGGGCAACCTGGATTCAACTAATGGCGAAGCGGTGATGGAACTAATGCGAGAGCTGCATCGTGGCGGCGCGACGATTTGCATGGTTACGCACGATCCACGTTACGCCCAGCACGCTGACCGCATCGTGCATCTCTTTGACGGACTCATCGTCGAAGAAGAAGCCGGAGCGAATCGGCGCGAAATTGAGGACGCAAAGCGAGAATTAAGAGAGAGCGGATTCGGAGCGATTGCATGATTGGACTTCGCAACGTAGAAAAATACTTCGCTCAGGGCGCTAACAAGACGTATGTCCTGCGCCGGATCGATCTGGATATAAGGTCGGGCGAATTCGTCTCCATCATGGGGCCGAGTGGCGCGGGCAAGTCGACCCTGTTGCACATACTGGGAATGCATGACCAGTCGTGGGGTGGCGAATATTACTTTGACGAAGTCGCCGTGCATAAGCTGGACCATAAGAAGCGCGCCAACTTGCGCAACAGCAACATCGGGTTTGTGTTTCAGAGTTATCACCTGCTGGACGATCAAACGGTGTTTGAGAATCTCGAACTGCCGCTGTCCTACCGCGACGTTAATAAGAAAGATCGCCAGTCGATCGTCTGCGACACGCTCGATCGCTTTCAGATTGTCGGCAAGAAGGATCTATTTCCCAGCCAGCTTTCGGGCGGTCAGCAACAACTCGTAGGCATCGCGCGGGCGGTGGTCGCAAACCCGCGCATCATCCTCGCCGACGAACCCACGGGAAACCTCCATTCGAGCCAGGGTAAAGAGATCATGGAGATGTTCAAGAAACTCAATGACGAAGGCACCACTATCGTACAGGTTACGCACTCCGAGGTTAACGCCGCTTACGGCAACCGGATTGTGCGCCTCGAAGATGGGTGGATTGTTAAATCAGCAGCAGCGTGAATGGAGTTGTTATGGAGCTGATAAACACCGCCACTGTGCCGGGACCAATTCCTCGCACCCTAATCGCAGATGATCAACCGGACGTGGTAACCGCACTGCGTTTGCTGCTCCGAGGCGCGGGTTACCAGACCGAAGGCGTCAATTCGCCGGCGGCCGTGCTGGACGCAATCAAGCAGCAGGAATTCGATCTGGTTTTAATGGACCTCAATTACGCCCGCGACACTACCTCAGGCCAGGAAGGTCTCGAGCTGATAACACACATTCGTGCCCTCGATAGCACCTTGCCCGTAGTGGTGCTGACAGCCTGGGGCTCAGTCGAGTTGGCCGTAGAAGCGATGCACCGTGGCGTGCGCGATTTCGTGCTCAAGCCCTGGGATAACTCAGATCTGCTCAAGAGCTTGCGCACCCACATCGCACTGGGCCGTAGACGACGCCATCAGCGACGACTGAAGGCAGAACGCCAAGTGGTTCAGTACACACTGCAGCAGGAGCTGACAGAGTCGCAAGAGATTCAAGAGGCTTTGTTGCCGAAAGACTTGCCCCAAATCGATGGCATTGAAATAGCGGTAGCTTGGCAGCCGGCGCGCGCCGTCGGCGGCGATTATTTCGATGTGCTCAAGTTTGACAATCGTCACAGCGCCATCTGCATTGCTGATGCGGCGGGCAAAGGAATGCCTGCGGCGCTCTTGATGTCGAATGTCCAGGCAGTGCTGAAATCTTTTGCATCTGCGAGAGTCGCCCCTGATGAACTGTGTGCGCAAGTGAATAGCGTCATGTGTCAAAACATGGTCCCCCACAGATTCATCTCCTGTTTCTACGGCCTGTTAGACACCCAGACCAGAAAATTCTCATATGCCAACGCCGGCCATTGTCCGCCGATGCTGGTGCGTAACGGCACGTGCCTGCGGATGAAAGAAGGTGGCTCGGTATTAGGCGTCTTTCCGGATCAGCCTTATATGGGAGGCGAAATCGAGTTGAGTTCTGGCGACACGTTGGTGTTCTACACCGACGGCGTAACCGAAGCGCGCGACGCCTCAGGCGATGAGTTTGGTGAAGAGCGGTTGCAGGAATTGCTCACCCTCGGCGGCGAGTTCAGCGCCCGGGAATTGCGAGACCTGATTATGGCAGCCGTAGGTGCATTCAGCAATGGCCCAGTCCATGACGACGCGACGCTGATGGTTATGACGGTTGCGTGAATATGGTTGTCCAGTAAACGCACTGTGGAGTGCGCCGGCAAAGCGAAGCGGCGACGGCGCTGTGGATGCAGCGCTACTTCACAAGAGGAATCCGAAGCGGTGTCGCGCTTCCCACCGCACTCCAAATTCGAGCTTGATGCCGACAGCCGGCCACCCGAATTGTGCGACCGACGCCGAAAAGAATTGTTCAAGATTTTGTTCTCTGCTGCCTTGCTCTGATTTTTGATTGAATTTGAAACGTTCCGGATTGTCGACGCCTTTGCTAACGCAGTCGTCGATGTCGAGACGAGCTTTTAGCACACACGTTTCAACAGTTTTGGTTTTCGAAGGATAGCTTCAATCACGGCTGGGGAGAACCTACGATGGATTCACTGCTCAGGGACCTGCGCTTTTCCGCCCGCTCTCTCTTAAAACGTCCGACGCTCACGATCATCGCCATCATCACGCTGGCCATCGGCATTGGGGCCAACAGCGCCATCTTCAGCGTCGTCAACGCACTACTCATCAAGCCTCTGCCCTTTCCTGAGCTCGAACGCGTCGTCGCGATCTGGGAAACGCAGCCAAGTCAAGGAGTAGTACGCAACGAAGCTTCGATGGCCAACTTCCTCGATTGGCGGGCGCAGAACCAAACCTTCGAGCAAATGGGTCTCTATCGTTGGTGGAGCACGAACCTCACAGGTCTGGAAACACCTGAGCGCGTTCAGGGTTTTCTGGTCACCGGAAATTTCCTGGATGTTTTGGGAGTCAAGCCGGCGCTGGGAAGAGGCTTTGCGCCCGACGAAGATCAACCTGGTAAAGACGCGGTCGCCATTCTCACGCACGGATTGTGGCAACGTCGTTTCGGCGGCGACCCCGGGATCGTGAATAAGACAATTACCCTGAATGGCGTGACCCGCACGGTGATTGGCGTAATGCCGCAGGGAGTCACGTATCCCCGCGGCGCGGAAGTATTGGCGCCTCTTCCGATAACTCCGGAATTAGCGCGCAGCCGTCAAAGCCATTCTTACGAGATTGTCGGACGGCTCAAGCCCGGTGTCTCTCTGGCACAAGCGCAGGCGGACCTCAACACGATCGCTTCTCGACTCGAGAAGGAGTATGCGGAATCGAATACCGGGTGGGGCATTGTTGTCTATCCGCTCGCCGAGGACGCCGTCCGCCTCTACAAGACGGCTGTGTTGGTGTTAATGGCTGCAGTCGGCTTTGTACTGCTGATCGTCTGCGCGAATGTTGCCAACCTAATGTTGGCCCGGGCGGCCGGCCGCCAGAAAGAGATGGCCTTGCGCGCAGCGCTCGGCGCGGGTCGTTGGCGGCTGATTCGCCAGTTACTAACCGAGAGCGTGATGCTCGCGTTGGTCGGAGGGATACTGGGAATATTGATTGCCTATTGGGGTGTTGATCTGCTCCGCGCACTTAATCCTGGAGACGCCGCAAAATTTGCTCCCGGTTGGGATCGACTGGGCGTTAATCTGCCGGTACTGGCGTTCAATATGGGTCTGTCGCTTGTGAGCGGACTTCTCTTTGGCCTCGCGCCTGCTTGGCAAATCTCGAAAACGCACCTCAACGAAACGCTGAAAGAAGGCGGCCGGCAAACTTCATCAGGCTCGCACCGCCTCCGCGGCCTGCTGGTAATTTCAGAAGTCGCGCTGTCACTAATGTTGTTGGTAAGCGCCGGTCTTCTAATGCGTAGTTTTATTTCCTTGCTTAAGACTGATCCCGGTTTCAATCCTGACCGTGTAATGACGATGAACCTCGTCTTGCCTGAGGCGAAGTACCGAGAGGCTTCGCAAAAGGCTACGTTTTACGGCGAGCTTTCAAAGCGAGTGGAAGCCTTACCGGGTGTGGAATCAGCCGCATTCGTTAACTATCTACCGCTCGGAGGCAGCAACTCATCGGATGCCTTTTTGATTGAAGGAGTGGCTGAGCCGCCCCCAGGTCAGGACTTCATCGGCCGCTATCGCGTGTGCACTCCTCGTTACTTCGAGACCCTGGGGGTCCGGATCCTCAAAGGACGCGGCTTCACCGAACAAGACAAGGCTGACGGGCCACCAGTCATCATGGTCAATGAGACGTTGGCGAAGAAGTATTGGGCCAATGGCGACGCCCTGGGCAAGCGCATGCGATTCACTGGCCCGTTCGACAAGGTCAAGAACCCATGGCTGGAGGTCATCGGGATAGTTCAAGACGTCAAACACGAATTGAACCTGGCAGTGACCCCTGATTTCTACCTTCCGCACGCTCAGGATCCCTGGAGGTCAATGGTGCTGGTGGCAAAAACGAGGGTCGAGCCCAAGGCGCTCGCCGCGGACCTCCGGCAGCAGGTTTGGTCTATCGACAAGGACCAGCCGGTATTCGATCTGCGGACGATGGAAGAAGTGCGATCACTGTCAGTCTCTCTTTACAGTTTCTCGTCAGTCTCGTTGGGAATCTTCGCCGCCATCGCTGTCCTGCTGGCGGCCATCGGAATCTACGGCGTGATGTCGTACGCCGTGATGCAGCGCACGCAGGAAATAGGAATTCGTATGGCGCTTGGGGCGCGCGCCGCTGACGTTCTGAAATTGGTGGTTAGAAACGGAATGTACCTTGCGCTGGTAGGCGTGGTCGTCGGATTGGCGGGGGCGTTCGCTTTAACGCGGCTGTTGACAAGTCTGTTGTTCGGGGTGACACCAACCGACGTTCCAACCTTCGTCCTCGTCACCTTTGGTCTGCTTCTGGTGGCACTCCTCGCTTGTTACTTCCCGGCGCGGCGCGCAACCAAAGTCGATCCCTTAGTGGCCCTTCGGTATAGTGAAGAGACGTCAGATCTCAGATCTGAAATTTGAGATCTGAAGAAATTTGAAGACGAATCGGCAATCGGCAGTTGGCAATAACGTGATGGAAACACTGCTCAAAGACATTACCTACGGCGTTCGTACGCTAATCAAAAGCCCTGGCTTCACAGTAGTGGCGGTGCTTGCGCTCGCCTTAGGTATTGGAGCCAACACCGCTATTTTCAGCGTCGTCAACTCGGTGTTGCTCCGTCCGCTTCCTTACAGCGATCCGGGCCGGCTCATGCAACTGTGGGAGGAAAAAGCGAGCAAGGGGAAAGGCGAGATGCCCGCCTCTTATCCTAACTTTGCCGACTGGAGAGATCAAAACAATGTCTTTGAGCAGGTGGTCGCCTACTCGGATTGGACTTTCAACCTGACGGGCAGCGGAGAGCCCGAGCGGATTCGCAGCGCCATCGTATCCCCCGCATTTTTCTCGGCTCTGGGCATTAAGCCCATTCGTGGACGTGTCTTCTTGCCCGGAGAAGACGAACGCGGAAAAGACCTGATGGCTGTAATCGGCGAAAGTTTGTGGCAGCGGCGATTCGATTCTGATCCAAACATTGTTGGCCGCTCGATTAACCTCGACGACAAATCATTCACTGTTGTCGGCGTCATCGCCAGAGGCGTTCAGTCACCCCTCCAATCCGATGAGATAGAACTCTGGGCCCCTGTATCGCACGGTTTTGGCTTCACCAATCGCGACGGACATTACCTCAATGTTATCGCCCGACTCAAACCTGAGGTCACGCCGCAACAAGCCCAGACAGAAATGAACACCATTGCCAGCCGGTTACAGCAGCAGTACCCGGAATCCAATAAGGATCTGGGCGTGAGAGTCGTTTCGTTGGGCCAGCAGATAGTCGGCAACTTCCGAACGTCGCTACTGGTGATGCTCGGCGCCGTTGTCTTCGTGTTGCTAATCGGCGCAGCCAACGTAGCCAACATGTTGCTGGCTCGTGCGGCAGCGCGGGAAAAAGAGATGGCCATTCGTACCGCACTCGGCGCCGGCCGCTGGCGGATAGTGCGGCAGTTGTTGACCGAAAGCATGCTGCTGTCATTGATAAGCGGCATCCTGGGATTGCTGGTCGCTATGTGGGGAATTGACCTGCTGGTGGCGTTGAGTCCGGCGGACCTGCCTCGCGTTAAGGAGGTCACGATTGATCTTCGCGTCCTCGGTTTCACGCTCGCGGTCTCAGTTCTAACGGGGATACTCTTCGGACTCCTACCCGCTCTTCAGGCATCGCGCCCCAACCTGAACGAGAGACTTAAGGCTGGCGGGCGAAGTGCGACAAGCGGCATTAGCCGTCAGCGCCTGCGCGGCTTTCTGGTGACCGCTGAGATTGCGTTGTCGCTCGTGCTGCTGGTCGGCGCCGGGCTCCTGGTTAGAAGTTTCCAAAGGTTGCAAGCCGTTAACCCGGGTTTCAACCCCAGGAACGTGCTCACCATGCAGCTGGATCTCAGTGGGCCAAAGTACAAAACAGGAGCGCAAGTCATAGCCTTCCACAATCAACTCCTGGAACGGCTCAAGCAATTGCCGGACGTGCAGCACGCCAGCACTCGCTCATTTGTCCCTATCGCCGGCGATGCTTCATTCGCCTACCTCCGCTTCAACTTGGAAGGTCGTCAAGGCGACGTCTCGGACCCACCAGTAGCCTTCTACAACGGCGTTAGTCCCGATTACTTCCAGACAATGATGATCCCCATGCTTAAAGGAAGAGGGTTCAGCGACCGGGACGTGAGAGGTTCGCAAAATGTCGCCATCGTTAATGGAACTTTGGCCCGGCGCTATTTCGCTGAAGACGCAATAGGCAAGCGAATCTCTGTGGAAGACAACCCGAAAGAAGCGGACTGGGTAACGATTGTGGGCGTTGTCGGCGACACCAAACCGCGCGAGCTTCGCAGTGAGCCGGTCGCTGAGTTGTACATGCCATTTGCCCAGCAGCCTCAACTTGGCATGTCGCTGATGATTCGCTACCGGGAGGGCGCCACTGGCGTAACAGCCGCGGTACGAAACGAAGTGCTGACGCTTGATAAAGATCAGCCGGTTTACAGCATCAGGACACTCGACAGCGTGCTGTCCGAATCAGTGGCAACGCCGCGATTTCGCACGCTGCTGCTCGGAGTCTTTGCAGGCGTGGCTTTGATC
>JBHENP010000080.1:0-17863 GCA_046261995.1 Pyrinomonadaceae bacterium
AACAGGTTATTAGTCAGACGGAGTTGATTCGAACCATCCGCGTTCATCACATAAACTTCAAAGTTGCCGTCCCGGTCAGACGTGAATGCGACTTTTCCGTCGGGCGTAAACGCCGGCTGTATATCATTGGCTGTATTATTGGTCAGACCGAATTGGGCCGTGCCGTCCGCATTCATCAACATAATCTCAGTGTCGCCACCTCGGTCGGATGAAAAGGAAATCCTACTGCCGTCCGGCGAAAACGAGGGATCTAGATCACGCGCCGCGTTGTTGGTAAGGCGGGTTGGATTCGAACCGTCCGCATTCATCACATAAACCTCAAAGTTGCCATCCCGGCTGGATACAAAAGCGATTTTGCTGCCATCGGGAGAGAACGAGGGATCTGAATACAACGACGGATGGTTCGTGAGATTAATCTGATTCGTGCCATCGGCATTCATCACATAAAGATCGCGGTTGTTGCCGGTGCCGGATTCAAAAGCAATCTTGCTGCCATCTGGAGAAAACGTCGGATACAGATCGTGAACCGCATTGTTAGTCAAACGAATTTGATTCGTGCCGTCAGCATTCATCACATAAATTTCGGCGTTGCCATCACGGGAAGTTTCAAAAGCAATCTTGCTCAGGTCAGGTGAATACGAGGGCTCGCCATCATTTCCCGGGTGATTACTCAGGTTGATTTGATTCGTGCCGTCCGCATCCATCACATAGATCTCGACGTTAGCGTCACGAGTCGACGCAAAAACGATCTTCGCCGCATTTGCTGTGAACGGACAGTTGTCCGCGCCGTCTACGATTCCATCGTTGTCATCGTCCGGATCACAGGCATCGCCGATGCCGTCGCCGTCTGCATCGGCTTGATCGACATTAGCGCTGAGCGGACAATTGTCCGTGCCGTCAATCACCCCATCGTTGTCATCATCCGGGTCACATGCATCGCCGAAGCCATCGCCGTCTGAATCAACTTGATTGCCCGGTGACGGAGCGGAATTACCCAACAGGTTATTAGTCAGACGGAGTTGATTCGAACCATCCGCGTTCATCACATAAACTTCAAAGTTGCCGTCCCGGTCGGACCCAAAAACGATCTTTCCGCTGTCAGGCGTAAACGCCGGCTGTATATCAGCGGCTGTATTATTGGTCAGACCGAATTGGGCCGTGCCGTCCGCATTCATCAACATAATCTCAGTGTCGCCACCTCGGTCGGATGAAAAGGAAATCCTACTGCCGTCCGGCGAAAACGAGGGATCTAGATCACGCGCCGCGTTGTTGGTAAGGCGGGTTGGATTCGAACCGTCCGCATTCATCACATAAACCTCAAAGTTGCCATCCCGGCTGGATACAAAAGCGATTTTGCTGCCATCGGGAGAGAACGAGGGATCTGAATACAACGACGGATGGTTCGTGAGATTAATCTGATTCGTGCCATCGGCATTCATCACATAAAGATCGCGGTTGTTGCCGGTGCCGGATTCAAAAGCAATCTTGCTGCCATCTGGAGAAAACGTCGGATACAGATCGTGAACCGCATTGTTAGTCAAACGAATTTGATTCGTGCCGTCAGCATTCATCACATAAATTTCGGCGTTGCCATCACGGGAAGTTTCAAAAGCAATCTTGCTCAGGTCAGGTGAATACGAGGGCTCGCCATCATTTCCCGGGTGATTACTCAGGTTGATTTGATTCGTGCCGTCCGCATCCATCACATAGATCTCGACGTTAGCGTCACGAGTCGACGCAAAAACGATCTTCGCCGCATTTGCTGTGAACGGACAGTTGTCGGAGATATCCGGGACCCCATCATCATCGGTATCACCATCTGCGACCGCCGGAAAGGTCCGGTTATTGGAGTTGCCGGCGGTAAAACTTCCAACTTCACTGGAGTTAGCAGTCGTTAACGGCAGGCTAACCATCAGCACAATTAGTAATAAAGCGATAGTCCATTTCATATATGAGCTGCTTTTCATTTCCCATTTCTCCTATGCATTACTGGTTTCTTCGTCAAAGAATCCGCGCGGAATACCAGATCTTCCTCGGCCCTTTTCCACCTTCATCTACTTGGTTTCATCAGAAACGGATTAATTTGGGAAGCAGATTTGCATGTGGTTCCCCGCCTTGAAGACTCTTCTCTCACCGGTGACGACTTTCAAGACAAAGCCTCGGCGAATGTTGGTCTGGGGAGACCGGTTGACCGAGTTCTTATTGCCTTGACCTCCAGACATTGGCTAAGATGAGTTCGTCCCCTCGGTTCAAACCGAATCATTCCCGCGCCGTCTGAATTACTCCCTAAGCGCCCGGGATGTCCTTAAGGTCCGTCTAAAAATTTCTAAAGAGTTTTCTAAAGGCATTTATGCGCAACCCGGCAAAGCACTTCTACGAGTTCGGGCCTTTCCGACTCGATGCCCAAAAACATCGTTTGCTACGAAACGGCGACCTCGTTCAGCTGTCCTCAAAGCCCTGGAAGCCGGAGTCTGTTGCGTCGTCGTGTTTTGAATGCCCGGATGCGGGTCGCGTGAATCCGACAAGCGCGTATCGGTCGTCTGCACAAAATCACTCGCGACCACACCGTCGAGATTGAGAGCGTTATCAGCCGACGCAGCGCTCAGAGCGCGAATTGCGTAAGGCACCGACAAGATTTGCAGGCGCGTGGCAATAATGGTGAACGGCTCATCATTGTTATGGCCATCGCTCGAACGACGGACGCTGATTTCGACGAATCGATCCGCGCCCGGAAATGCCTCGGCACCGTAATCGAGTTGGACCGCGAGCGCGCGGTTTTTGACTGCCACATCGCCAATGGTCACGGTCGCGCCTATTTGAGTCCCGCCCGTGGCCGCGTCGAACAGCCGCAACTCCATCTCAAACGTGCCGGTAGCCGGTCTGATTTCATTCGGCAATGTGTTTTGAAAAGGGAACGAGGTGGTTTGCGCGTTCGTCGCCAATGCAAAAAACGAAATCACAAAGCAGACCCGCAAGAACAGTGGCACGGCACGCAAAGTCGAGCGCATTTTGTTCGATGAGTTTTTCATTTCATTTCTCCGCTTTCGGTTGGCGAAAAGTTCTGGAACGAGTTTCGGCAGTTCAATAAATGACTGCCCGTTGTTTCAACCGCTTGAACCGCACTGCTCTCGGTTGGCGCAGCAGTTCTCGCGTGGCTTGATCGGAAACGCTGACAGTCGTATCAAACGTCAACAGTTCTAATTCAAAACGAGTTGTCCAAGCCCTGCCGCCGGTATGGTTATCGCTTGGCGGGCGTACGTTTGGGCCGCCGTTCGTGCCCTGTTCCGCGATGCGGGACGGCGCACCCTTTTGCGGCTCGTGGCTGCCGGCTGCTGGAACGATTCCGGATAGAACCGTTACAAAAGTTCTGCCCTATTTATTAACGCGAGGACTCAGCGCGAATCGGCGCACGCGAACCAAAACTTTTATAAGCAGCTCATCCGCCTGCGCGGATGCATGTCCTTCTTTAATCCCGCGGGCGGGGGTCGCAAGCCTGCCGCACGGTTGGCGGAATTCGGAAATCGCTTCAGAACGTTGAATAGCCACTCTCGCTTTCCTGTGCCCGCCTTCGATGTGATAATCGCACCGCATGCTCGCAGTTAGTGGAGATTGGTGGGCACTGTGCAGAAATTATCGAGCTCTGCGCCTAATCCGACCCGGTGTGGTAGGAGAACATGACTGAGCCCGCTCCAAAGGAAGTAACTCAACTGCTCATCGATTGGAGCGGCGGGGATCAGTCCGCCTTTGATAAGTTGGTTCCACTGGTTTATGAGGAACTGCGCCAACTCGCGCACCGCTACATGGGCCGGGAACACGTCGGGCACACCCTGCAGACCACGGCGCTCGTCAACGAGGCTTACCTTCGACTCGTCGATCAAAACAGAATGCGCTGGCAGAACCGCGCGCATTTCTTCGCCATCGCCGCGCAGATGATGCGTCGCATCCTCGTCGATTACGCGCGCAAGCGGCGGTACGCCAAGCGGGGAGGAGAACTCTTCAAAGTATCTTTGGCGGAAGCAGCCGGTTTATCTCAGGAGCGAGCGGCGGATGTGGAAGCCCTCGACGAGGCGCTGAAGAGTCTCTCAGAAATTGATCAGCAGCAGAGCCGGGTGGTGGAGTTACGTTTCTTCGGCGGATTGACTATCGAAGAGACTGCAGAAGTTCTAGGACTCTCGCACCACATGGTCAAGCGCGAGTGGGCCACGGCGAAGGCGTGGCTCTACCAGGAGATGAGCAAGAGTCAGCAGGATGATGACACCTGAACGCTGGCAACAAGTCAAAGCAGTGCTTAACTCCGCTTTAGAGCGTGAGCCGTCAGAGCGCGCTCGCTTCCTCACAGAAGCCTGCGCTGGCGATGAGTCAATGCGCAGAGAAGTTGAGGCTCTACTCCTCTCTTACGATCGCGCCGGAAGCCTCTTCGAGATGCCCGCTATGGAAGTCGCCGCCCAGGCCCTCGCTGAAGATCACGCCGAATCACTCCTGGGGCGCGACGCCGGGCCGTACAAGATTCTTTCTCAGCTGGGCACGGGAGGCATGGGAGAAGTTTATCTGGCCCACGACGCGCGTTTAGGCCGGAAGGTTGCGCTCAAGCTGCTACCCCCATACTTCACCAGGGATGCCGAGCGCTTGCGCCGCTTTCAGCAGGAAGCGAGCGCCGCGTCGAGATTAAATCACCCAAACATCCTGACGATCTACGAGGTGGGGCAAATAAACTCCACACACTATATTGCCACGGAGTACATCGACGGGTTGACGCTGCGCGAGTTGATGACGCAGAAGCAAATCAGTATAGGCGAAGCCCTTGATGCGGCTATGCAGATCGCTTCCGCACTTTCGGCGGCGCACTCGGCTGGTATCGTGCACCGCGACATCAAGCCGGAGAACATCATGCTCAGGCGCGATGGGTATCTCAAAGTGTTGGACTTCGGACTCGCCAAGCTTACAGAGAATCCCAGAGAGCAGCAGCCGAGCGATTCAGAAATGGCTACAGGAGTCTTCGTCAAGACTGATCCGGGGACAGTGATGGGTACTATCTCGTACATGTCCCCAGAGCAAGCACGGGGATTAGAGGTTGATGCAGGTACAGACATCTGGAGTTTGGGCGTGGTGCTATATGAGATGGTCGCGGGGCGGGTGCCGTTCGAGGGTTCAAGTGTGGCCGACGTGCTAGTAGCAATTCTTGAACGGGAGCCCACCCCGTTAGCGCAAAACTTTGACCTAGTTCCGCCAGAGTTAGAGGAGGTTGTTAGGAAAACGCTGAGTAAAGATCAAAGCAGGCGCTACTCGAGCATCGACGAAATGGCCCATGACCTTTGCGGCATCAAACAGGAATTAGAATTCGAGGCTAGGTTAAGGGGCAGCCGCCGCAGGGATTCAACGGCCGCGGAGAGATCTCAGCTGGAAGCGCCATCCCTCGAAAAGCGCGCGGGTCACGCGAATAACCTCTCCGTCCAGCTGCCGACTATTATTGGACGCTCCGTAGAAGTGTCCGAAGTTGAAGAACTTCTGCGACAGGAAGAGGTGAGACTCGTTACCCTTACTGGTCCCGGCGGCACAGGTAAGACTCGGCTGAGTCAACAAGTTGCGAAAGACTTACTTGATGTATTCGACGATGGTGTGTTTTTCGTGGCTCTTGCCCCTATCAGTAACTATGACTTAGTAGCCTCCGCAATTGCTCAGACCTTAGGTGTGCAGGAGACAAGTGAACGGGCTTTCGCGGAAGGGCTAAAGAATTACCTTCGCGACAAAAAGATGCTGCTCGTGCTGGATAACTTTGAGCACGTGCTGACAGCAAGCCCGCTGGTTGCCGAACTACTATCCGCTTGTCCAGGGTTGAAGATTCTGGTCACGAGTCGAGCGGTGCTACATATTAGTGACGAGTGCGAGTTCCAGGTGCCGCCGCTGACGCTGCCAGAGCCTGACTCGGTCCAGTCAGTCGAAGACCTGACTCAATATGGGTCGTCTGCTCTATTCGTTCAGCGTATGCTCGCCCTAAAGCCTCAGTCTGTAATATCCGACGAGAACGCGCCCACAATCGCCGAGATTTGCATTCGACTTGACGGTCTGCCCCTCGCTATCGAATTGGCCGCCGCGCGCATCAAGCTCCTCACTCTGAATGAGATGTTGGACCGCCTGAATCAACGCCTCAAGCTTTTGAAAGGTGGAGCGCGCGATCTACCCGCCCGGCATCAGACGATGAGGGCGACCATAGCCTGGAGCTACGACCTGCTCGGAGAGAATGAGAAGAGGCTTTTTCAACGACAATCTGTCTTTTTTGGCGGCTTCACACTAAGCGCAGCAGAGGCCGTGTGTGGCGTAATTGAAGGTGTTGAGATTGACGTGTTGGAGGGGCTAGCGGCGCTAGTCGATGAGAGCCTGGTGTCGAAAAAGGAGATGCCCGATGGCGCATACCGCTTTCTAATGCTGGAGACGATTCGTGAGTATGGCCTAGAGCGTTTAAGTGAAGGTGATGAAGCGGAAGCTCTGCGACGAAGGCATGCCGGCTACTTCCTCAAGCTGGCCGAAAAAGTCGAGCCACATCTGATGGGTGCTGGGCATGAGCTTTGGTTGAAACAGCTTGATGCGGAACGTGACAACCTGCGCGCAGCGCTCCGTTGGGCCGCAGATAATGCCGAGGCAGAGTTGGGCTTACGTCTGGCGGGTGCCCTCCGCTGGTTCTGGTATCACGGTGGACATTTCGGCGAGGGTTATCACTGGGCGAAGGAATTGCTGACCATGCGGCAAGCTTCTGCGCGCACCCCTGCCCGGGCGAAGGCGCTCATGAGCGCTGGCAGTCTGGCCTTTTACTACAGCGACCCCGCCGCCGCTTGTCCGCTGCTCGAGGAGAGTGCGGCGATCTGGAGAGAGTTGGGAGACAGTCGATACCTGGGTTATACGCTTATGTTTATGACCCTCCCTATTCTGCTCAGCCGCCACGATTTCCCCTCAGCAAGCGCGTTCGCGACCGAGAGTGTGACTTTGTTCAGGAATTTAGATGACCGGTGGGGCCTGGCTTTGTCGCTCACTTATGCGGGCGTAATCATGTGGACGGAACCAGAATTCGAAAACGAAGCGACCACTCTTTTTGAAGAGAGTGTGGCGCTCTTCAGAGAGTTAGGGGACGAGTGGGGCGCCAGCGGCTCCCTTCTCTACCTCGGAGCCATTCGACAGGAACACGGCGAGAACGCGGCTGCGCGCTCTCTATACGAGGAGACTGTGGCGATAAATCGAAAGGCGAATGACATATTCAGGCTTGCCTCAGCCCTCGACATTCTGGCGGAGTTGCTGCGCTCGGAGGGGCAACATTCACGCGCCGAAGTGCTGACGGAAGAGAGCCTAACCCTCCAGCGTAAATTAGGGAAATCGCTCAACATGAGGAAAGCCTGGGACCAGATGAAGAGGAGGAGCCGGCATGAGGCGAGCCGTTGACTTAAAACGAGGCCTGAAGCACCGTCGTCTGCCTCTGTGAGGAATATTCCGGGAGTATTTCCAGATTTCACAGCTGCAATTACTCTGTAGATTGGGCCAACCACTGTGCGCGTTGGATTCAGAATCTTTTGAACCCATCCTTCAAACTTGCACCGACAATCTGTACATCGCCGGTATGCGGAGGTTGTTGGGACGCTACAATGTTGGTCTGGGGAGACCGGTTGACCGAGTTCTTATTGCCTTGACCTCCAGACATTGGCTAAGATGAGTTCGTCCCCTCGGTTCAAACCGAATCATTCCCGCGCCGTCTGAATTACTCCCAAAGCGCCCGGGATGTCCTTAACGCCTGGCTAAAATTTTCTAAAGAGCTTTCTAAAGACAGCTATGCGCAACTTGGATAAGCACTTCTACGAGTTCGGACCCTTCCGTCTCGATGCGCAAAAACGTCGTTTGCTGCGAAACGGTGACCTCGTACCCCTGTCGCCCAAGGCCCTGGAAGCGTTAACCGTGTTTGTGCAACACCCGAATAAGATGTTGGAGCGTGAGGCTTTAATGCAGGCCGTCTGGGGTGACACGTTCGTAGAGGACGCCAATCTTACGGTGGCCGTTTCCCAGTTGCGCAAGGTGCTTGGGCAGTACGGTGAGGCGGCTGAGTACATTGAGACTGTGCCACGCGCGGGCTATCGGTTTGTGGCGGAGGTCCGGGAAGTACTTGAGCACCCCACCCCACTGATCATCGAGAAGCGCACTCTTTCGCGCACAGTGATCGAGGAGGAGGACCAGCCGGAGTCGTCGGAGGCCGGCCCGGTCGTTTTGCCTGCCACTCGAGGCTATAAAGGGATGATTGCGACGGACAGCGCAGGGGTGACGGTTGGCGCTCCGGTATGGCCGCGATCAATCCGGCTGATGGGCTTGGCTCTGGCGTTATCAATAATTACCGTCGGGCTTTGGGTTTACTTTTACGGCCCCAGCTTCAATACATTAACTCGCTCCTCTTCGAAGTCATCGTCAATGTCTCCGGTGAAAATGACGCTTCTCACCAGTTTCCCTGGTCGGGAAGAATGGCCCACCTTTTCTCCCGATGGTAACCAATTAGCCTTTATGTGGAGCGGCGAGAGCGGTGACAATATGGATATCTACGTCAAGATCACCGATGCCGGAGCGCCACTGCGACTAACCACTCATCCCGGTCTCGACAACAGCCCGGCCTGGGCGCCTGATGGTAAATACATCGCATTCACCCGTTACGAAAAAGAAGAGAGCGCCATCTATATTGTTCCGGCCCTCGGTGGCGCGGAGCGTAGATTGTTGTCGCTCGGTTTCAAGAGTCATTGGTTCGGCAACTATGCCAATGTGGTTTGGTCGCCGGGTGGTCAATACGTCGCATTTCCAGATCGAAGCTCTCCACCGGAACTCCCCAGCATCTACCTGGCCTCGGTCGAGACTGGCGAAAAGCGCAGGGTGACATCGCCACCCGCGCAGTATCTTGGTGATTGGTTCCCCGCGTTCTCACCCGACGGTCAAACTCTCGCCTTCACTCGGTCGAGCAGCGAAGGGGCCGCGGATGTTTATGTCCTACCGGTTGCCGGGGGTGAACCGCGACGTCTTACTTTCGATAACACGTGGACGGTCGGTCCGGTGTGGACCCCGGACGGCAGCAGTATCGTGTTCTTATCATTGCGCGGAGGCACCCTTCGCCCGTGGAAGGTCTCAGCGTCCGGTGGCGCGCCGGAGTTGCTCGCTATAGGTGGAGAAACTTTCATGATTCAGCAACACCCTTCACCTCCTTCTATCTCGAGCCGCGGTAACCGCATGGTCTTCGCCAAGCATTTTGAAGATATCAATATCTGGCGGCTGGAGGTGTCAGAATCGACAGGACGCGGCGCGTCGCCGACTAAGCTGATTTCTTCCACGCAGTATGATGGCGCGCCGCAATTCTCTCCTGACGGCCGGAAGATAGTCTTTCAATCCGAGCGCTCAGGACGCTCTGATATCTGGGTCTGCGACAGCGAAGGCGCAAGCGCCAGGCAGTTGACTTCCCTCGGCGGCCCGATCGTCGGCACTCCGCGCTGGTCCGCCGACGGCCGCCACATCGCATTCGACGCCCGCACCGAGGGACATTCTGATATCTACGTGGTGGACTCGGAGGGAGGTCTCCCGCGCCGAATCACGACGGAGACTTCCAACGATGTGGTACCCAGTTGGTCCAAGGATGGGCGCTTTGTATACTTCGCCTCCAATCGCTTGGGTCCCCGGCCTGAGGTGTGGAAAGTCCCAGTTGCAGGCGGTGAGGCTCAGCAGGTAACGAAACATGGAGGGTTCGCCGCCTTCGAATCATCCGACGGCAAGTACCTCTACTATGCCAAGTTTGATGCCGCCGGCGTGTGGAGGATACCGACAGAGGGTGGTGAAGAGAGTCTCGTTCTCGATCGACCCAAACCAAGGGAGTGGGGATACTGGGCGGTGGCCGACCGTGGGATCTATTTCATCAATTCGGAGACGAAGCCCAATGCGACCATCGAGTTCTTCAGCTTCGAGACGAATCGAGTAACGCGGATAGCAACAATTGAGAAAGAGCCGATAAACACGGCGTCGAACCTTGCGATTTCTCCTGATGGCCGATGGATTCTGTACACGCAACTGGATCAAAGCGACAGCGACATTATGTTGATGGAAAACTTTTACTGAGGAATGTGGTTGAATAAGGCGCTTTTCGTGAGGACAAGGTAAGTCGCGCGTCTGGACAGTTTGCCTACTTATCAGGATAATACCCAGTTTCAACAAGAAGGGTTGTTCGGCACAGGTGAGGCGACGCGGGCTTTTGCGGCGCGCACCGCAGCGAAGACTGTGCCCGGAGCATTCAAGCTTTTAGACTCGATCGCTACCTGTCGCAATATAACAGTCCAGAAAGGAACCGTTCCGGATACGGAAACTGCTGTTGTCTCAATCACCAGGCTACTGGGGTTTGCACAGCTTTTTAGAACATCATGAATAACAACTCAACTAATAGTGCTCGCCGGTTATCAGCGGTATTGAGGGTCGGGCGTTCGCTGTTGACCCTGGCCGTGACTCTTGCTTTTGCCAGCCTGGAAGCATCGCCCGTGTTTGCGCAATCCCATGGTGGGGGCGAAGCCAATCTCATACTTCCTGACCTTTCAAGCGTTACCTTCTTCGGTGGCGTCGACGGTCACAATCTGCTGCTGGCCGGAATTGTGGTCTGTATGTTGGGACTGCTGTTTGGTCTGGCCATGTACATGAACCTAAAGAAGCTTCCAGTGCACCGGGCCATGCGCGAGATCTCGGAGCTGATTTACGAGACCTGCAAGACCTACCTGATCACCCAGGGCAAGTTCATCCTGGTTTTGGAAATCTTCATCGGCATCGTCATCGTGCTTTATTTCGGCGTGTTGGTCGGAATGGAACCGTTCCGGGTCGCGATCATTCTGGCATTTAGTTTGGTAGGCATCGCCGGCAGTTACGGCGTTGCCTGGTTTGGAATCCGGGTGAATACCTTCGCCAACTCCCGCACCGCTTTCGCGAGTCTGGAAGGCAAGCCATTTCCCCTCTATGCGATTCCCCTGCGCGCGGGCATGAGTATCGGCATGATGCTGATCAGCGTCGAGCTGCTGATCATGCTTTGCATTCTGCTGTTCATACCTGGCGATTATGCGGGACCTTGCTTTATCGGATTCGCGATTGGTGAGTCGCTGGGCGCGGCCGCCCTGCGCATCGCCGGCGGCATTTTCACGAAGATCGCCGATATCGGTGCTGACTTAATGAAGATCGTCTTCAAGATCAAGGAAGACGACGCGCGCAATCCCGGAGTGATTGCGGACTGCACCGGCGACAATGCGGGCGATTCCGTCGGCCCGAGCGCTGACGGGTTTGAAACTTATGGGGTGACCGGCGTCGCTTTGATTACCTTCATTCTGCTGGGTGTACGCGATCCCACAGTGCAAGTGCAGTTGTTGGTTTGGATCTTCGTGATGCGCATCATGATGATCGTGGCCAGCGCGGCTTCCTATTTCATTAACGACGCGATCGCCAAAGCGCGTTACGGCAACGCAACGAAGATGAACTTTGAAAGTCCGTTGACTTCGTTAGTCTGGATCACTTCCATTCTCTCGGTCGTCGTCACGTTCGTGATTTCCTATCTCACCATCCCGATTCTGGGTGGCGATTCGAGTCTCTGGTGGAAGCTGTCGATGATCATCTCCTGCGGAACCCTGGCCGGCGCGATTATTCCGGAGCTGGTTAAGATCTTTACTTCAACCAGCTCAAGACACGTAGCTGAAGTCGTTACGTCCTCGCGTGAAGGAGGAGCGTCGCTTAATATTCTTTCCGGACTGGTGGCCGGGAATTTTTCCGCCTACTGGTTGGGTATGAGCATTGTGGGCCTGATGTCGATTGCTTATTACTTCAGTACCCTGGGGCTTGATCCTTTGATGGTTGCGGCGCCGGTATTCGCGTTTGGCCTGGTGGCGTTTGGTTTTCTGGGCATGGGCCCGGTGACCATTGCCGTCGACTCGTATGGCCCGGTTACCGATAACGCGCAATCCGTGTACGAGCTGTCCTTGATCGAACAGGTGCCAAACGTCGAAGCGGAGATCAAACGCGACTTCAACATGGACGTCAATTTTGCCCATGCGAAACACCTGCTCGAAGAAAATGACGGGGCGGGCAACACCTTTAAAGCCACCGCCAAGCCGGTACTGATTGGGACAGCCGTGGTCGGGGCCACCACAATGATCTTTGCAATCATGATGACCCTGACAAATGGATTGACGACTGATACGCAAAACCTTTCACTGTTACACGCTCCGTTTGTTCTGGGCTTGATTACCGGCGGCGCTGTCATTTACTGGTTTACTGGCGCTTCAACGCAAGCGGTAACAACCGGGGCTTATCGGGCGGTGGAGTTCATCAAAGCAAACATCCGGTTGGAAGGCGTGGAAAAGGCGTCAGTCGAAGATAGCAAGAAGGTGGTGGAGATCTGCACTCAGTATGCGCAGAAGGGCATGTTCAATATCTTCCTTACGATCTTCTTCTCGACGCTGGCTTTTGCGTTTGTAGAACCATTCTTCTTTATCGGTTACCTGATTTCAATTGCCATCTTCGGACTTTATCAGGCAATCTTCATGGCCAACGCAGGTGGAGCCTGGGACAATGCCAAGAAAGTCGTGGAGGTTGATTTGAAAATGAAAGGTACCGCCCTTCATGATGCGACGGTTGTAGGTGATACGGTGGGCGATCCCTTCAAAGACACGTCGTCGGTAGCTATGAACCCGGTAATCAAGTTTACGACTCTATTTGGGTTGCTGGCGGTTGAGTTGGCGGTGTCAATCGCAAATCCGAACGGACAATTCGGCGAGAATGGTCCGATGATCAGCCACGTTCTGGCGCTGGTTTTCTTTTTAATCTCCGCCGTATTCGTCTGGCGCTCGTTCTATGCAATGCGCATCGGCGCGTTAAAGGCCGAAGCTTCCGAGGCCCGAGCGGATGCAATGGCGGCGGACTAATAATAAGAAGTTCTGAGTGCTGAGTACTGAGTTCCGAGTTTTGAGTTTCGGGTTCCGAGTTTATGATTGCTGGCGTTCCTCGTAACTGGTAACTCGGAGCTCAGAACTCAGAACTCAGTACTCAGTACTCAGTACTCAGTACTCGGAACTCAGAACTCGAAACTCGGAACTCGAAACTATGTACCCATACGCCAAACCCGACACGTTAATCGCTGCGGCCCTGGCGCCGCTGGATTGGACTCGAGCCGTTTCGCTCGTTTTTGCCTTCAGTTTGCTGACAGCACTGTCGGCTCAGATCGTAATCCCGATCGGGCCGGTGCCGATTACCGGTCAAACCTTCGCCGTACTTTTGACAGGAGCGTTGCTGGGATCTCGGCTGGGCGCTATGGCGATGATTGTCTACCTCATCGAAGGTGCGAGTGGTCTTCCGTTTTTCTACGGTGGCATGAGTGGTATCCCGCACCTGCTCGGACCCACTGGCGGCTATCTGGTTGCATTTCCCGCGGCCGCTTTCATCACCGGGGCATTCGCTGAGCATGGCTGGGACAAGCGTTTTTTGACAGCCGCCGCGGCGATGGCCATTGGCTCTGCAGTAATTATGCTGTCTGGTTGCGTGTGGTTTGCTCTTATCACAAACACCCCACTTCCAACTGCTTTTCAACTCACGGTACTCAAATTTGTTCCCGGCGACCTCATTAAGATCCTGCTTGCCGCCGCTGTGCTGCCGACCGGCTGGGCTCTGTTGAGCCGCAAAGCTTCACAAAAACCCGAAACCGACTAACAGTATTCTTACTCAGAAATGACGTTCGTCATTGCGGGCCGACTGCCTGAAACCTGGAGCTACGACTGTTGTTCCGGGTCAACTTGTGCTTAGTGCGTACGGGCAGTCCCACGTCCAGATGCTTTATCTCCCGCAGGGTTTCCAAAATCTTATCAAGTTGGGATCCTTTGTAATATCAGTCTTGACTTGTCTATGACAGTTGTAGTAGGGTCAACCTCATTCGTAGTAAGGAAAACAAAATATTCGGGGTAGCATATGGCCAAAGTGCAGCAGGTGAAGCTAACCAGGCTGGAGATGGAAATCATGGGCGCGGTCTGGGCACTTGGCAGAGCTTCAGTGCGGGAAGTTCAGGAGCAACTCCCGGAACGGAAGCGCCCGGCCTACACGACAGTACAAACGATCATCTACCGCCTCGAAGAAAAAGGTGCGGTGCGCCGCGTGAAGAAGATCGGCAACGCCCACATCTTCGAAGCCGTAGTAACACGTAAGGCGGCGCATGGCCGCCTGATCGATGAGCTGCTTCATGTTTTCGGTGGCTCACCCCGCTTGTTGATGGCGCAACTCGTCGAGACCGGCCAACTAACGCTGGATGACCTGCGTGAACTTGAGGGCACGCTTGCCACTCTGGCGTCAAAGAAGTCGCTAAACGAAGTACCGCCGTCATCTGAACCGCAGCTGGCGCGCAAAACCAAACGGCGCGGAAGGATCTCGCGATGAGGGCAACACACGATTGGTTCGCGAGTGAGGCGGCGTGGTGGTTGCCGCGGGTTGCGGACCATTTGTGGCAGGCAACGCTTTTCGCACTGGTTGTGGTAGCGGCGTCCCTTGCTTTGAAGCATGCCCCGGCGCGTTTGCGGCACTCCCTCTGGCTACTGGCCTCGGCAAAATTCATTGTGCCTGCGGCGCTATTTGTTGTTCTGGCAGAGCAAGCGGGCGACGCCTCGTCATGGTTCCTTAGCGATTTGCTGCGAACTGCGCAGAACGCATTCTTCCTGCATGGCTTCACCGAGCCGGTCACAGTGATTGTCAACGAATTTTCAGTGTTCGCCACGGACCCTGCCGGGCATAACGAGCTCCATTGCGCGCTGGCAGGAATTTGGCTGACTGGCAGCGTGATTTTGCTTGCCGTATGGGGAATGCGTCGCCGAAGGTTTTTGCAGGCGCTCAAGCGAGGACGAAGCATGCAGTTCGGGCGCGAGTGGGAGGCGTTGAAAAACGCTCGGGAATCTCTTGGTATGAAGCGGGATGTAGAGCTGGTTATCTCATCGTGCAAAATCGAACCGACAGTATGCCGAATCTGGAATCCCGTAATAACGCTGCCCGAATCAATTGCAAAACATCTCGACGACGTAGAGCTGAATGCGATCATGCTCCACGAACTTGTCCACATTCAAAGACGTGACAACCTGATAGGTAATCTCCAGATGGCGATCTGCGCCGCGCTCTGGTTTCACCCTCTCGTTTGGTTTATTAGTCGCAAGTTGTATGACGAGCGGGAGCATGCGTGCGACGAAAGAGTTCTGGAAATCTGTGCCGCGCCGGAAGCGTACGCGGCAAGCATTCTCAAAGTGGTGCGTTTTACTTTTGGTTGGAAAGTGGCTGGAGTGACCGGTGCAGCAAGTGGCACGAATTTACGAAGGAGGATTGAGAACATCATGACGCAAAATAATACGAAGCGAAACGCGATAGGCCCTCGCTTGTTGGCCGGCGCCTTGCTGGGTCTCGCACTAGTGCTGATGGTGGTCGCCGGAGTAAACAGTCGAGCCGACACCGCCAGCGAAGTAGCAGGCAGGGCCGTCGAGGGCAACGAACCTGTGAACACTTTTGCTGAGGGGACAGCAGCGTTCCAGAAAAAAGCAAAACCGCCTTTACCGCCCGCACCGCCTCAGGAGCCACCATCACCTCAACCTGCACAAAAAATGAACCCTGCTCAACCCAGTCAGCCGGCACCGGCTAGTCAACCGACTAACCCTTCGCAGGAGAGTCAACCAACTCATTCCGCCCAGCCGAGTCAACCCGATCAACCGTCTGCTCCGCCTCCGCCGTCATCGGTGAGTGCGCCGTCTGCGCCTCCGCCTCCGCCGCCGCGCAAAGAACCTGACCAGGACAAATCTTCATCCAAAGCGCAAAAAGAAGATAACGGAGAAAAACAGGACAAGCGTGAAGTAGTTAAAGGTGAACTTATTGAGGCCCCGCAGCCGACTTATCCCGATGAAGCGAAAGAGCAGAAGATCGAGGGCGTGGTCACGGTGAGTATTGTCATTGACGAAGAGGGCAAGGTGATATCAGCGAAGGTTGCAAGTGGGCATCAGCTCTTACACGACGCTTCCAGGGACGCCGCCTTTAAAGCCCGTTTCAAGCCGACGACGGTAAGCGGTAAGCCTGCCAAGGTTTCGGGTGCAATGACTTACAACTTCGTGCTTGATAAGAAGTAGCCGCGCTGGAACAGCAAGAGGCTAGTCTTATCCGGCCGCCTCAAGCTTCGCTAATTCTGCAGATCAGGAAGGTGGACCCTGTCCCCGCTCTTACGCTGAGTGGAATTCAAGCTTGAGGCGGGGTCCACCTTCCTGACCTGCGAATTACCGTAAGTAGCTCGATTGTTGACCCGCCTCGGCTATTGTCCTCCGCACCGGTTTTCATTCAACGCAAAAGCTTTACAATAGCCAGCTATGCACACCATCACGGTACGCTCGCACGCGCGTGAAGAGCTGGTTGAGTTCACGGATCAGGTACAAGCCAAATTAAAAGAATCGGGTGAGCGCGAAGGCGTAGTCGTGCTTTATGTGCAACACACAACTGCCGGGCTCACTGTGAACGAAAACGCCGACCCGGACGTGCCGCGAGACATGTTGCATGCCTTCAGGACTCTCATTCCTCAACATGGCATGGGTTTTCGTCATGGAGAGGAGAATTCAGACGCGCATATCAAAGCGAGCCTGGTAGGATCTTCGGTCACAGTCCCGTTCAACGACGGGAAACTCTTGCTAGGTCGCTGGCAGGGAATATTTCTGTGCGAATTTGACGGTGGTCGCGAGCGCCAGGTGATCATGATGTTGCGATGAAATACGAACAGGATTAGCCGCGGATTTTCGCGGATGAACGCGGATCAGGAAGACGGATACTCAAACAGCTTGAGTGCGATCTTGTGGTTGTAATGGTTTTTGATCTGATCCGCGTTTATCCGCGTGAATCCGCGGCCAAAGTATTTCCCTTGAATGCCTAAAACATACGATCAATTTGCGCAGCAGTATGATGAAGTGATGCGTCCTCTCGAGCGCTGGTTCCTAACTCGTCTGCGGACGCAGACGTTCAAATTACTTCCCCGCAACGCCCGCGTTCTCGAGCTCGGAGCCGGCACCGGGCGCAACTTTGTTTTTTATCCACCTGAGGCCAGTGGAGTCGCCACCGAGCCCAGCCTTGAGATGCTCAAGATTGCCAGAGGCAAGCAACGTCCAAAGGCCGTAACACTTGTACAGAGCTGCGCCGAAGAGCTCCCTTTTAAGAGTGCAGTATTTGACGCAGCCTTCGCCACGCTTGTGTTCTGCTCGGTAAGTTCACCCCCGAAGGTTTTTGCGGAATTGCGCCGTGTGGTTAGATCAGGCGGAACGATACTGCTCCTTGAACACGTGCGGCCCGGGGGATTTCTGGGCCCCATTTTTGACCTGATTAATCTGGTTACGCTGCCTCTCTTTGAAGATCACTTTAACCGGCGCACAGCGGATGATGCGCGAGCAGCGGGTCTGCAGGTCGTGGGAGTCGAGAAGAGTCTAGGGGGTGCTATAAATTTGATTTCCTGTCGAGTTTAAAAACCAGAGGGTATAAGGGGAAAGGGGTCAAAGGGTAAATGGGAACGGGCAATTAATTACCCCGTTCATCTTTTACCCTTTTTCCTCTTACCAGTCTGCCTTCAGTCTTCGCTCATCCGTTTCATCGCCTCGGTAAATTTCTCGACGTTAGCGCGAGTGCGCTCTAGATCGCGACGGCTGTCAAGGTATGCCGTCCAGACGGGTGTCTGGGTCAAGGCGCGTTGCGTATCTTCGTCCAATGCCTGGGCCATCACTGCAATTAGATCGCTTACCACGCGAGTGTGCTCGAGCAGCGACTGGATAATTGAATACGCCAGTCGCGCTTGTTC
>JBHENP010000081.1:0-17599 GCA_046261995.1 Pyrinomonadaceae bacterium
GGTTCTAACCAAACGAAAGTCCTAATATCAAAAATCTAAAATCTAAAATCTAAAATTATTTATGGCAAAAGCAGTCGGAAAAAAGAAGATCTTTCGTAAGAAAGAAAAGAAGAATGTGCCGGTTGGTATTGCGCACGTTGCGGCCTCATTCAATAACACGATGATTTCGATTACCGATTTGGAAGGTAATCTCATCGCGCAGTCTTCAGCGGGTGCGCGCGGTTTTCGCGGTTCGCGCAAGGGGACTCCGTTTGCGGCCCAGCAGGCAGCGTACGAGGCAGCCAAGAAAGCCCACGAAGCAGGGATGCAACAGTGCGAGGTTCGCGTCAAAGGGCCAGGGGGTGGCCGTGAGTCAGCGATCCGCGCCATAGCTAATGCCGGGATCAGAGTTATTACGATTAGAGACTCGACACCCATTCCGCATAATGGGTGCCGTCCGCCGAAGCGGCGCAGAGTGTGAGAGATTTTTGATTTGCAATTTTTGATTTTCGATTACGAGTCCAGGGTACGTTCGATGATTCACCGAAAATCAAAAATCAAAAGTTTAAAATCTAAAATTGATTAACCTAAAGGATGAAGGGCCAGCGCTGAAGCGCAGCCTGTAAACTTTTCCGTCTTAAGACCGGAGGCAAAAACAGTTGGCTAGGTATAGAGATGCGGTGTGCCGTTTGTGCCGCCGCGAAGGTGCAAAGCTTTTTCTTAAGGGTGATCGATGCTACAAGCCTTCTTGTCCGATTGAAAAGCGCGGCACGCAGCCGCCCGGACAACATGGCAACTCCATGCGTCGCGGCAAGGCGTTGGTTGGTTACGGTCAACAGCTGCGCGAAAAGCAGAAGGTCAAGCGCATCTATTTCATCCTCGAAGGACAATTCCGAAACTATTTCGAGCGCGCGACCCGCATGAAGGGGATCACAGGTGAGAACCTGTTATTCCTGCTTGAACGGCGTCTGGATAACGCAGTTTACCGCGCGGGTTTTTCAACCTCGCGCCGGCAGGCGCGCCAGTTGGTTAACCACGGGCATATCCTGGTTAACGGACGCAAAGTGGATATTCCCTCCTACAAGGTGCGAGCCGGCGAATCAATCAGTATCAAAGAGGCAAGTCGCAAGAACCCCCACATTGAAGGCGCCTGGCAGACGGCTGCTGGGCGTGGACGCCCGTCATGGATATCCCAGGACGGGGCTGATATGGCAGTGCGTATCAGCGGACTGCCCGCGCGCGAAGATATCGATCGCTCGATAAACGAGCAGCTTATTGTTGAACTATATAGTAAGTAATAGAGACCCGTGGATGCGCCGCTTCGGTAGCGCACCTGCGAGCCAAACGCATTTTTTGACTTCTGGACGCAAAAGTATGGCTATGGATCAAAATAATCTCTGGACAGGATTTCAGATGCCCCGCCGTCTGGCGGCTGACGCTGAAACGCTCACTGAACGTTACGGTCGGTTCTCGGCCCAGCCATTTGAGCGAGGATTCGGTACCACAATCGGAAACTCCCTTCGCCGGGCTCTGCTTTCCTCAATTGAAGGGGCGGCTGTCACGGCCATTAAGATCGAAGGCGTCGAGCACGAGTTTTCTTCCATTAAGGGGGTTGTCGAAGACGCCACAGACGTAATACTGAATTTGAAACAAGTGCCTTTTAAGTTGCACGGGAACGAGGCTAAGACCCTGCGGATTTCTAAGGAATCGGCGGGCGAAGTTACGGCCGCGGATATCGAGGCGGATGCAGATGTTGAAATACTCGATGAGAGTGTGCACATCGCGACAGTCAGTGAAGGCGGTTCGTTAAAGATAGAGATGAGATTGAAACGGGGACGTGGCTACATCTCCGCTGATCGAAACTTCGACGAGGATCTTTCACTCGGCTATATTCCGATTGATTCGGTTCACACGCCGGTAAAAAAGGTTAACTACACCGTGGAAGCGGCCCGCCTGGGCCAAAACACGGAGTTCGACAAACTAACAATCGAAGTCTGGACAGACGGCTCAGTCAAGCCCGAGGACTCGATAGGACTGGCCGCCAAGTTGATCAAGGACCACATGTCCATCTTCATCAACTTCGAAGAAGATACTGATGACTTCGCCTATTCAAAAATGGAGCGTCCTCCATTGCCGCGTAATGACCAGCTGGATCGCTCAGTTGACGAGCTGGAATTGTCAGTTCGCTCTTACAACTGTTTGAAGAACGCCGATATTAGGACTATTCGCGACCTGGTGCAGCGCTCGGAGCGGGAGATGCTCGCGACCAAGAACTTCGGTAAGAAGTCGCTTAATGAAATCAAGGAAATTTTAAACGGAATGGGCCTGGATTTCGGCATGGAGTTTGACGAGCAAGGCAATCCAATTCCGGGCTCGGGTGGGCGCGACGGCGCGGAACCCGCCGACTTCGAAGCGGACGATGAGCAATAAAACTCAGTGATTAGGTCAGTTTTTTTGAAGATCGCTGAGCACTTGAAACACACACGTAATCAGGATTCCGGTATGGCGTCATGCGGCACTTAAAGGCACATCGCAAACTTGGCAGGACCACGGAGCATCGCATGTCGATGCTGCGCAATCTTGCGACTTCACTTATAAACTCGCGAGCGGAGCGAATTGTCACCACTCTTCCCAAAGCGAAGGAATTAAGACCCTTTGTGGAGCGAGCCATAACTCTATCTTGTCGAGCGCGCAGCCTGGAAGGCGCCCAGGCGGTGCACTTACGCCGTCAGGCAGCGGGCTTTTTCCACGCGGGGAACATGCAGCACGCCGCCTTAACCGGAAAACGCGGGCAGCTTCGTTTGCCGCGCACGGCCGGAGTAGCGGCTGTCAGGCGTTTGTTCGATGAACTGGGTGAACGCTACAAGGACCGACCTGGTGGATATACCAGGATCCTAAAGCTGGGAACACGCGAGGGCGATAATGCTGAACTGGCAATAATCGAACTCGTTGATAATCCCCGTGAGCTGGAAGCTCTGGAAAATGCGAGGAAGCGAGCGAAGCACACCCCCTCGAAGAAAAAGAAATCGAGTGACACCCGGGTGGCCAAAGCGTCTGGCCAGCCCAAGGTTGCTGAAGAGACCGAGAGTCGGCCGACCAGGGAAACGGTTGAAGCCGCAGGGACTGAAGCTTCCGACAGCGCCGCGGAAGTTGACAACCGTGAGTCGCAGCCAGCTGAGGACGAAGCTAAGTAAAGAAGAGATTGACACCAAGCAGCCGCGCCCACTGGAGCAGTCAGGTCGGCAAAAGCCCCAATCGATGATCGGCATACACAAACCGAGTCTTTTGGGGCTCGTCACTTTGTAAGAGTTTGACACCGCCGCTTTGGAACAACCAATGAGTAAGCCAGAGACCGACTACAAACAGAGTCCTGAACCCCAGCTTGAGAGCGATGTTCGGGAAACGGGATCGCAGGGTCGGCGGCGTCGCAACCGACAGCCTCACCTGGAGACTTCCGTGAACATGGATGAATTGCGCGAACTGATTGCGTTGATTCAAGAAAACGGTTTTGCTGAGTTTGAGCTTGAGCGTGAGGGTTTTCGGATTCATGTGCGCCGTGATCTCGCCGCTCCTGAGGCGTCCATCGACTCTGTCGCGGCCGAGAGCGCCTCTCCACCTCCGCCAGCGAAGGCCGCCGGTAGCGGTGCCAAGGCCTCAGCTACGCCAGATCATCCCGGAGCGCGGGCGCAAACGGCTGCTTCGGAAGATCAGGATCTACACATGATTCCATCTCCCATCGTCGGAACTTTCTATCGCTCGGCATCACCGAATAGTGATCCGTTTGTGAAGATCGGCAGCTACGTTGAATCTGACTCGGTTGTTTGTATTATCGAGGCAATGAAGTTGATGAATGAGATTCAGGCGGAAACGAGTGGCGAGGTGGTAAAGATCTACGTGGAGAACGGGCAACCGGTTGAATACGGCCAACCGCTCTTCGGAATCAAAAGGTAACGTCAGTACCTGTAACGTCCAATGTCCACGTTCCGGTTCTGGACCGAAGGGCATTGGACGTTAGACTTTGGACAGCGCATCGATCATGCAACCGGCAAGTCGCAAATTTAAAAAGATCCTGATCGCCAATCGCGGCGAAATTGCTTGTCGCATCATCTGGACCTGCAAGGAAATGGGAATTCGCACAGTTGCGGTCCATAGCGACGTGGATCGCGATTCCTTGCACGTACGTTTTGCCGACGAAGCCGCCTGCATCGGGCCGGCGCCTTCGGCTCAAAGTTACCTTAATATCCCTGCCGTGATTAGTACGGCTGAAATCTTCAATGTGGACGCGATTCACCCGGGGTATGGTTTCCTTGCTGAATCTTCTTACTTCGCCGAAATCTGCGAGGCCTGCAATATAAAGTTCATCGGGCCACAAGCCAGTGTGATTCGTCTAATGGGTGACAAGGTTGAAGCTCGCAGAGCGATGAAAGAGGCGGGACTACCCATTTTGCCTGGAAGTTCTGACCCCATCACGTCTGAGGAAGAGGCCAAGGCGATTGCCCGCGAGATAGGCTTTCCGATGATAGTCAAAGCCTCTGCGGGTGGTGGCGGCCGTGGTATGCGTATAGTTCGGTCCGAAGACGAGTTGGGTCGAGCCCTTGAAGGGGCGTCCACGGAGGCTGCGGCAGCATTCAAGGACGGCACGGTTTATATAGAGCGTTATATTGAGAGTCCCCGTCACATCGAGATTCAAGTACTGGCAGATGAATACGGAGACTGCATTCATCTGGGAGAGCGGGAGTGTTCAATACAGCGGCGGCACCAAAAGCTGCTGGAGGAGGCTCCCTCGCCGGTGCTTTCGCCTGAGCTTCGTAATCAAATGGGTGATGCCGCTGTCGCGGCCTGCAAGAAGTTAGGATATTCGAGTGCGGGAACGGTCGAGTTTCTCCTCGATACCGATAACAAATTTTATTTTATGGAGATGAATACGCGGATTCAGGTGGAGCACCCGGTTACCGAGATGGTGACGCTGGCTGATGTCGTGCGCAATCAGATTCGCATTGCAGAGGGCGAGCCGCTCGGGTACACGCAGGACGACTTGATGATTGTCGGTCACGCGATTGAGTGTCGCATCAACGCTGAGAACCCGGAGACTTTCGCTCCTTCGCCCGGTCTCATTACCGCGTTTAATCTCCCCGGCGGACCAGGCGTCCGCGTCGACACTTATGTGTACGCTGGTTATCGAGTGCCTTCATTTTATGACTCAATGATTGCCAAAGTTATCGTCCACGCCCGAACCCGAGACCTGGCGATCGCACGTATGAAGCGGGCGCTGGAAGCCATGGTCGTGGAGGGCATAAAGACAACGATTCCTTTGCACTTAAAGATTATGGACGATCCAAAGTTTCGCGCTGGTGATATCTCCACCAGTTTTATGGAATATTTCCTGGCGCAAAATGGAGCAAAGAAGAATGACGTGGCGGCCATGGCGCGATAGAGGTAACCAAAGCGGCGTTGGACCCCGGGAGGACCTGAGGCTTCCGTCGGTTGCTGTTTGGTCGCGGGATGCCTATAATACTCAACTTTTCGAGGGGCGAACAGTTTCGTCCGAGAGGGTAATCAGATGCCATACGCAATTGTAAGGACCGGCGGCAAGCAGTTTTTCGTGGAACGAGGAACCACCATTCGCGTCCCTTCGATAGAGACCGAGGCCGGCAAGACAATTGAGCTGGATGCGTTGCTGTCGACCGGTAAAGACTCGGATTCTGATAAGCCGGCAGTGGGAGCAACCAAAGTCTCAGCCACAGTCGTTGATCATGGCCGCGGGCCAAAGTTCATAGTTTTTAAGAAGAAGCGCCGCAAGCACTACAAGCGAAAGCAGGGACACCGGCAAGGCTACACTACGATCAGAATTGATTCGATTGGATAGGAGGGGTTTACCATTTTTGATTTTAGATTTGTGATTTAGGAATGGTAAGGCAGGGCACAAATCAAAAATCAGAAATCCAAAATCGAAAATTTCATATGGCACACAAAAAAGGCGTTGGTTCATCTCGTAATGGTCGCGACTCTAATTCTCAACGATTAGGTCTGAAGAAGTTCGGGGGCGAACGAGTTCTGGGCGGGAATATTCTGGCGCGGCAACGAGGCACCAAGTGGAAGCCCGGCAAGAATGTGGGGCGTGGTAAAGATGACACGCTCTTCGCACTCATTGAGGGGACTGTCAAATTTGAGGACAAGGGCCGCGGCGGAAAGTTCATCAGTGTATATCCTTTGGAGCAAGTATCTTCAGCATAAAGCTTCAACGGAAAGCACAGTCTGATGCGACGCCCGAGCCAATTAATAATTGAGCCTGAGGCGTCGCTTCCGATTTAAATGTTTATTGATCGCGTTAAGATTCGGGTACAAGGCGGGCATGGCGGTAACGGCGTAACAGCTTTTCGTCGAGAGAAGTTTGTGCCGCGGGGTGGCCCTTCAGGCGGCGAGGGCGGACGCGGAGGCGATGTATGGATCATAGCGGACTCTTCACTCAACACTCTGCTTCATCTGCGTTACAACCCTGAACATATCGCCGGACGCGGAATGCACGGCGAGGGTTCCAATCGCTCAGGACGCGATGGCGAAGATGTGGAAGTTCGTGTGCCGGTGGGAACACAGATCTTTGACGTACCTAGTGGACAACTTCTTCAGGATCTGACAACTGACGGTGCCAGGTGGCAGGCTACGCGCGGCGGACGGGGCGGATTTGGTAACGCGCATTTCGCTACTTCAACCAATCGTGCGCCACGCTATCACCAGCAGGGAAGTGAGGGCGAAGAACTCGAGTTGCAGCTCGAGTTAAAACTGCTGGCCGATGTTGGCCTGGTTGGGTTTCCTAACGCCGGGAAGTCAACCTTTATCTCGACCGTCTCGGCCGCCAGACCCAAGATCGCAGACTATCCCTTCACCACATTAGAGCCGCATCTCGGCGTAGTCGATCTAGGCGATTTTAGGACTTTCGTGGTCGCTGATATTCCGGGCTTGATTGCAGGCGCTCACGAAGGTGCCGGCCTGGGTGATCGCTTTCTGCGGCATATCGAAAGAACTAACTTACTGCTTCATCTGGTTGACGTTTCTTCGCTTTCCGGTCGAGAGACAGTCGCTGACTACCAGGCATTAAATCATGAGTTGGCTGCTTACAATCCCGCCCTGGCGAAACGCCCTCAGTTCGTTGTGGCCACAAAGATCGATGCCCTGGACGAACCGGAGCGATTGGAGTCGCTGAGGCGTCAAGCGGAGAGTGACGGGAGATTGTTCTTCGCAGTTTCCTCAGTGGCTAATAAGGGCATCCGCGAGCTCGTTACCGCCGTGGCTGTCAAACTGAGTGAACTGAAGGAATCTACCCGGTCTAGCGATATTGTGGAGTTGGCTTTGTAGTTCGCGGAAGACTTGATGAACGGCAGAAAGCGTATTGCTATCTATGGCGGAACATTTGATCCGATTCATTTAGGTCACATTGAAGTCGCGAGAAGAGTTTCCCGGCTCTTTGAGATAGATGAACTGCTGTTCGTGCCGGCACAGGTGGCGCCCCACAAGCTCACGTTACCAGTGACGCCTGCGATACATCGCTATGCGATGTTGGTACTGGCAACTCAGGAAGATCCTCGGCTGCGGGTGTCGACCTTTGAGCTGGAGGCAGCGGATCGGCGTTACACGGTAGATACGCTGACAAATTTCAAGTCAGAGTTTGGTAAGTCTGCGGATTTGTTTTTCGTAATGGGCGCGGACTCGTGGTCCGAGATTACCACTTGGCGCGAATTCGAGCGGCTGCTGGCGCTCGTTAACCATATCGTTGTTACGAGGCCGGGATACGACATCAATTTCGATCTGGTTAATTCAAAAGTGCGCGAGCGAATCGTTGATCTGCGCGGATCTGAGCAGATTCCGAACGCCGTTAACGAAGTCGCTGGTGAGAAAATCTTTATTACGGACGCGGTGATGCTGGAAATTTCGGCCACTGAGATTCGACGTGCTCTTGGCAACGACGATTGGAATCAATTAACCCGGCTGGTTCCGCCCCCGGTGGCGGACTACATCAGAAAGTATCAGTTATACAGAGAATCGAATGAAGCAAAATTCCACCGCCAAAGAACGCTCGCTGAATCCAACGACGCATTCTGAACTTAAGACGATAACTAAAGCGGAAGCCCGCGAGGAACTGGATGAGAGAATCCTGGGTGCACTGCAGGCGGCCAGTGACAAAAAGGCTCTCGACCTGGTGGTTCTTGATCTGAGAGAAATTGCCACCTTTACCGACTACTTTGTAATTGCCAGTGGAAACAACGACCGTCAGGTGCAGGCGATCTCTGACGAGGTATTTGAAAAACTGAAGAAGTCCGGCACGGCTGCTGCTCGAGTTGAGGGCTACAAGAGCGCCGAATGGATCCTTCTCGATTACGGTGACTTCATTGTTCACGTGTTCTCAGACAAGGCGCGAAAGTTTTATGACCTGGAAAGGCTGTGGCGAGAATCCAAACGGATTGCCCTGCCAGCCGAATTCGGCGGCGAGTTAAGTAGTTCTTTGAGAGACGAATCGTGATCGAGATATTTGCGCAGTCAGAAGCGATGCGCGACGTAATGCGTCTCGCCCAACGCGTCGCTGCGACTGATGCGAATGTTCTGGTGACTGGTGAGTCGGGTGCCGGCAAAGACGCGCTGGCGCTTCATATTCATTCGCGCTCCAATCGTGCTTCGGGACCCTTCGTGAAGATCGATTGTGCGACGTTGCCTAGCGACCTGCTTGAAGCCGAGCTTTTCGGCTACGAACGGGGTGCATTTACAAGCGCCACCGAGGCAAAGCCGGGACGTTTCGAAGCTGCCGACAAAGGCACAATCGTGCTCGACGAAATTGCTTACTTGGCGAAGGACTCGCAAGCAAAACTGCTCCGCGTAATTGAAAGTCGCGAGTTTGAACGACTGGGAGGACGCAACACAATTAAAGTGGACGCGCGACTGATTGCCCTGACCAACGTGGACCTAACCGCGGCCGTGAATCGGCACGACTTTCGCGAGGACCTTTTTTACCGTCTAAACGTGGTTCACATACAGTTGCCGCCCCTGCGAGAGCGGGTGCAGGACCTGCCCAAACTGGTACAGGCATTCTTAAAGGAATACGCAGCCAAGCACGGGCGGAAAGTCAGCGCCGTTTCCCCCGAGTTGCTGGCCTTACTAAGGGAATATGAATTTCCCGGCAACGTGCGTGAGCTGGCAAATACGATTGAGAGGGCAGTGATTATTGCTACCGGAAACAGGTTGGAGGTCTCGGATCTCCCTGAGGCGATTCGCGCCGCCGTGCTGGTGCAGGGGAGACGACAGAAACCGCAATCGCTGGCTGAAGTTGAAGCCGAGTATGTTGCCGAGACGCTGGTAGCCACCTCCGGTAATAAGACCGAGGCTGCTCGGATTCTGGGAATCAGTCGCAAGAATCTTTATGAACGACTGGCGCGGCTAGAGAAGGGACCGGGAGAGACGGAGACGGGGAGAGACGGCGACACGGAGACAGGGAGACACGGAGACGGGCGACACGGAGACACGGGGAAGCGGCGACACGGAGATAGGGAGACGCGGAGACACGGCGACACGGAGACAGGGTGAGACGGAGACAGGGTGACACGGAGTTGGGGAGGTAGCGAATCGTGAAGGGCATGAAGGGCACAATACTCAGGAGGCAGGCACAAGGTTTTTCGCCGTGTCTCCGTGTCTCCCCGTCTCCGTGTCACCGTTTTCCCGTGTCGCTGCTTTGAAAGATGCGCTTGCGGCTCATTTGGCCAGGAAAGACCAGAGACGCTCGACTGAAAGCGCTGATCGACGAGTATTTAAAGCGACTTTCGCACTTCACGCGGTCAGAAGTAACCGAGCTTAAAGAGACTGCCCGGCGCAAAGGCGGGCATCGATAAGGATTCGAAGCGCATCTCAGACCGGCTGCCCAGCAGCGCGGTGACGGTTTTGCTGGATCCCAATGGTATCCAGCTGACTTCAGAGGAGATGGCCAATCAGGTAAGGGGTTGGGAGAACAGCGGTACTAAAGAGGTGATATTCATTATAGGCGGGCCGAACGGTGTCTCGCCTGAACTTTCAACTAGCGTGACGCAGCGCTGGTCACTTTCCCGCTTGACGCTGACTCACGAAATGGCCCGAGTGGTTCTGCTCGAACAGTTGTACAGAGCCTACACCATCATTCATGGCTTGCCTTACCAGAAGTGAGAACAACGGGTGGGATCACGGTCGATCGCGGTGATCCTTTAACGAGTCGGTGGAGGATTGATTAAACAATGGAAAAGAGAAAAGTGAGGGTTTACCACGACAGGTTGCTGGGCCGCCGGGAAAGTCTGGTGGGTCAGGTCCAACAGGCTGAAATGTATAGCCGGGAGCGTGATGCAGAGGCGACTCAGGACCCGGCAGACATGGCCGCAAATGCCTATACCAAAGAACTATTGGTCTCCATGTCTGACAATGATCGCCGATTATTGAATCTGATTGATGAGGCGCTGGAGCGAATCGACGGTGGCAAATATGCCAAGTGTGTGCACTGTGGCGAAGTCCTGCCCGATAAGAGGCTCGATGCGGTGCCGTGGGCCCGCCACTGTGTTCGTTGTCAGGATCTTTCCGAGCGAGGACTGCTCGATGTGGACGAAGATTAGTACTGGTGATATGCCTGATGACATAATGGCGGCCTCCCGAGATTAACTTGGGAGGCCGTCGTTTTTTTGGCGAACGTTCCTCACACTCGACGAAGTCGATGTTCCTCACGCGTACCGTCAATTCTTTCTATAACGCTCTGCTGTCCGTCGTCTATCCTCAAGCGTGCTCACTCTGCGGTGCCAGCGTAGAAGACAGGTGTCTCGGTGTTGCTTGTGCTCAGTGCTGGAGCGAAACTCGGGAATTTAACGCAACCGACATCACGTGTTGGAAATGTGGCGCCCTGTCATGGGGTACTATCCCACCGGAAAAACGAGATCAAGTTCGCTGTCGCCGTTGCGATGCGGATGCCTTTACGGCCGCCCGCGCCTGTGGAGCTTATGAGGGAGCCCTCCGCGCTTCGGTGCTGGCGCTCAAACGTGAGCCTTACATTTCTCAACGCGTGGTGGGCCTGCTGGTAGAAACACAAGAACGCGCACCATTAGACAAAGCAACGCGAGTCATTCCAGTCCCGCTTCATCCCGATCGTGAAAAGGCCAGAGGTTTCAATCAGGCTGGAGTAATAGCTCGCGAGCTGGCCCGCGCCGTGCGACTGCCGTTTGATCAAGTAAGCCTTATTCGGACTGTTCATTCCGAAAAGCATCGCGCCGGCATGGACGCCAAAGGACGCAGGGAGACCGTGGTGGAAGCCTTCAGCGTGCGCTATCCACGTTTGATCGAAGACGAGAGCGTGCTCGTTGTTGACGATGTCTTCACCACAGGAGCCACTGTATCGGCGTGCGCTGCGGCTTTGCTCGACGCTGGTGCAAAGGAAGTTTTCGTCCTTACGATAGCCCGACCGTTGCAATAACAGCTAACGCCGACGCAAATCACTCGAGACGCGATGAAGTCAGTACCACCTCGCGGTAGAGACTCTTATGAAAATAGAAGTTAGTTGAATCAGATTGACGGCTTCTCGTTCTATTTTCATTCGCGGTGGCGAATCGGGATTCACGACCTACTGTGTCAAAAATCAGACTACACAAATCGGGAGATTGGTCACCCCGTGAGGGGGATGGCATGTTTATAGCCACAGAGGTCCCTTCCTTTCAGCGCTGTTCGGAGGGGCGGGATTCGAGTTGCAGGTACTTAACAAGTTCAAATCCGCCCCTCCGAACAGCGCCGGGAGTTGGTTGGGTCTCGGTCTGTAAACATCGCACTCCTACGGAGTACCGGGGCGATCCGATCGTAGCTCTACACTTCTGGGTTGAGTGCCTTCGGCTGGTGCCGAGTGGGGGATCCATTGGCTACCAGCGGGTGGGTCGACCGCGATATCAATCCACCATCGCGCCGTGAGTTTACTCCTCTACAGCACCAGCATTGACATCCTATGTCCTCGCTACCGCGACTGTGTGAAAACTAAATTGAAACCGTTAAGTCTGAGAACCACGTAACACGGCGACTGACTAGAGAACCAATGACCATATGCACTCAACCACAGAACAGGGAGCGGTAGCGACCTGGCCGTCTCAGTACCACTAACACATTTGAGTCTGTAGCATCAGCCATGACGATATGCACTCAACCACAGAACAGGAAGCGGTAGCGACCTGGCCGTCTCAGTACTACTAACGCCTTTGAGTCTGTAGCATCGGCCATGACGATATGCACTCAACCATAGAACAGGAAGCGGTAGTACCAATCCTAAATGTCGTCCACATTGGCCATTTTCTTCAGGCCGCTCGATTCAGGGGTGCGATCAGATCTGGAATACGAAACCTCGTCAAGAATCGATCTGTGAAATCAGCATTCACACAATCTGCGCAATCTCGAGATACCGGCAAAACGCATTCGCCAACTCGATCTGCCGCGGCGTTTTGCACTGCACTCCGAACAAGCCCGGATTCGCAACCAGAACCGTCACGCATTGAGCTCGCGACGTCGCAACGTTGAGGCGATTCGAGCTATAGAGAAACTCCATACCTCGGGCGCATCCTCTGGGTTCGAGGTTGTCATTGAGTAAATGACGACTGGCGCTTCCTGTCCCTGAAACTTATCAACAGTTCCAACCCGAGCACTTGGAAGCCTGCGCTTCAACATCGCAACCTGCGCGTTGTAGGGCGCGACTATCAGAATGTCGTTTAATGTGAGTAAATGGCTCAAGCCTTCCTTATCGATCCACGTAGCTCGGTTGCTCAGTAGTCCCTCAATCAGCTCCGCAATTGTTTTAACCTCCTCTGGCGAATCACTCTGATTCCCACTGTGATTAACCGGCACATACCTCAGCCCGGTGCCATCTAAGGACCACACTGCCCGCGCCGCAGTTGTAGGGGCGTCCCTCCGTGGGCGCCCCATCGTCGCAACGCACTCGTCACTCCCTTGGCGCTCGTCCTTCGCAACGGCCGTCTCCCTCCCTGACGACTCCGCATTCCTAAGCTGGGGCGGCCACTCCGCATTCCCAAGGTGGGGCGGCCACGGAGTGCCGCCCCTACAACTCAACCGCTGCTTGCTATTCTCCGGCCGGGACACCAGCCGACCATCGTAGAAAACTTCGGACGTAAACGTGCAAATCTCTGGATGTAGTCGCCACGACTCACCAAGAAACAGACCCTGGTGCGGTTCAATTGTGGCGCGTCCATTCAGAAGGTGAGCCAACGCCGACACTTCAGCTCCAGGAGGGTGAACACCCTTCTGCGGTTGATCGAGTTGTTGTGGATCACCAAGCAGTACGACACTTTTGGCAGCAGGCGATACAGCAAGCACATTCGCAAGCGACATCTGGCCAGCCTCATCCACAAAGAGCACATCAACAGAGCCGGCCATCTCTTCTCGCGACCACAGCCAGGCCGTCCCCGCAGCGACTTGCGCCTCTCCACTCTTGAGTTGTTCGAGAACTTCCTCATTGGTGTCCACCTGATTCACAAGATCGTGTTCACAAGCGTCGTCTTCGTTCGGTTTTTGCACGATGCGTAGCTTCGTCTTCGTCTCGCCCGCGGCCTTGCACAGCGCCGACAACATATTACTGATCACCTTGTGACTTCCGGCTGTGACACCGACGCGTTTTCCCTCCCTTATCAACTCAATGATCATGTGCGCTCCGGTGTAGGTTTTCCCGGAACCCGGTGGACCTTGAATCGGGAGAATTGAACAATCAAGTGCGAGTGCTAATCTCTTCGCCCCCTCGAGTGGCGACAACCCATTCGAGAGGCTTTCGATGCTGCCACTCAACAGGCGCGGAGCCCTCCTCAACAAGAGATCCCTTCCTACTTGATACTGCGCATGTGGGCTCTCCTTCTCCGCGTCTCCCCGTCTCCCCGTCTCCCCGTCCCCCCGTCTCCCATTCTCCGCCACCCATTTCGCAATGCGCATTAGACTTGCCACCTGCTTCTTGCTGTCGACGTAGTCCTGTGGAATCAGTGCGGTGGGATGAGGCTTCTCTGAGTTTTTGCCTCGTTTCAGATCAACCGTCAGGTTCAGTTCATCAATTCCAACCAGCGTACCCGCAGACGCCTTCGTGCGCGGGTCGTGCACCTCGAGCGCGCGATCAATGGTGTGATCCTGAATCTGAAAAGAATAGCGATGAATCAGCGACTTCTTTGTCTCGTCTGCGACACCAACATAGACCAAACCACCCAGCGCGCTTTTGTCCTCAATCAACTCAGCATCCGAGAGGTCACAGAGCCGGTAATACTCCCACCACATCGACTTGTCTTCGCGCCGGTGCCACTCAAGCAACTGCGCCAGGAGCCAACATGCCCGTTGCTCATTAGTCCAGTCGGTCTCTTCCTCCGGCAGTCCAGCAACCAGTCGCTCCTTTAGAATCGCTATCTCAGTAAGTTGTGCGTTTAGGTCTTCACTCGGGGCGCCCGACTTCAGTTCCGGCCGAGCGATTGAAACTCCCAGTTTAGCTTCCAGTTCAGTGCGCAACTTCTCCAGCCACTCGCGCAGCTTCCAAGTCGAGACACAGTCATCGCGATTGTAGTCAGCGATTGTGCGCAGTATCTCCTTAGCCGTTGCCGGCTCTTCGTCGAGCGCCAGCACGGACTCGAACGCCTGCAGTGAAGAGGTTGCATCACGCAAAGCCACGGTGCGCGTGAAGCCGTAGAACGGTTCCATCCTTTTGATCGAGTAACTCTCAACGGAGGCGCGCAACCCCTGACGGACCACCCGGTAGAGATCGACAAACACTTCGCTGCGCAGCAGCTCGTCCACATCCTCCGCGCCGACTCCGTGCCTACCTGACAGGTGTTTGATCGCCGTAGGTTCGTAGGGAGCATAGTGATAAATGTGCATATCGGGATAACGGTTCCGGAGCTCATTAACCGCCTTGAGAAACTTGAGGAACGCCTCCTTCTCGGCGACTGGATCAAACGACCAAATGGCTTCGTAGACTGGTATCTCTTTGGAGTGCGCCGCCTTGTCGCCGCTTTGTATAGCTTTCCAACTATCACTTATAGTGCGTTCTGGCGGCATTGGGTTCTGGGGGCATTGGGTTCTGGCGACATTGGATTCTGGCGACATTGGGTTCCGAGCGGCATTGGGTTCTGGCGACATTGGGTTCTGGCGGCATTGGGTTCGGGCGGCATTGGGTTCCCGACCGATTCTAATTTTTCACAGCTATGATGACAGGCACTTCAAAGGCGCACATTAAGAAGTCTGAAGATATCAAGGTGTTCATTTTGCATCGTGACTCTAAGTGCGAGGAGTGTGGCGAAGAGTTGGGCAGGCAGGCGTGGATTACCCTGCAAGAAGGCAAAGGCGCGTTGTGCCTGGCGTGCGCGGAGTTGGAACAGTTAGTCTTTCTTCCTACCGGAGATGCGGCGCTAACGAGACGAGCTCGGAAGCATTCCGTGCTCTCAGCTGTGGTTCTAAAATTCAGCAAGGCGCGCGGGCGATACGAGCGGCAGGGACTTCTGGTTGAAGAGAACGCACTGGACCAGGCGGAATCTGAATGCCTGGCAGATGCTGAAGCTAGAGCACGGCGCGCCGATCGCCAAAGAGAGAGGGAAGCGGAGCTCGATCTACATTACGTGCATGAATTTGCCAAACGAGTCCGGGAGTTTTTTCCCGGCTGTCCGCCTGACCGTGAGGTGCAGATTGCTGAACACGCTTGCCGCAAATACAGTGGACGCATCGGCCGTTCGGTGGCGGCAAAGAGCTTTGATGAAGCGGCAGTGCGGCTCGCGGTTGCTGCGCATATTCGCCATTGAGAAACAATCTACGATGAACTACTCGCCACGGAGTGGGACCGGAGCGATGCCAGATCGCGAGTTAGATCCCAGGTAGATGAAATTTTGCAGAGCTGGCAAGATTCGTAGGAGAATTTCGGATTGCGGATTTCGAATTGCGGATTTGTTTCATTGGGTTCTGGTCTATGAACATCTCACTCCTGACGGAGTGAAGAACCTCCGAACGGCACAAGGGGTATTCATGTGTACCGGTGCTATAAACATCTCACTCCTAGCGGAGTGAAGAACACGGTTCAAGCGAACTGCAAATATTACCCTTCCATTAATCCTAAAGACTTCCTACAATAGCGCCGACCTTCTACATCGAGTATCCCCTCTGAAATACCGAACCCAAGGTATTCACTAAGCCCCTCGGAACCATTAACTTTTCGACGCACCAAGAACCAAGTTCAGAGGGGGGTGATCTTGTGAAAAAGCGGCTTTGTTTCCTGTTGATTGTCTTTACGTCTGTTTACGGATGTGTGAGAGGTGATCAGATTACTTTGAAGAACGGTGATCGGCTCACCGGCAAGATTCTGAGATCAGACGGCAAGAGTCTAACGCTCAAGAGCGATCTAGCCGGCGAGCTTACTGTTGCCATTGATGCCATCGAAACGATTACGTCCGATAACCCTGTCTACGTCACACTGTCGGATGGTCGCACCGTGGCGGGCCTGGTCACTGCAACAGGTGACAAACTCGAGATTCGAACCGCGAACGCGCCCGCCGTCGCTCTGTCCAAGAGTGCTATTCAGACCATCCGATCGGAAGATGAGCAGCGGATGTATGAGAGCTCTCTGGATCCAGGTTGGTTCGAGCAATGGAGCGGCGGGGCGGATTTCGGGGTGGCGCTGACGAAAGGAAATTCCGACACTTTGAACCTGGCACTCGGGCTGGCGCTCACGCGTGCCACGAGTCGTGACAAGACGAGCGCCTACGCCGCTGCCATCTACAGCCGCGACAGTACCAGCGGCGAGTCGCGCACGATTGCTAATGCTATCCGCGGAGGCTTGCGCTACGACCGCGACATAAACCGCAGATGGTTTGGGTATGGCTTCACTGATTTGGAACACAACGGTTTGCAGGATCTAAAGCTGCGCTTCGTGCTGGGCGGCGGTCTTGGCTATCACGCTATCCGGAATGAGCGCACTCAACTCGATCTGATGGGCGGGCTCGCCTGGAACAGAGAGTTTTTCAATGGAGTTGACAACGATCGGAGTTCCGCTGAAGCCCAGGTCGGACAGACACTATCGCACCAGCTCAACTCTCGCATGTCTTTGAAAGAACAGTTGTTCATCTTTCCTAATTTGTCGAGGGCGGGTGAGTATCGAATCAACTTCGATGGAGCACTGGTGGCGGACATCACGCGACGAATCGGCTGGCAGTTGACCCTGAGCGATCGCTATCTTTCTGACCCACCCGGTGGTCTTAAAAAGAATGATCTGTTGTTGACTACGGGTCTGAGAATCAAAGTCGGCGGGCCGAGGTGAAGACAGCTTGCCCTTTGCGTTGGCGAGGCTGAAGCTGCGATTAGGCTGTCTTAGTGTGGATTTTGATCTGCTTGGAGGCTCGCCGGACTTTATTCGCGGCACGGAGGGGCGCCAAACTCTTCTCAAGGTCGCGAAGCTTGGTGACAGCCGCCAGTTTCTCCGTTAAGGGTCGCTTCGCCGCAGCTTTACGTCCGGCTTCCTTGCGGCGATAAAACTCTTTCGCGTCAGGATATTTCTTCATCACTGAAACTTGCTCTTAAACCTTTCCCATTTTTCTTCCAAGCCGTGCCTTTTGATAATATCCAGAAC
>JBHENP010000082.1:0-16938 GCA_046261995.1 Pyrinomonadaceae bacterium
ATGCCGTTCTGCGAGGCAGGATCCTGGCGAAGGATTCCGGCGTCGTTGCCGGGCTCGATCTCGCTGAAGCTGTGTTTCTCCTGCTCGAAGACCGGGTTCGCTTCATACCAAGCGTAGCCGAGGGAACGCAAGTTAAGAGAGGCACGGTGTTGGCTAATATTTCCGGCTCCGCACGGGCGTTGCTAACGGGCGAGCGAACGGCACTAAACTTCCTCGGGCGCATGTCGGGAATCGCCACGCTCACTCGACAGTTTGTGGATCGGGTTTCCGGAACCTCGGCCAGAATCCTTGATACGCGCAAGACAGCGCCCGGACTGAGGGCGATTGATAAACTCGCGGTGAGGCGGGGGGGTGGTGAAAACCATCGAATGGGATTGTTCGATATGGTTTTAATCAAAGACAATCATATCGACTTTGCCGGATCTATGGCTGCGGCTGTGGAGCGCGTGCAGGAGGCAGGAACCCGCCTGGAGATTGAAGTGGAGGCGCGCACGCTTGAACATGTCAAGGAAGCACTCGATTTGGGGGTTGAACGCATCCTGCTCGATAACATGTCGCTCGAAGTAATGAGTGAAGCGGTTGCCTTGAACAACGGTCGGGCGAAATTGGAAGCCTCCGGAAATGTCGCGCTTGAGAACGTCCGCCAGATTGCCGAAACCGGCGTAGACTTTATTTCGGTAGGTTCCTTGACGCATTCTGCCAGGGTGTTTGACGTGAGCTTGAAATGGGCTGGGTGACCCGCCAAGAGGTGGGAGCGGTTCAGTGCACAGCACGCAATGCGAAAGAGACCGCTTCGCTGCAACGGCTATGCCGCCTGATATGAGGCGGTGGCGGTGCCCCGCCGTTAGCTGTCTCTTTAATTTGGGGCTGCCCTTTTGGGGGGCGGAGCCCCTCTCACTAATAACGACTGTGACGGCGGGGCATCGCCACCGCCTCACATCCGGGACGGCGAAGCCGTAGCGACGATTTGCGCTTCTACTTTGGAGGGCTAATGCGAAAGTGAGCTATATCGCAGATCCTCGACAACGTAACCATTAACACATCCTCGGAAAACTATTGACCCTAAATAATCAACTAAACAGACATGATAGCTACACTTGGTAAAGAAACTTCCGCTGAGCAGATTTATGACCAGCTTAAGGCGATGCTGGCCGACGTGGTCCCGGATTTTGAGCTGCGGATGAAGTCGGAGATCGCGGCTAAGATCAATCTGGTGAAGGCGGAAAAAAACGCCGTTATCCTGGGTCATAACTACATGGAGCCGGCGCTTTTCTACTCGATCCCAGATTTCGTCGGTGATTCCCTGGATCTGGCGCGGCGTGCAGCTGAGACCGACAAGGACATCATCGTCTTCTGCGGCGTCAAGTTCATGGCTGAAACCGCGAAACTGCTCAATCCCACCAAGACCGTCCTGATTCCGTCTGAGAAGGCCGGCTGTTCGCTGGCCGCGAGCATTACCGGCGAAGACGTACGCGAGCTACGACGGCGGTTTCCCGGGGTCCCGGTGGTCACCTACGTGAACACTTACGCCGATGTGAAAGCTGAATCAGATATTTGTTGCACGTCATCGAATGCTGTCGCAGTGGTCAAGTCGCTAAATACCGATAGGGTGATTTTCCTGCCTGACGAGTACCTGGCGAAGAATGTGGCCCGCGAAACCGGCAGCCACATCATCTTCCCCACTACTGATCCGCGCAAGGCGGCGGACGGAGAACTTGACTATCAAATGATCGGATGGCCGGGCCGATGTGAAGTCCACGACAAATTTACGGTAGAGGACATTGTTAACGTCAGGAAGCAGTTTCCAGACGTAGTGATACTGGCCCACCCTGAGTGCAGCCCGGAAGTAGTGGCGGCTTCCGATTATTCAGGCAGCACGAACGCGATGATCCGGTATGTCGAACAGACTAAGGCGCCTCGTTATCTCTTGCTGACAGAGTGTTCAATGGGAGAGAACGTTGCGGCAGCGAATCCCGACAAAGAGATGCTCCGTCTATGCAGCGTAAGATGTCCACACATGAACCAGATCACTTTGGAAGACACGCTGGAGTCGCTGGAGAAGAACCAATACGTAATCGAGATTCCGGAAGAAATCCGCGTTCGAGCCGCTCGGGCCGTGGAAAGAATGATCGCGATCGGGTGAAGTGTAACTCGGGTAGGATGCCCGCAGTTTAGAGTTCGAGCTTTAGCTTGTCGGCACTGACTAAGACACAACTAAAGGTTGAACTCTGACCTTCCGGCCTCAATGTGAACCAGTATCTTCAGGTGCAAAAGGTTGGCAGAAACTGAAGTCCTGATCATCGGCTGCGGCATTGCCGGGGCGACTGCAGCTTTGCAATTGGCGCGCAATCCCGGGCGCCAAATTACCGTTATTACTCGTGCCGCAGATCCTCACGAATCAAACACTCAATATGCGCAGGGTGGAATTATTGGTCGGGGCGTGGATGACAATCCCGAAATCCTTTTAGCAGACATCCTGGCGGCCGGCGCCGGCGTGAGCTCGCCTTACGCAGCCCGCATACTCGCCAAGGAAGGACCGCCCATCCTCAACGAGGTCCTGGAGAAAGCTGCCGGCGTTAAGTTTGACAGCGACTCAAGCGGACAGCCGCTCTGGGGTAAGGAGGCAGCTCACTCACGTCGACGCATTCTACACGTGGGTGACGGCACCGGCGCGGCCATCATGAAGGGCTTAATTGGTGCTCTGCGCAGCTGCCCAAACATCACAATCGAATCGAACGTCACCGCAGTCGATCTCATCACCTTCCCCCACCACTCTCGCGATACACTCGACAACTATCGGCCTATCGCCTGTCACGGCGCTTACATGTTTAACCGGGAGGAGCACACGGTCCATCGCTACCTCGCCGCAGCTACGGTACTGGCGACCGGCGGGCTGGGACGCATTTATCGCAACACTACCAACCCGCAGGGTTCGCGCGGGGACGGGTTGGCGATGGCCCACCGCGCGGGCGCCAGGATCGTAAATGCCGAATATGTGCAGTTCCATCCCACCGCGCTGGCTGCTCCTGGCGCCGAAGGCCTGTTGATTAGTGAAGCTGTTAGAGGCGAGGGCGGCATTCTGTTGACCCCTGATGGACGTCAGTTCATGGCCGAGTACTCGCCAGAGTGGAAGGATCTGGCGCCCCGTGACGTAGTGGCTCGGGCCATACACCACGAGATGGAGACGCACGATTACTCTTATGTGCTGCTCGACATTAAATCGCGAATGTCTGCCGACGCCATTCGCAATCGCTTTCCAAACATATACGCTCAGTGCCTGAAGGTCGGCATCGACATCACGCAGGAACTGATACCTGTCGTACCGGCCGCACATTATTTCTGCGGTGGTGTGCTGGTGGATGAATGGGGACGCTCCAGCATCGATAACCTCTACGCAGTCGGAGAAATCAGTTGCACTGGAGTGCACGGCGCCAATCGCCTGGCCTCAACCTCTCTGCTCGAAGGGCTGGTGTGGGGAAACCGCGCGGCCAGGCATGTGGAAGAAACTCTGGACCAGCCGCAAGCTACGAAGCGACCCGGGTTCGCCGACGTGCCTCCATGGGATGAGAGTGGGTTGTTTGCCGAGCCCGATCCGGCGTTGATTCAAGGCGATATGCAAACGATCCAAAACATCATGTGGCATTACGTTGGTCTGGTTCGTAATGCGGAACGTCTCTCGCGAGCGATTAGAGAGCTTCGTCACCTCTGGAATGAGATCGAGACTTTTTATCGGACCACCAAGTTGGCCGATGGCTTGATAGGACTAAGGAACGCGATCGAGGTGGCCCTGCTGGTGGCCCAAGCCGCTCAACACAATCGTCAGAGTCGTGGTTGCCATTACCGGCATGACTCGGTTTCAGTTGAAGGAGATCGTTTGATTTAACTATACCCAAGGACGCCGCGCACTCGCGAGAGTGCTCCCCTCATCACCCGGACCATGCGGGGCGCGATGTAAATCGAAAGCGCCAGAAATGTAACGATGAAAATGATGGTGAGTACGGGCAGGAAGAAAGATAACAGAATAGTGCTAAAGGCAACCACATCCTCGGCGAGGCTGACCACGATGTTAGATACCGGCTCCGGGCTCAGGTTGATCGCCGCGCGAGCAGTCGCTTTCGTTCCATGAGCACTGAGGGCCAGGCCACCTCCCAGCAGCAAAGCCACAACCTGGACGCCGCGGTCGAAATCCCCAAAGGCCGTCGCCGCCAGCACCGCGCCGGCCGGAATTCTGATGAAGGTGTGTATCGCATCCCAGGTGCTGTCGAGGTAAGGAATCTTGTCTGCGAAAAATTCAATGACGTAGAGACCGGAAGCAATGCCGATGATCCACCAACTGCTGAGGACGTCGAGCTCCCCCGGCAAGCGTAAATTGGAAAAGCGACCGAGCAAGCCAAGCGTGGCGACCGCCGCGTACAGATTGATTCCCGAGACCCAACCGGCTCCCATCGCGATGGCCAAAGTGCCAATCAAGTTCATGACTCTTCCTCCAGCGAACCAATACGATTCCGGTTCGCCTTATGTTCACCGCAGCGCGCCTCGCCCTCTTAATCAAACCACTTCGCAGGCACGATGAAGTTAGTACCGAAACGCGGTATGGGTGCGTCAAACTGAAAAACATAGTGGCTGCGAATCATGACCCTCTGAGATATGCATTCAACTACAGAACAGGAAGCGGTAGCGACCTGGCCGTCTCGCTACCACTAACACATTTAAGTCTGTGGCAACGGCCAGGTCGCTACCGCTTCCTGTTCTGTAGTTGAGTGATACTCTCATTGGTTCTGTAGGCAGTCGCGGTGTTACGCGGGTCTAAGACTTAAACGGTCTCAATTGGTTTTCACACAGTTTCAGTAGCGTCGCGTCTGCGGCTCCAACCACTAATTTACTAGTCATTGGGTATCTACCGGATAGCGACTCTAAACCACTGGCGCCAAGATGTGAATATCAGGTTTGGTATTTTGTTGTGACTGATTTCAGTCTGTGGTTACTGACGTTACGTAGATTCAATTCAGAGTTGAATCTCTGGTAACTGGTCACACAGACTGAAGGCTGTGCTACGTGGAGCTATTTCACACCCAGCAGTTCGACATCAAATAGCAGAATAGAGTTGGGCGGGATGTTAGGCGGCGAACCTCTCTGTCCATACCCCAGCACCGGCGGAATGATGAGCTTGCGTTTGCCGCCCACCTTCATCGAGGCCAGACCTTCATCCCAGCCTTTAATTACGGCCCCTTCGCCGAGGCGGAATTCAAATGGCTGGCCCCGATCGACCGAACTGTCAAACTTGTTTCCGTTTTCCAGAGTGCCCGTGTAGTGCACTGTGACCGTCTGTCCCTTTTGCGGGGTCGCACCCGTACCTTCGACCATGTCGACATACTTGAGTCCCGAGGCCGTCGCAACCTCAGTGCCTGTTGCTGGTCCACGATACATCAGGACATAAGCGACGGCAGAGAGGGCAAGGACCACGATTACCACGATCGCAATCACTCTCATCTTTTGATTACTCTTTCCCGACGAACTCGCTTTTGCTGTCGGGTACATACCCTTCGGTCGTTTTTTGGCCTTACCAGACTTTCGATGTCGGCTTTGGGGCAAAGTTCATGTCTCCCTGCGTGATTTGGTACTAGTCTTATATCCTGTTTTATGAGTTGGTTCAATCACTTGGCTCTTGGACCAAAGTGGCCTAACTGAGATTAGACGCTGGTCGAACAACGATCCACAAAAACCACACTAACAAACACGAAAATGCTATTAATGATTGTTCGTGTTACTTCGTGGATCGTTTTTGATTTTCGTGCCAACTAATGGGCCAGGGAGGTGTCGCAAGATGAAAGTAGGACATCATGTCATGGCGGTAGCGAACACTTCCGCTTTAAGGTGCTATTGTTTGAAGATTCCCTTCGGCGCCCGGTATTCTTTGTCCCAATCCACATAAGGTACATCGGTTGCGCCAATCACATATTGTACGACCGTCCATTGTCCCTTCACCTTGCGCAGCAAGGCGACGATCCCATCGTCGAACGCGCCGGCGTCCACAGCGTCCTGATACACGGTGTTTGTGTAATCAATCGCGCTGCCCTCAGGAGTTTGCGGTTTCCCATTTAAGAACGCCCAGCCGTTCTGCACTTTCAAATGATCGATCTTGAAAATCACTGGTTGCTTGAGTTGCTTCCCAACCGGGATACGCAAGGCATCAACGATTGCTTTGCGCTCAACGGAACCTTTCTCGGGAACGTGAGGTACGGCGGCGTTTCCGGTTTTTAGCGATCCTCCGCCCTGTCCAACAACTGACGACGCACACAGCGTCAACGTTAAAAGAAGGTTCATACAAGTCATAAGTACTCCTACCTCGGGGAGGGCAGACTACCATTGGCGTCAGGTAGTTCACAAGACGGGGCTTGCGGTAGTTTACGGGTCTGGAAGGCGGAATCATTTTCCATTTCTCATTTCTCATTTTTCATTCGCAGATTCAACTTGGAAGTGCAACAGAGGGCAGCGCACTGAGCAAATCAGAACCGGGAGCGATAGCGACCGCACTCAAGTATCAGGATCTTTCAAGAACAAGCTACATATGAGCCTCGGATACGTCACTCAACCGAATGGAGATTGGTTCCTATTCGCCTCTTTTCCTCGTGGTTGAGTGCGGTCGCTATCGCTCCCGGTTCTGTATAAGGGTCCCGCTGCTTTGTTGCACTTCAATTTGCAGATTCGCTGTGGTGGTTTCTTGTTCGTGTCTGTTCGTGTGATTTCGTGGGTCGTTCGGGTTTTCTCGGCCAAGCAAACGATCCACGAACAAACACGAAGTACCACGAAAATGAGAAATGGAAAATGATCCGTGTCTCACACCGTTGATGACAAGAATGACCAGTCTCAAGTTGTCGTTTGCAGCTTTGCACGTTGCACGCTATCTTTCCGGTGCTAACCTGAACCCGCAACAGAACCATGCCCATAGCTGCCGTCATCCCAATTCCAAACAGCCCCGTTGAGCTTCGCGAAGTTCCTTCCCCAGAGCTCGAGGAAAATTCGGCCCTGCTCGACGTCGAACTTTCCGAAGTTTGTGGCACAGACGTGTATTTACAACAGGGAAGGCTGCAGGGAGTTCCCTATCCACTGATTCCCGGCCATGTCTCAATCGGCCTCCTGAGCCGGATTAGGGGAGAGTTGCGTGATGTGGAGGGTCGACCCTTTAGCGAGGGCGATCGCGTGACGTTTCTCGACGTACATCGAACCTGCAACGCTTGCTGGTATTGTCTGGTCGCCAAAGCCACGACGCGCTGCCCGCAAAGGAAAGTCTATGGAATTACCTACGGACTTGATGACGGGCTTTGCGGTGGTTGGGCAGAGCAGATCTATATCAAACCTGGCACGCACTGCATTCGTGTAGATGCGGACCCGGAAACTTTTATGGCGGGAGGCTGCGCATTACCAACGGCGCTGCATGCCGTTGAGCGGGCCGACGTGAGACTCGGAGACACCGCACTAGTGCTCGGCGCGGGTCCGGTCGGACTAAGCGCGATAATTCTCGCGCTGATGGGCGGCGCCTTGCGTGTTCTATGCATCGGCGCGCCCGAACATCGTCTGAACGCAGCTCTGGGAGCGGGGGCCGCTGCTGTGCTCAACATCGATACCAATAACGAGGAGCAAAGACTCGCCTGGGTGCGAGAGCAAACTAACGGGCGGGGCGCTGACGTTACCATTGAAGCTACGGGGGCGCCGGTAGCCGTGGTCCAGGCAATGCGCTTTACCCGAGAGGCAGGTCGGGCAGTGATTGTCGGGCAGTACACCGATCATGGCGGAGTGCCATCCGAAGCCGCGTTTAACCCTCACTTGGATCTTAACAAGAAGCACCTCGATGTGCGCGGCTGTTGGGGTTCGGATTTCTCCCACTTCTACCGCGGGGTTCAGATCATCTCTGACGTCGCCCGAGCCGCACCTTGGACGCGGATGAAACTGACTCGTTACGATCTGGTTCACGCTAACGAAGCACTAGCGGATGTTTCATCAGGCCAAGTTTTAAAGGCCCTTATTGATCCACAGGTACATTGATGAATTGGATAGACTTGCTGCAATGGCCCGCGATGGCGGTTACTGTGTTCGCGGCGTGGCTAATAGCTTCTCAAAAGAAGTTCAAACGTAATTGGGGCTTCTGGCTGTTTCTGGTGAGCAACGGGCTCTGGATCATCTGGGGTTATCACGATCGAGCTTATGCTCTAATCCTTTTGCAGGTTTGTCTGGCAATCCTGAACATCAGAGGCGCAATTAAGAATCAAAGTAAGCAATAGCTGGAGGACAGAAATGAGTAGTACAGCTTGGGAGAAATCAACCATCCGCGAACAAGTCTCTGATCAGGAATGGCAAACGCGAGTAGATCTGGCAGCGGCCTATCGCCTGGTAGCGCACTACGGCTGGGACGACCTTATCTTCACCCATATCTCGGCGCGCGTGCCCGGGCCCGAGCACCATTTTCTAATCAACCCTTACGGAATGATGTTTGACGAAATCAAGGCGTCAAGTTTGGTGAAGGTGGATCTCGCTGGCGCGATCGTGAGCGAAACTTCTTACATCATTAACCCGGCCGGGTTTACGATCCACAGCGCCGTTCATGCTGCCCGCGAGGACGCGCTCTGCGTGATGCATCTACACACCGACTATGGGATCGCCGTGTCCGCGCAGAGGGACGGACTGCTGCCGATTTCGCAACAGTCTCTCTTCCCCCTGGCTTCACTTGCCTATCACGGTTATGAAGGCCTGGCGCTGAACGATGCCGAGAAGCCTCGGCTCGTGGACGATCTTGGCACTAAAAACAATCTGATACTCCGAAACCACGGCTTGCTTACTATCGGTACGAGTGCGGCCGAAGCGTTTCTCTCGATGTATATTCTCGAGCGCGCTTGCAGGATTCAGATTCTCGCGCAGTCAGGCAAGGCGGAACTGGTCCACGTACCGGATCAGATTCTCAGCGGCGTGGCGGCCCAAATGAGTGCCGTCACTGTGGGTCAAGGAGCCGCGCTGACGTGGCCGGGATTACTTCGAAAACTCGACCGCATCGATCCTTCGTATCGCGAGTAGGGAGCAATCTGGGCGAGATGAGGGAAGCCTTCCGCCGAAAGTGCTCTTGCAGGAAGTGCATCTGAAGCCAGCAAACCCTTAAAACGGTTCGGTTATCTCTCATTGCGTCCAAATCACCGGGCTAAAGCCACGGGGTGAATGAGAAGCAAAGCGTCTAGTGGACCTAATCATTTTGGGATTCGAATAACACAGGATCAGACCCCAAGTTCACCTGTCTGACTGCCAGGTAGCACTCATTTGAAACACACGCCGTTTGGGCTTCGTAGTTAGAGTTTTATCGCCGAATCCTAAGCCAGCAATCACGGACGTTCGTCTAGATTTCAACATCGAGGAAACTCAGAATGTATTGCCCGCAATGTGGCACCGAATCTTCCTCAGGCCTCCAGTTTTGCCGCTCCTGCGGCGCTAATCTCAAGGTGATCGGCAAGGCAGTGGCCCTTAGTGAGGCGATTGCTCGAAGCGATCGCGGCCCGCTGCCGAGGGTGAAAGAGATGATTAAGAACCTCAAGCTGGAGCAGGTCACCGAAGAAGTGTCGCGCGCACTCGATCGAATGAACCAGGAGATCGTGAGCACGCCGCCAGCAATTAGCTCTATTGAGCCCTTTCGGCCCTTCGTAAAGGAAAAGAAAACAGCAGCGGAAAGACGCGACAATAATATCGTTAAAGGCATGGTCTCGCTGTTTAGTGGAATTGGGCTAATGATTTTCCTTTACTACTTCTCGGCGGCCCTGGTCCTAAAACTTCCACCTGAAGCCATAGCCAAAATTCCTTTTGAGATCGATCCAGTGGTTCGCATGATTTGGCTGGCCGGCCTTATGCCGACGCTCACTGGTGTAGGCCACATAATCGCCGGACTGATGATTCGACCAAAACCGGCGGGCGTCATTGATCAACCTTCTGAGACTGAGCCGAGTTTCAACGGAAAACCGTCAACGGGGAAAGTACCCGGCAGTGTTACTGAACACACGACGCATCTTCTTGATTCCACACGGTCGTCGCCGGGCGATTTTTGATTGACGCGGTGGTCGGCGCAACTTCGATTGGATTGTAGGGCGCTATCCGCAGATTACACAGATTAAAGATTGGAAGAAACAATGGCCACAAATGGTTGAGACTCCGTCGTCTTACTGCCTGAATGTTTCTTCGGAATCTGTGTAATCGGCGGATAGCGTTTTCCCGTCAACTTTCGGGTTTCATTAAAGGCCAACTCATCCCAGGCTCGGGCCATTTAGTCACAAATTGCTTCGCTTCCGTTATTTAATGTAATAACAGGTTTAGTGCAGATACTTCCATTACGCATCGACTTCGCCGCGGTGGTGGGCTGCGCTATCCAACCTCTTCAACCTTAGGAGTATCAAGTCATGACAACTCATTCTGCGTTTGTTCTCCCCGATGCCGGTAAATACCGAGGTCGCACCCACTCAAAAAGAAGGACTTTGGCTCGATACCTCGAAGTTTCGGGAGTGTTTGTTTTCTTACTGCTCTTCTCCTCCGCCGCCTTCGCTCAAGTGCCGGCAATTTCGGTTGTCACAACCCTGCGGCTGAAATCAGACGTGCTCGGCGAAGAGAGAACAATCTTAGTGCGCACTCCGGCTGGCTACGAATCAGGCGCTCAACGATATCCAGTTCTGTATATGACGGACGGCGATGCGCATATTAACCACACTGGCGCCTCGATCGAATTTTTGTCACGAAATGGTCGGATGTCGGAGTTGATTGTGGTCGGAATCACTAACACAGATCGCACTCGTGATCTCAGTCCTACCCACGTCAAGACTGCCGCGGCGGCGGGTGTTCAGTTTCCTACCAGTGGCGGCGCTGACAAGTTTCTGAAGTTTATCGAGACCGAATTGATCCCCGATATCGAAAAGCGTTACCGAGTACAGCCGTACCGCATCCTCGCCGGGCATTCCCTCGGCGGTTTGTTCACCGTCCACGCGATGCTTTCACGTCCGGAATTATTCAACTCCTACATCGCTGTGAGCCCGGCATTGCAATGGGACAATCAGGTAGCAGTGAAGCGTGCGGAAGATTTTTTCAAAACGCGAAAAGAGTTCGACCGCACCCTTTATTTCTCGCTGGGCCGCGAACCTGGACCGATTGAGGACGCCTTTCACCAGTTCAAACAGGTCCTCGAAAAGAACCAGGTAAAAGGTTTTGAATGGGAAGCGCAAGAGATGGCCGACGAGGATCACGGTTCGGTGGTTTTGCGTAGCCACTATTCGGGTTTGCGCAAAGTTTACAGCGGTTGGCAGATGCCGCGAGATCCGGATTCTGGGGCGGTGGCGGGCGGTCTAAAGGGCGTCGAGGACCACTACAAGAACCTTTCAACGAAGTTTGGCTTTACGATTCCGGTTCCGGAGAACCTCATGAATCAGGTGGGTTATCAGCTTCTCTTCGCCGAAAAGCCCGAGGAAGCGATTGCGGCTTTTAAGAGCAATGTCGAGCGCTATCCCGCCTCGGCTAACGTCTATGACAGCCTGGCAGAGGCTTTTGAAAGAGGTGGCCGCCTTGATCTGGCTGCTCCGCTTTATGAAAAAGCCAGCACTCTGGGACAGCAGAACAAAGATCCCAACCTATCGGTCTACCAGGCGAATTTCGAAAGAGTAAGCGCGAAGCTAAAACTGGCTGGCGCGGAAAAGAAGCCATAAGGGTTGAAAACTGAAGTTCGGAAATTGAAATCGGTCTGGTCGCGGTAATTTGCAGGTCAGGAAGGCGGACCCTGTCCCCGCTTCGGGCTTGAAAACTACTCGGCGTAAGAGCGGGGACAGGGTCCGCCTTCCTGACCTGCAATTCAGCGGGACGTGAGACGTGCTTTTGGCATTATCTGCGGTTTCCGGTACTCGCTGGCTGCTGTTCCCTTTTCCGTTCCCGCTTTTCCGACTGTGGTCTATCGGTTAGCAGCGGCAGCGGATTGATGGCTCCGGTCGGAGTGTAAACACCAAAGTGAAGATGTGGGGGCGTGCCTTGCGCATTTCCGGTGGTCCCAACGTATCCAAGCACGGTTTGTGGAGTGACGTAATCACCCTCAGCAATCCCTGCAGCATAAGAATCGAAATGGGCGTAGTAGTAAACCCGCCCGCCGGCGCCTATCACGGAAACAGTCTGACCTCCCAATCCATTCTCTCCAATGTTGTAGATGTATCCTCGGGTAGCTGAATAGGTCGGTGTCCCACGCGGCGCAAAGATGTCCTGGCCTTCATGCAAACGATTCGCACCACGAGGCGCGTGCCAGGTGTTTGCTATCTGTTTCTTCGACACCTGGAGAGGCATCACAATCTTCGCAGGTGGATCTTGCGTATAGAGCCGGGCCACTCTGACGTACATCACGAATTTGTTTGCGATCCTGTCAACCCCTAATACGGTAACCGTCAAAGTTTGCACCGCCAATAGCGTGACCAGAGCGATTGCGCTCGACCTTTTCATTCTCACTTTCTGATGCGGGCGAAAATAGTCGGGTTGTGCGTTCATGATTCGTTGCACCTTCGGGCTCAGGAGGATCAACGAAATCCCGCCTACCGCGGTTCCTTCAAGGTTGTTGTTTCTGTCAGAAAGGCGAGCAGTAGAGATAGTGTCATTTAGTGGATCGTTTCGCACGTTACCAGAGAACGATCCACGAAATCACACGAACCAACACGAAACACGGACTACTGACAAGTGCCACTGATCACTGACCACCGACCACTGACATAGCTAATAACACCTACGCGATCGTAGAATAACGTCATGAAAAAACCGATTCTATTTCTGGTCGTCGCAGTGTTGCTGCTTCAGGTGGTAATAGCCGCGAGTGCCAAAACTAAATCAATTAAAGTAACCGGATGGGTCAGCGACGAGAACTGCGGGGCCCTGCACACCAAACCCGGTGGCGAGGATTGCGTTTTAAAGTGTCTTAGGGGGGGCGCGCATGTGGGCCATCCCGAGTGGAAACCGCAGCGCATGGTCTTCATAACAGATGAAGGTCAGAAAATCTGGGTGGTGATTAATCCCAAAGCGCTAAAAGGCCTCGAGGGCAAACACGTCACCATCACTGGCCATTTGAATGCAGCCGCTAAGAAAATCCGCGTCATTACGGCGACTGAAGTGAAGACTACCTAGCTTTCGTCTTGGTGACTATTTGATTAAGAGAACATTGAGTTCCAGGTTCTGGCTGGCCGGTGTTACATGGCTCGCGCTGTTGGCGGCTGTCGCGGCCGTCGCTGCTATTTCGGGACACCCTCCGACTTCGCAACTTCAAGCTCCGGAAAACAAACCGCGAGTTCTTCGTTGGTACAAGGGAAATACTCACACCCACACACTGAACAGCGACGGGGACTCCACTCCAGACGAAGTGGTGCGTTGGTATCGGGAGAATGGCTACAACTTTCTGGTGCTGACCGATCACAACTTTGTTACGAGTGTTGATGGTCTCAATGCGCTACACGCCGCCGATGAGAAGTTTATTGTGATCAAAGGCGAAGAGATTTCCGATAAGTTCGGCAGCAAACCCATTCACGTCAATGGCCTCAATGTTGCGCGGAAGATTGATCCCCAGGGCGGAAAAAGCGTCGTGGAAGTGTTGCAGCGCAACATTGAGGCAGTACGCGCTGCTTCGGGTGTGCCACACATCAATCATCCGAACTACGAATGGGCGATCACGGCGGAAGATCTGAAACAGGTCCAGAACAACAAGCTCTTTGAAATCTACAACGGTCATCACCAGGTGAATAACTTGGGAGGCGGCGGCGTGCCGGGCTTGGAAGAAGTCTGGGACGTGATCCTCTCGAACGGCAAACTGCTGTATGGCATTGCTGTTGACGACGCACACACATTCAAGCAGCCATGGAACCGGAACAGCGCGCAGCCTGGTCGAGGTTGGGTAGTGGTAAGAGCAGATCGACTCTCGACGACGGCTATTCTGGACGCTCTCGAACGCGGAGATTTCTACGCTTCCACAGGAGTTGAGCTCGCAGACTACCAGACTACCGACAAGGATATGACCGTCAATATTAAGCAGGAGGGATCGAGCAAGTATCGTGTGCTTTTCATCGGAGAGGGCGGTCGCGCTCTGAAGGAGGTCATTACTAACCCGGCGGTTTACCAGTTTCGCGGCGACGAAATGTACGTTCGCGCTAAGGTCATTGAATCGAATGGAAAAGCTGCCTGGACTCAACCGGTTTGGGTGAAACGGTGATGTACGCCGAGATCTAACGGAACCGGGAGCGGTAGCGGGCCCGGTCAAAGTGAAAACCATACCGCCTGCGAATTCTTATCTTCCGAGGCATGCACTCAACTACAGAACAGGAAGCGGTAGCGACCTGGCCGTCTCAGTACCACTAACACATTTGAGTCTGTAGCATCGGCCAAGTCGCTACCGCTTCCTGTTCTGTAGTTGAGTGATACTGTCATTGGTTCTGTAGTCAGTCGCCGGGTTACGCGGTTCTGAGACTTAACGGTTTCAATCTAGTTTTCACCAGTCTCGGTAGCGACGGGATCCTACATTCAACCTGCTGACTCTGAAGCACCTAATGTGCTGGTGGGTATATGCAAGTTGAATCTAGGATCCGGTCGCTACTCCCGGTTCTGTATTGTGGGATAGTCTAGGTTGGGACGGCAGCGCACCTGACACGCGTGTAACAAGCCTTAGAGCTGCTCGACCTGGCTGGCACAGATAATCAACTGCTCCTGAGTCCGACGGTCGCGAAGAAGAAAAAGGATTTCGGCAAATGCTGTCTGACAACACTCTTAAGGTTTCAGCGGAGAGTCCACATGACCAGGAGTGCCTGGATCTGCTGGCACAGTTGCTGACTGAATTGAGTGAGAAGTATCCCGATGAGCTAAGAGGTACGCCTCTGATTCCGGAGGAGTTGACTGCTTCGGGTGCTGCTTTTCTGGTCGCAAGGCGCAACGGCAAGCCGTTAGGTTGTGGAGCCATTCGGCCGTTCGAGCCGGGAGTCGCGGAGATCAAACGGATGTTCGTTGTTCACGAAGCGCGCGGAAGTGGAATAGGACGAGCGATCCTCCGGAGTCTTGAGGCCTTCGCAAAGAAGTTTGGTTACAGATCAGTCCGACTCGAAACTGGTCTGAAACAACCAGAGGCGATTAGTCTTTACCAATCGGCCGGCTATCATCGCGCACCCTGCTACGGCCCGTACCGGAAGAATCCCATGAGTGTCTGTTTTGAGAAGGAACTCTACGATAGTTCAGGATCTGAGATGAAATCTGAGATCTGAGATCTGAGATCTGAGAACTGAGATCTGGATGAGCCCAAATTACTCGTACCGCAACGCCTCAATTGGATCCAGTGCCGCGGCTTTGCGCGCAGGGTAATAGCCAAAAAACACTCCCACCGCCACCGAGAAGATCACCGAACCAACAATGGCCAGAGTCGATATCAGCGTAGGCCAGCCCAGGAGTTGCGGTATCGCCAGCGAGAGAATAATTCCCAACACTATCCCGAAGAACCCCCCGGTCAGACTAAGCACGATCGACTCGATAAGAAACTGGCTGCGCACCGCAGATGAGCGGGCGCCGATGGCCATACGAATGCCGATCTCGCGCGTTCGCTCAGTCACGGAAACGAGCATGATGTTCATGATTCCAATCCCGCCCACCAGCAGCGAGACTCCCGCAATGCAGGCCAGGAGAATCGTCATAGTGTTGTTGGTTTCATTGGCTGCTTCGGCAATATCCGTCATGTTGCGGACGGTGAAATCGTTCGGTTCATTTGCCGTTAGATTATGGCGCTGGCGCAAAAGATCCGTGATTTGCTGTTGAGCCGTATAGGTGGCGTCCTGCGAAATAGCCGACACATACGCTACCTGCAAACGCGGACTCCCGAGGATCTTCTTTTGCACGGTCGTGTAAGGAGAGAAAGCCACGTCATCCTGATCCCGCCCTTGTTGGTCCTGACCTTTGCGCGCCATCACGCCGACGACCCTGAATGGCAGGTTAGCTACTCGAAGTGTCTGCCCGACGGGATCCATCCCGGGAAAAAGACTGTCGCCAATCGTTTGCCCAATCACGATCACGCGTGCGGCCGTGCGCACGTCTCCTTCACCAAAGAATTCTCCATTCTGGACGGTCCACTTTCGCACCCTTGGATACTCCTCACTCACTCCCTGAACCTGAGTATTCCAGTTCATATTGCCTGAAACCAGTTGCGATCTGGCGTTTACTGCGGGGGTCAGCATCGCGACGCTGGGCACTTCGCGGCGGATTGCCTCCAGGTCCTCCACGGTCAGAGTGTTTGTGCCGCTGTCGCCGGTACCGCTGCGAACGCCGCCCACGTTTTGGGCTCCGGCGCTGACAAAGAGCAGGTTGGTGCCAATACTTTCGATCTGTGCCTGCACCGAGGCCTGCGCTCCCTGGCCAATGCTGACCATCGCAATCACGGCGGAAACGCCTATGATGATGCCCAACATGGTCAGAGCTGCACGCATCTTGTTGCGCACTAGAGCCCTAAAAGCGACACGAATGATCATTAGCAGGTTCATATTCTCTTGCGGCTATGCCGCTCCTCAGTGCGTCAAAGCCGCACTTACTCCTCGTCGTCTTCGTCATCAATCACCGGTGGCAAGTTGCGCAACTCTTCGGCGGCATCACGCGGTTCTTCAATCTGGTAATCCTTCTTAATCTTGCCGTCTTTGAAAACAACTACCCGCTGCGCGTACTGCGCGATATCCAGTTCGTGCGTCACGAGCACAAGTGTGATGGCTCGTTCCCGGTTGAGTCGCTGGAAAATTTCCATTACCTCCACCGATGTGCGCGAGTCGAGATTTCCAGTGGGTTCATCCGCTAGAATCAGAGACGGATTGTTGACGAGGGAGCGGGCAACGGCCACTCGCTGCTGTTGTCCCCCGGATAGCTGATTCGGATGATTCTGTTCGCGAC
>JBHENP010000082.1:16948-17470 GCA_046261995.1 Pyrinomonadaceae bacterium
CCGCCAACGCTTCAAGCGCGCGCCGATGACGTTCCGCAGTTTCCACTCCGGCGTACAGCATCGGCAATTCCACATTCTCCAGGGCTGACGTCCGCGAAAGCAGATTGAACCCCTGAAACACAAACCCGATTTTCTGGCAACGAATATCTGCGCGCTGGTCTTTAGACATCTCGGAAACGTCCTGCCCGTCAAGGATGTAGACACCGCGCGTGGGGCGATCGAGACATCCGATGATGTTCATGGTTGTTGATTTCCCGGAACCAGACGCACCCATGATCGCCACGAATTCGCCTTCACGGATAGTCAGCGAGACCCCGCGCAGAGCGTGAACGTTGACGTCGCCCATCGTGTAAGTCTTATGAATGTGATCCAACTGTATAACCGGACGAGCTTCCGGCTGTGGCGCCAGTAGCGCACCAGGGACGGCTAACTCTTGGGGTTCAATTGCGAATGTCGTTGACATCTATCTTTTCCCTCACTCGGATTATTGCCGCGACACGGATCTGAACAAACATAGAAAAC
>JBHENP010000083.1:0-431 GCA_046261995.1 Pyrinomonadaceae bacterium
GATCTGGGTGGCCAACAACGACGGCAGCGATCCTCTGCAATTAACTTTCGCCGAAAAGTCCTCCGATAATCCGCAGTGGTCTCCGGACGGCAGAATGATCGCGTTTACATCGAGCCGGAGCGGGAAAGCCAACCTGTATGTGCTCCGCTTGATCGGTGGTGAAGCCGAGCAGTTGACCGACGTCAAAACATCAGTAGGGAATTTTGCGTGGTCGCCTGATGGCAAGCAGATCGCATTTCTCATGCGCGACCCCCCAAGTGACGACGAGGAGAAGAGTGCAAAAGGCAAAGACGATTCACGTTGGGTTGATGAGAACATCAAGATGAATCGTTTGCATGTGGTAAGCATCGAAAAAGATGTCAATGGGAAAAGGGAGCCGCGTAAACTCAGCGGTGACTACAACGTTGATGGTGACTTCGACTGGGCGCCCA
>JBHENP010000083.1:441-17294 GCA_046261995.1 Pyrinomonadaceae bacterium
GCTCATGTTCGTAGTTTCAGACGATCCTCCGCGTTGGGCGGGTTATCGACGAATGGCGATCATCCCTGGTGCTGGCGGCCCAGTGAAACTGCTGGCGGAAACTTTGGACGCGCAACCTAATGTCATCGATTGGTCGGCCGATGGTAAGAAGATTTACTTTGGCGAGACCAGGGGCACCATCTCCCGGATCTATTCGCTGGACGTGAATTCGAACGCGATTACCGAGATCAACAAGGGAAACGAAGTAATCAGCGGTCCGTCTCTCAATCGGTCTCAGACAATGATTGGGTTTACCTTACAGACCAATGACAGAGCTCCTGAGGCTTATGTCAGCCAGATCACGAATTTTTCACCGGTGCAGGTCAGCCGTGCCAACGCAGATTTGCCAAAGTTGCCGCTGGGTAAAACCGATGTGGTCAAATGGAAAAGCGCTGACGGGATGGAAATTGAAGGGCTCCTGACCTATCCAGTCAATTATGAAGCAGGCAAACGCGTACCGCTGCTTCTAATAATCCACGGCGGACCGGCTGGAGTATTTACTCAATCGTTTCTTGCGGGCAGCCGTGGCGTGTATCCCACTGAGGCTTTCTCTGCGCGTGGCTATGCAATGCTCCGGGTAAATCCGCGCGGGTCATCCGGTTACGGGCAGAAGTTTCGGTTTGCAAACATCAAAGACTGGGGCGGAGGCGATTACCAGGATCTGATGACGGGTGTCGATGAAGTGATACGAATGGGCGTTGCCGATCCCGATCGTTTGGGCGTGATGGGATGGAGCTACGGAGGTTTCATGACTTCCTGGATTGTTACCCAAACGAAACGGTTTAAGGCGGCCTCAGTCGGGGCGGGTGTTACAAACTTGATGAGTTTCATCGGGACGGCTGACATACCCAGCTTCATCCCGGATTACTTCGGGGAACAGCCCTGGGAGAACCTGGAAATCTATCGGGCCCACTCGGCGATGTTCCACATGAAAGGGGTCGTTACTCCCACACTCGTTCAACACGGCGAAGCTGACGAGCGCGTGCCTATTTCCCAGGGCTATGAGTTTTATAACGCACTCAAGGTGCGAAACGTGCCCAGCAGGATGATCGTGCTGCCGCGCATGCCCCACGGTCTGAATGAACCTAAAATGGTGCTGAAGGCTAAGCAAACCAATCTTGAGTGGTTTGAGAAGTACCTCGGAGCAAAATAATAGTGGGCATAGAAAACTCACAACCTGATGAACGTGGCCATTGGGGTGTTTATGGGGGTCGTTTCGTACCGGAAACGCTGGTGGCCCCGTTGGAAGAGCTGACCGCCGCCTATCTGTCCGCGCATGAGGATGATGATTTCCTGAGCGAGTACCGAGCGCTGCTGGCAGACTACTCAGGACGCCCCACGCCACTGTTCCATGCAAGGCGTTTGACTCAGTACGCCCGCGGCGCTCAGATCTATCTCAAACGCGAGGACCTTTCGCATACCGGGTCTCACAAAATCAATAACGCTCTCGGCCAGATTCTGCTGGCGCGACGAATGGGTAAACGACGTGTGATTGCCGAAACCGGGGCCGGTCAACACGGGGTTGCCACAGCCACTGTGTGCGCCTTGTTTGGTCTGCATTGCGTGGTCTACATGGGCGCGGAAGATATGCGGCGGCAGGCCTTGAATGTCTTTCGCATGGAGTTGCTAGGTGCGGAAGTACGAGAGGTGAATGCCGGGTCGCGAACTCTGAAAGATGCAATCAACGAAGCCTTGCGCGACTGGGTTACCAACGTTGCCGACACCTACTACTTGCTTGGCAGCGCACTCGGCCCGCACCCGTATCCGCTCATGGTTCGTGAATTCCAATCCGTGATAGGCCGCGAAGCTCGTGCCCAGATTTTTAGTCAGATCGAAAGGTTGCCAGATTTACTGATTGCTTGCATTGGCGGTGGATCGAATTCGATCGGGCTCTTTCATCCTTTTCTCAATGACAAAGTTCGCATGATCGGCGTCGAAGCAGGAGGCCGCGGCAACGAACTGGGACAGCATGCCGCGCGTTTCAATCGATTGGGTGGTGGACGGCCAGGAGTTTTGCAAGGCACGCTTAGCTATGTCTTGCAGGACCAGGGCGGGCAGATCGCCCCTACGCATTCTATTTCTGCGGGCCTCGACTATCCCTCCATCGGACCGGAACACGCTTTTCTGCACGACTCCGGCAGGATCGAATATGTCTGCGCGTCCGATGACGCCGCTCTTGAAGCTTTTCAAACGCTCTCGAAGTTAGAAGGCATCATCCCGGCACTCGAATCGGCGCATGCGGTCGCTCATGCAATCATAGTTGCGCGAGAAATGTCGCCAGAGGAGATCATAATTATCAATCTCTCGGGACGCGGCGATAAAGATGTTGATACCGTTAGGAATAGTCTGGAGTCGCATTGAGTTGCAAGTTTGCTGAGGAGTCAGAAAAAGAGACTTGCAGCCACTATAACAATTCAGTGACGCATCTCTTTTAACGTTTGGCGACGATTAATGGTCTCGCTTCTGATTCGCGTCGGTAAAAGACTCGAGGCGTCTGTGTAACGCGCCGCTCCAGGTCTGAAGCGGTTTTGTCGCCTTCGAGGAAGGAAAGATTGATGCCCAGATTACGCGCCTGCTTCATCTTCTCGATTTGCATGTTGGGTACGCGCGTGCTGGCGTAGTCAAACCATTCACGCACCCTGACTTCACCGTCTTTGGGGTCACTATCCGCCGCGGCCTGCTTCAATCCTTCCTCGACAAGCGCATAGGTCAACAGGCCGTGGCCCAGTTGCGATGCCTCCTGTGCTGCCTGGTAACTCTGCGCCGCGGTCAGGATATACATCCCCTTTTCGTAAGCCAGTTGTGCCAGACCCTTTGAGTTCATCGGTCCGCGCCGCTGCTCCTCGGCTTCGAGGGCCTGCCCGGAATTGCAAGCATCGATGACCATCAGCAATTTGTCCGCATCGATTCCCTCAACAGCCCGCTCCAACTCCTCATCCGAAATGCTATGTTCCAGGATAACTTGCAAACCCGCAGCATCAAGCCGAGTTCGCGCCCCCGCGTAGCCCAGGTCGTGCGGCAATAGATAAAACCGTTGCCCGTGAGCGGTTCCGTGCCCCGCGAAGTAAATGAAGACTGCATCTTCCGGCTGCGTGGCCTTCAGCTTTTCTAGTGAAGCAGGAGCATCGGCGGGCAACGCATCCTGGACTCCGGCGAGCCGGCTTAATGCCCTTAAAATATTAACTTTCGTGGCCTGTTCGTCCAGGAGCGATGCGACTTCAATATGCTCGTAGTTCGCAATTTGCTGTTGTTCGCGTCGGACCTCTTCGCCAAACGCTGCTGCGTCCGCGACGGCATACTTAAGATTGTATTGCGAATTGGAATAGGAGTTGACACCGATGGCCAGAACGTAAGCGATCCCGGGCCGCTTGAGGCTACCCGCGCCGGTAAGGCTTAGCGTAGCATCCTTGCTCTTGACGTTATCACGATTGAACGCGTAGGCCGCCAATTGGTTCTCTCCGGCGACGATTGCTATGTTCGCTTCCAGGGTTATCGCAGTTTGCCCCTTCAGCACATCGCCGCGCCAAACTTTTACCAGCGAACCATTACGGAATAACCGCACATCGCGCGCACCGCTCCCTGCTCCGTGATCTTTGTCGGCCGGCTTTTCAGTTACTTCAATCTTTACCGTCAAGTTGCGTTCTGACGTACTTCCTGCGCCGGCTAGCCCGTTCTGAGTCGTCAACTTTAGTTCAGGTTGGCGGCGGTCAAGAAGGGATATGTTTTTCGGCGCACGAGGCTTTTTCCCGGCCATCACTTCGGCAAGAAGTCCGGGATAGTAGAACTCGTTGAAAAAAGTTTCCGCAGGCGTGACATCAAATGTGTTGCCGCCAAACTGCCAAAGCATCTGCTTCCATCCAGCGGGCGAACCGTCGAATAAGCCGTCGGGAGTAACAACTAACCAATCGCTGCCGCTGCTGTTCAGAGCGCCGCCGAGGTTTACGAGGATGGCGAGCTTTTCTCCCGACGAAGCGTCCCAGAGATATTTGTCGTTATTGGAACCGAGGGCTACGAGAAAACGACCGTCAGGACTGAAGGTAAGGGAGGTCACCCGTCCGGCATGCGGCAAGGTGCGTATTGTTCTGCCCGAGGATACTTCAAATATATCGATTTTAGTCGCGTATCCTGCGGCCAACAGGCGCGCGTCGCCGCTGAGGCAGAGAGTAGTCACTGCTCCACTCTGTTCGTCATCATTGATCTTAAAACTGTTGACCTTGCGCCCACTGTCCGTGTCGTAAATGAGTAATGAACGCTCTCTCTTCTCGAAACCCGTCATCGCGATGAGCTTGCCGTCGAAGCTAAAGCCCGCCGCCGGAACGATGCCCATTTCTGGCGCCTTGCCCCCGTCCAACTCGCGAAGACGCTTGTCGGATGTTCCGTCGTAAAGGTCTATTCTCTGTTTGTAGACGTTATCGTACTCACCGCCCCAAAGATTTAGAAGGTCGGCTGCGGAGACGTCGTAGTGGTCCTTCATCGGGAAGAAAGGGGCTGCTCTGAAGCGACCGTCGGGACTATAAAAAGGCTTGCCGCGATTTTGAAGCGTTCCGTCGTAATTAGAACGCACAAGCATTCCTGCGGCTGCGTCCCACACCTCAGTTACCAGGTTTTTCAAAATTACGTGGTTCGAAATCAGAAAGCGACCGTCGGGGCTAAAACTTACGGCACCGCCGGCCTGAAGCTTTTCGCTGGTAATAGCTCCGATGGCTTCGGCCGCTTCGATAATCTGTTCCGGTGTCGTGATATCGCGCTTCTGAAGTCTAGCCATCATCTTGGGATCGATGGTCTTGATGAAGGCGGCTTGCTCGGCTCGCGCACCTGCGGCCGTCGTCCGGGTTTGCAGAGTGCGGAATTCTTGACCCGTCGCGGCCTCGATGATTCTGATCGCTTTGGCTCCCGCTGCGACCGTCGCAATCAGGCTGCCGTCGCGACTGGAGGTAATCACACGCGCACCCTTTAGCTCATCTCCACCTGCTTTTAGATCGCGTATCGGTTGACCGGTCGTAGCGTCCCACAACTTCATCGCGGCGCCAGTGCCTTGATCGGTCGACGTAATTAAGAATCGTCCGTCGGCGCTGAATTGCATGCGCTGAGGCGATTTGCTGAATCCCGTATTGACACTGTAAAGCTCGCGCCCCGTTACCGCCTCCTGGACGCTAACAGTCTCGCTTGTCTTGGCGAAAGCAATGAGGCGCGCATCGGCGTTGAAAGCGAGACTCGAGTTTTCTGCCTCGGGGATAGCCTTGAATGGTAACTCCCGCACCTCGCGCCCGTTTTGGGCGTCATAGATTCTTACTGCTTTGTCCGGTTGTCCGACGGCGGCGAGTTGCCCGTTAGAACTAACGGCTATTTTCGACGCCGACAGTTTGAAATTCTTTAACCGTTGCGCCTCTTGTTTCTGTTGCTTGTCACCACAACCGAAAAGACAGCCGATTGAGTCTACGGAGTCGAGCTTTTCCATGCCGCTTTTCCCATAGATTGTTTTTTGCGAGCGCAACTCGGTGCCCGCGCCGACGTCCCAAACTTTGACCGCATCCCCGCTTACGCTAGTTAGAGACTGGCCGTCATTGCTGAAAGCGACGGCACCGACCGGCAGTCCGTGCCCGCGTAGAACCAGCAGCTGTTGCCCGGTCTGCACGTACCAGATCCTTACTGTATTGTCTACTGCCCCGCCGACAACCCCCCCCTGTGTGAAGGTCCATAAGTCTCGCTTGTCGTTAACATCCCCACTCCCCGAGGCTAACAATTTGCCATCAGGGCTGACGGCGAGGGCGTTAACGTTGCTCGTGTGACCGTACAGCGTTCGTAATACGTTTCCAGTCGGCAGGTCCCAAATTTTAATGACGTTGTCTTTACCGCCCGAGGCCAGCCAACGATTGTCGGGACTGAAGGCTACTGCGTTAGCGGATCTTGTGTGACCGGTTTGAAGAATCAACTCCGGTTTATCGCCCGGAGTGGCGGGTGTCACGGACGCGGGTGTTTGCCTGGGAGCTGAGGTAACTCCAATACCTCGTTTCTCCTGCTCTTTCGATTGCGCGATGCCAGAGATGGGGGCACATATGACTGATAGCAAGAGTACCAGTGATGATAGCCTGTTGAAGCAGTAGTAAGAGGCAAATGTATTGGGCTGCATGATTATTTCCAGAGTTGTTGCTTAGGACGGAAAAACACGAACCGAGAGATATCTCCTGGGGGATGAAGCGCCACGCTTGCCTGAGGTCAAGATCAGGATGCAGGGAGAAATCAGCGTTAGTCTGAGTTAGGCCGGAGCGCTGGTTCCCAATCAGGCCTATTGGAGGGTGAGTGAACCTTACGGCAACGGAAGCCTTAAGTCAACAAAGCTTCACTGGTGAATCTACAACTGTAATACAGTAACCGACGCCAAAGATTTCTTCTCGGTTCTTCTGATTTCCGCGGCCAGAGGTTCTTTTCTAGCGGGTCCAAGATCCGTCATGGGATTGATGTTTGCCCATTTAGTTATACTCGACGGCAACCGTAGGATCGGCTATTGTCGTGAAATTGAATGACGCGCCAGGGATGTGTCAATGGTTGATAAACCTCACGTGTAGCTCGTTTATACTTAAAGTAGGTAAGGCCATTTCTATTCTGTCACCACTTAGCTTGAATCGGTGTCTGTCTTGAGTCGCATTGCGGAGGTGTTCGCTCAACTCAAGCAGGAAGGGAAGAAGGGCTTCATTCCCTTCATAGTGGCGGGTGATCCCGATCTGGAAACCACCGGCGAACTCCTCGTCGAACTGGCTAATTCAGGTGCTACAGTAATTGAACTCGGCGTGCCTTTTAGCGATCCGATGGCTGATGGACCAGTTATCCAGCGGGCTTCGGAGCGTGCTTTGCAGCACGGCTACGGATTGGCTTCGGTGTTTGGAACGGCAGCAAGAGCCCGGCGGAGTACGAATGTCCCCATCGTTCTGTTCAGCTACTATAATCCTCTGATGCAATATGGGTTGATGAACCTCATTCGCGATGCAAAGGAATCGGGGATTGACGGCGTCCTGGTCACCGACCTAACCCTCGAGGAGTCGGGAGAGTTCGCCGGGGAGCTCAAGGCAAAAGACCTTGACCTGATTCTGCTCGTCGCGCCAACATCCACCGATGTACGCTTGCAGGCGATTGCTCGCAAGGCCAGCGGCTTTCTCTATGCTGTCTCACGCGCGGGGGTTACCGGCGAGCAAGCGGATGTCAGTGCCGCAGCCGAAAATCTGGTTAGTCGAGTACGGCAATACTCTGATCTGCCGATTGCGGTTGGCTTCGGGATCTCGACCACGGAACAAGTGGTCAAAACCTGGGCTTACGCGGATGCGGCAGTGGTGGGATCGGCTATTGTCTCCGAGATTGAAAGGTGCGCCGGTGCGCCGGAAACCGTTCAACGAGTCGGCGAATTCGCCCGTGGCCTTGTTCATACGTAGGAGGGTGAGAACAGTTCATGTCCGAGTTGAGTGGTAGCTTACAAACCATTTAGGCCGCGGATTTACGCGGATACACGCGGATCAGAGCGAAAACAATATAAGCACAACCACTCACTCGCAGTATTTGATAGGCTTTTTCAGATCCGCGTGTATCCGCGTAATCGGCGGCTTAAATGTTTTGTTTGCTCCCGTCCGGTTAGGTCTCAAGCAATGAACAATGGCGTCAAAAATAGAACGCGTATGCAGGGCGGAGACCCGGTCGTCCTTGTTCTCCATACGCCAAAGGAAAAATGTTGGGGAATACTCGACGAGGTTAGTGCTGCTGGAGTATTCTTGCGCGGTCTCGATTTGAATTCTTTTGATGAATGGGTCCGAGCGGTCTCGCATGACGAACCGTTTATGGGGCTCAGCGATTTGTTTTTCCCAATGTGGCGTGTTGAGCGCCTTTCGCGGGACGAGGCTTCGGGCGGAATCCCTTCTCTTTTCGAACAAGTCGAGCAGCGTACGGGTCGTTCAGTTCAAGAGTTGATTGACAACACCAGGGTCGCTTGAACTGATTCGCTATTTGGAAATTGCGTGCCGCCTCACCGACAGACTGGCGCAGAGAGGGCTGCCGTAGCACGCAGGGTATCCCCGGTCTCAAACCCTCCGGACAATTTGCTGTTGCAAGTGTGAAACACTGTTCCATTCTCGCGCCAGGTGTGCTATGCTCTCCGCTCATTCGGGGAGGGTTTAACATGACTGATGAGAAAAGGAGCGGAAGAAAGAGATGTATGTCATGGCTGATGATCGAATAAGCGTTGATCGCGGCAAGGCAGTTGAAGCCGCGCTCTTAAATATTGAAAAGAAGTTTGGCAAAGGCTCAATCATGCGGCTTGGTGAACGCGAAGTATCCGATGTACCGGCGATTTCGACCACCTCCCTGAGTCTGGATATTGCGATTGGCGTCGGTGGCGTGCCCCGCGGTCGCATTATTGAAATCTTTGGACCGGAGAGCTCAGGTAAAACCACTCTCGCTCTGCACATTGTGGCTGAGGCCCAGAAAGCCGGAGGCGTAGCAGCCTACATCGATGCGGAACATGCAATGGACGCTGACTACTCGGGCAAGGTCGGCGTCGATGTGGATCAGCTTCTAATCTCCCAACCCGATTCTGGCGAACAAGCACTGGAGATTGCCGAGGCCCTGGTGCGTTCAAATGGCGTTGATGTGATCGTCATCGATTCCGTCGCAGCTCTTGTACCTCGCGCCGAGCTCGACGGGGAGATGGGGGATTCGCTGCCGGGACTGCAAGCGCGGCTGATGTCCCAGGCGCTGCGCAAACTGACGGCGATTGTTTCGCAGTCAAATACTTGCTTCATCTTTATCAATCAGATTCGCGAGAAGATAGGAGTGATGTTTGGCAGTCCCGAAACTACCAGCGGCGGCCGGGCGCTGAAGTTCTACTCATCTGTGAGGCTGGATATCAGGCGTATCGGCGCACTAAAGGATGGCGACCGCGTGGTTGGCAACCGCACGAAAGTAAAGGTCGTCAAGAACAAAGTAGCACCGCCTTTCCGTGAGTGCGAATTCGACATCATGTACGGAGAGGGCATATCGCGAGAAGGCGACGTGCTCGATCTGGGTGCTGTCCAGCGAGTAGTTGAAAAGAGCGGTGCCTGGTTTTCTTACAAGGGAGACCGTCTGGGACAAGGTCGGGAAAACGCGAAACAGTCATTGAAAGAAAATCCGGAGCTGCTGAGAAAGATCGAAAGGGAAGTTAAGGTCAAGCTTGGCATGCCTGTACGCGAGGAGAAGGTCGAACCGGCGAACAGTAGCGCCAAGGCTGCAGCGGCGGATAAGAAGTAGTTTTCAGTGTTAAGCAAATTAGCGCTCGGTTAGTGGTAACAGATTCGTATACCGCTTGCCGAGCGCTTATTACTGCTTTACAGCCTATTGATTCAAACCGATAATCCGCCGGGCATTGGCAGGTGACGAGTACCACTCGAGAGTCAGAAATTCGCAGGTCGGGAAGGGCGGTTTACCCCCGCTCTGCGAATGTCCGATATGCTTCAGCTTGTCGTCGAGATTGGGAACTCTCAATGTGCGGACGCTGCTGGTAATATCACTGCTTGAATGTCGCCAATCTTGACGACAAGCTGAAGCATATCGGACATTTGCGGAGCGGGGGTAAACCGCCCTTTCCCAACCTGCGAGTTTTCCTCTGGTGAGTAGTACCCGGCCAGTCCTTCTATGAACGAATCGATACTGATTAAGGGCGGCACAGTCGTAACGATGGATGATCAAGATTCTATCGTCAGCGGCGATCTGTTTATCAGCGACGGACACATTCAAGGCATTGCGGCCGACAGTAGCGGAGCCAACGTTGTGATTGACGCCCGGGGTTGCGTGGTCCTTCCCGGCTTTGTTCAGACGCATATCCATCTTTGTCAGACACTGTTTCGTGGCGCCGCAGACGACCTCAGCCTGATTGACTGGCTCAAAAAGCGCATCTGGCCCATGGAGGCTGCACATTCGGTTCCATCTTTACGTGCGTCAGCCCGTCTTGGGATCGCTGAATTGATAAAGGGCGGCACCACCTGTGCCCTGACAATGGAAACAGTTAACCATACTGAAGCAGTGTTTCAGGTTGTTGAGGAGACGGGCTACCGGGCCACAGTTGGCAAGTGCATGATGGACAAGGGCGAGGAAGTACCCGACGCATTGCGTGAAGATACTGAGACTTCGGTTGAGGAATCGCTCGCCTTACTTAAAAGGTGGCACGGTACGGCGGAAGGGCGAATTCGCTTTTGCTTTGCGCCTCGCTTCGCTGTCAGCTGCACTTCGGAGCTGCTTTCGAAGGTTGCGCGTCTGGCGCAGGAGCGAGGAGTAATGGTTCACACGCACGCGTCTGAGAACCGGCATGAGTGTGAGCTGGTAGAACAAGCGACCGGCCTTCGTAACATCAAGTATCTCGATTCGCTGGGCTTAACCGGCCGGCACGTTGCACTTGCGCACTGCATTCATATCGATGATGACGAGATTGCCACACTTAAACGTACAAAAACAAACGTGGTCCACTGTCCTTCGTCCAACCTCAAGCTTGGATCAGGTATTGCGCCCTTGAAGAGAATGATCGAGCAGGGTATTTCGGTATCTCTCGGCGCCGACGGGGCAGCCTGCAACAATCGTCTCGACATGTTTACCGAGATGCGCACTGCCGCGTTACTGCAGAAGGTATTACACGGTCCTGAGGTGCTTCCGGCCAAACTAGCGTTGCGAATGGCTACAATCGACGGCGCCCGGGCGCTAGGTTTGGGCAACGAGATTGGTAGCCTCGAGATTGGCAAACGTGCCGACGTGATTGTGTTGAGGGTGGATTCACTGCATTCAGCGCCTCGTCCGACCGATCTTGCCTCCGCGATTACCTATTCCGCACAGGCATCAGACGTGGAGACGGTCGTCATTGACGGTCAGTTGGTAATGCTGGATGGGAAACTGTTGACCATCGACGAGCCTGGTGTCGTAAAAGAAGCAAACCGGGAAGCGGAATTGCTCAGGAGCAGAGCAACCCTCCGCGACAAAATTTAGCTAGAAAGCGGCGTGTTTTTTACTAGATTTCTCGAGCTGGGTGGAAAGGGGGGGCTGAAAAAGCTGTGCCAGCTCGAAGGTAGCGATTGCGGGGGGCGCGATCGGCGGCCGAGCTGGCACTGGCGGGCACTATCAACTTTGAATTGGATGGATCGTCTTGCGACTGGCTCACGTTTGGGCGCTTGCCCCACCCTCAACGCGTGGGATTATACACGTCTTCACAAACCAGTCAACGACTTTTTTGTGATGAATCCGACAAATTTCGGCGTCCGGATCCAAAGTTGACAGTTCTTTTAGGAACTACCTATACTCGCGGTCTTTCCTGAACGACTGGCCAGGTAGCTCAGTTGGTAGAGCGCGGCCCTGAAAAGGCCGGCGTCGGCGGTTCGATCCCGTCCCTGGCCACCATTCCTTTCAACAACTTAGCGTCGGCCAAAATGCGTGTAAGAATTTCTCGCGCGCACAATACGCGTACGTTGATTAGTTGAAGCACTAACGGAAATCGACCGTGCGATAGCCTCGTTATCCTGTGCTCCACTTACTAGTGCGCGAATCACAGCCAAACCTCTAACGTGGCAAGCCGCGGGTCATTCCAGAGCAAACCTTTGTTTGTACTCAGCTGAGCTAATGAAGGCCTTCACCATCTCCGCTGCAACGAAGTGGCCGTTGAACTGATTCAGCTTAATCAGCCAGAAGTCATACCCGACAAAGTTTAGGTCTGGAAGGTCGTTTGAATTGCGGCGTAGGTAACCAAAGTATTGCATCAGCACAAACGCTTTGTTGAACTCGTTGCGCGTGAGGTCAGAGTCCTCGGCCACCGATCTCAAAACCTGCGCCCGCGACTTAGCGCGAGAGGCCAGTTCGCTCACCCGTTGGTCGCGTTCGTCCTGCGATAGCACCCCGCCCGCGTTCGCGTTCAACGCATCCACAAACTGTTCCGAGGTCATCCCCTGCGGAAACGCAGTGGTGAAGCGTGTCCGAGCAACGAAATCGCTGGCGAAGGTGTTCTTGTTGTTCTCCAGCGCTTGCTCCCAGCCGGACGCGCCGACTACGACGCCTTGCCCTATGTGCTGAGTGTCAGGCAGGAATTCTTGCCGCGTCAGTGGCACGGGTGCGCCGGGCATGTCGCCGTAGGCGGCCTTGTACATCCGGTAGACGAGGTAACCTGTCTGCTGGAACTCGATGGAGAGGAAAAAGGCCGCGCTGACGTTGATGCGTTTGCCCTCAACGCACTGAACATCTCCGCCGCACGAGGTAATCTCGTTAGTCCAGAAGGTCCAGAACGCTAATCCAGCGTCGTCTGGTTCACGATTGAGGAAGTCGAGGTAGTGCTGACGGACGAAGAAGTGAGCGCAGTCGATGGGATTGGGGCAAGTTGGCGTTGGTGTGGCGCCGTCGCCTTGATAACGAACCACTACAAACTCTGCATTCACATCCGACCCGGTGTCACCGGCGACAACAATTTTGCCGTCCGCTTGAATTGCTACTGAACTAGCATGATCATAAGAATCACCAACTGAGGTGATAACTTTGCCAGTGCCGTTAAATGAAGTGTCCAGCGAGCCGTTCGGATTGAGGCGAATAACGGCGAAATCAGAGCCTATGTTACTCCCACTGCTACCGGCGACAACAATCTTACCGTTCGGTTGAATCGCTACTGAAGTAGCAGAGTCATGAGAATCACTAACCGGAATAAGAATTTTACCTGTGCCGCCGAATGAAGTATCGAGCGAGCCGTCCGGATTGTAGCGAACAACAGCAAAGTCAGCGGTTCTCTCGCTACCAGGTGCGGCGAGGCTGTAACCGGCAACAACAATCTTCCCGTCTGTTTGAATTGCTAAGTCCCTAGCATCGCCACCAGAATTACTAACCGAGGTGATAACTTTGCCCGTGCCGTTAAATGAAGTGTCCAGCGTTCCATCCGCGTTGTAACGGACAAGGGTAAAGGCAGAGTTTGAGCCATCATAGTTACTACCGGCGGCAATAATCTTGCCGTCTGATTGAATTGCTACCGAATTAGCACTGCCACCCGGAGTGATAACTTTGCCTGTTCCGTTAAGCGTAGTATCTAACGAGCCGTCTGCGTTGTAACGGACAAGGGCAAAGTCGGAGGTTGAGCCGCTTACGCCACTACCGGCGACGACAATCTTACCATCTGCTTGAATCGCCATCGCCAAAGCACCGACACCCGGGGTGATGACTATGCCCGAGCCGTTAAAAGAAGTGTCCAGCGAGCCGTTTGGATTGTAGCGGACAACATAGCGGTTGCCGGCGACAACAATCTTACCGTCCGCTTGAATCGCTACCGACGAAGCACCTTCATAACCGGCGGTAAGCTGAGTGGTAATGCCAGTGCCGCCAAATGAACTGTCCAGCGAGCCGTCCGGGTTGTAACGGACAACCGCAAAGTCCCAAGCAAATGAACCGAGAGTGCCGTCACCTACGACGACAATCTTGCCATCCGCTTGAATCGCCATCGCCCAAACAGTATTTAAATGATTTGGATCACTACCGCTGGTGATAACTATTCCGCCGCTGCCGAAGGTCGGGTCAAGATCGCCCGGCGCGGCTGAAATTGAAGTGGATAACGCGAACAATAAGCTGATTGCCAAGATGATTGATCTGTGATTTGCGTTCATTTTCTTTTCTTTTCAGCCTCCCGCTCTTTACGGAGTCCGCCTCACACGTCGGCTAGCCTGCCCGCGGCGAGTTTTGTTGTCATTCGCCCCACTTAGTAAATGCGCCGGACGCTGCCGAAACTTCTAACGGCGGCAAGCGGCGAAGATGAGATAAACGGCGGACGGCCTTCCCGGTGCGCTGCCCTGCGACACCTCAGCCGGTTCTTTCCAGGACAGCCCGATGACGCCTGCGACACACGAAGTGACCAAGCTGCTGAAGGAGTGGGGCGCCGGCGATCAGTCGGCGCTGGACAACCGATCGCTCGACCGCACTTATTGGACCTGAGGGTCGTTGCGGGCGCCCGACGACCCTTCTCCCCCTTCAAAAAGTTAGTTGCCCCCGCGTTTGGGGGCGCCGTGAGCGCCGACTCTGGGCGGCGCGCATCACGGCTGGCCGAAGCGTCGCCTGTATTCGATAGAGGAGATGAAGGCTTTGACCATCTCGGCCTGGGCGAAGCTGCCGTCAAACTGGTTGAGCTTGTCGGTCCAGAACTTCCACCCCGAGAAATCGGCGTCCTGCGGGTCGTCCGGGTTCCGGCGGAGGTAGCCGTAGTACTGCATCAGGACGAAGACGCGGTTGAACTCGGCCTGCCGCAGCGCTGGGCTCTCGGCCACCTGCCGCAGCGCGGCGGCGCGGCCGGCCGTTACGTCCGGGTTCGACGAGAGCTGTGCGACGAGGACGTCGCGCTCCGCCTCGGTGAGCACGCCGCCCGCGTTCTGGTTCAGGCGGTCTACGAACTGCGCCGGCGTCAACGTGAGCGGAAAGGCGTCGAGGAAGCGCTGCCGCTGGACGAACCCGGCCATGTACGCGCGCTTGTTGCTCTCAAGCTGCCCCTCCCAGTCGCCGATGCCGACCCGCACGCCCTGCCCGATCTGCTGCGTGTCGGGCAGGAACTCGTTTAGCCGGACGACGGGCACCGTGCCGGGGACGTTCGGCGAGGTCGCGTCACCGTACGCGGCCTTGTAGGCGCGGTAGGCGAGGTAGCCGGTCTGCTGGAACTCGATGGAGAGGAAGAAGGCCGCACTGATGTTGATCCGCTTGACCTCGACGCACTGAAGGTCGGCCCCGCACTGCGTGATCTCGCCCGTCCAGAAGGCGAGCCCCGCGGGGTCGGGCTCGCGCGAGAGGAAGTCGAGGTAGTGCTGGCGGACGAAGAACTGCGGGTCGTCTATCGGGTTAGAAGCCGGCGGCGGGGCTACAGCGACGGCCTGCCATGAGGGCATCCATTCGGCTTCGTCGGGTGTGTTGGTAATGTTGGTGACGTTGCTGCCGTAGGCCTCCATCGTGAAGAGGTCTCCGTTACCCGAGAAAACGATCTTTGCTCCGTCGGGAGACCAGGCGAGGCGGCCGGAAGCTGCGATGTCGGCGAGCTTCGCCGGATTGCTGCCGTCGGCGTTGACCGTCCAGATGGTTATACTTTGACACGCATCATCGAAATCGCAGCCGACCGATCGGTTGAAAAGAATTCTCGTGCCATCCGGCGACCAGGCCGGCGCCGAATCATAATCAACAAGATCAGCGGCGGGGCTCTGGGGCGCGGTGATTTGTGTGCGTCCGCTGCCGTCAGGGTTCATGAGCTGGAGGCCGCCGCCGCCACAGATCGCCAGCTTCGACCCATCGGGCGCCCACGCGGGGCATGCGCCCTGGCCTAGAGGAGTCTGGCCTGTTCCGTCGACGTTGATGACGTGAATCCCTGAGGTATAGCCGGTGACTGGAGGACCAGTGAAAGCGATCTTCGTTCCGTCGGGAGACCAAGCGGGGCGATCGTATCCAAGCATTCCAAGCAGGGTGAGCCGCCGCTGATTGCTCCCGTCGGCGTTCATCACAAAAACATCATAGTCATATCTGAAGTTCGGTGCCGGCACACTCCTGATAAATGCGATCTGTTTGCCGTCAGGCGACCAAGCGGGGCTGTAGTCCAGTTGGTCAGGCCCACAGCCACCCGGACGGTTCGGCTGCGGACAAAGAATTTGGGTCGCGGTCAGTTGCGCCCGACCGCTGCCGTCAGAATTCATGACGGTGATGCCCGACCGATCATGCCCATCGTATCTGCTACTGGCGAATGCGATCTTGCCGTTTCCCCTGGGTGCGGCGCTTTGGGCGAGAGTTGCCGAAGCCAGACTAACCAGCGGCAATGCCAGACCTAATAGGTATCCAGCAACATAGCTCCGCTTTTTCATATAAGCCTCCTCTCATGACCGAGTCCGTCGCACGTCGGCCTAGCCTGCCCGAGGCGAGTTCTGTTATCCTCTGCCCTACTTTCTAGTGCGCAAATCGCAGCCGAAAGCTCTAACAGCGGCAAGCCGCCTCAAAAGGAGTCAACTACCTGCCGCGACTGCCTTGCCATTTCTTAATAAAGCGTCTGGAGCGAAATGACGCGGCCGTCACATCAAGTAACTAAGCTGCTGAAGGATTGGGGCGCCGGCGATAAGTCCGCGCTGGACAAACTCATGACGCTCGTCCATGACGAATTGCACCGGCTGGCCCATCAACACATGCGCCGCGAGAAGCCGGGCCACCTGCTGCAAACCTCGGCGCTCAACTGATTGGTACACGTGTCGTAACTTGAAAGCGGTCGCTGGCGCTCCCGTTCTGTAATTTCAAGTGATCCTGGATCCGAATGTCAGTCGTCGTCGTGCACAGGTCGGAGACGTTTGTGGTTATTGTACCGACCAACGTCTCTGCCCTGGCGCTCGCCGGCATCCTGATCATAGCGGAAGTGAATCCCGCCAAACACGCGCGCGTCGGAGACATCGTCGATGATGGTCCTGAGATCGGTGTACTGGATGACGATGCCCGGCGCATTGGGATGCGACATGGTGATCGAATGACCGCGGCGGCCGTAGGCTCTCTCGAGAACCTCGCGAGCCGCACCGCCTCCCGCCCCATGTGCCGAGGGGTAGCCTGGGAAGCATGGCGTGGCGATGTACGGAGTGAACGGACCCGGGGCCGTGCGAGAGTTGCCATCTTCGTCGCCGCGCGGGATCGCGGTCACGGGACGCCTGGTTCTGTAGAAATACTTGCTCTCGAACACGGTGATGTGGGCGTCGCTCAGCGACATGTTCATCACCGCGGCGGTGCGTGCGGTAAGGCTGATGTCGTCGTGGCGAGTGCCCGCAATCTGCCGTAGCACGGAGTTCCAC
>JBHENP010000084.1:0-16780 GCA_046261995.1 Pyrinomonadaceae bacterium
ACCTGATAGTGCCCCACGACTTGCCCTACCACAAGCGCCGGCTGGGCGTTAGCAATCAATTCGGCAGCGGCCTCATAGGCAGGCGAATCAAGAAGAGGGTCAGGACTTTCGTGGGCGGCAATAAGAGACTCCACTGCGGCTACCAGTTCGGGATTGGAATCCCGAACCCGCACCATGAAATCAGCACGCTCCTGCGGATCGAGCGCTAAGGCTTCGTGAAAGAGTTCCTCCAAACGCTGCATACTTTCGGGCGTCTCCATATCCCTAAGCCCCAAGCTCGCGTCGCAGCCAAGCGCGTGCAAAACTCCAGTAACGTTCCGTCGTGGCGTGTGACAAGTTCATCACCTCCGCCGTCTCCTCGATGGTCAAACCACCGAAAAAGCGAAGTTCGATAACCCGGCTGTGTTGGGGATTGGTCGCGGCCAGCTCCTTCAAAGCGTCGTCAAGCGCCAGCAGGTCTACTTCAGGTTTGAGGCCGAAGCGCTCAGCCTGGCTCAGGGATACACGCAGTTGCTGACCACCGCGTTTTGTCGCCAGACGCTTTCGCGCGTGGTCAACCAGAATGTCGCGCATCACCTTCGCTGGCAGGCCAAAGAACTGCGCGCGATGTTGCATCGAGGCACCCTTCTGGTCGGTTAGTCGGACGTAGGCTTCGTGAACCAAAGCGGTGGCCTGAAGCGTGTGGGCTCCGGGCTTGCGACGGAGATAACTGGCGGCCAGTTTTCGGAGCTCGCCATACACGAGCGGAATTAACTCATCAAGCGCAGCTTTGTCGCCCCCGCCCCATTTCAGTAGCAGTTCAGTAACGCTCTGATCTGGCCGTATTGCCAACTTGCTCATACTGAATCGGAGAAGCTACGGGCGCGATAACAGATGGACCATCTACAGGCTCGGTGCGAGAGATTCTAAGAATCGTATTATCGCACGAGAAGGCTATAAATTCAGTTGGTGGAGCCTGCGCGAAACTAATTAGCTTGAAGTTTTGGAGCCGCAGGATGCTAAAAGATAAGCAAACACCAGCCTGATTCTATCTGACTTTCGAAACGCTACAGGTGCAAGCAGTCAATGGCAGCAAATAGCGAAGATCCCATCCGATCTTCGACAGCCTGCGCTCCGAGCCGCGTTTTGCCGATCTTGTGCGGCGCGTTTGGGATGTGAGAGTTTAGAGTTTCATCACCGGCCTCCAGCAGTTAAGTCCGCTCTACAAGTGTCCTTGAAAGAACTCTACATAAACCCGACCAAGTATTAAGCAAAAAGAATCGCCTTGTCGTCAACAGTCACTCAGCTTCCAAATGCAAGCATTTAAGCTAACTTTCTATTAATTTGGAGCGGGCGACGAGGATCGAACTCGCAACTTTCAGCTTGGGAAGCTGACACTCTACCATTGAGTTACGCCCGCTTGCGGGAAGGAGGACTCCTTGAATACCATTTGCGATACCTTAGAGCATTGTCTTTTTAGTCGCAAGGTCTGCCTATTTTCCATTTTTCGTTTTCCATTTTTCATTGCCTGAGAAGCGGGTTTCGCTTGTTAGGGTAAATGATCCGGCCATAGGAAGCCTGACTCAAGAGAGCGGCGTTTTAAATGGCAAATAATGGCAAATGAGAAATGACAAATGATAGATGGACAATCTGACCACGGGGCCCGTCGACTCAATCACGGATCACTGTCCACTGCGCTCACTGCCTAATGCCAACTGCCTTCAGGTATTTCTCGGTAACTTCATGCCAGCGGCCCTGCGCTTTGAGAATTAATTCAACCACTTCGCGAATGGCGCCCGTGCCGCCGGCGGCCTGAGTTACCAAATGCGCGACCGCACGAGTTTCCTCGGCCGCATCCGCAACGGCAACTGCGAGCTCCGCGCGCATCATAAGTGGAATGTCGTTTAGGTCGTCGCCAACAAACGCCACCTCTTTCTCGTTCACTTGAGCCAATCCCAGCAACTCCTCGAAATCCTTTATCTTATTCTCGGACCCTTGCCGGACATATTCAATCCCCAGGCCGTCGGCGCGTCGTTCAAGTGCGATCGAATTGCGTCCGGAAATAATTCCGGACTTGACGCCGGCACGATGCCACAGATCCAGACCGAGCCCGTCGCGAACGTTGAAACTTTTCTGCTCGTCACCATCCTCGAGCAGCCACAATCGGCCATCAGTGAGTACACCATCGCAGTCCATCAGCAGAAGCTTGATGCGTGCTGCGCGTCGTTCGATTGATGAGGGATCTTGCATATGGGTCAGTTGTCAGTGGTCCGTAGTCAGTTGTTAGTGGTCAACTGGAGTAGGGCAGTATGAGACTCACAAACATCCTTTAGGACAAACTGATCGGGAATTGTTGAGCAAGAGCACAACTGTTTCACTCATCACCTCACCTCGAACAACTCGATCCCTGTTAGTTTCCAGCCACTCCCCACTCGGGAAAGAATCAATACTGCCGTTCCGGATCGTTGCTGGCCCAACTCTTTCGCGTTAATGCTGACATCCACCGCCATCAGGTTGGAGTCGAGCGGTTCGGTACGCAAGACAGTCGTCTGCCAGATCTCCGGCTGACTGCCAACGATGCCACCAATGAACCTCACCAACTCACCAGGAACAATGCGCGACTCCAGGTCCACTGTCTTGCCACTGGTAATTGCCTGGTCCAGTTGCTTGACGAAAGCGCGAACGGATTCGTCGACGGGCGGAGCGCCCACGGCAGACTCGGCCCTGATCCTTGCCGCCCGGGCCGTCAGCGATGAAGCATAGTCAGCATCAGCGCGCACAGCCTCGTTGAACCGTTTCGCGGCCTCAGCAGCCTGCCCTTTCTTTAAACTTATCTCGCCAAGTCCAATGTTGGCCCAGGCGAGAGCGCCGGCAGTTGGTAGCGCTTCCTCGAGAGCTGTGCGAAATAACTTTTCAGCTTCGTCGTTCCTGTCCTGGGCCAGCAGAGTCCGCGCCAGAATGATGCGCGCCTCCTGCAGGCGGGGATGGATGGCAAGTATTTCCCTGGCCACTGATTCTGCTTTAGTGAAATCCTGGCCGCCGAAGAAACGCGTCGCTTCGGATATCGCTTCGCCAACGTCGCGACTGCGAGGAGCGGAGTCGTTGGCATAGTCCAATTGTGGATACAATTTTTCAGGATCGATTTCAGCGCGTACGAGCTTTGAAGTCGGTTTGAAGATCGCTTCGGCGAAATTCCGTGATGGGATAGTGGCTTCGACCGTCGATTGTTCTCCTCGATCCGTTGTGGCGGTCGCGGTCACCAAGGCATCGGTTGATCCCAGGTTCCTCAAGGCGGCCACCCACTGACCACCTCGTTGCTGTGGTAAGCCAATCATCAGATCCATGTCGACCACCTGGTCCATCTGCTGATCGAGCAACGTCTTTAACTTCTCTCCTCCTCTTTGGGCTAACGCAACCCGCAGCGCGACGAGGCTGAGTCCATTGAAATTGTCCTTGCCTGCCTGTAACTGCTCACGAACTGTAGTCATGAAACCATCACGACCGATACGGCGGTCAGCAAGGCGCCAGACCATCGCACCTCTATTGGGCACGGAACTGAAGTAAGTATCATCGAGGGGTGTTGACCGTGACAATGGCGCATCCCTTTTGGCAACTGCGCTGAAAGCCAGTCGTTGGCGCAACAGCTCTTCGGCAGCCGCTTCGCGGCCAAACTGCTTCTCAACAAACAAGGTTCCCAGGAATCGAACCAGCCCGTCACGAACAACACCGCTGCCTTCGCCGCGCACTGCCGTCTGACCACCAATCCACATCCGGGCAACGGCTTCAGAAAGGAGGAGTGCAGTAGCCGAATCAATCTTTGACCGACGCAACGCACCGCCTTCAATCAACACGGTGCCGGCCTCATTGAAACCAGAACCTCGTCTGACCGAAACGATGCGAATCGGCGCGGAGGGTGCTGGACCCAGCATCGTCGAGTAAAAGGCCCTGGCACTCGCAGCCAGACTCATGATAAGTCCTGCTTGCCGGCGTTCCTCTGCCGAAGCGCCTTTGGGCACCAAAGCGGATATATCTTTGACGTCGCCCGTCCCATCGATTCGGTCCCATTCGCCCTGAACAAAAAAGGGCTGCGCGTTGAGCGCTTGTTCATAAACACTTGAGCTTGAATTGCTCTTATCAACCCCCGATGAAATCGCGTTGGCTCCATTTACCGTCAGTCGAAATGGTGCGGTGTCGCCACCCCGCACTGTGAATGGCGTATTAGGCGTGGGATACCAGAACGATTGGGGAAGAAACTGCGACCCCACCGGAGAGAGCGCGGCCAGGCCTGTGTTGCTTTCAACCGGAAGGCTATAGGAGATGCTCAGACTCGTGTTCCCATCTGATGCGACCGAGCCGGGTAGGGTGACGGTCACGCGCTGAAGATTTCCGCGTGTCTCTGCGACGGTGCGAAAGTTCGCGGACCCGCCGCCTACGGCCACGGACTTAATGCTGGCCTTAGTATTTATGCGAAAGGTAAAACTCGAACCCGCACCTTTGCCGACATTTCGGGCACTCAGAACTGCAACCACACTCAACGCGCGTTCCGACGGTTGTGGCGTTGCCGTGATATCGAAGTGGGTCACCTGCCATATCGCACGCGCCTCTTCCTGGGCGGTGGTGTGTAATGAGCAAGCGATTAGAATAAGAATAATGGTTGCGCCAAACTTTTTCATATTTACGTATGTTGTTTCCTAAGTTTGAAAAACGATCCACCAAATCACAGCAAGGGGGACGAAATAAGAGTTCGTGTTATTTCGTGTGGTTTCGTGGATCGTTTACGCGTTCGCCTGCTTGGCAGGCTGCGACCTCACCAATTCGTGAATGTCGCGCAACATCGTTAGCAAGGACTGCATGCGTTCCAGCGGGAGCGCGTTTGGCCCATCCGACGGGGCGCGCTCGGGACATTCGTGCACTTCCATGAACACTGCATCCACTCCCGCAGCAACTCCAGCGCGCGCAAGCGGTTCGATGTATTCAGATTGCCCACCGGTTGCATGACCGAGCCCCCCGGGAAGCTGCAGCGAATGAGTCACATCAAAAACAATAGGCGCGCCAAACTCTCGCATGATTGCAAACGATCGCATATCAACCACGAGATTGTTATAACCAAAACTCACACCGCGCTCGGTCAGCAACAATTTTTCGCATCCGGCAGCACGGGCTTTCTCTACAATATTGCGCGCGTCATTGGGCGACAGGAATTGCCCCTTTTTCACGTTCACAGCTCGACCGGACCGCGCCGCCTCTGTAACGAGATCAGTCTGACGGGAAAGGAATGCCGGAATCTGCAGGATGTCCGCCACTTCGGCTACAGCTTGGACCTGCGAGACATCATGCACGTCGGTCAGCACCGGCACGCCTACCTCCTGCTTCACCTGGCGAAGAACATCCAGGCCGCCCTCCATACCCAATCCGCGAAAGCTCTTTATCGACGAACGGTTGGCCTTGTCGAACGATGACTTGTATACAAATCCCAGGCCCGCCTGACGTGCCCGGTTGGCGCACTCCCTGGCCATCATCAGAGCATGGTCCAGACTTTCGATTACACAAGGACCAGCAATGATCGTCAACTGGCCAGCACCGAACGTAGCGCTACCAACTTGGAACGGTTTCATCTCCACGCTGTTGCCAACCTTTATTCGTAGTAGGGAGCCAGCATTGCGGCCGTCACCGCCAGCCTGAGTGTTAGGTTATCTCACCGGGGACGATCCACGAAATCACACGAAATGGCACGAACAGGATTGTGTTAGTTAAGAAGCGACCGCGCAACGAAGAGTCGCTCGATATAACGATACCGCCACTAAAATGGTTTCTTGAGTATGCGCCCGACTTTCCTCAAGGCACCGCCAATCTTTGATCCCTTTTTCTTGTTAGCGTTCGCGTTCGCATTCGCGTTTGCCGGCGGCTTCGCCGCCTCCTCCTTAGGCTTGGGAGTAGGAGTAGGTTTCGGCGATGCAGAAGGAGAGGGAGTCGCCGCAGTGTTGCCTCCAGTTACTGGCGTCGGGTTCGCCGATTGAATTGCCAAGTAACCTATCCCTGAGATCAATACCAGCACCAGCAATCCAGCGAGCAATAGCAAGGGCTTTCTTTTCGCTTCGTCAATTTGCTGGCCCAATTCAATACTGACCCGTGGAAACCGATTGCCGGTTGAGACCGACGTCGAAAATGCGGGCCCTCCTGCCGCATCTCTGTTAAGCACATCGGCAGCCAATGCGGCGCTAATTACAGTTAACTCATTCCCGCTTGAAGTGGCCGCCCGGTTCTCGCGCAAGCGCGAGATATCGATAATCAGGCGGCCGGAGGGAGACTCCGTACCAACGTCCCGCAATGCCTGGATATCAGGAGCACTCGCAGCTCCGGCGTGCTCCAAACCTAACCTGTCTGCGGTAGCCAATAGCTCCAGCCGAAACTCGGCAGCATTTGCGGGACGATCCAGTGGCCGCTTCGCCAGTGCATGAAGCACCACCTCCTCAAGTGCGGGAGGAATTGAAGCCACAAATTCCCTGGGACTTCGCGGTGCTTGCGAAGCATGCTTCATGGCAATCGCCAGCGGAGTGGAGCCGGAAAAAGGAACGACGCCGCTGAGCATCTCATAGAGGATCACACCCAGACTGTAAACATCGGCAGCGGGCGTTAACTCAGCGCCGTCACATTGTTCAGGGGACATATATCGCGGTGTGCCGATCATCACACCTACCAGAGTCAGTGTCTTGGAATCGTCGTCTTCGAGAGATTCCGCGGCCAGTTTCGCGATGCCAAAGTCCAGCACCTTAACCACGGCCGGCACCTCTGAGTTTTGCACGATGAAAATGTTCGCCGGTTTCAGGTCGCGGTGGATGATTCCAGCCTGGTGCGCGGCTGCCACCGCGTCAGCCGTCTGTAACATCAGAGACACCGCGCGGGCCGTATCAAGCGGGGCTTCTTTTGCGAGCACCTCTCGCAGCGTGCGGCCTTCGAGCAACTCCATCACGAGATAAACGTAACCATCGGATGTGCTCCCAAAATCCGTTACGCCTACCGCATTTGCGTGTTGCAAACGTCCCGCGGCTCTAGCTTCGCGACGAAAACGCAGTTGCGCCGCCTCGTCTTCCACGAAACGCGGGTTTAACACTTTGATAGCGACCGGCCGGTCGATGAGCAAATGACGAGCGCGATAAACCGTGCCCATTCCACCAATGCCCAGTCGCTTCTCTATTCGATATTTGTCGTCTAGCGTGGAACCAATGAGCGGATCAACGGGAATATCATCGGCCACGGTCGAGTCCGCCTCCAGCCGCGAGTTATCTTCCGGACAAACTTTCGTCTCAGTGGAGTATTGCCGTCCGCATATTGGGCAGTGAAGCATATATTGGATTCGCGCCTTGGAGAGAGGCTCAGGAATTATCCCGCAAAATCCGGTTAGATGCACTTAGCGGAAAGTCGGCGCGACTTATGTCGTAGTAAACGAGATCGCTGCCGTAGTAAGAACCGTTCTTGACGTATTTCATTCCGAGCTTTTCCATCACGTGACGTGAAGCGGTGTTTTCAGGATATGCCACCGCAACAATCCGCTCGAGATCTAAATGCTCAAACCCATATTCCAGACTCGCTCTCGCAGCCTCAGTCGAAATGCCCAGGCCCCAGTGGGAGCTCGCGAGTCCATACCCAACTTCAATCTCGGGAGAAGTGTCGAGGAAGTCGAGGCCACACCACCCCAGCAATCTGGGATCGTGCTTAAACCTGACAGCCCAATGCCCGAAGCCATGCGTTTGCCAACGATCCAGATGCTTAGTCAGTGCCGCCAAAGCCTGCTCCCTCGTGGAAGGCAGACCGGTGATAAACCTCATGACCTCGGGATCCGAACGAATCAGGAAAAGATTATCGAGGTCCTCGAGGGTAAACAGTGTCAGATGCAGCCGGGGGGTTTCAATCTCGACTTTGATAAGGTTACCCCTTAGTCGGCGCTGGTAACGCTGACGCGTTCGTGAATGATTACGTCAGACTCGCCGTTCTTATCCATTGCCGTTTCATTCTGCAGGCGATTTTCATGCGCGGCCCGCACAAACGAGGCGAAAAGAGGATGCGCGTCTAGTGGCTTCGATTTGTACTCAGGGTGAAACTGACAGCCAAGGAACCAGGGATGGACCTCGCGTGGCAGTTCAATTATTTCCACGAATTTCTGATCAGGCGAAACTCCACTAAAAACCAGACCACAGCGTTCCAGAGTTTCACGAAACTCGGGATTGAACTCATAGCGATGACGATGTCGTTCACTAATTTCCGCAGCGCCGCCGTACACGTCACGAACCAGTGAATCGGACACGAGATTGCAGGGCCAGGCGCCCAGTCGCATGGTCCCGCCCAATTCTTCGACGTCGATCAGATCCCGTAGCTTGAAAATAACCGGGTAGGGCGTGTCGGTATCAAACTCGGTCGAGTCGGCATCCTTGAGACCGCACTCGTTCCTGGCGTACTCAATACAGGCTGTCTGCATTCCCAGGCAAATTCCGAAATAAGGTGTGCGGCTCCTCCTGGCGTATGAGATGGCTCGGATCATTCCCGCGATTCCACGCTTGCCGAAACCCCCGGGAACCAGAATGGCATCGAAGTCGCGCAATCTGGATTCATAATCATCGTCCATGAGATCTTCCGACTCAATCCATTTCACGCTCACACGCAGTTTATTGGCTACCCCTCCGTGGGTCAGCGCCTCGCGGAGAGATTTGTAAGAGTCTTCGAGCTCAACATACTTGCCAACGATAGCGATGGAGGCGTCTCCGCCGGAAGGTTTGCGAATCGTACCTACCAGATCGCGCCACTCGGCGAGGTCAGACTGAGACGCTTTTGCGCCAAAACCTAGCTGAGTGACTATCAATTCGTCCAGCCCTTGTTCATGAAATGCGAGTGGAACATCATAAATCGTGTCCACGTCCATTGCGCTGATGACGGCGGATTCCTTCACGTTACAGAAGAGCGCGATCTTCGACCTTAAATCATGGGATAGCGGTCTCTCCGATCTGCACAACAGCACGTCGGGCGCGATACCAATCTCTCGCAGATCGCGAACTGAGTGTTGGGTCGGCTTGGTCTTTAGCTCACCCGCGGCGGCGATGAACGGAACGAGTGTGACATGAACAAAGAGGGTGTTCCCTGCCCCCTCCTCGTTGCCCATCTGGCGAATGGCTTCCAGGAACGGCAAGGATTCAATATCACCGACAGTGCCGCCAATCTCGACGATGACTGCATCCGGCTGGTCTTTTTCAGCAACCGAACGCACAGCAGTCTTGATCTCGTTTGTGATGTGGGGAATTACCTGAATCGTTTTGCCGAGATAGTCGCCACGTCGCTCTTTTTCGATTACGGAAAGATAGATTCGACCAGTGGTCCAGTTGTTTAGCTGTGATAAGTGAGCATGGGTGAAGCGCTCGTAATGACCCAGATCAAGATCTGTTTCAGCCCCGTCATCCGTAACAAATACTTCGCCGTGTTGAAAAGGGGACATGGTTCCCGGGTCGACGTTAATGTAAGGATCAAGCTTAATCAGCGCTACCTTTAAACCGCGGGCCTCGAGCAGACAGCCTATTGACGACGCCGCCAGCCCTTTCCCTAAACTCGAAACCACTCCGCCGGTTACAAAAATATATTTAGGCATTCATTTCTCCTGGCATTCTTCCGGTTCAGAGTTCTCTCACGCAGTTCAGAGTTCAACCTTTAGGTTGTGGTTTTGGTAAGTAGCAAGCTAAAGCTTGAACCCTGAACTGCCTGACGCTTGCTTAGATCTCCGTCGTTTCAGGTGCGGTTTCAGGTCCATCTTTTGGATCCCCAGCCTCAGGTCCATCACCTGACTCCTGTCCGCCGTTGTAATAACCTTGTTTGAAGTCTTCCTGAACTTCCATGGCTTTGCCCGCGGCAGGGTCCAGCATTTTCTGCAGCCCTGAGATACCGGCGCTAAGCATGCCCGGGGCCTCGTGTGCGCGCTTCTCAAACTCCTCAGTCGTAACGTCATACGGCCTGCTTAGGTGCAACAGTCCCCACAAACCGCAGATAATGAGAAAAGCAATTAATCCTAATCCAATCAAATCGCCCATTGTTTAGTTATTCTTGCAGCCGAGACTTGAAACGCTCCACAGCAGAATCCAAATGTTCCTTTTGGACCGACGCTCTGACACGCTCGAGGTCTTCCCTGGTATCGACTCCTATTGAGGGAGTAGCCGCTTCAATCGCCTTGATCTTCACACCACGCTCGAGTGCGCGCAACTGCTCCAGCGATTCTATCTTTTCCAGGTCCGATTGTGGCCACCTGGTGAACTCCAACAGCACTTCCTTACGGTAGACATATAGACCCGTGTGTTTGCGGAATTGGCCAAGCAGGCCGGGCTCGTTTCGAAGTGCGGTCTCCAGTGTCACATGTTTTCGCACGGCCTCGCGAGGATAGGGCACAGGCAATCGCGAAAAGTAAATAGCCCGCCCCGAACTATCCACAACAATCTTCACCACATCTGGATTTAGAACGTCCGCCGGAGTCTCGATCGCTTCCCACGTCGTAACGATCCCTACGCTTTCGTCGCTACCTTCAATCGCGCGTTCGATGGTGTGTGGTGATACGAGCGGCTCGTCACCCTGAAGATTCACAATAAGCTCCGTGTCGTCCAGGGTCTCTGCCACCTCCGCCAGGCGATCTGTTCCGCTTGCGTGATCGCCACGAGTCATCACCGCTTCACATCCCAAGAATCGGACAGCATCAACAATGCGCTTGTCATCAGTGGCGACGATGACGCGGGTGACATTGCGGGCTTCCAACGCGTGCTCGGTAACCCAGCAAATCATCGGCTTGCCGTCGATTTCCAGAAGTGCTTTGCCGGGCAGACGAGTGGACGCAAAACGCGCGGGGATGATTACAACTGCCTTTTTTTTGGAGTTTGGTTGGAAATTTGCGCCCGTAAGATCCACGGGACAACAGATTAGCTTGGGGCCGCGGGAGGTGTCAAATCTTAGTGACATCGCGCACTGAAGGGTGCCCAGTAATCATCCGATCATAGTTGCGGCTTCGCCGCCCTGATGTGAGGCGGTGGCTGCGCCCCGCCGTAACTCCTATTAATGATTTGGGGGGCTATGCCCCCGAGGGGCGGAGCCCATAACTCATTAAAGGAGACCCTGACGGAAGGGCCAAGCCGCTTCCTCACATCCCGCGGCGAAGCCGTAGCGACGATCGAATAGTTGCTTTGCTCGGGCTTGCTTCGACTCCCGCTTTTTCAAATGTTGAAGGCGGAGTATTATCCAGCAGCCACCAATGCGAGTCTTTTATACACCTCGTTACTACGCTGACATTGGCGACGGCCACGTCTTTCCTATTCGAAAATTCGAGTTGGTCCGAAACAGGCTTTTGGCAGAAGGGACTTTAGGACCAGAAGAGCTCATCGAGCCCGAGCCGGCTGCGGTGGAAGACGTGCGCCTGGTGCACACGGAAGACTACATCTCACGCTTGTGCGCAGGCGCTTTAAAGAGCAACGAGCTAAGACGACTCGGGTTGCCGTGGTCGGAATCACTCGTTCAGCGATCATTCTTCGCTGTAGGTGGAACAATCGGCGCTGCGTATTCGGCGCTGGATAATGGCATTGGTTCCAATTTAGCCGGTGGAACCCATCACGCTTTTTCCGATCGCGGCGAGGGATTCTGTGTGTTAAACGACATAGCAGTCGCAATTCAAGTACTTAGACGTGATGGTCTCATAAGCCGGCCCGCTGTTATCGACTGCGACGTGCACCAGGGCAACGGCACAGCGACGATCTTCGCAAACGACACGGATGTGTTTACCTTCTCAATGCATGGCGCGAAGAACTATCCCTTGTTCAAAGTCGAATCCACTCTGGACATTGAATTGCCAGACGGGACCGACGACGAATCTTATCTCGAGACGCTGGCCCATCATCTTCCTCTCGTTCTCCAGCATAACCCGGACATTATCTTCTATCTGGCCGGCGCGGATCCTTTCACCGGAGACAAGCTGGGCCGTCTAGCGGTTTCAATCGAAGGCCTAAGAAGACGAGATGAGCTGGTACTGGACGAGTGTTACCAAGGCGAGATTCCAGCGGTCACGGTAATGTCCGGCGGATATGGCGAGAATATCGGCGACACAGTTGAGATCCACTGCAACACCATTCGAACCGCGAAAAGGATTTTCGAGAGCCGGGAGGCCCTTCGTCAAACAACGGCGGGAACACAACCTAGATGAGAAGAACCCGGGCCAGGCCAAAGAGCACGTTCCGCCGGATCGTCAGGCTGTTCGTATTGATCGGACTGGGCGTTGTCATCGGCTTTCTTGGATACCAGTTGATTGTGCTGGCTCGTGTGGCCCGACTGCGTTCCGAAAATCCGGCGACCACGTCATTGATTGATGCCAGGGCGGAGGAAACGCGTGCTCTAGGGCAAGAACCTCAGCGCGCGCAGGTCTGGTTTCCCTTGGATCGGATTTCACCAAATCTTCAGCGTGCGGTCCTGGCGGGTGAAGACACAAACTTCGTGACCCACAATGGCTTCGACTATCAGGCAATTCAAAAGGCCTGGGATGAGGCCCAGCGTGCCGCTGCAAAAGAAGCGCAGACGGAAGGCGACACTGAGTCAGATTGGCTTCCGTACCTTCCCGACTTCAAACGTGGGGCGTCAACAGTGACGCAGCAGCTCGCCAAGAATCTTTATCTATCCACTGATAAAACTTTTATTCGCAAAGGTCAGGAAGCCATCATTACATTCTTCCTGGAGCGCCTGCTCACAAAACGACGCATTCTGGAAATTTACTTGAACGTGATTGAATGGGGTGACGGTATCTATGGCGCAGAGGCTGCGGCGCAACACTACTTTCGCAAGTCGGCTACCAGACTAAGTGCCGGTGAAGCAGCATTTTTGTCGGCGATAATCCCTAACCCGCGGACCATTTTCAATCCCAGAGTTAACCCGAAACGCGTGGCGCGACGACAACGAATCATCCAGCGCGGTATACCGTACGTTAAATTACCCTAGCAGGCTGCCTGAAAACTCATTTTGGAGCGCGGGGACAAGCGGAACGCGACTCCGCTTTGGATAGGCAGCCTTTAAACTCCAAGAGAATCCAAAGCGCCGTTGCCGCTTCGCTCTGCCGGCGCACTCCACATGTCGCTCTCTTCGAACGCTGAAAGGGTTTTTCAGACTCGTATCCTGACTAAGCTAAGCGAGCGCGCTGCGGCCGCCGTCATGCCAGCAAATTCGCCCGGGCTGCGGAGAACCAAAAAAAAAAAAGGCCAGGCTTAAGAAGCCTGGCCCAGGTAGTGTGAGAATAACTCGACAGTGTGCAGACAGTTGGGGCCCGGTCAGACTACAAAGCGAATTCTTTGGTTAGCTGAAGTTCCGCCTTGCGGAGTTCGTAACGAGCGCGGCCTAGATTGCCTTCTGGACTAAGTGCCAGAACCACGAAGTAGTCGCGTCCTAGCAATCGCATTATGACGATTGCGCTGTCGAGCGAAACCATCAGCTCCTTGAGTTTTCCCAGGCCAATGTCGTTTCCAGTGCGCTGGGCACTGCGTACAAGCGAAGTAAACTCAGCGGCGGCGACATCGAGATTGGCTTCGTTGCCGGCCTCACTAATGATCTTCTCAACGGCGATACCGTCGAGACCCATAATGAGGACACCGAGGCTGCCCTCGGTGCGCTCAATAATATCCGCCAGCATTTGCTTGAACATCGAAACCTCCGTTAGAACGAGTGCCGGGGCGTGGTTGTTAGGGCAGGGGTGTGGTCGGCGCTGGCACCACTTCCTGCTGATTCTGTTGGGTTGTTGTGTTGCTCTGCGGATTGCCTAACGGCACGGGCTGCGGAATCGAGGTAGAGCGATTTCCGGTCCCGACCACGGATGTCGTTGGGCGACCATTGTAATCCGGTCGGTAGATGCGTGGCGTAATGAAGAACAAAATCTCTGAAGACTGTTTTGTAACCGATTTACGCTTGAAGAGATTTCCAATGATGGGGATGTTGGCGATACCCGGGGTGCGAACTTTTGTCGTAGATTCGTTTTCGCCCAGAACGCCACCAACGATAGTCGTACCACCATCGGGAACGAGTACGTAGGTTTCCATTTTCTGTGTATCAATGCCCGGCGTGCCGTTGATCGCAATTGACGTATTGACCGAGTTGTTCTCAGCCAGAACATGCAGAATAACCGTTCCGGCATCCGTGATTCGCGGTGTAACCTCGAGACGCAGCGGTACGGAGACGAATGTCGTGGTGAAAAGCAGTACGCCGCCACTCGCAGCACCTTGCCCTGTAGTCACCGGGATTTGTGAGCCGCTTGAAATTTCTGCCTTGCGATTGTTCAAGGTCGTTACCCGTGGAGTAGCGACAACTCTTGCCGTACCTTTGTTCTCGGCGGCTGTGATAAGAGCGCTAATCTGCGCCGTACCGAAGATTCCGGTCGTCAAACCAATTACCGTATTTGCTGCCGCTCCAAGCGCATTCAGGGGCTGGCCTGTGCCGACCAATCCACCGAAAACACCACCAGGAACTGGCCCGGAGACCGGCGGACTCGAAGGCAATGTTGAGATGTTACCCATGGATCCACGGTTTAGGCCCAAGACGCCGGCGGAAAGCTGGGCTCCGAGGTCGCGGCTAAAGCTTCTGCTGGCAATCACAATGCGTGTTTCAATCTCGACCTGGGGCTCGGGCTGATCCAGCAGAGTGACAAGCCGACGAATAGCATCAATATTCTCTTTAACGTCGGTGATGATAAGAGTATTAGTGTTTTCATCTACTTCGACGCTACCGCGCCTCGAAAGACGCTTCTGGATGATAGGCTGAATTCCGCCACCGCCGGCGGATATCTTGCCCTGACCATCGCCACTTCCGGCAATAGGTGCGAACGCGTTTGAAATAGAAGTAACGCCTCCTGTAAAGCCGCCACCCTGTGCCTTACAAATCTTGTCCGAACCACAAGCATAGTTAAGGCGGATGAATTCGGTCACTAACGGTGACGCATCAAGGCGTGAGTTGCTGAGCACTTTCTCAGTTGACGACTCTGTGGCGAGTACTTGAGTCGTGGCAACGCGGAGGATGTTGCCGCTGACTTCCACACCCAAACGATTCGCCTTGAGCACGGCGTCGAGCGCTATATTCCAGGGGACCTCCTGCACGTTAACGGTCACCGGCACTGCGGCAACTGAAGAGTCGATCACAAAATTAACGCCGTATTGCTCGGTGATGTAGGTGAGTATGTCGCGAATGTCTGCGTTGACGACGTTAAGATTGATCGGCTCTCCTACAAAACCCGGCTGGCCGTAATGCCGACCCTGTTGCGACTGGGTTGTCGCGTCGACAGGAGTCGCCGAAGGCCGAGCTTGTGACTGCTGAAGCATCGTCGGATCCTGGGAACCAATGTTTTCCAGTGCGGCGGTCTGTTTTAAACCAGTGGCTGGGGAGGGGTTTTTCGGTGCAGCCAGACCATTCGTACCTAAGAGGCACGAAACCAGCAGGACGAGCGCAGTCCTTGGTATGGACGTAATTATTCGAGGATGATAGGACATCTTTCCCTCCTTAAGGGAATTTCGGGACGTTACCGCCACGCACTACGCTCATCTGCTGTCGCAAACTAAGCGCGGGCCGCACATACGGTAGGGTCCGGGTTAATTGTCAAACTGCGCAAATTGAGGCGAGTCATGCTGAGATAGCCTGGTGCGCGGCGGGAAATGGTTGGACTTAGTTGCAGTACAACTGAGTATCAACCAGGAACTCTAGGGCTTGGCAACGGCTGCTGGCTGCGCTGGCTTTTCAGCGACTTCAACCGGGGAGTCAGCAGGAGCCGTTTTCGCGGCCGACATCAAATTCAATGTGTTTGGTTGGCGCAACTGCTTGACTTCGACTGACCGCACACGACGGCCATCGCTTAAAACTGTTTCCCGGCGAAAGACCAGGCGGTTGTCTTCAATGGCCACAAGCTGGCCATCATAAAAGCGTTCGCCGGGATAGATGACATAAGACAACTTGATTGGTGTCGCTTCTACTATTGCGGCGTAACCTCGGGGCGTGCGAGAAATTCCAATTACTTCCATTTCGCTAAGCAGCAATGCCGTAGTCGGCTTGGGGGCGGCCATGCGAGCATTCATTGCGGCAACTTTTTGAGCCTTGTATTGAGCTATCCGCTCCTGAATCGAAGACGTCGAGACACTCGTGACCGGCTTCTTCGCCGCCGCACGGCGCAGCTCATACTTTCTGAAGGGGTCCCGACCGCCCTCCCGCACACGCTTAGCGGCCACTGGTTTGGTATCGGCAGTCGTATCCTGAGCGTGAGTGGTAGTTACCAGCCCCGCGCTGCCAACTGAAACCCCAAGTAAAATACCTGCGAGGCCGTACCTGATTATCTTGGTAGAGTGCATCATGATTTACTTTCCTTGCCGCTCGAGTTCGAATGGGAGCTAGAAGTTTACTTGGCACCTTTCTTCGGTTTAGGGGCATTCTGCTTTTGCTGCAGCTTCTCTGCCGACACGTAATAAGCTGTCAAATCAAACGTCGCATTCACGGTGTGGTTGCTCGACGGCTTTTCCATCTGCAAAAGGGCGAAGTTCGTGATCGAAACGATGCGCTGATAGTGAGCAAGCTGCTCAAAGAACGCGCGCAGTGAAGCAAAGGAGCTCGTGACGTTCACCTCGATCTTCTTACCGCTGTAGTTGTCCTGCTGAACATCTTCCTTCGGAAGGAATTTCCGGAGCACGAGTCCATTGTTGCGGGCTCGATCCTGTAGGCCCTGCAACACCATGGTGAGTTCGCGTTGTTCGGGAAGAAGTGCCTTAAGTTCGTCATATTC
>JBHENP010000085.1:0-16732 GCA_046261995.1 Pyrinomonadaceae bacterium
GGCCATGATGCGGTAAGCGTCGACACCGTGGTGGAGTATCTAAACAAGAATGTCCGGAACGCCCAGATCATAATGAAAGAGGCGGTAAAACGGCTTACCGGACGTCCGCGCGGTTGCAAGTGTGGGTCGGCCCTCAAGAATGCAATCTTTACCGCTCCCGAACTTTGGCCGCAGACGACAACGAAGAAGCTGGAAGCAATCATCAGAAAGTATGCTGCTTCTTGAGCAGCGGCGGGAACGTCGTCGTAGCCATGGAACTTGAGTGCGAGGAGATTTATGAGAAAAATTCTATTACCAATAGCGTTTCTAATGTTTTTAATGCTGCTTTGTGCTCCGGCAGTCTTTGCGCAGGGGAAAGCGAGAACCGGCCCGGATCCATCGACGATTCGCGATCCGGATCTGGAGAAGGATTCCCTACATAATCTCGAGGTTGCACGAAACTATTTTAAACTTAAGAAGGCCTACGTCGCGGTGCTAAAACGCTGTGAAGAGATTATTGCCGGCAACCCTAATTTTGCCCGAATCGAAGAAGCTCTGTTTATGGCTGGCAAGAGCAGCCTTTTTCTGGCTGAGAATAAGGGCAAGCAGAGTCCCTCGCTTTATGTCAATTTCGATGGGACTGCGAAGCGCACGCTGTCGGCTGAGGAATTCAGGGAGCTGGGACGCGAGTATCTGACTCGGCTAATTACCGATTACCCGAACAGTAGTTTTCGAAAACAAGCCGAAGCGGATCTTGCTGAGCTGGGCAGCGCCAACGTAAAGACGGAAAGTAAAAAGCAGTAGGCGGGAAGCAGTAGGCAGTAGGCAGTAGGCAGAAGGCAGGATCTGAAATCTCAGATTTGAGATCTCAAATTCTAAGAACCGAAACTAAAACCAAAGACCAAAAACCAAAGAAGACCAAAGGCCAAAGATCTAAAATCAAAAAATCCAAGATCAAAAATCGAAAATTATGTCTCTCCTTGTTGTTGGCTCGGTAGCCTTTGATGCCGTAGAAACTCCGTTCGGCAAATGCGAGAAGATGCTTGGCGGTTCGGCATCTCATTTCTCGATCTCAGCCAGCTATTACACACCGGTTCGCATTGTCGGGGTGGTTGGTGGTGATTTTAGCGAAGCGGAACAGGAAGTGTTTGATAAGCACGGTATCGACACGAGCGATCTCGAACGCATCCCTGACGGAAAAACTTTTCGTTGGCAGGGTCGCTACGATTACGATTTAAACGTGGCTCACACGCTAGATACCCAACTGAACGTCTTTGCCGAGTTCAAACCAAAGCTCTCGGAGGACTCGAAGAAAGCTCGGCTTGTTTTCCTCGGAAACATTCAGCCGGATCTCCAGCGTGAAGTGCGGGAGCAGATTCCGAATGCGGAGCTGGTAGCACTCGATACGATGAATCTTTGGATCGAGATCGCCAGGGACTCACTGCTGCGGACAATCAAGGGTGTTGATGTCGTAATTATTAATGATGCTGAAGCAAGGCAACTAACCGGGATTCCCAATCTGATTAAGGCGGCCAGGACAATTCTGTCATGGGGGCCCAGGGCGCTGATCGTGAAACGCGGCGAGTATGGAGCGGCATTGTTCACGGCCCAGAGCTACTTCGCGATTCCAGCCTATCCACTCGAATCGGTGTTCGATCCCACTGGCGCAGGCGATACCTTCGCGGGCGGTTTCATGGGCTACCTCGCCAGCCAGGAAAAACTGGACGAAGCAGCGATGCGGCGCGCGATGATCTTCGGTTCCGTGATGGCTTCATTTAACGTTGAAGAGTTTGGCACCGAACGAGTGCGACGTCTGACGCACCAGGAAATTAACGACCGGTTTCACGCTTTCAAAGAAATGACCCACTTCGAGGAGATCCCATTCGGAAAAGCAGTAATGAGTAGTAAGTGATGCGTTGACTAGTATTGACAGCCGCACAGCCTCTATCCCTAGTGACAACTACGCGATTACGCCTTATCTTGTATCCGCTTCTATCAATCAATCGCTATGTCGTGGAAAGCCTGCCAACCGATCACGGAGGTCGTATGTTTTGTCCTGTTTGCGAATCTGAGTACCAGCCGGGTATAACGCGCTGTCCCGATGACAATACAGAACTTGTTGAACGGCTCGACCCGACCACGAGTCGGGATGATAGCGACGCGCGCTTCTTGCCGCTGCACAAACTCGGCTCACCTGTTGAGGCCGAAATGGTGAACGACATTCTTACGCAGAATGGAATTCGCTCGATGGTGAAATCCGGCGGTGCTGATGCGCTTTCACCACTTCTGTCATCCACCGCGGAAGGCAGCATCGTGCTGGTTGATGAGCGCGACTTCGATCGCGCGCAGGAACTTTATAGCGCCTTCTTCGGCAGTGATACGACGCCGTTAACCGGCGCCACGGACGACGAAGATGAGGAGAGGGAGGAAGGTGACACGCGTTGAAGCGGCAATGGGAAGGGGCTAATCAGTCGTTGTGAGCACAGAATCCCCGGAAGCAATTGTGGTACTGATGACTGCTGCGAATGCCGCAGAAGCGAACAGCCTCGCCGAAATGCTGGTTGGCGCTCGCTTAGCTGCGTGCGTTCAAATCTTGCCGAGCATGAGTTCCGTATTTCTCTGGAAGGGAACGATCACACGCCAAAACGAGCTTTTACTCATTGCCAAGACGGCGCGTTCGAAATTCGAAGATGTTGAGCGTGAGGTAAGAGCGCTTCACAGTTACGAGATTCCCGAGATTGTGGCCTTACCCATAACCGCCGGATCTGCCCCTTACCTTCAGTGGCTCTCAGCCAGTCTTGATTCGCAAGGTAGCTAACATTGTAGGGGCGTCCCTCCGTGGGGCACCCCATCTATCCGCAGATTACGCAGATACACAGCCTGGAAGAAACACTGGCCACAAAGGGGTTTTGACTTGGCCGTCTTTACTGCCTAAATGTTTCTGCGTAATCTGCGGATAGATGGGGTGCCCACGGAGGGACGCCCCCACAATGCTATCTCGTTTCCAGTTCCCGGTAGTCGTCTGCCAGACTCTTGTCCAGACCGCGCAGTGAGCTTTGGCTATTAATTACAATCTCAACGACTTCAGCCGGTGAGTCTGTCACATGTAGCAGCTTTAGATCCTGTTCGGAAACCTTGCCTTCCTTCATGGCGCAGTCTCGGATCCAACTGATCAAGCCACTCCAGTATTCCGAACCGAACAATACCACCGGAAAGTTACGGATCTTGCGAGTTTGAATCAGAGTGAGCGCTTCAAAGAGTTCATCAAGCGTCCCGAATCCGCCGGGGAAGATAATGAAGCCGAGACTGTATTTTACAAACATCATCTTGCGGACAAAGAAGTAGCGGAAGGTCAGCGAACGCGTCAGATACGGGTTGGCACCCTGTTCGAAGGGAAGCTCAATGTTACAACCGATGGAGAGCCCGCCGGCTTCAAAAGCGCCTTTGTTAGCGGCCTCCATCATTCCCGGACCGCCCCCGGTGATTACTGCGAAGCCTTCTCGCGCCAGCAGGGCCGCGGTTTCTTCCGCGGCTTTGTAGTAGGGATCATCGGGCTTGGTACGTGCGGAACCGAAGATAGAGATGCCGCGAGTGAGACTGGCAAGTTCATCAAATCCTTCAACGAACTCACCCATGATGCGAAAAACTCGCCAGGTGTCGGTGTGAGTGAATTCATCACTGCGTGGACTCTCGAGAAGTTGTTCGTCCTGGGTCTGGTGCGGCTGCCGCTGTTCTGCTTCCGTCGGCTTTTCCATCTCTCCTCCTAAGTAGCATAGACTTTATAGTCTGTGTTTCACTCTGCGCAGCGTTCACTTGCATTGTTACAGACTGCTTTGCAAAACACTCACAGACTAAAGTCTGTGCCACTTACATTCCCATGATGTTGTAACCGCAGTCCACATGGATCACCTCGCCGGTGATTCCGGACGAGAGCGGACTGCATAAGAAAAGAGCTGTGTCGCCAACCTCGCGTGCTTCCACGTTGCGGCGTAGCGGCGCCCGTTCCGCGTGATGCTTCAACATGGTTGTGAAATCCGCGACGCCGCGAGCTGAAAGAGTCTGAATGGGACCAGCACTGATCGTATTGATGCGAATGTTTCGCGGCCCGAGATCGAGAGCGAGGTAGCGGGTGCTTGCTTCCAGGGCTGCCTTCGCGATTCCCATAACGTTGTAACCGGCCACGACTTTTTCTGCGCCGTAGTAGGTCATTGAGACGATGCTGCCACCTTCGGTCATCAAAGGCACAGAAGCACGGGCCAGCTGAGCCAGTGAATACGCGCTAATTTCAAGCGCGGTTACGAAGGCGTCCCGGCTCGTATCAAGATACTCACCTTCCAGTGCTTCTTTCGGCGCGTAGGCGATGCTATGAATTAAAAAATCGAGCCGCCCAAACTTTTCGCCGACTCGTCGAAAGGTCTCATCCACCTCAACCTGTTTCGTCACGTCGCACGGGAGAATAAGCGAGTCAGGCATGATGTCACGCGTCAGGCCCTCAACATTCTCTTTGAGACGCTCGCCTTGGTATGCAAACGCGAGTCGTGCGCCGGCTCCATGTAACGAAAGCGCAGTCGCCCAGGCAATCGATCGTTTGTTCGCCACTCCGAAGATGATTCCGTATTTATTTTGTAACATAGGACTAAGGTCTAACGGCCGACGCCCCATATTCTTGTTTCGTGTTAGTTCGTGGATCGTTCTTATCTCGGGGCAAGCAGCGATCCACGAAACAACACGAAATCGCCACGAAACAAGATCCAGAAATGATCCTGGATATTAGACGGATTACGCCGCCTCACTGGCCGGCTTACCAGTCAGGAGTTGTTTGTATTCTCCGCTTTCCACCCATTTCAAAATTTCAGAAACGCGCCAGACCGGAAACGGATGGCTGAGACCCGCGGTGATCACGTCGGCCCAAAAGCGGTCCAGAGCTTTGGCGTCGTAATTCTTTTCGAAGTCGCGCGCTTGAGCCAGGAACAAGTCGTAGTCGACCTTTGAGGCGTATGTGCCGCCAGCAAGTTTCATCATTGTTCGACCGATCACATTTGCGTCCTGGGTGACGAGTAGGGCCGCCCGATCACATGAAAGCTCTGCACGTCGCGCCCAGGCAAGCAATGCCGTCCGCATGGTTAGGGTCAGGAGCTCTTTGACGATCGCCGTCAAGGGCGATGCCAGGACAGCGGTCTTGGCCAGATATTCGATTAAGCGCGCAGCGGTGAGGTAGAGGACATGTTCAGCGTGGATGTGACCGACCTCGTGGGCGACTACCGCCAGAACCTCCTCGTCGGTTAAGCGCTCGATGAGCTGCGAGTAGAGCACAATCACAGGGCGCTCAACCCCGCCCGTAAACGCGTTGGCCACAGGATTCTGTTGCACAAAAAGGTCTGGAGTTTCTACGCCAAGGGTCTTGCAGGCAACCGTCAGTTTGGCATGAAGGTCAGGACATTGCTCGGGTGTCACTTTGACGGCACTGGCTGTGAAGATAACCCGAATAGCCGATTCGCCCGTGACGACCAGAAGCTTCTTTAGTGCAGAATCAATCCCCGGAATGGTTTTGAGGGCGGCGAGCGCGCGTCTGTCTGCCGGGTGAATGTATTGCTCCTTATTCAGGTTGGCAAACTTCTTGTGCGGCTCATCGGAAAGTAGAAGCCGGCAACGCCCGCAGCGAGCCTCACTGGTTCCCGGTTTCGTCTGGTTGCGCTGACCGCAGTAACGGCAGCGCACAAAATCTGTCGCGCTGAGTTCTGAATCTGAGTCTGCCATGTTCCCTCAACAAGTGCGGTTAATGCTCGCAGTATGGTTCAAGCGCCGCTACTGAAGCAAGACGTACAAACGCTAACGAATCGTCACTTCCAAAGTGTAGGTAGCGTTGCCCCGTGTGGGAGAGAGCCAGATGGAGTAATTTCCTGAGACCGGCAGTTCACCGGTCCAATCCATCGCATCCAGACCCTCGTCAGTGCCCTCCAGAGCGCTGGCGTTGGGATCGAGAATTGTAAACACCGCATTTTTCTGACGCGAGGTGACGTGCACAATCATTGTCTGTCCTGCACGAGCGTTAAGGATATACCGGTCTTGCGTTCCAAGAACGACGGCTCCTTTCAGGATGGCGGTCGTACGACCGCGCGCGAACCGGACTCGTTGGGTTTTGCCAGCCGGAGCCTTAAGGCTGCCGCCTCCCTGAGCGACAAGATTGATGCTCAGTGAAAGTAGAATGCAGGCGATTAATCCGCTCTTTGTAATGGTTTTTACTCGCATGGCCCTCTCCTTTTATTTTGCTACTCAATGCTTAAAATGACGAATTCCGGTGAACACCATTGTCAGGCCGTGCTCGTTGGCTGCCGCGATCACTTCCTCATCTTTCACGGACCCACCGGGTTGTATTACAGCCGAGATTCCATGTCGAGCAGCTTCGTCAATTCCATCACGGAAGGGAAAGAACGCATCCGATGCGAGCACTGAACCCTGCAAAGGAAGTTGAGCGCGCATTGCTCCGATCTTTACCGAATCAACGCGAGACATCTGTCCTGCGCCGATCCCGACTGTCTGCCCGTCGCGAGCATAAACTATTGCATTGGACTTGGTGTGTTTGCAGACCGTCCAGGCGAAAAGCATGGCGCGAATCTCCTCTTCAGTTGGCTGTCCCTTACTGACAACCTTGAGGTCTTCTTTTGTTATCTTGTGAGAATCACGAGTCTGCACCAGCATGCCACCACTAATCTGCTTGTACTCGAGTCCGTCCGAAGTTCGTGCTGCTCCCTCACGTAAGACCCGCAGATTCTTCTTCGCCCGCAAAATCTCAATGGCATTGGTCGTGAACTCAGGGGCGATTATCACCTCCGTGAAAATATCAGTGACCGCCCTGGCAGCTTCCTCGTCTACGGTTTGATTAAAGGCGACGATGCCGCCAAAGGCCGAAACAGGATCGGTAGCCCGTGCTTTCCGGTATGCTTCTTCCGCCGTCAGTCCCAGTCCGACACCGGCAGGGTTTGTATGCTTGATGATTGCGCAAGCCAATTCCTCAAAATCACAAACTAGTTGCCAGGCTGCGTCGGCATCGACGTAGTTATTGAAAGACATCTGCTTGGCGGAGATTAGTTCTGACTGAGCGACACCGCCTTGAGCGCCGGTATTATAAAGGGCCGCGCTCTGATGAGGATTCTCCCCGTAACGAAGAGCCAGAGACTTCTTCATTGTAAAGGTTGCGGAGTCAGGAAGCCTCTTAAGGTCTTCGATTGACTCAGGCACTTTGCGCATCCTTATGCCGGCAGCATCCGTCATAAAGAAGGTGTCGGACGCGTGTCCTCCTCCACCCATGATCGCTTTGATTCCCGCGGTCTTACGATCGTTTTGGTCGAACGCCCCGGCCAGGTAGGCACAAACAACCATGTCGTATCGTGATGTTTGTCCAAAGGCTTGACGCGCGAGCAAACTTCGAGTGGTAAGTGAAAGCGAGCCGTTGTTCCTCTTCAGTTCCTCGATCACTCGAGAGTAGTCCTCTGGCACAACGACTACCGCGACGTCCTGCCAGTTTTTTGCCGCAGAGCGAATCATCGCTGGACCACCGATATCAAGCTGCTCAATCGCTTCTGATAGAGTCACGTTTTGGCGCCTGATTGTTTGTTCAAAGGGATAGAGATTCACAATGACCATGTCGATCGGCTCGATGCCCTGTTCCTCCATTGCTGACTGGTGCTCAGGGTTATTCCGTAGAGCAAGCAAAGCGCCGTGAATTCGTGGATGCAGGGTTTTGACTCGACCATCCATCATCTCTGGAAAGCCGGTCACGTCCGAGACGTCGCGAACCTCGATACCAGCCTCGCGCAAAACACTTGCTGTACCCCCAGTACTTATGATTTCAACATCGAACCGCCTTAGCGCCCGTGCAAATTCGACGATACCAGTTTTGTCCGAGACGCTGATCAAAACCCGACGTATGGCCCGCAACCCTAAATCGTTGTCTTCAGTCATACTGTTTTCGAAAAGTAAGAAGAAGTGAAAAATGAAGATTTCTTCTTCTCTGAAAGTTCTGTCCGAAATGCTAGCGTGGAATCTTTTTAGGGTTGCTTGGTAGATTCACGAAAAAATCGTGCGAGCGTGAATAACCAAATCGTCCTACTGAGTACTCCACCCCGGTAGGTACCAAACTAAGCGAGAAGCGATGCCGGCGTCCATCCCGCGCAGTCTCACTAATGTAGAACCCGAGCAGATACTGACTTCTTAGATCCTCTTCAATCGCCTGAAAGACTGGCGAGAGATCGTTGGTTCGGTTCAACTTAAGCGCGTCGTCTGCATCGCCGACCAAAAAATACTTGCCTCCCGTTTGCTGGGCCAATTCGCGAAACCCTTTGGAGGGTGAACGCACTGTAAGTCTTCCCGCGCGCGGCTCAAAAAGCGGCAAGTGAATTACGTAGAAGGACACCCTTTTACTGATCGCCGCATCGATCACCGCACTGGATTTGGTTCGACTCGCGTTGTCGAGGCCGTCGCTAATCAGGACTACGATATGACGCTCGGTTCGCACGCGCGGAAGGTCGTCAAACATCTGGAGTGCCTTCGCTGCTGCGTCGAAGATCGCGGTGCGTCGGTTAGTACCGGCTGCTAAGCTGAAAGCCGCACGTGCTGCTGCAGAGTCGCGGCCAAAAGGGGCCACGACCGAAGGCGTTTCTGCGAAACGCAGAACAGCGATGCTCGACCTGTCGCTAAATCGGCCGAACAAAGCGAGCGCCGCATCATGTTGCTGCGAGATGATTTCGCGCAAGCTGCCCGACTGGTCGAGAGCGAAAACCATTGCTACCCGGTCGGTGCCGGGAGCAAAATATAGACCGGCCGTAACCTGGTCCTTGTCCTTAACGGCCAGGTCGCTTTGCTCCAGCCCTATCACCGCCTGTCCACGTTTATCTCTGATGCGAATCGGGAAGAGCAGCAGATCAGTGCTTACACTTATAACGTCGTCGGTCTCAGAAGTGTCCTGAGCTCGTGACTCCACCGGCAGCAATGCGGCGATTGCAAGAAGGGTACAGGAGAAGAAAACGAGCGAACTGCGTATCGATAGCGGTAAACAAACTGAATCTTGAGTTGGCAGATTTTTATTGCGAGTTTCGGCGGGCACGAGCATCCAGCCAGCCAGAGCTATATGAAGTGGCGCCCAAAAAGCAGAATGCTCAGGATTATCAGAACGGTGATAACGATGATCTTGACTACACTCACGTTGGATTCCTCGATGTGAACTAGAGCGATCCGAAGGGCGATGGAAACCGTATTTTACGGGCCCCTGAGCCCTCTGTCAACGAAAGCGACGAGCGCATTGGCTACAGTGATTTTGATTAGGTCTTTCCCTACCACTTGCAGGAATTACGAACGCAAACGAACCTGGGTTCCTCATATTTGAGATTCGTTGGCAAGGCTAAGACAATACCAATCGCCAGTCGTTGAGCTGCTCCTCTCATAATCGAGCTGCCTAAGAAAGCGCTCTCAATGCTGGCAGGCTTTATGCTTCGCTAGTGTTTGTGCCGCATTGAGTGGTTTCGCGGACTCACAAACGCGCTAGAAAAATTTAAGCGTATAGGTAATCCGCAACCCTCGCCCCATTTCGGGGGCGAATTCCTTGATGAAGGACAGGTGGTTGCGGTAAAGCCGGTCACCGAGGTTGAAGGCATTGAAGGAGATGATGTGCGCAGTGTGTTGTCGCGCAATCAAGTAGGAGCCGGAGAAACCAAAAGTGGTATAGCCGGCAGTCCTTGTTTCGTTCGGAAAAAGCCGGGTCTGGTCCTGGGCCATCGTCACTTCGGGGTTCAGCAGTATGCCTTTGTATCGTAGTTCCAGCCCGACTTTGCCACGGAGCGGTGGAATACGGGGTAGCGGGGTGCCGGTCGAAACCAGTTCGGCATTCACATAATCCGCCCCCAGGTTGAGCCAGATGTTGGGATGTAAGCCAATATCAACCTGGGCTTCCGTCCCCGCATACCGCGCATTTTCCTGACTATACTCCGCGATTACCAAGTTCGATTCTTCGTCCACCTCTCCCGTCGGCGCCAGGAAAACAAAATCGTTGATGCGATAGTAGAATCCGTTAGCTTCGAAGCGTAATCGTGTTGACGAATGACGAACTCCGAAGTCCAGCCCGTTACCAAGCTCCCGTTTCAGATTAGGGTCACCAATCTCGAAAGCTAGATTGCCCGGATGTGGGCCCAGGTTGTAGAGCTCCTCGAGTGATGGAGCGCGATAGGAATGCGAGTAATTGGCAACTAGGGCCCCTCCGCTCCAGGTAGGTACGCGAACGCCAAATGCGGCAGAGATACCAGTGAAACTTCGATTCGGCAGAGATCCCCTTGCATCAGTTGCTGCGGGATTGTAGCGATTCGTCTCGACGCGGCCACCGAACTGCAAGGAAGCTCGTTCGAAATCCAGTGTCTGAAGAGTAAATAGAGCGAAGGCATTGTGCTTTGTCGGTGGAGCAAGAGCTTCGTCTCCCAATGCACTAAAATCTCTGTGCTGACCCCAGAAACCGAAGCGGCCTGATAGGCGACCGCTTTTTCGCTGCTCGAACATCCCGCGGTAAAGGGAAGTCTTATTAATGAAGAGAGTGCCGACCTCGTTGTTGATGGAGTTGATCTCCGCGTGCTGGTAATCGTTGTACTGAACTGAGAAGTTGCCCGCCTCAACAAAAGAGCGAGACTCCTTGAAACCGCCGTTGAATTGAAAACTGTGCCGGCGGGGATTCAGATTGACGATCTCAGGATCTTCCTCTGCAGGATCAATGGGGATACCGTAACGCCGTTTGTCGAACTGGTAATTGAAGCTGAGGAATCCTTTCTGTGGGTAGTAGCCGACGCCGGCAGACACATTACCCTCCCGAGTGAAGGAATTTCTCACCTGCCCGAGTGGTGTGGTGTAATCGCCCGCCCGCTGACCACCACCATTAGCCCAGAAGAGCCACCTCTCTGTCCCAAACTCAACCCCGCCAGTACTGCCTGCCTGACGGCTATTTGTGCCGCCGACCGCAGTGAAGTAACCATTCAGTCCTTTGTGCGCGCTGTCGTGGCCCGTGATAGCGTTCACGACTCCGCCGATAGCGTTGCTCCCGTACAGCAGCGAGGCCGGACCCTTAACGATTTCAATCCTTTCCACCGTCAGGACATTTATGGGCTCGGCGTGATCACCCGATTCAAAACCCAACCCCCCAATCCTATTTCCATCTTGCAGAACAAGTACGCGGTCACCATCAAAGCCGCGAATAACAGGTCGCGCCGTACCAGGACCAAAGCTTCGTTTCGAAACCCCCAATTCGCCGTCCAAAGCTTCGCCAAGGGATACCGAACTTTTCTTCGCTAAATCAATGGAGCCGATTACCTCCACCGACTGAATAGAACTGGAGAGGACCTGCTCCGTGCCGCTCGCCGTAACCGTGACTTGCTCCGACAACCCACTAAGCTCCACGCGAAAATCAACACTTGCAGTTGCACCTGCAGCTACATCCACCGTCTGCACCATGTCAGGAACGCGATCCAGGTGGGCCAAAACGTCGTATCTGCCAGGCGGGAGGTTTTTGAATTCGTAGTTACCCTGTTCATCCGTGCCAACAGTCCGCTTCAACTGCATTATTGTAACGATCACGTTGTGTATTGGCTTGCCACTTTCACCTAGAGTTACGGTCCCCCTCAGTGTGGCGTTTGTTTGGCCAAATGCCTGCACGCTCAACAAGGAAACGAAGGCGACCATAGCCGCGAAGCGTAACCCAACGGTGGAAGCCTTTATTTCAAGATTATTAATCATGTCGTTTACCTCTAAAATAATCCAACGAATAAGAACTGGACTGCCGTCGCGATGAATGACAGCCACTACCTGTATTGCCGGTAAGGACGTCTTTCGTGAGCTATCTCGCGAAAAGGCTAAGTTAAGTTAGATTAGGAGGTAAACGGAGGGGCGCGATCCTTTTGGGGTGCATTGGTTTGAGACTTGAAAGCTAGTGGCGCAGATAGTAGAAACTCTAGTCGCGAGCGAGGTCTGGAACTAACTGAACGGACCGTCACAAGTGTAGCTGAAAAGCTCTTTTGTAATTGGCAAGTGAGACATTCACTGCATCCCACTTTGCCGCCAGCGACATTTGCAGGAATACTGGGTTGCGAGACCGATGCTGGCTCGGAAGCTTCCGTCTTGAGAAGTGTTCCGTGTTTGTGTGCGGCTTCTATCGTCGTGCCGTAAAAGATGAAAACAAGCAGCAACGATGATAGCGCGCGCGCCAATGAGGTGCGTCGAAACAGACTTGTTGAGTGCGGTCTTCTGGTCACGATTCCGAACGCTGTGTTAAAGTTCGATGGAGCAATAGTAGGCGTGGGTTACTGGAGTGTCAAACACGCCTTGCTCACTAGCCCCGATTATTCTTTTTGAAGTGTTCTCCGGAGTGTTGACCGATTTTGAGATGGTTTGATGCGGTTGGCAGAACAAAGGGTTCCGAAGGTCAAACGACTGCGAATACTCCTCGCTATCCTAGCGTTTCTCATATATCCAGCAAATGATGAAGTTCATGCCCGATCCCTCAAGGTTCGAGTCATCGTTACTTCACTTTCGCCTGCCAGAGTCTTAGTCGAAGCTGAAGGTCCTCTCGCCGATACCTGGTCATTTCGCAATATCTACGCGGGTATAACCGGGCTCGGCTACCGCGTTGACAGTCTTAAAGTGGCGGCACCAGGTGAAAGTGTTTCAGTGCGGAACCTCGCTCCGGGTGAGTTTCGATCGAGCAAGAAGATTTCAAAATTCAGTTATGAAGTGCAGCTTGACGAGCGCTCGCGACTATCGGAGTTGTCCCACGTTTCCTGGATAAATCAAGAGCGAGGCTTCCTGATGTTGGCTGACCTCCTCCCACGGCTAGGGCGGGAGAGCCTCAGTCCATCACCTGTCACGATTGAATTCCAGCTCCCGGCAGGGTGGACAGTGGCATCGGCTATTTTGCCTGACAAGAATCAGCAGTATGTCGTTTCGAACATCGATAGCGCGGTTTTCTACATTGGCCGGGGGTTGCGGGAAACACGCGAGCGTGCCAACTCGATGGACCTGGCTCTGATTACTTCGGGTGATTGGGCTTTTGCGGATAGTGACGCGCTCAAGCTTGTGGGGAAGATCTTAAAGGAGCATTCCAGACTCACAAGGCATAGGCTGGAGGGTAGAGTGGTGGTGTTGCTCGCGCCCTTCAACGGGCCGGTTGGATCGGAACGATGGACCGCCGACACACGTGGTGCCACCGTTGTGTTGCTACTAGGGCGTAATGCCAGTGCGCCGGCGTTGTTGGGGAGGTTGGGCGTAGTGCTCGCGCATGAACTGTTTCATCTGTGGGTCCCGAACGGGCTGGCGCTTGACGGCGACTACGATTGGTTTTTTGAAGGGTTTACTCTTTACCAGGCTTTACTCACTTGCCTCCGCCTCAACTTAATCAGATTTGACGAATACCTGGACACGATGGCTCGCGTTTATGACTCATACCGCTCCCAACCGGACCATGATAGATTGTCTCTGATTGAGGCCTCGGAGCGACGCTGGACTGCAGCGCCGTCTTTCGTATACGACAAAGGAATGCTGGTAGCATTTATCCATGATCTGATGTTGCGCCATCTCACTCGTAATGGAACTTCAGGGGCTGACATTTACCCACAACTTTTTCGGACGGGCGCAACCGGGCCAAGAAATGCGAACGAGGTTATAATGTCCATCTTGAACCGGCCGCCTGGAATGAATCAGTTTTTTGAGCGTTATGTACAGAACCCCGGAGATATCCCGCTCGATTCGACTCTTGCCCCTTATGGTTTTCGGGTCGAAACTAAAGATCTTCGAACACGGATTCGGATTAATAAGGAACTCACAGCTGAGCAAGACAGGTTACTTCGCTCGTTAGGTTATCAGGGGTAGTCGAGGTTGGCTGACATGCGGCTTAGAATCGAAATGCAGATCCGTATTTCTCAAACTTTACTTATGGTCGCCCTTGTAAGCTTGGCGGTGGGTTGTAACACCCTCGCTAAGCGGAACGATTTGGGTGTGGTAGTGGCGCGACGTGCCCAAATTCGCAGCTCGACGGCGGTGGTCGCTGCGGACCTGTTGGAAGTAAATCGCGGAGACGCGGTTGAGATTCTCGAGACCCAGGATGTGCAAGACCCGAGTGACAACACGCGGAAAGAGCGGTGGCTTCGCGTTCGGATGAATGACGCAGAGGACACGGAGGGTTGGATTGAAGCGCGCAATGTTATGCCGGAAGAAGTGCTGGAGGCTTCCCGAAGACTGGCTGAGGAAGATAAGGCGGTGGCCGCACAGGCCACTGGACAACTGCGCGCCAGCTCTAACCTCCGATTGTCTCCCGATCGAAGCGGCAATGAAAACATTATGATGAGACTCGATACGGGATCCACTTTTGCTATTGTTGGCTGGAAACGGATTCCGAAGCCTAAGTCCTCAGAAGCAATCGAAAGTGACGTAGCGCCAAAGGCGGGAAGTGCTCAACCGGTGGCCAGCCGTGGAGCGAGGAACGTTCAAGAAGAGATCGAGCCGGAGGAAGCGAACGAGCTTTGGTACAAAGTTAGACTGCCTCCTGAAATTTCCCCCGCACCCGCGGGCTGGATTTATGGCAAACAAGTTGAGCTAGCAGTACCGAGCGATATTATTTTCTATCGCACAGGTAGAGAGTTTGTCGCCTGGCAAAGACTTGACGGTAGTCCAAGCGAAGCAGAGGGATCTCTAACCGATAAGAATGCGGGCAAGGAGGTGCGGCCGGGCAGCTGGATTATTCTTGAGAAAAGCAGCTCCAATCAGCCTCGCACGCTCGATGAACCCGATTTCGACCGTATCTATGTGGTGGGATATGACAAGCGCAATCAGGAGCACTACACCGCCTATCGTAGTACCGATGTGAAGGGTTTCTTGCCTTTGAGAGTAGAGGGGCAGGGTGAAAACAAGACCTTCACTGTTCGCGTGCAAGATCAGGAGGGTCAGATCAAGGATGCCAAATACAGTGTTTATAAGGACGGTAGAGGAATATTGAAAGTATCGGCTCCCGGTGCAGCTGCAGAAGATCGGCGCCGTAGATAGACTGGCTAAACGCGACTCCTACGAAGTCATTTTTTACGCCCCCTCGAAGATCCCAAGAGCGGTTTCCATGAATCGTCCAACTATAGTCGCAGTCGGGGGATTTGCATCAGACGTCGGTAAGACAACACTGATGTGTCAGTTAATAAAAAGTCTACCGGGATGGGAAGCAATCAAAACAACTCGGGGACACTATCGATCCTGCGGTAAGGATCCCCAAGCCTGTTGTGTAAGTCATCTTTTAGGTGATGAGCCGGTGGTCCGTTCGGGTCGGGAACATACCTACAACCCCGGTAAAGATACTGGACGTTATTGGGATGCGGGGGCGAAGGATGTGCATTGGATGATCGCCACCGAGCAGCAGGTGGAAAAGGGAATCACACAGGCTCTCGAGTGCGTGCGATCAGAAGGGGTTATCATAGAAGGCAACAGTTTCACGCAGTTTGTTGACGTCGATTACTTCATTATGGTGGCGCGTGGAAAAGGCACAAGGATTAAAGGCTCAGCCAGGCGCGCTCTAGGCAAGACTTCGGCTCTGTATCTTTCCGGCGAACCAGAATACGAAGAGGATGCACGACAGTTGTTCTGTGAATGGGCGAGAAATTCCCAGCTTGGGCAATTGTTGGATGGTCTTAAGATCTACACTCAAGAGAGCTTTCCCGAGTTGCTGGCCATCTGCGCAAAGTTGCCTCCCCTGTCTCGGGATAAAATCTAAAATCTCTGCGCCCCCCTTTAACACTCAGGTGATCGAAATGCAGCGTTTAGATGACGTTCTTAGGGACTGTGAAACTCTGCATGGTCACATGTGTGCAGGTCAGTTGTTGGGCGCGCGCATGGCCTTGCTTGGGTGCGCCACAATCGGGTTAGACGATCCGAAGGGAGCTGATAGAAAGAAGCTCATCGTTTGGGTTGAGATCGACCGATGTATGGCTGATGCCGTCAGCGCGGTGACGGGGGCTCGTCTGGGCAAACGAAGTCTAAAGTATGTGGATTACGGTAAAGTCGCAGCGACCTTTCTCAATACCGAGACCAAACAAGCTGTGCGGATAGTAGCCCTTGAGAGTTCGCGCGAGTTGGCAGACGAGCGTCATGCGCACCTTGCCAACCGTAGCGACCGACAGTTTCGAACTTACCGAGAAGCGATGGATAGCGAGCTTTTTAGGATGGAGGACGTCGAGGTTCAGTATAGCGAATTCGAAGCACCTGGCCGGCCGCGTTCGCGAGTTATGTGCTCGCAGTGCGGGGAAGGAATTAACGACGGGCGAGAAATCCGACTGACTGATGACGACCGCGTTGTCTGTCGACCTTGCGCATTGGGGGGCTACTACACCTTAAGGACGTGAAATAGTTCGGGCAACCCAAACAGCCTTTGATCATCTAATCCTCCCCTAATCACGCCTTGCGGGCATCGGGAAGATTGCGAGGCTTTTTGGAGAGGAGTTGACAACTGTTTGAATCTCCCTATAATGCCGATTCCTTTCGGAGATGGGAATTGACATACTGGGGATGTTGAGGGCACTAAGCGAGTGCCGCTTTTCTCTCGCGGAGTGACGTGAGAGAGAGGGCGGCGCTTTTGTTCGCTAAAAATAACATTTTACGAACACTAAACGTGCCTTGACAGAGTAGGGTTCATAGGTTAAAGTCTCCGTTTGCTTGGGGCGAATTTAATACGTCTGTAAGGCAATCCAAAGAC
>JBHENP010000086.1:0-7206 GCA_046261995.1 Pyrinomonadaceae bacterium
GGTTATGACTGCTGAGCACGATGTCGTCGCCGTCCCCGATAATCGAGGAAGATGGTTTGAGAAATAACTGCTGCGTAATAATGTCGGCTTGTCCTGGGGCGGCGTAGCCACTTTCGATGATGTGCTCACGATAGTTGCCGGCGAGGCAGATGATCTTGCCCGGTCGCGCGAGTGGAGCGCACAGCTTCACCAGCGAACGTTCTATGCAGTAAGCCGAGGAAGGACCGGCATCAATGATTTGGGATTGCATCGATGCGATTCGCTCGTAACCGCCCTCAGACCACGAACGGACCAGAGCGAGCATGTGTGGCGGCCACGCGCTCTTACCGGCTTCCTCATCCTGGAGAAACTCAGTCGCGGTAAACAGATCGCAAACCACGCCTGACAGATCCTTAAGGATGAGCCCCAGTCTACTGTTACCATTCTGCGAGAAGGTGGCAATGCGCATCGCTTTATGCCCGGTCCGCAATCAAGTCTTCGGGGTCGTAGGATGCATCTCCGGCTCAAAGTTCTTAGCCACTGACACCAACGACTTTTCCCGGCGCAGGAACCTGCCGTGCAGCCGGTAGAGACCGTACCCAAGTAGACAAAGCAGAAGCCCTGAGCCAAGACTGATAGCCTGGCCCATACCTGTCGGTTGGCCGGCGACGGCCAGCAGCAAGAGTAGTCCGGTCCCAATGGTGATCCAACCAATGATGTAGAAGGGCGAAAACACCTCGCCTTCAATCCGCGCGTGTGTTTTGTCAACAGCGATCGCCCTGTTAAGCCCTGCGAAGAACTGCGCGATCTTGGCGCGATCCCTGGCGCTCCCGCGTTCCACTGTGCTGGTTATCAACATCGCGCCGATCGTGACCGAGAAATTGGTCAGAATGGTGATGGCTTCGAAGTCGTAGCGGAGCCAGTTCGGATCGATTCCCGCCTGCGTTGCCAGCACGAAAGTTTTGTAGCAGTAGAAAGAGATCCCGGAGGCAAACCCTGCCACGATACCTGCGATAGCACTGCGCGAGGTAAAACGCCGACTCAATAGGCCCAGCAGCATCGGTATCAGCATTGGCCCGACGAAGAGACCGAAGACGGTGACCATAACTTCAAACAGCCCTTTTCGGGCGGAAGCAATCAGAATGATCCCGATTACAGTGGTAAGCCCTCCAATTATCAGGGTGGCAATGCGTCCGACCAAAACAAGCCGCCGCTCGCTCGCGCCCTTGTCGATCAGCCGATGGTAAATGTCCTTGGTCACCACACTCGCCATCACATTGTAGTCGCCGCTCAGTGTTGACATCGTGGCCGAAAACATCGCGGCTATCATCAGGCCCATAAGTCCGGCGGGGAGAAATTTGAGCGTTAGCGCGGCATAAGTGTATTGCGGCGAGTTAGGCGGTTGCATCAATTCCGGCATCAGGCTGCGCGCGGCCATCGCCGGCAAGATAAAGAGAGGCGGACCAATAAACATTAGCAGCGCGCCAAGCATTCCGGCCTTGCGCGCGTCGTGTTCATCGTTCACACAATAAAACTTTTGAGCCATTGCCCAGTTGCCGTTATAGCTGAGGACGATGAGCAGATAAAAAGCCAGAATGTAAAGCAACGAGAATGGTCCACCGGCAGGTGAAAAGAACCCTTCAGGGACGCTCCCTGTGAAAGCGCCTACTGAATCGAAATTCATGAACACCAGGGGAAACAGCACGATGACACCGAGCGTCAGGATGATGAACTGGATGTAGTCCGTCACCACTACTGCCCACAGTCCGCCCATGAAGGTATATAGGAGCATTACGAGTCCGCTGCCGATGATGCTCGTTTTCAGACCGTAGCCCATGCCGACTGAGACAAACACTCCGGTAGCGTAGATCTTCAACCCATCGTCAACTATTTTGAGTGGCAGGCCGGTCCAGGCAAGGATCTGCCGAACTTGTTTGTTGTAACGGGCCTCCAAAAACTCGACCGGACTAATAATGCGAGCGCGCCGCCAGCGCGAGGCCAGAAAGATCGTGCCCAGGGTCATCGCCACCGCCGCACTCCAGGCGAGCATAACGGCGATGAAGCCGAAGCGATAGGCCATCTCCGAATAAGCAATAAATGTAAAAGCGCTAAAGCCCGTCATGTAGAAAGAGGTGCCGGCAAGCCACCAGGGAATGGCATTGCCACCGGTGAAGAAGTCGCGAGCGTGGCGCATCCGCTTCCAAAAATAGAAGCCGATTACAGTCAGCAACACGAAATAGCCGATAATGACGATGTGATCGGCAGTGTGAAGACCTGTTGGCATCTAATTAGCGGCAACGGTGTTTTTCGTCGCGAGGTTTGACACAGCTTCTGTCTGCCTGGATTCAAGCGAGCGAGTGACGGCGTCGAGCACTGCGGTGACCTGGCGCCCGTCAAAGGCCGTTACCTTTGGTTCGGTGTTGTTGATGATTGAATCAACGAAGTCCGAAAGGCATTCGACAAAAGCACCTCGGAGTTTTCCGAAGGTTTCATGGGTCAGGAAGGTTTTTGGATAAGTGAACTGCTCAGGGGTACTCATCTCGATAGACTCGCGCTTGCGATCAAAGTGCAAATGGCCCTGGCTTCCGATAACTTCGAGAAAGGAATCGACCATAGTCGGAAAGGTGTTTGGATAAATCCAGGCCGCTTCAAAGGTGGCAAAAGCCTCACTCTCGAATTTGACCTGTGCCTGAATCAAATCGTAGGTGTCTATTCCGCGTTCCCTCAGCACGCCCTTGGCGCCATAGGCACGGACCTCAACAGGCTCGCTGTCGAAGTACCAACGCATGAGATCTATATCGTGCGCGCCCAGGAAGTGGATCGGCGTTGACTGACTCGCCCAGTTAATCATCTCGGTCGAAACATAGATTGTGTCGTTCTTGCGTGCGTAACCGGCAATGGGGCGGCCGATCGCGCCGGCTCTAATCTTCGTAAACCCATGGTAGTAAGATGAGAGCCAGCGATGGTTGAAGGCGACTTGAAGCTTTAGCTGTTTTCGGGCCTGACTTAAGGAGAGCAACTCATCAGCCTCACTCAGAAGGGTCGTGAAAGGTTTCTCGCAGAGCACATGCTTGTTTGCATTGAGCGCTGTCTTTACTGGCCCGTAGTGTGCGAAATCGGGAGTCGCAACGCAGACGGCATCCACATCTGATCGGCCCAGCAGCTCATGGTAGTCCGTGACTCGCGCCTTAATTCCGTATTTGTCCCCGATCTCATTCAGCCGTTTTTGCCCGCGAGTACAGATAGCGGTCACGGTGGCCAGGGGATGCGCATTGTAAATGCGGACATACTGCTCCCCCATGATGCCCAGTCCGATCACTCCTATGCGTACCTTATCTGTCACGTGTCCTTTCGTCGGTAGAAATGAACGCGGGGGATGACTTCGCACCGTTTGCGCCGTCGCTGAATAGCTGCTCGGTGAGGTTGGTCACTTTCTCGATCAGGATATCTACCGCATCTGGCTGGCATTTTGATGAGACTACTTCGTAGCCACCATCCGCGTACGCCTGCCGCGTAGGCAGGTATCCGATGTAACCATTGGCAATTCCAAAAACAAATGTCATGTGCGGTGACTGACGCTTGAGGGTCAAGCCGATCTCAACAAAGACTTCGCCGGGGATCGCGACAAAAGCCGCATTGCCCAGACGGAAACCCTGAAGCTCGATTGGCAGGTGTCCGTCAGGCAGGCCCAGCGCCTCACGAGCATAGAAATTTGTAATCGAGGCATAAAGGCGTCGCGTTTTTGCCGGCATTATTTGTTCGGGAGGCGCACCCTCCGCAGTTAGTCGTGCCAGGTGCGCGTCAGCGTCTTCCAAGGACTTGATGGCTTCTTCAAGTGGCGGATAGTTCTTCAGCGGCAGGTTGACCGGTATCGTAAGCGCGTTGACAGTGGGCGTGTCGCTGGTGGTGATGTCTGGCAACGCCTCCAGCGTCGCATCCGCGAGCAAATGGCCCAGCTCGGCAGCTCGCTCAAAAGTGCGGCCCGGCGTAATCACACCAATTGCACTCAATTCGGAAGAATGGCCCATACTAATGTTGCCTTGAGTGCCGTTGACGAACATTGCAAAGCCATCGGGACCAATGTTTCTTTCGATCTGCTCGATCGCGAAATTAGGAAAGTCTCCGGTGACCAACAGATTATCTGGTCCCAGCACAGTTGGATGGCACGAATAGTTTATGAGAACCGCGCGCGGGTGCCCATTGAGATCATCAACCTTGATGATGCCCACCTGTTCATCAATGGGCCGCTGATCGGGACTACGACGATTGACTCCTACGCCGTCAACTTTCGCCTCACCGACGCCGACTCTGGCAGGAAACCGCGTTAGCCACGCATTGGTTACGCTTTGCTCGACGGCCTCTGCGAGCGAATCCATGTAAGCGGAATCAACGCTCTCTTCGGGATTAAAAAATGTTGTGATCGTAACTGGACCGGCGTGCGTGTGGGTAGAGGCGATCATCACAGACTCAGGTTTAATTCCCGTTCTTCTCTGAATTCCGTCACGCACTCGTTTGATGAACTCGCTCGACAACGCCAGCAGGTCCACACTGACCAAAGCAACAACGGATTCTCCGTTTGCCAACACGAGGGCGCGTGCGAACAGATCATCGTGGATTCCCTCGGACACACCGTTCCGAGCGGCGAACCCGGCCAGCGGCGCGCCGATCGGAGGGGATATACAAACTTTACTGAATCCTGCCCGTAACAAGGGTCTTCCCCAGTGCGTCGATTAAAGAGGGATTTGACGCGCTATAGTTTTCGAATCGCCAGGTAAAATCTGACAATCGGAGCCAAATATCTAACTATGGGCTCCGCTGTCATGAGGAGATCAGAAGGTAAACCTCACGCCCAGTTGAATCGTGTGCGGGGCAAAGAAAGCGCTGCGCGGCAGCATACTCCCAAGCAGTGGGCTGGTTAACGCGTTTGCATGGGTGTAATTCGTAGCGCTGCCGAGCCGATGCAGTACCTCCCTGGTGACGTTGAACATGTCCATACGCATCTCTAGGCTGGTTGTCTCGCCAAGTCGAGTAACTTTTGCTGCCGATACATTTAAGAGGCGGCCATAAGGAGCGCGGAAGAAGTTACGCGGAATGTTTCCGAGCGTGCCCGGCGCATAGTTAAGGCTTACCGAACCCGGTTGAATGAGAAACAATCGCGCGCCATCGTGCTCCCAGGCTCTGACCGCCTCATCCCATGCGTCGCCGCTCAAATATGGTTCGCCCGCCAGGTCCCCGCGTTCGGGGATGCTCAGAGTAGTATTCGTCAGACGATTAAATATGTAGGGGTTAATGGGCAAACCTGATTGGAGGGTCAAAACGCCTGAGAACCGCCAACCGCCTACCAGCTTATTCGTCAGGCCACCGCTGTTCCAGAAGCGTTTTCCCTTACCGAAAGGTAGCTCCACGATGCCGTTCGTCACCCAACGGTGCGGGACGTCCAGAGCGGAAACGCCTTTGCTGTCGTCAAAGTTAAGGTTGTTGGCGATGAAGGCGTGATTGGCAAAGACAGTAAATATCTCCGCACCCTGGTCTATGTTTTTTGACCACGTGTAGGTTGATGTGAAGCTGTACCCTTGCGAGAAGCGCTTCGAGACTTTTGCGGTCCCTGCGTTGTAGTTCGAAGACAGAACATTCGCCACGATATTCGATCCGATAGTGAAGTTTTCATACTGCCGGCGCAAATACGGGTTGGCCTCGGGCACTAAACTTTGCAGGTTGGCTGCCGTGGCGCTGAAGGTTGGCTGGTTGAAGAACCACTGAAGAGGCAGGTTCTTCGAAACCGAACCGGCATAAGTAAGGTCTACAACCATGTCCCAGGGAAATTGCCGCTGGAGGTTTACACTCCATTGCTGTGATTGCGGCGTCTTGTATGAGCCCAGCGAGGAGATGCCCAGCACAGGGTGATTGTTAACTGCTGCCGGATTCACACCGGCGGGAATTGAGAGAGTGATCCCGCTTCCCGTGGTCGGGGTGAACTGATTGCTGGGAAAAAGATTGTCGAGGGAAATGGTAGGGGTCTGGAAACTAGTTAGCGAACCCTGGAAGCTCCCACGTCTGAAAGGTGTGTATTTTTGCCAGTGAAAGAACTGCGACGAGTCCGAATAGAACAAGCCGTAGCCCACGCGGATCACCGTGGGATCGTCCTTGAAGGGTTGAATCGCCACACCGATGCGCGGACCAAAATCGTTCTTGTCTGCATCAACCACCCGCGAGCTGGTGCAGCAGACTACCAGCGGACTATTGGCGAGTTGGGCAACTACCGGGTCGGCTACAATCAACCGCCCGCCGCCCTCAAGGTCAACGCGGCTGCCCCCCAGCAGATTTTCTCTGAAAGGCTGATGATACTCGTAGCGTAGTCCCGCGTTCACGGTCACGCGATTGTTCACCTTCCAGTCGTCCTGGAGGTACACGGCCCACGGCCTGTTCTGCAAGTGAGCGAGTTGGGGCGTTGTCAGCGAATGACTGTTGGGTAGTCCTAACAGGAGATCCGCAACGTGGTTATTGCGGTTGCCGCCGGTCCCTATGCTGCTGTTGCCGGTGCTAAAAAGGCCGTTGAAGTTCGCCCTACCATTCGTATCGATGCGTTCGCCATTTCTGAAACGGTTCTCGTCAATCTTGAAGCCGAACTTGAGGGCGTGCCGACCACGTATCCATGAAACGTTATCTGCTATCTGGTAAGTATTCTGCGTAGTTGCCAGGATAGATCCGGTGAAGCCGCCGAAATTAAGTGAGTTGGGAAGCAGCAGGCCCGGTAAAGTATTAAGCAGTGAATTGCTAACCCCGACTGCTGTCGGGTCAGACTCTTCAATGCTATCTCCATAGACGCCGCGGACGTACCCCAAGCGCAACTCATTAACCAGCGTCGGGCTAAAAACGTGTGTCCAACCGAAGTTGAAGACCCGCCCGTTTCCCGTCACATCTTTTTGCTGTAGAGGAAGAACCGACACGTTATCGCGGGAATTAGTTTGCCACGTCAGACGCCCATCGATGTTATCGCTCTCGGAAAGCCTGTGGTCAACGCGGATTGAGAATTGGTCGTTAATCAGAAGCGCGCCGGCAGGACCAAGAAAGTTAAGGTCAAGTCCCGGCAAATTGGGTAGAGGTTGCTGCAGGTTGATGATGCGCTGCGCCACTCCATTCAACCTCGACTGTGGAATTTGATTGTTCGGGAAAGGCTGGCGGATGAATTCCGGATTGAGTGCCGAGGCGGTTCCACTGAACAGAGGG
>JBHENP010000086.1:7216-8378 GCA_046261995.1 Pyrinomonadaceae bacterium
CATCAGTGGTTCCTGACCGGATGCAGGCGCCGAGCGCATTGGAAAAATCGCCCCTCCGCTCGGCCTCGGTCAACACGCGCGCCGTTGCGAGGTTAATGACATTCTGCCTTTTACCTTCATAGCTGAAAAAGAAGAAGGTGCGATCTTTAATAGCCGATGGCGCGCCTTCGCCGAAGCGCGGTAACCAGAGCGGCCCCCCGATGGTCCCACCGAACTGGTTAAAACGTAACCTGTTTTTACCCGGCTTGCCACTCTTATCCCGTGCGGCCAATGGATTGCGAGGCTGCAGCAAGTCGTTTTGCACAAACTCGAATGCGGAGCCATGAAAAGAGCTGCTGCCGGTTTTGGTCGCGACGTTTACTTGGGTGATTCCCTCAAACTCAGCCGAATAAGCGTTGTTCTGGAGCTGAAACTCCTTCACTGTATCCATCGACGGGGTAATGGTTGGAGTGCCGAAGGTTGGGTCGGTATTCGCCTGGCCGTCAATCTTAAAAGTTACGGACGAAGCCCTCGTGCCCGAGATGACGAATGTGCCGCCACTCTCAAGGCGAAAGGCCTCGGCGTTGCCCGAAAACCCGCTGGTGACCGTAGAGTCGAGCGTGAGAAAGCTGTAGATATTGCGGTCGGCGGACGGGAGTTCAGTGATCTGGCGGGAATTAACTACCGTCCCAATGCTTGCGGTCTCCGTCTGCAATAAAGGGGCGTTTTCCACGATATCTATTTGCGCTGAAACGTCTCCTGGTGTGAGCGCAACATCCGCACGCGCCCTTTGGCCCACGTTAACGATCACTTCGTTCAACACTGATGTGGAAAAACCGGGGGCAGAGGCTGTTACTTTATATGAAGCGGGCAGCAAGAAAGGCGCCTCATAAAGCCCCTGGTCATTTGTACTAAGAGTCTGCGCTGATTTGGTGTCGATGTTTGTAATGGTCACCGTAGCACCAGGGACGACTGCACCCGTGCTGTCCGTGACGACACCAGTGATGGAGCCTCTCTCCGTTTGCGCAAGCACTGCTAAAGGCAACAAAAGGAGGAAAGAGCTAAGAAACATTCGGACTAAGCTTCTTCTCATGGTGAGTCTCCTGAATTCCCTTCTGGGCGTTGTCATTGATCACAATTCGGGGAGTGACACTGTCGATCATCGAAAGTGGTCCAAGGTCGA
>JBHENP010000086.1:8388-15509 GCA_046261995.1 Pyrinomonadaceae bacterium
CGCTTAGGTTAATACCGCTTCTTCTTTACTGCTTCGGAAGTCTTCTTGATCAAATCCAGGCACCCTTCCCCGACTGTTACGGCGAGGGCGACGGAAAGCACATCGAGAACGCACAGTTGCGCAATTCTTGAAGTTAGCACCTCACCGCCTAAGGGAGACTCTGGTGATGCGGTGAGGAGCACTACGTCAGAGACCCGCGTAATCGGCGAAGGACTAAAATTAGTTATGGAAATAGTCGCCGCTCCGGCCTTCCTCGCTGCGGCCAACGCATCAACTACATCTTTAGTGCTGCCGGAGTGCGAGATGCCTATGGCGACATCACCCTTTTTTAGTGAGGCGGCCGCCATTGCTTGCAGATGCGCATCTCCATAAGCATCCGCAGTGAGACCAAGCCGTACAAACTTCAACTTGGCATCAAGCGCGGTAAATGAAGAATAGCCAACCCCATAGATGTCGACTCTTCCCGCGTCCGCTAAAGCCTTGGCAGCCACCTCGACCATCTCGGGATCGACTGCCTTCATCGTATCGCCGACGGCCTTAATGTTCGTTTGGAAAACCTTTTGCACGAGGTCCGCAGAGCTGTCGGCAAAGGTGATGTTCTCGTGAATGAACTCGACGGGTTCCACCAAATCCTGCGCGAGCCTGAGCCTGAATTCCTGATAACCCTTATAGCCGAGAGCACGGCAGAATCTGATTACGGTCGACTCTCCGACCTCGATATCGCGCGCGGTCTCGGACACCGACATGTTCATTACTTCTTGCGGATGGCTTAGAACATAGTCGGCAACGGCTCTTTCGGCTGGCTTGAACATCTCGATGGCACTCTTAATTCTGAGTAAACAGCCCGCTTTTGCTGGTGCAATATGCTTCGGTCGCGACATAAGGCTTGCTCATGGACTTTGGTGGTTTCCACCAAGATGACGTGTTGTGGTGGTGATATACTCCAGACCATCAGGGATGTCAACCTTTTTTTGTCTTTTTAGGAAGTTCTGGAGTCTGGAATGATCTCGGACGCTTCAAAACGCCGTTAATCCGAGCCCTCGCGGCCCGCGTCCCGTACTTCCACAACGGTATCGCCGCGACGCTTGGGGACGTGGTTCGTCATTATGAGGTTCATCTAGGCTTCGTTTCACGGACGCTGAACGAGCAGACCGGGTTGCGTTCTTGAACGCATTTTAAGGACGACTGATGTACCCGATGAGTCAAGTAAAGTTACTGTTGACGACAAAGTCAGAACCGGGAGCAGTAACGACCGGGTCGCTGCGAAGGATCCAATCGTTCGTATTGAACCAGAATCTATTGGGACCGAATTTGTAAGTGTCTCGAAACGGACCCAGTCCCTACCGCTCCCGGTTCCAACTTTTTATAGCTACTCGGATTGCAAGGATTGCCGATATACGGACCAAGCGCAGATGAAAACCGCTGCGCCTGACGCCGCCTAAGCGCGAGGAGGGGCGTTACGGGTCGCTCGCTTATACACGCGCACGTAATCGACCTGCATAGTCTGCGGAAACACGGTTGTTCCGTCAGGATTTCCGGGCCAGTTGCCACCGACAGCCACATTGAGCAAGATGAAGAACGGATGATTGAAAACCCATCGCTGACCTTTGGGAAGATCCGCCGGCGTTCTGGTCTTGTAGAGAATCCCATCGCAGTAAAAGCGGATCACATTTGGCTCCCACTCAACTGCAAACGTGTGAAAGGAGTCGGTGAATCGCTGATTGCTCGACAGTGTGTAGGACGAGCTGAGTCCATTTGCACCCGAATATCCCGGACCATGAACTGTGCCGTGTATCACTGACGGTTCCTTCCCGATGTTCTCCATGATGTCAATCTCTCCGCATTGAGGCCAACCAACGCGGTCGATGTCAGCGCCGAGTAACCAGAAGGCGGGCCAGATTCCCTGACCGTTGGGAACCTTAATGCGAGCTTCAAAACGTCCGTAAGTTGCGGTGAACTTGTTCTTTGTGATTAAGCGGGCTGACGTGTAATCGCGCGTAACATTGTCTGATCCGGTGTATCGCTCTTTGATTGCCTTGATAACCAGCGATCCGCCTGACTGGTAAGCATTCTCAGTGCGCGCGGTATAGTATTCAAGTTCGTTGTTGCCCCAGCCCCCACCACCAATCTCCGCGGTCCACTTGCTCTGGTCAACAGCAGAGCCACTTGGTCCATTAAACTCATCATTCCACGCCAAACTCCAGACCGTAGTGTCAGCAGCCGGAACCGCGAAGGACGTCGTCGCAGTCGCGCTCAGTTGAAAGCCAAAATAGCCCATTACACAGCAAACGATTAAGCGAACCGTACTGTTGGCCGTTTTGAATGAAGTTGTCTCTCTCATCTGGCCCTTCATTCCACATCTATTCGTTTTTGTTTGGAATCCTTTTACGTAACAGGTGTTCTTGCGTGCCCACCAGGTATGCCTCTCGTAACCAGCTCTCTACTTCTTCATCCAATTCGTTCACCGACTCCACTCTGAAGTGATGAACGAAACACTTCGGCGTCACGGTATCTATTCGTCTAAAACGCGGTCCTTCCAAACGGCGCGTCAAGACTACGTGGGCATCCAGTCCGTGATCGCTCAGTTTGTTCACCGCAGCAAAGATCATTCTTACCTGAAACCCAATGCGCGTCTTGGCGGGAGCAATTTGCACTGGGCCACAATCGAGGACTAGGGCGCTGAAGTGTTCGTAAAGTGAGATGGCATGATGGCTTTTGCCGGCGAGAAAGTTCTCTACCGAATACCTGCCACACGAGTGCGGCATATTCGAATTGATGAACTGCCGACTGCATCTGGGACACGTCCAAGTGGACCTGGTGTTGTGGGTAATGGCCCGGTCATTATTCCGCTACCACGAGTACTGGATCTTGGGAGGGCCAATTGTCGCCAAACCACTAAAGGGAGTCTGACTCATCCAGGCAGTGCTATCAAGTCTCCGATAAACTCTTTAATTTGTCGATCCTCGATTCCAAGTTACTTTCGTGTCATGAGGTCAGTACCGCCGCGCGGTAGAGACTGTATGAAAAACCATTTGAAACCGTTGAGCCTGACACGCGCGTAACTAGAGCGACTGGCTACACAACCAATTAGAGTATCGCTCAACTACAGAACAGGAAGCGGTAGCGACCTGGCCGTTGCGCCAGACTCAAATTATGGCAGTGGTAGCGAGACGGCCAGGTCGCTACTGCTTCCTGTTCTGTAGTTGAGTGCATATCGTCAGAGGGTAATGATTTCGCCGCCACCCTCTTTAGTTTCACACAGTCTCGGGTGGCGGGTGGGTCCGACCGCAACAGCGTTCTCGTATCGTATGGACCCAGCCGCTAACCGCGCGGTGGTACTGACCTCATGACACGAGAGTTAACTCAAGCGATGGCCGACTTCATCAGAGGTTCCTAAAATCTAACCTTCGCATTGTACATGAGGTTGGTACTGTCACGCGGTAGCTTCGGCTCGATCAACCATCTCGCACATCACTACACAGGTGGATTGACTTGACACTTACCTTACCATCAAGTATCTTGATTTCGAGGTAATAAAGGAGAGAGAGAACGACAGATGAGCGTTCATAAACTCGAATCGTTGACCGGGGGGAGTGGCGTTCATGTTTTCCTGGTGTTGTGGAAGGCGGCGCGCGCGGCTCAAGCCTACGCCGAAAAGAGCATCCTGGAGCTGGAGATGTGCGGCAGCGACTTCGCCGTGCTCGAAGCCTTGCTGCATAAGGGGCCGCTTCCCGTTAACGAGATCGGAAAGAAAGTTTTGTTGACGAGCGGGTCGATCACGGTCGCCGTTGACCGCTTAGAGACGAAGGGGTTGGTGGAGCGGCACGCTCACGGCACTGACCGGCGGGCGAGGATAGTTCATTTGACGATGGCAGGCAGGAAACTGATCACACGCATTTATGCCGATCACGCTGTCGACATGGAACGGCTTGCGTCCGCTTCCCTGACAAGGGCGGAGCGCAGGACGCTTATCGGCCTGTTGAAAAAGATTGGCTATGAGGCGGCAGGTACTTTAGAGCAAAGCGAAGCGGAGAGTAAGGCGTGAGTCGTTACGTCGTTTACCGGTTGTGCCAAAGCGTTAAAAGAGAGGAGATGTTATGTCGATGTTGAGTGAAGTTTTAAGAAATGAGGAGACTCGCGCGGTCGGACCGCGCTCGGTCGCCGGGATAGTGAACAGCATTGAGACTTTGGAAGGCGAGGGTTTTCTTGTCCGCCGTCCGTTTCCCAAGGCGTCATTTTCAGAGTTTGATCCGTTCCTGTTGCTCGATGAGATGGGGCCAATGGAACTTGCGCCGGGGGAAGCGAAAGGCGCGCCGGACCATCCGCATCGCGGGTTCGAGACTGTGACCTATATGCTGTCGGGCGATATGGAGCATAAGGATTCTCGCGGCCACGCCGGCCGCCTGAAACCGGGTGACGTACAGTGGATGACCGCCGGAGCCGGCGTGATCCATTCGGAGATCCCCGCGAAAGCGTTCGCGCGCGCCGGAGGTAGGATGCACGGATTCCAACTTTGGGTGAACCTGCCGAAGCGCGACAAAATGATGGACCCGCGCTACCAGGAGATTCCCAATTCGCAAATCCCTAAAGCGACCTCAGCTGACGGTCTGGTGAAGGTGAGTGTAATCGCAGGCGAAGCGATGGGCGAGAAAGCTGTCATTGAGACGCGCACGCCAATCATCTACCTGCACTACGCAATCAAGCCTGGAGGCGCGGCCACCCAACAAGTACCGGCTGCTTATAACGCTTTCGTTTACGTGGTGGAGGAAGAGGGGTTGTTCGGAGCAGAGAGCGAGCGCGCTGGGGACGGGCAAATGGTTCTGTTCGCGCAGGACGGCGACGAAGTGAGAATCGAAAATCCGGCGGGCGCGAAGGCGACGCTCGAAGTATTGCTTATCGCCGGAGTGCCCTTGAAAGAACCAGTCGCGCGTTACGGGCCATTTGTGATGAACACCCAGGCCGAAATCGGTCAGGCGATTGAAGATTACCGGCTGGGTAGGATGGGAGAGATCGACTCTTGAGTGATCGAAAACCGCAGGGAGGAAAGCATGCTTAAAATTGCCATTATCGTCGGAAGCACACGGCCCGGTCGCAACGGCGAGGCCGTGGCCAAGTGGGTTTACGAAATTGCGCACAAGCGCAGTGACGCCGAGTTCGAACTCGTAGATATCAAAGACTTCAACCTGCCGCTTCTTGACGAACCCGTGCCGCCTTCACGAGGGCAATACACGAAGGAGCACACCAAGATGTGGGCGGCGAAGATTGATTCATTTGACGCTTACGTGTTTGTGACACCTGAGTACAACCACGGCACCTCTGGCGCCCTCAAGAACGCCATCGATTTCCTCTACCAGGAGTGGAACAACAAGGCCGCTGGGTTCGTGGGTTACGGCAGTGCGCTGGGCGTCCGCGCCGTGGAGCATTTGCGTCTGGTAATGGGCGAGTTGCAGGTCGCCGACGTGCGTGCTCAAGTGGGTCTTTCACTCTTCACGGACTTCGAGAACTTCAGCGTCTTCAATCCGGCTGCCCGGCACGAACAGTCTGTCAATGCCATGCTTGACCAGGTGATCGCGTGGGGCGGCGCATTGAAGACGTTGCGAGAGAAACAAGCATAAGCCGCGGTAAACATACGCCGTGAATCCCGTGGCTTACTTGACGCAGTGCAAGACGGAACGGGTAAATGCTATTAGCTTGCCCAATTTGACACGGCAGCATCTTTGGCTGCCAACGACGAGGTTCAATAAATGAGAAGCAGCTCAAGTTACAGAACCGCTTGCGTTAGTCAGCGATGCTAAGCTCAATCAACGCGTCGTAGATGAGTTTGTCCGTACAAAAACTTAGTTGATTGACATTAACCATTAGGCCGGTAAATCTCTGAAGACAGGAGACGTGGTCTCAATGAGAACGAACCGGCTCTAAACGAAATTTGTACTCGTAGTGCTTACGCGTGAGACGGTACGCGGGGTGCGGCCAAGCCCCCCAGCTGTCGTCCCCTCCTACCCCCATCTGACGGTAGTCGAGGTTGACCGTGACCTCCTTAGATGGCCGGATATCGGCGGCGTGCTTTGCCCGCTCGAGCTCCGACATCCGGAAGGGCCATGCGCTGAAGTAGAGTTCGGGCAGCCCGACTGCCCGAAGCCCGACGCCGGAGCTGTTCGTGAATGTCACCCAGCGAACGTCGGTCCGGTTGCCCGTCTCCTGTGGCTCAACATATGGCGTCCATAGGTCCTCAACTGTAGACCGGTAGCGGCCGATCGCGCCGCCAGTCCTGCGGTCCCAGTAGGTCTCCTGGGGCCCGCGTCCGTACCACTCCACAGTGCGAAACTCGCTCGGGATTAGCATCTGCATCCCGACGCGCGGCAGCTCGGGAACGTCGCCGCCCGGCGTGAGCGCGCTCTCGACCTCGATGGTGCCGTCGCTGAAAACGGTTAACGATGTCCGCACCTTTGAGCTCCCGGCCAGGAGCGTCGCCTCGGTCGTCACTCGTGCCGCACTCGACCCCAGCCGCTCGACCACGATGCCGGTGACCTTGCGCTCGTCGGCGGCCGTCCGCCAGAGGCCGAGCCGCTTCGCCATCTGGTTGCCGCGATCGTTGTCGATCGGCGCGCGCCAGAAGTTAGAAGCGAGTGGACCGGCGATCAGCGGCCGCCCGTCAACCTCGTACGTCTCAAGCGCGCCGCTCGCCTTCACTACGCTCGCGAGAAAATGCGGGCCGCGCATCGTGACAGCGTCGGCCGTTACCGTTACCGTCAGCTCAGGCATCGCCGTCGTGACGCTCGCCTGCATCGCCGGAACCTCGTAGAGCATTGCGAACTGGTCCCACGCGATGACGTGCCCCTTCGGCGCCCACGGGGTATCGGCCGCGAGCGCGAAGGTAACCTTCAAGAAGTACTCCGCACCGGGCTTCAACGCGGGGCGCCGCAGCCCGAGCGTTACCTCCTCAGCCTGCCCGGCGGCGGTGCGCAGTCTCGGAAGCTTCCCATGTTGGACCACTGTCCCGTTCTCGGCGAGCTCCCAGGTGCCGTCCGCGAACGAGAGGTCCCTAAAGATGTGCTTGTTGCGCACTCGGATCAGTCCGGCGGCGAGGGCGACGGGCTCGACCTTGATGTACTGATAGACCT
>JBHENP010000087.1:0-15202 GCA_046261995.1 Pyrinomonadaceae bacterium
CAAGTAATCGGGATCCAGGGAAACGCACAAGCGATATTGGTTACACGTAGCGGGGAAGAGTCATCAGGCTAAACGTCTAGATTGAGTACGCGAAGTCAGACGCCTCTAATCTCTCTAGCGACTCCTCATTTCGTGATTTTTTCGTGTGATTTCGTGGATCGAGTCTTTTGCCCACTCGCAGGCGGCGATCCACGAAATCACACGAAACATCACGAATAAAGACGCGCTCTTCATCTTCAATAAAGACGCTCTTCTCTTCCTTGATGAAACAGCGAACATGGCCGGCACGCTATGAGAGCCTTTGAGACGGTCTGCCTATGTGGATGTGAGCACCAACCGCCCTTCCTAACTTGCAAATTAGCGAGAGTTGAACGTTCAACTGCAGTCTGCCTCCTGCCTCCTGCCTCCTGTTTCTGTAACCTTTCACCCCAACCCGGTGTTCCGCGGCATCGAATTGACCGAGGACCAGAAATCGCGCATGAAGCAAATCAGAGACAGCTTCCACCAGCGCACTCGGGCCCTGCATCAAGAGCTTCGCACCAAACGTCAGGACTTGCGTCAGACAAGCGAGGGCGGTACGTTCAATGAAGCCCTGGCTACACAGAAGCTGACGGAAACGGCAGGACTACAGGCGAAATTGATGGGCGAGCGCTTTAAGATGCGCCAGGAAATGCAGTCAGTGCTGACTGCTGAACAGAAAACACAGATTGAACAGAAGCGCGCTGAGTTCAAAGCCAAAAGAGGCGAACGCGGCAAGCGAAACGTTCAGTAAAGGCTATTAACCTTTAGACGGGATGGTGGATTCAAGATTTCCCGGGGTCCGCCATCCCCAACAGAACGAACCGGGAGCGCTTCCTGTCGAATAGTTACGAAGAGGCCTCAGATCTGGAGCTGGCGCGCAGGGCGCGGGAAGGCGACGAGTCTGCCTTTGAAGAGATTATGAGACGCTACAGTCCGCGCGTCTTTCGGTTTGCCAGCCGGTTCTTTCGACAACGAAGTCTTGTCGAAGATGCAGCCCAGGAGGTTTTTTTGAAGGCGTTTACCCAACTCGGCAGTTACGAAGGTCGTGGTTCGATGGAAGGCTGGTTGACGCGTATCACAACTAACACTTGCCTGAATCTGCTGCGGAGTTCGAAGCGCCGCCCTGAATTGACAGTTTCTGATCTGACAGAGGACGAGAACGCGTGGTTGAATAACAACATGGCCGACGCTGCTTCGGCACGTCACGATGCAAGTCAGCGCAGTTCGGCTGCTGCAGATCTGGCAGGAAGAGTGTTGCAAACCCTATCTCCTGACGACCAGTTGGTGTTAACTCTGATTGATGGTGAGGACGCATCGGTGAAAGAAGTGGTAGAGATGACGGGGTGGTCAGCTTCTAAGGTGAAGGTGCAGGCATTCCGCGCTCGGCGGCGGATGCGTGAAGCGGTTGAGAAACTGCTCTCGCCGAAAACGAGGGCTCGTCGCCAGACCAGGGAAGCGTGAGGAATCAAATGAAAGACAAACACATTATCAATCTTCTTGAAAGTGCACCGCTGGCGGAGCTCAGCAACAGTGATTTGTCTGAGATTCGTGCGCACGCGAACGAATGTGCCGGTTGCCATCAGGCATTTGAAGCAACACAGATCGCCGTCCTCTTGTTAAAGGAACGCGCAGCCGAGACATTCGAGCCATCACCGTTCTTCCACACCCGGGTCATGGCTACTCTTCGAGAGCGCCAAACAACCAATGAGTGGGCGTGGAGCCGAATGTGGCGGGCCGCGGGGGCGCTGGCATCTTCGATGGCGGTAACAGTCGCGGCACTGGCAGGGCTGACCTTCGTCATACCCAGTCAGAACAACGCGATTACGTCGGAGACGACTGCTCTCAGTGCGTACTCCGCGGAAGAGGTGATCCTCAACCACGGCGAATATGATGATCAGGTTTCGGACGGCCAGGTGCTGACAACACTCTACGAAGCGGAAGAGGATCGGTAAGATAACCATGGATTCCACAACTAAAAGCAAGTGGCAGGTGCGAGCGGCAGCACTGGTCATTTTCGTGCTTGGCTTCGCGGCCGGTTCGCTGGCGTTGAACGTTTACAAGCGATGGGCCAGACCTGCTGAATCAGTCAGGCAGAACCGCTTCGAGCGCATGCTCGACAGTCTTCAGTTGAACGCTGACCAGAAAACACAGGTGCATCAAATCCTGGGCGACACGCGCACGCAGCTGCACGCTGTGAGGAAAGAGTCCGAGCCGCGGGTGGCGGAAATTCGTCGGCAGGCTGATGAGCGGTTACAGAAGGTACTAACACCAGAGCAATGGAAACAATTTCAGCAGGAACGAGATTCAATGCGCGGTCGAGGGCGGCGCGGCCGTGGTGGCGGGCCCAGGAGCGATCGACCGTGACGATGCCGCGCGAGGGAAGTTAGGATTTTGGCGATTATCGATCGCGATCATTTCCATTTCTCATTTCTCATTTTTCATTTGCCATCGGAAGCGTGCGAGGCTTGCAGGGATGAGGTCAGTACCACCACGCGGTAGCGGGTGGGTGCTGATGCGGAATCTCTCAATTGTGCGCAGCACCCACCCGCTACCGCGTGGTGGTACTGACCTCATCACCCTCAGCGCGCGAGATCTCTCTAAGCAATCTGACGGACCACCTCATAAAACTCCCTCGTTCCCTCTCTAACATTTTTCACGGTGATGCGCTCGTTGTTTATCACTCGATGAGCTGTTTGGCGGTTTAAAAGTATTTGTTTTCTCAATCTGGATCTTCGGATCGTCGATTTTGTTTGCCCGCCCAGGCTCGTATTCGAATATCTCGCTTTGAATACTCTCCTTCCCGAAGATTGCCTTGAAAAACTGTCGCTACCGCTCGCGGTTCTGAAGTTAAGCCGAGTCTGCCGTATGCACGTCGGTTTTCCTGCTTGGCCACTAACGAACTTCCAGTTCAGCCATCACGGGAAGATGATCTGAAGCGAGGGTTTTCACCACCCATACTTTCTTCGCCCGCACATCATCGCTCGTGCGGTATAAAACATAATCGATTCTCTTTGAGGGCTGGTCTGCCGGATAGCTGAATCCGTCCCCCTTCGCGCGACTCACAATCCAGGCGTCTGCAAACTTTGTCAGCAGTAGTTTGTGAGTAGGTCCGCCCGGTTCGTCGTTGAAATCGCCAACCACAATCAATGGGTGCTTAATCTCCGTAAGAAACTTGAGCAGTTGTTCGCTTTCAAACAATCTTCCGTCCTCGCGCTGATAGTCTAAATGCGTAGTTGCAAAGCTGATGGTACGGCCGCCGATTTCAACTTCAACTCGAAGCATGCCTCGTCGCTCAGCCTCACGCCGGTTTTCGTACTTCCGATGATCGATTTTCTGAATAAGAGATTTCGACAGAACGGCTACGCCATACTGCCCTTCCTGGTAATCCAGATTGTGGCCAAAGGCGTAGTCCATGCGGGTCATCTTGGCCAGCTCAGCGATTTCGTCCATGCCCTCAGTTCGTCGCACCCCGCGGTCCACCTCCTGCAAACCTACCAGATCCGGACGCTCACGAATTATCACATCCGCGATTCGTTGCAAGTCCAGTTTCTTGTCCATGCCTACGCCGACGTGAATGTTGAAGGTCATCACACGGAGCGTTTTCTTGGGGGCAGGCACGCGCGCAGGCGAGGGCGCCGCCAGCGGGATCAATAATCCCAGCAACGCGAGGATGCAAAGAATTAGAGCGAATCGTCGACTCATTCTGCCTTCCATCCGAGTTTTTCGCTGGTCTAACTTTAAAACGCATTCTAACATGCGTGTGGTTTTGAATTTTTAACTTTTGAATAAATACAAAATCGCGATTGGTAGCGGCGGCGTGAACACTCTAATCTTGGACCCACAGGAATGTTGAGCGGGGGTAAACTACCCTTCCCAACCTGTGAATTAGGGCTCGTTGAATCGAACGACTCGGCGGGCGCTAATTCGCAGGTTGGAAAGGGTGGTTACCCCCGCGCAAGTCTCACTAATTTCAAGATGCGAGTCTTCACACAGTCGCTACCACTCGCGTTCCCGTGAAACATGTCACTGCTGCACATCGCCATCATGGTGACGGGCGCGTTTGCTGCCGGCGCAATCAACTCGATCGCTGGAGGCGGCACTCTAATTACTTTCCCGTTATTGATCTGGCTGGGATTAGATCCGAAAGTAGCAAATGCAACGAGCACTGTCGCTCTGTGGCCCGGACTCTTTGGCGGTTTATTTGGTTACCGCAAGGAACTGGAGAATAGTTCCACGCTGTTGCTCCGGTTGGGAATCACCAGCGTAGTTGGCGGGGCCATTGGAGCCTGGCTCCTTATCTGGACTCCATCGCCCACATTCGCGCGGCTGGTGCCGTTTCTGATTCTCTTTGCCACGATCCTCTTCATGGCCCAGGGCTCGATTAATCGGCGGCTGCGATTACAGCCAATCGTGGCGGAGCCGAAAGCTTCCTGGTGGCTGGGCGCTATTGTTTTCCAATTCTTCTCTTCGATCTATGGCGGCTACTTTGGGGCAGGCAATGGCATTTTGATGCTGGCGGCCATGGGACTGCTCGGTCTTCATGAGATTCATCGTGCCAACGGAATAAAGAATTTTCTCGGCATCTGCATCAACAGTATTGCGGTCTTGAGTTTTGCGCTTACTGATCTAGTGAATTGGTCTGATGCACTACTAATGGCTGGTGGGGCCCTGTTGGGGGGTTACTTTGGCGCGAGCATGGCTGTTCGCGTGGGACAAGTGTGGGTGCGAAGAGGGATTGTGTCGATCGGATTCGTGATCTTCTTTGTTATGATTTGGCAACTGCGACGTTGAAACTAATCATTGTCATTCGTCCTTTGACATTTTCATTCGTCATTTCCTGAAAATACAACTTAGCATTTGTAGGCTTCTGTTGTGAGCAACTTTCTACGGATACTTCTCGGTCCCTAAATGACAAATGAAAAATGTCAAACGACGAATGACAAATGATCCGGTCGCTACTACTCGTGATTCAGTTGTCAGTTGCTCCGCATGAAAACTGCAAGTACAAAACTCCCGCGCGAGTTCTACACCCGGACCAATGTCCTCACCGTCGCTCGAGAGCTTCTGGGCAAGCTTTTGGTGGTCCCCGCGCCTGATGGAAAACGAGTCTCGGGAACTATTGTTGAGACCGAGGCGTACCGCGGGCCACTGGATCGAGCCTCACACGCTTACGGTGGCAGGCGAACGAGACGCACTGAAACAATGTACGGACTGGGAGGCACCGTTTACATTTTTTTTGTCTACGGCATGTATCACCAATTCAATGTCGTAACGAATGTTGAGGATATCCCCCATGCGGTGTTGATTCGCGCGCTCCAGCCGGCTGAAGGCATTGGTTTAATGCGCCAGCGTCGTCACCACCAGCCCGATCGTAACCTAACCAGTGGACCAGGCAAACTGTGTATCGCGATGGGAATCGATCGCAGACTCGATCGTGCGGACTTATTGGGAAAAGACGTCTGGATTGAAGCCGGTGAAACAATTCCCCCCCGTAGGATCGGGTCCGGGCCGCGCATCGGTATCGATTATGCGGAAGAGTGGGTGGATAAACCCTGGCGATTCTGGGTTAGGGACAATCCATTCGTTAGCCGGTGACCCAGCAGTCAAACCCTTTAGGACGATGGGCGAGTTCCGGTAATTTGCAGATAGGAAGGAGACATTTTCCTTTTCTCATTTCTCATTTGCGGATTTTTCTGAATTTATCTCGTGTCAGTTCGTGTGATTTCGTGGATCGTGTGCTTGGACAAGAGCACAGAACGATCCACGAAATCACACGAACTGACACGAACAAAAAGTAACCGATGATGGAAATGTACCATTATTCTTACAAGCCGTAGCCCTGTTGCTCAATTGCCAAGTCACGTTTATCTTTACTTATGCCTTCTGCCTTGGTCCAAACATTTTCGAAAGGCCCCGTGAGGAGCTATTGCGCGAGATCAAGGGACCGTAGACCGAATCAACCAACCTCTTACTGAATGTCTTTAATCAACACGACGTCGCTGGTGACGGCGCCGCGCGAGACGGCCAGTTGACGGCCGTCCGGCGACCAGTCAAACCAGAAGATTTGATCCGATTTGAAATTGGTTAACTGTTTAGCCGGCGCTCCATTGACCGGCTGGGTCCAGATGTTGGAGACGCCATCCTGGTTCTTTATATAGGCGAGTGAAAGCCCATCAGGTGTCCAGCGTACGAGCGATTGAAAGACGACGTTTTCCGGGACTTCGAAAGTCTTAACCGGAGGTCCTCCGTCAAACGGAATGATAGCCAGCTTCCAGGGGGCTTTCGTCCCTGGCCGGTAATAACAGGAAATCCAGTTGCCATCGGGCGAAACCACAGGACAGATGGAAGGATAGTCGGTCAACTGCTCCTGCTTCCCTCCTTCCCTTGGCACTCGCCACACTGTTCGATTTCCCAGCTTTCCACTGTGATAAACAATCCAACGGCTGTCGGGCGAGCTCCACGCCCAGGACTCATCTTCACCCGTGGTCAACTTCGTCTCATTACGACCGTCGCTGTCCATTCTCCAAACATTCAGGAACCCGGCCGCGTCGGAAACAAATATGACGTGGCGCCCATCGTTGGTCATCGATGGAAAACCGTTGTCGCTGGGATTGCTGGACAATTGCCTGTTCCCGGTTCCTTCATCGTTCATCGTCCAAATGCTGGGCGTGCCATTAACTATTGCGGAATAGATGATCTGTCCATTGGGAGTCCATGAAAAGCGAGTTCGATAATAGAAGAGATATGCATCATCCTCTTTGGCCGATAGGATTCTGATTGCGCGATCGGCATCACTGTTCGGCACGATCCAAAGGCTGGAAGTCGTTTGTCCCTGCTTGCTAATTAGAGTTTTGGAATCACTCGTTATACTCACTCCATGATAGTCCTGTAGGTCTCTGGTGATCCTTTGGACTTCCGCACTCGGGTAAGAGAGATACCAAAGTTGTGAAGTGGAGGTTCGCTCCAGACCAGTGGCTGCGAAGACCATTCCATTTCCCTCCCTTAGCCACGCGATGCGCCCAAATGACTTCCACTTCTGATTGGTAAGCGGCTGGATCGAGCCATCACCGACATCCACGGCTACCAGACTCCATAAACGCCCAGTAGGTTCAGTGATCGCCGCGGCGCAGACAATGCTCTTTCCATCAGGTGACCAGGCTGGTCCATTAAACGAGAAAGCGTGGTATCCAGTCCGTGTCGCAAGATTACGCTGCCCGCTGCCATCTGCGTTGGCAAGCACTAATGCCCTTTCGCCGGTGCTTGCACCACGAACAAAGGCGAGTTCTTTACCGTCAGGGGAAAATGAGATTGGGCCATCCACATCTACAATCAGTTTAACCGGGACACCTCCCGGCACCGCCACTCTGTTGAGCGCGCCGATCGTATTGTTCCGTGGCCTGGTGTTGTAGTAAACGTAGGCGCCATCCGGCGAGAAGGTTGCTCCGTAGTGTTCGAGGTCGGCGGGTGGGACGATCTCTACGTCTTGTGAGGTGGCAACATCTCTAAGCCAGACGCTTTGTTTTCCCCCATTCTCCGTCACGTAAGCCAGGTGTTTTCCGTCAAGCGCGATAGCGGCCTCTTTAACTCTTCCCGTGGCAGTTAGCCTGACTAGCTCAATCGCTTGAAAGGGACTCGCCCGGCCACTTGATGACTGATTTCTGCGGGCTACTGATCTATACACTCCGAACATAATTCCGACTCCGACCAGAAACAGTGCAATAGCAAGGACGCTCGCTTTCTTATGATCCGTGACTATGTGAGCAAAATTCTCTGCAATGGATGTCGAGTGGGCTAATTGGACGCGAAGAGTAGGAGCGATTGATTCGCCGGCAACCGAAGTCCGTCGCTGAGTCGCCTTCGCTGTTGCGTTAGTCCGCGTCCCTCTTTGAAAAGACCTATGGAAACGTGCATCAGCCTCCAGTCCCTGCCTCAAACTCCGCAAATCACTGACCAGATCACTGGCTTTCTGGTATCGGTGATCTCGATTCTTGCTTAACGCTTTAATAACGATCCGCTTAAGCGCGGCAGGCACGTCTACATAATTGGACAGGGAAGGCAGCTCGTCCTCCAAAATGGAGACAATCACGTGGCTCGGCGTTTCGCCCTCGAAAGGCACTCTGCCTGCCAACATTTCGTAGAGGACCACTCCCAACGACCAGATGTCAGTGCGAGAATCAACTTCCAGTCCTCTTGCCTGTTCTGGCGACATGTATCGAACTGTTCCCATCACCACGCCCGGATTTGTACTGAACATGAGAGAAGTGGAAACTTCGTCCTGCGCGTTGGAGGTTTGCGCTGCCGAGAGTTTGGCCAAGCCAAAATCCAGAACCTTCACGATGCCGTCACGACGTAACATTATATTCTCGGGTTTAATGTCACGATGTACGATTCCGGCTGAGTGGGCCGCTGCAAGAGCCGAGGCGATTTGGGTGGCGAGGTCCAGAACGTGGCCAATGTCTATCGGCAATTCAGAGATGCTGGGATCGTGAGATGGTCCCAGCTCGGATACCCTCATGTGCTGGCGCAGAGTCTTACCGTCAACGTATTCGGTGGCGATGAAATTTAAAGAGTCGGCCTGCCCAACCTCATAAATGGTCAGGATGTTTGGATGATTTAACCCCGACGCAGCGCGGGCTTCCATCTCAAAGCGGCGAACGCGCTCGACCTGCGTAGTAAATTCTGTCGGTAGCAACTTTAGAGCAACTTGGCGACCTAACTTCAAGTCCTCAGCCAGGTACACCTCACCCATCCCCCCAGCGCCAAGCAATGCAGCAATCCGGTAATGTCCTACAAGATGACCTGCCTCTAGTCGGGTGCGTCTACCATTGAGCAACTCTGCGGCGAGATCTCCTGCCGGTGTATCAATGAAATCGTCCGACTCTTCATGAAACTCAATAAGAGATTCCACCTCACTGCGCAAAGCCTCATCAGTGCCGCAGGCTCGGCGGAGGAAGGCCGTACGAGCGTTAAGTGGATGTTCCAAAACTGAGTGGAAGATCCCATCGATTTGTTGCCAGCGTTCGGGAGTCATTAAGAGTAGTTACACCTCGACCGCGTTTTCTCTCCCTTTAATAAACGCGAGAATTTGTCCCCCAATCTCTAACCCGTTCTTGATATTCAGGTTTTTGTGGCGGTCATTTCTCGTCGTAGCCAGGCTTTGGCAAGCGTCCAGTCGCGCATGACTGTACCGGCCGATATCGCGAGCACCACGGCAGTTTCCTCAATGCTCAGGCCGCCGAAGAACCGCAGCTCGACAATCTGGCTCTTTCTCGGGTCCAGCTCGGACAAACTCTTCAGAGCGTCATCAAGTGCGACCACGTCGGCTGCGCGCTCGTCGGACACGATCATCACATCATCCAGAGGCACAGTTCGCGCGTCGCCTCCCCGCTTGGCGAAGCCACGTTTGCGGGCGTAATCCACCAGAATCCGACGCATCATTTGCGCGGCAATGCCAAAGAAGTGTGCACGGTTTTGCCAGTGCACGTCCTTCTGGTCTATTAATCGAATGTAAGCTTCATTGACGAGTGCAGAAGTCTGGAGGGTGTGGTCGGGACGTTCGCGCCCCATGTAGCGATGTGCCAGCTGACGCAGTTCTTCATAAACGAGGGGTATCAACTCATCGCGTGCGGCCCGATCCCCATCGCTCCATGCGACAAGCAGTTGGGTAACTTCACGTGGTGTGGGTGTCATGCAAGTCACCCCATTGTTCGCGAAAGACCATGGCAGGAGCGAATTATACACTTCAAGGAACAGTTCCGCCTCCCTTGTCTGGGCTCCGCCAAAGAAATTCGAGTAGCTGTTAGGGGTTTCGAGTCCATTTCTCGCGTTACCAAGTGGAGGAAGATCCAGCGACCTAAAGACTCCAAGGTCCTTTCCAACAATGATCCTCGCTTCGTGTGACGGTTTTCCATCCCAGTTCACGCATTAATGTGTAGTGAAACATTCGGTCCAGTCATCGGACGCCGCCAGTCATCGCACTCGGCGGTTGTGTGACAGCCGTCCTGGTAAAAGAGGCGAAGCCATATGATGACGACAATTTGCACGAAATCGAACTCCAAATTAATCCGATGAGGGATTGGCGGACCTGAGTGATTTCTTTTCTGGCAGATTAACGCCTTCCCCGGTTGACCGCGACTAGAGCCGAAATTGAAGTCCGTTGAAACAATCGCCTTTGATCAAGTTGGTATGAACTGACGGATTATCGATTTAACCAAAAACGCTTAAACAAAGAAAGGAACATCATGAAATTGAAACTTCACATCCCCGCAGGCCTCGCCATCCTCGCCCTCATGTTTGCAGCATCCCCCAGCGCTCGCGCCGATGCCGTGGGAGATTGGAATGCCATCGCTGTGCAAGCGACCATAACAGGAGCGCGTCCAGGCCCAACCGGAGTCCTCGACGTTGCGATGGTCCAAGCAGCCGTCTACGACGCGGTGCAGGCCATCGAAAGAGATTTCGAACCGTATCACGTGGAAATCCCCGGGGCCTCCGGCTCTCCGGTCGCGGCCGCCGCCAAAGCTGCGCGCGATGTGCTCGTCAACCGTTTTCCTGCGCAGACTGCGTCACTCGAACTGACCTACCAAACATATCTGGCCAACAATGGCCTGTCACCGATGGACCCAGGCGTGGCAGTAGGGGCAACCGCCGCTGCCGGCATCATCGCCCTGCGCGCCAATGATGGAAGCTTCCCGATCCCGCCGCCGCCGCCCTTCATCGGCGGCACCGACCCCGGCGTCTGGCGCCCGACGCTTCCAGCCTTTGCGCCGATGCTCGCGCCGTGGCTGGGTGCCGTCACTCCGTTCACACTAAGGAGCCCTTCACAATTCCGAGCCCATCAGCCGCCCTCTTTGACCAGCCCCGAGTACACCAGAGACTATAACGAGGCTAAGGCGGTAGGGGCTCTTAATAACAGCACTCGAACTCCCGAGCAGACCGACTTAGCCAATTTCTGGAACGCTAACTACCTGGTGCTCTGGAACCGAGTCCTGAGAGAGATTGCGATCGCCCACGTAAACGACATTAGTGATAGTGCCCGGCTATTTGCCTTGGCCGAGATGTCCATGGCCGATGCAATAATTACTTCTTGGGAAAGTAAGACATTCTACGTTTTCTGGAGACCGATCACGGCCATTCAAGAGGGCAACAACGACGGCAACCCGAAGACGGCTGGCGATCCGACCTGGCTGCCTTTTATCAACACCCCGCCCTATCCTGACCACACCTCGGGTGCAAACAATATCTCACGCGCCGCGCTCCGTACATTGGCGCTCTTCTTCGGGTCAGAAGAAATGACTTTTCAAGTGACGACTACCAACACGGGACCAACCATCCAAGACACGCGCACGTATAATCGCTTTTCGGACGCCGCAGAGGAGGTTGTCAACGCTCGCATCTACGAGGGAATCCACTTCCGCTTCGCGGACGCAGACGCGCGGAAGCAGGGCAAACAAGTGGCCCAATGGGCCTTCAGCCACTTCCTACGGCCTCTGGACGATTAGTGATGATGACGAGAATGATGTGATGGTTCTCCTGCAATGATGGGTGAGCCTACAAACTTAACCGGGGGCAGGTTTCAAACCTGCCCCCCTTCCCTCGGCCGAGAGAACCCCTGTTAAGTTCTGTGCACCGCCACTCTTGGCAGCAGACGGCTCTCTAATAGTTTCTCGACCCGTGACAAAAGTCTCAATTTGATGAGACGGGTCCTCCAGAAGGCTAACTAACGTCCACGTTCTAGAATCCAGTCCGAATTCCGGACAAGATCAGGACCCTGAGATTTTTTGTTCAAGACTTTCTTAGCATTTTGACGATAATTCTTACTGCCCGGGTGGCATGTTGCTTGCCGCGAAATTAATTCCCTCACTCACAACTGAATCTCCGTCAGGTGTGCTGGCTACCCCCCAGGTTTGAACGGTTCTCATCAAAGGAAGCGCACCAGTGAATCTGTTAGCTTTTCCAGCTCTGGCTCGGTGCTGCAACTTTTCAACGAGAGATGGAGGTTAAGTGATGAAAAAAACACTCAGTTTCTTTGCACTTGTGCTGGCTATCGTCGCGATGCCTGAGATTGCGAAGGCAGAGCCATTGGTGTTTACGACAACGCTGCGGGGCACAAACGAGGTGCCGCCAAACGCTTCGCCCGGTATCGGCAACGCCGTGGTAACCGTGGACGGTAATACGCTAACCGTCAACGTCACCTTCAGCGGTTTGCTCAGCAACACTATTGCGTCGCACATCCATTGCTGCACCGGGCCGACGGCGAATGCCATGGTCGCCACGGCTGTTCCGTCGTTCCCGGGTTTCCCACACGGGGTCACAGCTGGTTCATACTCGATGAGTTTTGACTTGAATGCCGCCTCTACATATAACCCAGCCTTCATAACCGCCCATGGTGGAACAGTAGCTCAGGCGCGCGCGGATTTCGAAGCTGCGCTGCAGGCGGGGCAGACCTATTTCAACATCCACACTACTATGTTTCCGGGCGGAGAGATTCGGGGACAGCTTCAGCCGGTGCCTGAACCGGCCACAATGCTACTGCTTGGGACCGGGCTAGCAGGCGTCGTGGGACGTGCGCTTCGTCGGCGGCTGGGCAAATAACTTCCGTTAAACCACTATCCTTCAAAAGGGGCGGCGAGAAATCGTCGCCCCTTTTGGATATTGGTGCGGTTTGATTAGGACGGGGTCAAACCGCTCAAGCACTTGAATGGCAGTTGGTTCATCAACTTCAGGCAGCTCTATCGCGATTTGGTATGCACGTCGATACCGTAACGGCACGACCAATGCTGAGCGGTGGCTCTCTCTTCGGAACCAATGCTGAGGCGGCGCTTTTCATGGGCATGCTCCAGGGAAGGGCCTACCTCAACATTCATTCGACTGCATTCCCTGGTGGTGAAATCCGTGGCTTCCTGCAGCCCGTTCCCGAGCCGGCGACATTATTGCTACTCGGCTCAGGCTTGGTGGGTATAGCTTCACGCTTTCGACGGAGCCGCAAGAATATAAAGAAGAACGCAACCTAACCTTGGCGCACGCCTAACTAAATAGAACCACCCGCCGGCAAATTCCTGCTTGGCGGGTGGTTTTGTTTCCCAGGGCCGTCACAGGGTTCAACTCTCGTCATCGGAGGGCATTTTGAGAGTCCGTTTCTCAGACACCGAGCGGATTTACTCACCAGAACTCGCAGTGTGAAATCGGTGGGTGTCGCACGAACGCTGGGCCTGTCGTCAACGGTAGTTTCAATGAGCATTACATCAGAAACGAACGGATCGATCTGCGAGAACAGCACGTAGCGACAGTCGGGTGAGATATCAAGGCCAAGCTGCGGGTAAAGTTTGTTGTCGCCATGCCAATTTAAATGAAGTCAATAAAACTGAGTCTCACTATATCCGCGGAACGAGCTGTAAGTGGAAGAAAATTTTCAGATTGTGACCCCATTTCGCCTGACTCGGCGCATTAGTTGAGTGAAGGATGCAATGCGCTGCCGTCACAACCCGCCAAGCACCGTGGGCGCATCAGGCTCGCGATTTAGGAAGGTGGGTAAGCTGGGACAGCAACGACAATTGCCGGACAACCACCATCCCAACTGAGGGTAGTAGGAAAAAACCAAAGAAACCCTTTACGATCCGAATACACAGCGGGAGTTCAAGAAAGCGTTGGTGGCTGATGCATTACTTGGCTATTTGTTGTTGACTCAGTGGTCTGTGCGGGGTAGGATTCGGCGGCGTCATCGCTTGATTTCGGGCATCTTGAACCCAGTTGTTACCCCGCTGACTTCACATCAAATCTATCGTGCAATCGGCACAAAGGGAATATCACATGCGTAAACTTCTCCTGCTTGTTCTGAGTGTCTCCACGATCGCACTGCCAGGTCTGACGGATGCCAACGCCTGCGGCGACAAATTACTCCGGATCGGTCGTAATTTCAGGTTCCACGCGACGTACGCGAAGAAACGCCCCGCCAGGATGCTAATCTACACGCCGCTCAACTCTACTACCCTCCCGGGGGCAAAGGCGGCGCAGATTCAGGACTACTTTCAGAAAGTCGGCCACAAGCCTCTCGCCGTCGATAACATTGACAAGCTCAACGAGGCTCTGAGGTCAGGAGATTATGACCTCGTATTGACTGACTTTGCCGACGCAGCCACCCTGCAACGGCAGGTCGAGGGCACACCTTCGCGGACGGTAGTCTTGCCCGTTCTTTATAAGCGCAGCAAAGGTGAGGAAGCCGCCGCGGCCAAGCAATACCCGGTAATGGTTAAGAACCCGAAGGATGCAAGCGATTTTCTACAGGCAATCTATAATGTGATGAAGTCCAGGGCGAATGAGCGCAAGTCCTGAGACTTTGGGAATACATAAAAAGTTACTCCTGCTCCCAGCATGGAGAAGCTGCCGCATCCGGCACATCGGCTGAACAAGAGATCCCATTCGAGAGCTGTGCAGGCGTCCTGCCTACGCTCACCAAGAAGCCCCATCAGAGGAGAATCCTGATGAGCGCAAAATCAATTGGCGCTACTATTATTGTTTGCTTATCCGCCCTTTGCCTCCATCTGGCACTGCCGATGAGGGCCTGCGCGCAGGCTTGGCTGCCGCAACAAGGTGATGGACGCGTAACGCTCACTTACCTGAATCTGCACGTCCGCTACCATCGCAACTTCCTCGGCCAGAAAACAGATCAAGGCCCGATCCGCACCCATACTTCCGTTATGAGTTTCGAGTATGGCCTGACCGACAATCTGGCGATAGACGCTGACGTCGCACACGTTAGCTCCAAGTTTGAGGGTTTTGTTGCGCCAGTGCCCCATGGCCCGGCAGACACCGGCGCTTACCACCCGACCTTTCAGGATGCGCGCATCGCCCTGCGCTACAAGGCGCTCAATAAACCTTTCGTTCTGACACCCTACATCGCGGTAGTGTTTCCGACGCATGATTATGAGACCAGGGGGCATTCTGCCGCCGGGCGAGCTCTGCGCGAATTGCAAATGGGCGTGAACGTGGGCCGAGACCTGGAAAATACTCTTCCGGGCAGCTATGTTCACGGGCGCTACTCTTATGCCGTTGTCGAGCGGGTCGAGGAGTTCAATCTCAATCGCAGCAATGCGGAAGGAGAATTTGGTTATCTCGCCACCCCGCGCCTGTCGCTGCGTTTCCTGGCTGGTTGGCAAAGGACGCACGGGGGGCTCGAGATACCTAT
>JBHENP010000088.1:0-471 GCA_046261995.1 Pyrinomonadaceae bacterium
GGCGTATCCTTACCACCCAACTCTGCACTCAGGCTGAACCGTTGGTGTTCCAAATATCAACGTGAAGTTTCCATGTGCCACCTTGGTTCTTCCACACCACCACGTACTTTCCAGTCAGTGTTGTGCCTTCGCCGCTTTCAGGCTGCACGCTCAGGGCAAAACTGCCCACCTCAGAAGCCAGATTACCCTCCGCCTCGACTTCCGCCGTCTCCAGCTTTGCCTCTTTGATCCCCATATTCATGGCGCTCTGCCAGAATGACTGGATAGCTTCTCTGCCACTCATCATCTGATTATCCGGCGGGAGGAGTTTTGCCTCATCGGTATAAAGTGCGGCGATACCTGCGGCGTCACCGCGCTTGAATGCATCCATAAAATTCCGGTTTGCAGATGTGATTGCTTCCCGTACATCGTTCATGACGAACCATCTCCTCATCATTGTTGGTGGTAGAGCATTGGGCATTGAATTTTCTT
>JBHENP010000088.1:563-797 GCA_046261995.1 Pyrinomonadaceae bacterium
CGCCTGATACGCATAACGCCGGCCTTCAGTTGCGGCCCGCGATCAGCATTCGAGCCGCAAGGAAAGAGCCTTGTTGAGAAGTGCTATCGCGCCGTCAGCTGCAAGGCTTTTGTTATGCGGCCCGCACGTCGACATATTCAATGCTCGAAGAGGGCTTCGGAATTGGCTGGCCATCTTCACGCAAGCCTTCGATATGAAACTGGATCGCCTCTTGGATTAATTCAAGCACCTCTT
>JBHENP010000088.1:834-15099 GCA_046261995.1 Pyrinomonadaceae bacterium
CTCGAATTGTCTTTGGATAAGTAAGTATTCGTCAACGCTTTCCCGAGTCCTTCCGAAAAACACTTGCACGTAGTCGCCTTCCTCCGAGGCCTCCAGATGTCTGCATGTGAACTCTAGCCGATTCATAGCCATGCTAACGCTGCGGTTGAGCGGCGCGCATTCAAACTTCATCTTGAGAAAGCCGCTATATCGCGTCCGCTCGAACCGCTTGTTAGGCGTGGGTTGGGTTTCGCAAATCACTTTACCGAAGAACGTATCGTCGCCTATGACTTGCTTGTAATAGCGACGGGACGCGCCGCGCTAAGCCCTTTGATAAAATCGTTCGAGCTGGAAACCCACCCGAACGACCTCTCGATAAGGAAAAGGGAAGCTTCGTGATTACTTCTGGGCAAATCGGCTCCTATCGGCTCCGCCGTGCAATTCGCCAGTACCACGGACATATAATCTCTGAACATTGCATCTCGAACCGTCGACTCGACGCAGAGGCTCGTCGTACATCCAGTAAAAATCAGATACTTGACTCCCAGCCGTTTGAGAATCGAGCCCAATTCGGTTTCGTAAAAGCCGCTGAAGCGGTGTTTGTAGAGAACAATGTCTTCGGCTTTAGGTGTCAACTCCGGCAGTATGTTCGTGTTCCAGGCATCCCTGATTAAAATGCGGCTATCGGTGCCGTTCGGAGCTTTCACCTTTTCTCCAAACCGAAATCTCTTCATACGTCTGGCAAAAAGCGCTGTATCGGAAGGACCTGCATCCGAAAGGTCGGGCTTGAACGCCATTTTGAAATAGATGACTTTGATCCCTTCGCTACGGGCTGAAGTTAAGACTTTGGCCGTTGGTGCAACGGCAGCCCGAATCATCGAAATATCAATTCCGGCGCGGTGAAACATGCCTCCCTCAGCGCCAAAGTCGTTCTGCATGTCAACGACAATGACCGCTGTCTTAGCGGCATCAATGATGATTGGCTCAGGCTTCGCGTCAATTGTTAAAATCCGTGTTAGCGTTCGCTTTGCTTCTTGCGCGAATATCGAACCGACTCCGCTCGCCATAGCAAGTCCGCTCAATCCCACAGCCATTTCCAACATCTGGCGGCGTGAAAAGCCCTTCTTCTGTTTACTCATTTGGCGACTCCTAAAAACTACTTATATCATCTGCTTCCCATAGACTAGAGAGTAAACGCCTAACGCTGCGTTTCAGCGGCCGGGCGTCAACTTCGCTAGAGACAAGTTGTCGATGAGAGGCACGCTGATTCCGGTCCGCTGCAAGCGCTTATAGGTTAACGCGGTTCCTTTTCCTCTTTTGTAGACGGGCTTTTCGTTTTAGGGTTTCCGAGGTGGCAAGGAACATGCGGAGTGGATGTGACGAATCTGCAAGCCATAGCGGTTGAGACGCTTATAACAAGTCTTTCGCACACCCGCTCTCCGCTTTAGGCTGGATATCTAGCTCGCAGATCTTTGCCAATTCATAAATTGGACTCGAACTGGCAGAGTGAACGACTTTCATATCAACGAAGCTGTCGAACGCTGGGCATCAGCGGCGCGCACGAACCGCCGCCAGCGACAAGCCTTGCATGAGAGATATGCTAATTGCGCGTCCGCTGCATGCCCTTGTTATCGCGCCCACTGAGTTAACGATTCAATCTCCGCCTCGACCTTCTGGCTGTCTGATTCAACTGAGCGTTTGCCGTTGCTCACGGACCTTCCGCATTTCTTCTCGACGAAGCGGGATAACGCTTGCCTTTAACTGCGGCGCGCGATCAAAATCCAGCTGAATAGAAACAGATACTTGAAAAGCACGCTATCGCGCGGTCAGCTGCAAGGCTTTGTTATGCTGCGCTACTCGGATTAACACGCAAGAGTCGCAACACTCTTTCCGAGATTAGCAGAAGATCCTTGAAATAAGCTGGGCCGCACCATCACAATTCTTCACCACAAGCTCGAGTTCCTTCCTGCATTCGACCAAAACAGAGATGCGATGGCTATCTAAGCGTCCCGTTGAGATAAAGGTGTCAATACAGCCTGCCGTAAAGGTATCAAGAGATGTCACGCAGATGCCTGCGACCTCTTCGCCGCCATAACCTCCTGGGAAGGGCATGGCTTTCCAGTCATCCCACATCGCCCGAATCTCTTTTAGGTCTTCCATAACAAGGAGCAGCATAACGATGGGCATCAGCGCCGCGCACGAACCGCCGCCCGCGACAAGCCTTGCATGAGAGACATGCTGATTGCGCGTCCGCTGCATGCCTTTGTTAGGCGGCGGTCTCTACTTGGGAGCACCTTCCGCGAGCACGGCGTCAATTGGAGACTCGAACGCGATGAACAGAACGCAAGGGCCGGCGTTAGCGCAGCGCGCCTCGTGCTTGGCTTTGGCCGGGCCATAAGCGTATGAACCTGCCCTGAGAATGGAAGGCTTCTGGCTCTCGTAGGTGACATGAAGCACTCCCGAAATCAAGATCATGTGTTCAGGAGAGGTGTGCCAATGCGGCGGCAACCTGTAGTTAGCCGGTATCCTGAGGAATACGTCGGAGCGGCCATTAGCCGGGTCGCCACGCAAGACAGTGACTTCGCAACCCTTCGGGAAGATGGGTGGGCAAGGACTCCACTTAAGCTGCGGGTCCTTGAATGTCCGTGAGATGGCCGGTTCCCCCTTAGATTCCTGCGCCACAGCGGGCCTAGAGGCGACAGCCACGCAAGACAGCAGGACTACTAATAGGGAAGTGATCCTTACCCATTTGTTGACCATTAATCACGCTCCTTCTTTTTGGTTTATCTCCCAGCAACGTACGCGCCTGGTATTTCAATTCCGACTTCTGTCAGACTCACCACATAGCCGCCTAACGCCTGCCATCAGCCGCCGCGCACGCAACCTCAAAACCATCCAGTCTCGCGCATAAGAGCAACGCTATTCGCGGTCGGCTGCATGGCGTTGTTAGGCGCGGCCCAATTTTACAACTTGAATCAGATTACTTGCCCACTATGTGCCGCTTTGGTTCAACTTTACCCCCGCTGGATTTCAAGTGGGAAGACGGTGTCCATGATAGACGCCCCGCCGTCCACGTGGATGATCTGACCTGTAATGAAGCCGGCCTCCTCCATGCACAGGAGCGTCACGGCGTTGCCAATGTCTTCCGGGGTCCCGAGCCGTCTCATCGGCGTCCACCCGCCCTCATGCCAGGCTAACGTGGCGTCCTGGACCTCTTGCGGCAGAGCGCGCAAGACACCACCCTCGACTACGTTGGGCGGGCCGAATACGCCGCCGGGGCTGATGCCGTTGACGGTGATACCACGTGGGGCTAAGGCCACGGCGAAGTAGCGCACCAGCGAATCGAGCGCGGCCTTCGCGGACCCCATCGCCACCCACGGCTGCCAACTCCCGGTGCGGCCGCCGGGCGAGTAGGTGATGGCGATGACCCTGCCCTCATCATTCATCAGGCGGGCCGCCTCCCGTGCCGCCAGCAGAAACGCCTTGGCCTGCGAGTTCATGGCCATGTCCCACTGATCCGGCGTGATCTCCAGCGGCTTCTGGTAGAAGGTGGGGAGATCAGTTCGCGCGTTGCTCACGAAGATCTCGAGCCTGCCGAACTCGTCCCGAACCCTCTCGAACATGCGGCTGATGTCGTCGGGACGTGAGACATCCGCTTGGATGAGAAAACCATCGGAGCCCAGCTCTTTGACCTTCGCAAGGGTATCATTGGCGGCGGCCTCATTCTGGAAATAGTTAATCGCCACCCTCACACCCTTCTCCGCCAGCTTCAGCGCGATGCCGCGGCCGATGCCGCGCGAACTTCCGGTGATCAGGGCATGTTTCCCATCGAGTGACATGTCAGCCTCCTTTGTGTGCTCGGAAAAGTCAGGCGAGGTGATCAATAAGGCGCTTCTATACTAAATCTGGAGGGTGAGTCAACAGTGATTCGGCTCATAAGTTCACTGCTGGTGTGCTTCACTCAACCGAGCGCCTAACGCCTGCCTTCAGCTGCGGCGCGCGATCACAATCCAACCTGATTGAACAAGATTACTTGAGGACCACGCTATCGCGCCGTCAGCTGCAAGGCTTTGTTAGCCGCCGGGGATTGGAATAGCTGACTTGGCATACACACTACGTCGCATGAGCACGAGAGCACAGGCAAATATCGCCACTCCAAGCGCGAGTTCGAAGAAATACTGCGGCCGCGGTTCGTAAACGACTTGCCACAATTTTTCCAATGCCTGCCAACTGAACATCGGAACACCATGAGCGAAATGCACGGCTGTCCAAGATAGGTAGCCTAATAGGTAAATGACTCGCAGAGATGCAAACATCGCGAGCAAGACACTCCACCAGCGATTAATCAGCAAGCCGATCGAGGCGGTGAGCAGCAGAAACGGTTCCACCATCGCCGGTTTACCACCGCTTATACTGAAACCTGAAGCTTGTAATTCGAGGTCACGTTGTCGCATGAGCAAATAACTTACAAGCACATTAATGAGACAGATGCCAAAGATCACGGATCTAGGAATTAAGAATGACTGGAACCATCTGGTCTTGTGAGATTTTCGCATATTACTTGCCGCTTTCTCTCAAGAGGCGGCTAACTATGTATTATTTTGCGGATCTGCCAGATAAGTACGAGATTCGTGATCTTATATGGCCTTCTACCGGGATAGGTCTGTTGTGCGGGGAAAGATCCCGCGAGCTGCGCTGCCGTTGCGTGGCAGTTTACCTAACACCAGTCTACCCTAACCACTGCAGCACTTCTTCCTCGCCCGAAGTGCGTGTGCCGCCGACGATGTGAATAAAATATTCTTCCAGCGAAACCGGGCGCCTCACTTCTCCGTCTCCCTCGACCGCGATTCCCTTTTTCAGTTCATCGAGAGAACCCGCAGCGAGCAGTTTGCCCTGAGAGATGATTGCGATGTCGCTACAAAGCCGCTCAACAATTTCCAGCACATGAGAGGTGAGAAATACAGTCAGTCCCCGCGCGGTGAGTCGCGAGAGCAGATCCTTAAGCGTGCGTGACGCGATTGCGTCAACGCCTTCAAAGGGTTCATCCAGGAACAGGATCTCTGGCCGATGAATCAATGAACACGCGAGTGAAAGCTTCTTCTTCATCCCATGCGAGTATTCGACAATCAACTTCTTTGGTTCCGATTCCAATTCCATTAGTTCGAGCAGTTCCGGGGCCCGCTCGGCAATCTCGCTTTTTTGCAAGCCGTACATCCGGCCAGTAAAGGCAAGCATCTCGGCGCCAGTCAATCGCTCGAAGAGATTGAGATCTTCCGGTACCACACCGATTCTTCTTTTTACTTCGAGCGCTTCCAATTGCAGGTCGCGGCCCAGGACGCGAATTTTCCCGCTCGTAGGGCCCAGCAAACCGGTCAGCATTTTTATGGTGGTGGATTTGCCGGCGCCATTGGGACCAAGGAAACCAAAAAAGCTTCCCCGCCTCACAGCCAGGTTGAGATGATCGACGGCGGTGAAGTCGCCAAACCGCCGCACCAGATCAAAAGTCTCCACGGCAAGACCTTGTGATCCTTCCGGCTCAGGGTAACTAGTCATGCTTAGCTTTGTACGCGTGGAGTTGGCGGCGAGTCAACTTGGGAATGAATTCGTCAGGCCCTAAGTCAGAACAGGAGCGGTAGCGACCTGTGGGTGGAGGTCAGCGTTCAAGTTGTGAATTGTTGATTAGGTAGACCGATCTCTCCTTGCTGAGTATCACGCCACGCCACCAGGTCGCTACCGCTCCCTGTTCTGACATGTTCGGTTGCGGGCCTAGCCCCTCAACAGCGGTTGTGCTTCATCGGCGCGAACGAAGGGAGGTAGTGTTCGGTGGGAGCTCATCAGGAACGCATTCGAGCTGGGACGAAGCGCGTTGCCGTGAGTTGCCGCGAGCCGAGTAAGGCGAGCGAAGGGGGACCAACCGTAATAGTAGCCATCACGTAAACTAACGAGCACATCGGCCGTGTGTCTTACACGCTGGGTATGCAGTGAAGTGAAGAGATTAGCCAGCGCATCCGGGTAAATGTGGTTCGCGGTAAGGTCGAGCCAATCTTTGTCAGAGGCAAAGCCCTCGCTATCCAACTTTCCAGCTTGATTCAGCATTTCAATAATGGGCTTAAGGCGCAGAGGATCGCTGTCGGAAGTGAGATAGCGATAGCTCGTGTTTCCGTTTCTCTGTTTTCGTTCAACGCGAGCAACGCCATTTTCTCCGGTAACCGCGATGGCCTCGGTGCCGTCTTTGTAAATCGAAAAATCCACACCTTCCAGTTCAACCAGGGAATTTGCGACGTCAGCAACCGTTTGCTCATCTCCACAATAAATTGCCGCATAGCCGCAAAGTCCAAATGCAGGGACGGCCAAAGCGCCACGGGATCCTTCGGAGAAGCTGCGGGCCAGCGAGAAGCCGCGATTGCGCAGGTGGGTTTTCAGATGGATCCGCTGGTTCTCGCGTAGATTCATACCATGATCTGAAAAAAGCACTATCTCGGTTTCCGACCCACAAGTGGTTTGAATCTCGCGCAGAATTTTGTCGAGCGATTCCAGGGCAACCGCCAAACGCTCAGGACCACGAATGTGAAGCAAGCCGTCTGTTCCTTTGAGAAAGGCAAAATAGTCACGAGTCTGCGGCGCTGCACGAAACCGGTCGCGAAATCTTCGCATGTCCGTGCGCCAGACTTTCTCCGGAGCTACATAGACGAGAAATTCAAAAGCGAGCGGTTCCTGATAATCCAGTTCGTCCATGTACGAAGAAGGAATCTTGTCAGGCGTGCGCCAGCCAATGTACTTGCGCACGCCGCCGCGCAGCTCACGGGCCGTCTTGTCGAAATAGAGACTCTCATAACCGAGCGGCGGCGTCGCGCCGAGCATGGCCGAGAGCGCAATGTTGGTCATGGTAGGGAAAGGAGACAGCAGTCGCGACGGCGGACCGAAACTGTCAAACAGACCGCGCTGCCTGGCGGTTTCGATTACTTCGTGCGGCACCCCATCAAGACACAAGAGCAATCGTCGCGGCCTGGTCCTTCCCGGTCCTTTATCGTCACCATAACTTCGCATAAATTTATTCCAAACTACTTTACTGAAAAGTGGTAAGCAGCCATAGAAGAAAGAAGCCGTGCGATCTGCATTCCTCAAAAGTCATGCGCCACTATCGCCCCGGCTTTGCCGCCGGATTTGAGGCGTGGGCTTTGCCCCGCCGGAAGGCCGCTCTATTTAGTCTTGGGGCTATGCCTAGTTTTGGCGGCTCCCAACAAGAGCCCGTACCCAAGGGTGTGCAGCCCAAGTACCCAGTCCAGCTAACGGCGGGGCAAAGCCCCACGCCTCACATCCGGCGGCAAAGCCGAACCGGCAGCAGTTCGTCACTTTTAGTCAAAATCCAAGGCGATGCCGTCAGCACACTTGCTACTGGTCTTCCCCTACTCCCCGTTTCTCGCGCTCTCCATCCTAAACGGCTCCCGCAGGCCTTTCTTTGCTCCATCGTGCGCGTCAAAAATGTCGGGACGAGTCAACACCTGCCGATACTGGACCAAAGCGTCGTCCCGCTTGCCGGCCAAATCAAACGATCGCGCCGCATAGAGGTGAGACATAGTCACCAATGTCGGTTCGGCCCGATCAACCTTCGTCACCGCCAGGAACTCACGGGCGGCTCGGCCACCTTGTCCCGCCGTGAGCAAGACCTCACCATACTTAAAGTGCACCAGATCGAGAGCGCGCGAAATCGTGTCCCGCAAAGATCGGTCGCTCAACAACTCCTCGAAAGTGCTGAACGCCTCCTTTTCAGCCTCGGCAGCACCCGCCGTATTATTTGCCTTCCGTTCCAACGCCGCCTGAGCTACGAGCGCGTCGGCGGCTTCTAATCTGTACAGGTAATTGCGCGGATACTTTGCGCTCAGCTCGCGAGCAATGGCCAGAACGTCCTTAAAACGCTTCTCGCGCGTGTAAAGCAAAATCAGAAGCGACTTGGCATCATCGCGCGACCACCGGCCTTCCTTGGCCACCCGCTCGAGGGCTGCAAGACCGCGTTTCTTTGAACCCCTGGCGCCGGCAATCCCCGCGAGCAGTCGCACGGGGAGTGGCAGAGATCCCACTACATAGTCATAAAGTCCGATCGTCAACTCGGCATCGATGTATGTAGGATCAAGCTTTAGGACTTCGCGATGACGATCGACAGCTTCGGAGCCGTCGCGAAGCGCTGCGAAATGCCGACGCTCGACTGCTTCTTCAAATGACGCCTTTAGCCCGGCGACCGCCGCCAGAAAGTTAAGCGCTTCGATATCGCCAGGATTCTTCTTCAACCGCGCCTCTGCCAACCTCTTGGCCTCGCGGGTTAGGTTGCGAAACTCCGCGACGATCTTCGGATCAACTTTGTCATCACCTTTGGTGTAGAAAGACTCTGAACTGTAGAGGGACGCCTGCAGACGACGAGACTCATAAAGGGTCTTGGCCCAAAGGCGGGCTGCTAACAACTGTGGGCCTGCCGGATGATCTGGATAGAGCCGGGCGATCTCGCTGAAATCCTTTCGCGATTTCTCGTAGTCAAGATTGTAAAGTGCTTCCAGCCCGGTGCGCCGAAGGTCCTCCATGCGCGAAGACTCGGTCTCACTTGCAATAGCATCCTTCGCTTGTCCGAAAGCAAGGGTTGAATTCAGCAGGATGGTTGTAAAAACAAACAAGAGCAGATATTTCACGAGTACTAATCCTCCAGAACATTTGAACTAACGAAAAATTAGACTAACGAAAGGGGGTTTCACGCAAAGACGCAAAGGGGGCAAAGACGCAAAGAAGAAGACAGTAGATGGCAGAGGTGAGTGACGTAAATTCATTTCGGATCTTCTTGGCGTCTTTGCCCCCTTTGCGTCTTTGCGTGAAACCCCCCTTGTGAGCCTAAGCTCCTTCTCAAGAAAAACTCTCCAGATACTTCACGCCAGCGCCAGTATTAAACAGGACCACGCGGTCTTCCGTTTTCACTTGTCCTGCTTCGATCATCTTCCTGAGCGCAGGCAAACATGCCGCGCCTTCGGGAGCACAGAACAAGCCCTCAGCAGCGCCAATCTCGCGAGTTGCGGCAAGCAAGTCCTCATCAGAAACAGCTATGGCCGTCCCGCCTGACTTACGCAGGGCGTCAATTATCAAGAAATCACCAATCGCGCGCGGCACGCGCAGTCCTGAAGCTACCGTCGCAGCGTTGGGGAACTCGTCCGCAAAACGCTTCCCTTCCTCAAACGCGCGCACTATTGGCGCGCAACCAGCCGCCTGGACAGTGACCATTCGGGGACGCTCCGGCCCAATCCATCCCATCGTTTCCATCTCGTCAAACGCTTTCCACATTCCAATCAGTCCCGTGCCGCCGCCGGTTGGATAAACGATGACGTCGGGTAACGTCCAACCAAGCTGTTCCGCCAGTTCGTAGCCCAGGGTCTTCTTTCCTTCGATGCGGTACGGTTCCTTGAGGGTGGACACATCAAACCAGCCTTCGGCTTCTTTTCGCCTGCCGACTTCAGCTCCACAGTCTGTAATCAGTCCATCCATCAAGGTTACGTGAGCGCCTGTTTGTTCGCATTCGACAACATTCGCGCGGGGCGTATCCCGTGGCATAAATATGAAGCATTCAAGTCCGGCTCGCGCCGCATAAGCTGCCAGGGCCCCGGCGGCGTTACCCGCTGAAGGGACCGCTAGTTTCCGAGCTCCCAGTTCCCTGGCCATTGACACGGCTGCAGCCATGCCGCGGGCCTTGAAACTCTGAGTAGGATTCTGGGACTCATCTTTGATGAAAAGGTTTCCGAGACCCAGTTTCTTTCCCAGACGGTCAGTACGAAGCAACGGCGTCCAGCCTTCGCCGATCGTGACGACGTTTTCGTCTCTCTCGACCGGCAAGACCTCGCGATAGCGCCACATATCGGCTCTGCGCCCGCTGAGTGATTCTTTTGTCAAAGTTTGTCCGGCCCGTTTCAGATCGTAACGAACCAACAGCGGTTTCCCGCATTCGCGACAGAGGTTGTGCAAGCGTTGTGCCTCATGCTCAAGCCCGCAGGCGGCGCATTCAAGATGCGTAATGTTCACTGATTAAGGGCCTCTCTCTGGGAATTAGAAAGCTTGCCACGACAGAACTACCAAATTCACCCTCGCTAGATGCCAGATGGAGTAATTACCCGACACCCTGTTGCTTGAGCATAAATGTCCCGAAGTTCAGAGTCCACCAGCAGTAGCCACTTAACACACAGCACCATTTGCGGGTAGCCAATGGAACCCACCACTCAACTCCAGCAGTAGCCACTTAACCTAAGTTCAACTTCCCTTAGGCCAGAGGCTCACCCTGTTCGTAGAGCACGTACGCAATCGCATCCTCCAGTTGCTTTTCAGTCCAAAACCGTCTCTTGCTGCCACGGCGAACCCATGGACTATGTTTACTTCGCCAACAACCCGCCTCTCTTGAAGTACGAGTCGCATTCGCCTTCAAAGCATTTAAGACCTGCCAAGCTCGACAGTCGGCTGAGACCACGGTGTGAACGTGATTTGTCCGAATGTTAAAAGCCCAGAGTCGCCACTTTGCGGATTCTACAAGTATCTCGAATCCCTTTCTCTACGGCCGCTCGCTGCCTCGAATTCAGCTTGACCGGACGCATCTCAAGTAGGCTTTGCTCATACTTCATTCGCTGTCGACTGGGCGGCAGTCGAGGCTGTCCATAAACATTGTGAAAAATCGACCAATCCGCCTGGATCACCGTGAAGAAATGTAATTAGGTAAGCGAGAGGGATTCGATAATGTTCTGATTCAAAGTGAGGTTGAGGCATTGCTGATTCCTTTGTGAGTTTTAGATATCGGCGGGACATTGTAAGTCATGAGTGTCCATGGCCAAAAAGTATGTTGAGTCTTAGTACCGCCAGCTAAGTGGCAGGATCCGCTGGCTACACACGCGGTTCTGTGTTGAGAGTGGCTGCAACCCGTGTTGGGTGGCTCCTGCTCGCGGTGAGTGCTGGGGTCCATTGGCTACCGCAAATGGTTCTGTGTGTTGAGTGGCTGCAACCCGTGTTGAGTGGTTCATGCTGTGTTTGAGTACTGGGTTCCTTTGGCTACCTGCAAATGGTTCTGTGTGTTGAGTGGTGGCTGCAACCCCGTGTTGAGTGGTTCATGCTGTGTTTGAGTGGTGGGTTCCATTGGCTACCCACAAATGGTGCTGTGTGTTGAGTGGTGGCTGCAACCCGTGTTGAGTGGTTCATGCTGTGTTTGAGTACTGGGTTCCATTGGCTACCCGCAAATGGTTCTGTGTGTTGAGTGGCTGCAACCCGTGTTGAGTGGTTCATGCTGTGTTTGAGTACTGGGTTCCATTGGCTACCGCAAATGGTTCTGTGTGTTGAGTGGTGGCTGCAACCCCGTGTTGAGTGGTTCATGCTGTGTTTGAGGGCTCGGATCCATTGGCTACCCGCAAATGGTTCTGTCGGTTGAGTGGTGGCTGCAACCTGTGTTGAGTGGTTCATGCTGTATTTTGAGTGCTGGTTCCATTGGCTACCGCAAATGGTTCTGTCGGTTGAGTGGTGGCTGCAACCCGTGTTGAGTGGTTCATGCTGTGTTTGAGTGCTCGGATCCATTGGCTACCGCAAATGGTTCTGTCGGTTGAGTGCTTTGTTGGGCTTCCTCACTACTGATCTGAGCCGGCCACTCGCTCTTTTCTTTTCTGTTCACTATTCACCATTTACTATTTGCCATTATGGTCAAACATGAAATAGACCGGAGAGGGTTTCTCAGAGGCGCCATCGCAACCAGCGCTCTTGTTATTGGCGCACGCTCATTACCTTTGCGCTCACTTGCGGCTGCACTCGATGCTGAAAGGCATTTTGCAAGAGTCAAAGTTGCGCGCAACCGTGTGATTCGTACCGTAGTCGGCCTGCGACCATTTCGCGCCGAGGGTTTTCGAATCGAAGCAGAGCGGTTAGGACAAAAGCTCCTGATGCACAACTACGGTCACGGCGGCGCGGGAGTAACGCTGTCTTGGGGAACGTCGTGGCTCGCAGTAAGTCTCGCGCGCGACTTCGATCAAACCAGCCGCGGCGCCGTTGCCGGCGACGTGGTGGCCCCGACGTTCGGCAAGCCCATGCCTTCACCGCGGCGCAGCGTTCGTACCCGAAGGACTAACCGCAGCTTCGCCGTGCTCGGTTGTGGCGTCATCGGACTATCGACTGCGCGTCTGCTGCAACAGCGTTTTCAGGACGGCGAGGGCACCGTAACCATCTATGCGAAGGACCTGCCGCCCCCGACCACCTCAAATATTTCAGGAGCATTGTGGTATCCAACGTCCTCGTTTTTCCCGCAGGAAATAAGCGCGACTTTTCCAGACCAGTTTCGACTTGCCTGTCAAATTTCCAATCGATTCTTCCAGGATCTGGTTGGGCCAGAATATGGAGTGCGCTGGACCGACACTCTGGAGCTTCTCCGCAACGAAGCATCCCTGGAGCGCGAAATAATTGGCGGCGCACAACTGTATCCCCAGACGGAGATTTACCACGATCCAAAACGCTATTTCGGGTTTCCACATACACGTCGGTTCAGCACGATGATGATCGAACCGCACGTATATCTCAGGGCGTTGCTGCGCGACTTCTATGTCGCGGGGGGAAAGGTCGTCGTCAAAGAATTCGAGAGTCGCCAGGAGATTGCGCGGCTGCCGGAACCCGTGATCTTCAATTGCACCGGTCTGGGCTCAAGAATTCTGTTTAATGATCAGAAGCTGATTCCAGTGCGAGGTCAGCTGGAAGTTCTACTGCCGCAATCGGAAGTTGACTATTGCTACATCTCGGATTCGGGGTACATGTTCCCGAGACGTGACGGCATTATTTTAGGGGGTACGTTCGACCGCGGCGATTGGTCGTTGCAGCCCGATCCGGAACAAACGACCGGGATTCTCGAGAGCCATGCCGAGATAATGAGACTAGCGGGTGATTAGTGATCAGTGCCGGGTAATGAGAGAAGAAACCGGCAACTAAGAAACCACAACGCATGTCGAAACGCCGTTACTGAAAACAAGTGCAATAATACGATCCACGAAATAGCACGAACTAAGGTCCTCCGTTTTAGTGCGGTTTCGTGTGGTTTCGTGGATCGTGTTCTTTCAGCAGCCTGCTAATGATGAACACGCACTAAATTGACATCCACGCTCAAACTTACCGCCTCCCCCGACCCTACTTTGCCTTTTCATAGCGATTCCTTTAACTTTGCTTTTCCGATTTATGCCGATACGTTTGCTTGCCCTGGATCTCGACGGAACTTTGCTTAACTCGCGTGGGCAAGTTTCTGAACGCAATCGCAACGCTCTGAAACAGGCACGAGAGCGTGGAGTTCGCGTCGCCATCGTCACCGGGCGCCGCTTTCGCGATGCACGTCCCACTGCACTCGAGTTGGGCCTTGACGTTCCGGTGATTGCTCATAACGGCGCTCTTACTAAGCATGCCCGCACACTGGAGACAGTAGCTGTTTTGCCTCTCCCTCTTGCGGCCGCCCGCCGTGCTCTGGAAGTCGGACGAGCGGCTGGAGCCGATGCGCTTTTAAGTGATGACCATGAGGGCCTGGGTGTCCTCGTCTACGATCACCTGAGTGGTGATAATTACGCAGCGCAGCTATACGTAAATTGGGCCCGCCGAATTCACGGCGAGAATGGCCAGGAGGCCGTCCGCCAGGTACCGTCCCTCGAAGAGTTTTTAGATCACGAACCAGTCCATCTCGCTTTCTCTGGTGGCTGCGCGAAGATGAAATCGCTCGAGAACGTCTTGCTGGAAGAATTGGGAACAGAGGTAAAGATATTCACCACCACGTATCAGGATAAAGACTTCACTCTCCTGGACGTCGTTCATCCGCAAGCTTCCAAAGGCCTGGGGGTAGCTGCCGCGGCGGCAGAGATCGGTGTCATTCGCGAAGATGTGATGGCTGTGGGAGATAATCTGAACGACCTGGAGATGTTGCATTACGCCGGAACCGGCGTAGTAATGGAGAACGCCGAGGCTTCGTTACACGAAGTCGATAGTTTTCATGCGACCTGTACAAATGACGACGATGGCGTCGCAAAGGCAATTGAGAGATTCATTCTCGAACCAATGGAGAGTATCACTCAGCTACAGAACAGGAAGCGGTAGTTGAGTGCATATCGTCAGGTGTTCTCGTAAGAGGGCTATCAGAAGCGAATCAAACCGTTAAACGGTTCATTTGTTTTTATCATTCCCAGATCGCCGGCTAAAGCCACGGTGTGAATGAGAAGAAACCTTACCTGCGGACGGATGAGTTCGCAATACAGGAGATGAGTTAATGGC
>JBHENP010000089.1:0-14493 GCA_046261995.1 Pyrinomonadaceae bacterium
TTGCGAAGTCAGCAATAGGATGGTCGCGATGGTGCCCGGGCCGGACAATAGCGGCATTGCCAGCGGGAAGACGGAAATGTCGTGTCCGACAGACCCGCGCTCTGCGGGTTCGGGCGCTTGCAGTCCACCGCGCTGTCCAAACAACATGGGCATTGCCGTGGCGAAAAGAAGGATCCCACCACTGATCGCGAAAGCGTGCACCGTCACACCAAGGTAGGAGAGCACCGCGCGACCTGCGAGCAGGAAGAAGAGCGCCACTCCGAATCAATCAGCACTGCTCGAATCGGGATCTTGCGTCGCCGCGAGGGCGGTTCGTCTTTGGTGAGAGCAACGAAGATAGGCACGATACCCGGCGGGTCCACTATGACCAGCAGAGTCACAAAAGCTGCGAGCCCAAATCGGATGAAATCCTGATCCATCGGAATCCCTCCGGTCGCGACAATAAACTGCTGTCTCAGGTTGTGCAATCCATTCGCTTGCCGGAATCTAAATGTTCTAGTCCTGTGTCTTTCCTCTTCAGAGCTTCCTGGGCTACACTGGTCTGGTCTCCTGCCGCTCAAACAAACCCCCATGACAAGAAACGGACGGTGTATGCAATCACGAAGGGTTTATCATGCATGGGTTCTATTGGGTGCATGCTTGCTCGCCAGCTTGCTAACAGGAGCAGCAGGCCCATCGGTAACGGAAACGACCGCCGCCCAGTCATCTGAGTTGCCTTCATTATTATTGGCGTCTCCAATTACCGGGCTGTCGCAGCCGGTAAGCATGACCCACGCTGGCGACGGCAGCGGTCGTATCTTTGTCGCAGAACAGACCGGTCGAATCCGCATCATCAGGAATGGGACTTTGTCTTCGGCGCCCTTTCTTAATATCAGTACCCGCATCTCAACGGGCGGTGAACGTGGCCTGCTGGGCCTTGCTTTTCCTCCTGGCTTTGCGACCAAGCAATATTTCTACGTTAACTACACCAATCCCGCCGGCAACATCGTAGTCGCCCGCTATCGAGTTAGCGTGAGTGACGTCGACATCGCTGACTTCAACAGTGAACAAGTCGTCCTCGTCGTAAACCACCCCAACTTCGCAAATCATAACGGCGGTCAACTGGCCTTCAGTTCGCGCGACGGCTTTCTCTACGTCGGCACGGGCGATGGTGGAGGCGGCGGTGACACAAGTAATAACGCCCAGAACGGAAACCAACTGCTAGGCAAGATCCTGCGTATCGATGTCGAGACGGGAAGTCCCGCAACATACACCGTGCCCTCGAGCAATCCCTTTGTCGGATTGGCGGGATTTCGGCCTGAAATCTGGGCTCTGGGGTTGCGAAACCCCTGGCGCTTTTCGTTCGACCGTCAGACCAATGATCTTTTCGCCGCTGATGTGGGCCAGAGTAATTTTGAGGAAGTGAATTTTCAGCCCGCCTCAAGTGCCGGTGGCGAGAATTACGGTTGGAGGATCATGGAAGGTTTCCACTGCTTCAATCCGATCAATTGCATGCCAAATTCATTGACGCTTCCCGTCACCGAGTACGACCATAATTTCGGATGTTCGATCACAGGTGGATACGTCTATCGGGGAGCAACATATCCGCGCATGCAGGGTCTATATTTTTACGGTGACTTCTGCTCAGGTCGAATCTGGGGGCTACGGCAAGTGACGGGAGTCTGGCAAGCCACCCAACTGATTGACACCAACATAGGTATTTCTACTTTCGGTGAGGATGAGCAAGGAAATCTCTACGTAGCAAATTATAATAACGGCACCATCTTCAGTGTTATTGATAACGGACCTGCGCCAACCCCGAGCCCCACGCCAACACCCGCTCCGACGCCAACTCCAACCCCCACGCCCACACCCGACCCGACGCCGATCACTTCAACTGTGCAGTTCACCACCACACAGTTTCAAGTAACTGAGGATTGCACGGGTGTTGTCATAGGAGTATCCCGAACCGGCTCTATAGATGCAGTGCAATCAGTCGGATACGTAACCAACGAGAATTCGGCCAACCAAGAATCCGATTTTACTTACGCGGAGGGTAACCTGGTGTTTGCTGCCGGGGAAGCAGAGAAGAGTTTCACCGTGCTGATCACTGAGGATGCTTACGCCGAAGGAACAGAGGACCTTACTCTGGAGTTGAGAAATCCTGCCGGCGGGACAAGTCTCGGTAACCCGAGCATGGCGATGCTGGTTATTACGGATGATGAAACGGTTAACGGAACGACGAACCCGATTGATGATAACGAGACTTTCGCGGGCCAGCACTATCACGATTTCCTCAACCGTGAGTCGGACCCCCAGGGCCTGGCCTTCTGGACAGAGCAGCTTCAATTGTGTGGGTCAGACCCAGTGTGCCTGGACCACCGTCGGGAAAATGTTTCCGCAGCCTTTTTCCTCTCCGTAGAATTTCAAAACACTGGTTTCCTCGTGGTCCGTATGTACAAGGCATCGTTCACCGACAGTACGGCGCGCCCGATTGGATTACCGCGTTACACCGAGTTCCTACGCGACACGCAGCAGGTTGGCAGGGAGGTGGTTGTTGGCCAGGGAAGTTGGGAACAGCAACTTGCTGATAACATCCTCAGCTTTGCCAGAGCATGGGTGCAGCGCCCAGACTTCATCGCCAGTTTTCCCACCAACATGTCCGCGGCTGCCTACGTCGATGGCTTGTTTGCAAATTCCGAGGTAGTACCGACTGCGGCCGAACGCGATGCAGCCATCGCCGAGTTTGATGCGGCCGGCGTAACCAATCGGGCCAATGCGCTGTTGTCCGTAATCAATAGTGGATCGGTTTACAACCGGCAGTACAACGCGGCAATCGTGCTGATGCAATACATCGGCTACTTGAGACGAAATCCGAATGATGCGCCCGACACAGGCTACGCCGGGTATAACTTCTGGCTTAACAAGCTGAATCAGCATAGCCTGCCTGGTGAGGACATGCGCGTTGCTTCAGTTGCACTAGGTCGAGTCAAGCGCGCTGAGATGATCAAGGCTTTCCTCAGATCGGCCGAATTCCGTGAACGCTTTTTTCACGAGTGATTCCGACTGCTGTTACGATAATGACCTGCTCTGATTTCGCGGATTCGACGCGGATAAATGCAAATCTGAATCAACGATCTTCAGTTCAATTCTTCTGAGGGGAACGGCCCGCGCTGGTTCCGAAAAATGTCCGACTGGTCCGAGAAAGATACGACAACCCACCAGGACCATGTCATTGCGCATGTGCTTGGGGCAACCATGCTCGGCTATTTCATTCACGACGAAGCATTGTATGTCCTTCTCGATATCGGGTTCATTTGGATGATCTACGTCGACGGAGAAATAGGTTTGCTGCCGCATCCAGTAGCCATTAGCGAGTTGGCTGCCGGCGATGAAAAACGCTCGGAGATCCAAGCTGATATCGATGTGCTGCTGCGCGAGGGGCTTCGCGCTGAAGGACTACGACAGCTGACTCATGTGCCGGTGGATTGTCGGATTGACCGCGTCACGTTTTATATCAGAAGCGATGAGCGAAGGCTTTTGATTGAAGGCGAGGAAGACAGTCTCGCCGTAGACACTTCATTGAGTGGCGAGATAAAGGTTTCAAGTCTAGAAGCCCTTTGAATGAGTTGTAGGGGCGTCTCTCCGTGGGCGCCCACGGAGGGACGCCCCTACAATTATCAGCGCCGCAGTTACGAAACTGCGGCGCGCTGTTTTTTAAAGTGAGCCGGACTGAACTACCCGCTGACGATGATCTGATTATCGATTTGCTTTACGCCTCTGACGTTGCGGATCAGCTTTTCAAACTGGGATTTAAGGCTTTCGCTCTTCACAGTCCCAATCAGCGTTGCTTTGCCGTCCAGTACAGAGACGGTGATTCCCAATGGCGAGAACGTGGGATCCTCCAGAATCTTCTTGTCGATCTCGATTTGGATCGCCGAATCATTAGAACCGCTTGAAGTGGAGCTAGAACCGCTGGAAGTTGAGGTGGCCGGTGCCGGTTGGGTGATTATGATCGGTGCTTGCTGCGGTGCTGGCGGCGCCTGCTGGATGATCACCGGCGGTTGCTGCTGCGCAGGCTGCTGAACGATGGTCGTTTGAGGCGGTGCAGTTTGCTGCGCCGCGAGATTGTCGTTCGCCGTATCGGTCGTCTGGCCACTCATGAAAAACAACACAAGTATCGTCACTAGCGCGACAGCCAGCACTACGATAACTCCCACTGTTGCTCCGGAGACGCCTTCGCGCTCGGGCCCTCGGACGGCTTCGGTTTGTGTGACTTCACGCCTGGCTGTAGGTGTCTCAACAACTACTCTACTTTTTTTTGACTCTGATTCGTAAGCCATCTGGTTCCTCCTATAATTGAGTCCGGCCCAAAGCCCAGACCCCTAAAAACATTCAGTTCGGAATTCCACTATTTGGTTGAACAGTTATTTACTCATGTGCCAATGTGCAATCGGCATTCCCGCGAATAAAAGGTCGCTCACGTTCAGGGATTGGCGAAAATCCGGCGGGATTTGGCAGGTTTGAGTTGGGCGGTTATAAGCGTTGTCAACTCATCTTGTGCCTCCCCGTATGATTTCAATTCTCCCAGTGAAACTCCATGGTCAGATTGAGACACCCCTCAAAAGGCGGATAAATCGTGAATCGTGAGTCCTGAATCGTCTGAGCTTGAGAGGAAATGGGTATTTGGCGTCTCTCGGTTGTCTTTGTTGTTGCCCTGAACCTAGCGAACGGGTGCCGGTTTGGATTTCCCATTTACGATTCACGATTTACGATTTACGCTATTCAGAATGACTACCGCAATTATTTACCACCCGTTGTTCCGGGAGCATGACACCGGTCCCGGCCACCCCGAGTCGCCCTCACGTTATGCAGTGGTGATGGATGCGCTGCGTGGAGATACTGAACTGTGGCCCAAACTTCTTGAGACTCAGGCGCGGGAAGCACCGCGTGGGGATGTTCAGGCGTGCCATACGCCCCAGCACTACAAGAGTGTGGAGCGCGCTGTCAGTGAAGGCATTGGTTACCTGGACGCCGACACCGTAGTTTCGATGCGCTCGATGGACGCAGCTCTGCGCGGTGTCGGAGCGGCTTGTCAGGCCATCGACCTGGTGATGAGTGGGCAGGCAACCAATGCCTTTGTCCCGGTCCGTCCACCCGGTCATCACGCCACAGCGGAGCGGGCGATGGGCTTCTGCCTCTTTAACAATGTCGCTGTGGCAGCGCGGTACGCGCAAAACCATTATGCTGAGATCGAGCGCGTGGCGATTGTCGATTGGGACGTTCATCACGGGAACGGAACGCAGGGCATTTTTTATGACGACCCGACAGTCTTCTTCTTCTCAATGCATCAATATCCATGGTATCCGGGTACCGGATCGCGCGGCGAAACCGGCGTTGGTCGCGGGAAGGATTACACGCTGAATGTTCCAGTGAAAGCTCAAACGCCGGCTGGAGAACAGAAGCGAATGTTCGACGCTGCGCTCGATGAAATAGCCTCAACGTTCAAGCCCGATTTCGTGATCTTGTCTGCGGGTTTTGATTCACACCAGGGCGATCCCCTCGGTCAACTGCTGCTCGAAGATGAGGACTTCATCGCGATGACGCAGGCGGTAAAGCAATGGGCGGCCACCACCTGCAAGGGGCGGCTGGTTTCGTGCCTGGAAGGTGGGTACAACCTGCGCACTCTTGGTCGCACGGTCGTTACTCACGTTACCGAACTTCATAGAGATTCTTAACCAGCGGGCTTACACGGTCCGTGCCCCCGCAGGCCCGTATAAAAGTTTGAATAGAAGCATTACGGTGGAGTAAACTCAGGCTCACTTAAACCGTTTCGGGACGCGATGCCTGAGGGGTTAGGTTGAGAGCCGCTACGAGTATCTGGCCACTCTTGAACCAGCCAATCGTTAAGCCGCAAACAAGCTAGTGCCTCCGAAACCAGAGAGGGCAGACACCTCAGTTTCGTCCTTCCAGGAGAAAAGCGTCATGCCAGACCTTGAAATCACTTGCACCGAATGTGGAAACCCATTCCCGTTCACCGAACGCGAGCAGGAGTATTACAAAGAACGCAATCTGACTCACCCAAAACGCTGCAAGCCCTGCCGAGATGCGCGTCGAGCTAATTTTGGCGGCTCCAGGGGACCAGGTGGAGAGCGGCAGCGATTCGACATCACCTGCGATCAATGTGGCAAGGCTGACACCGTACCGTTCAAGCCCTCCAGCGGCCGACCGGTGCTGTGCGGCGAATGTTTTGGTGCGAGTCGAGCCACCCAACAGGGAACGTAGCTGATTTAGATACACGACAGCCAGCAGCGGAAGTCTTCCTCAGTATTGTTAAGGGCACGTGCGCTCGCTGGATTAAGAAAGCTTACGCAAGTAGCAGTCTCCTTAGAGGATTTCTGCGCCTTTGATGCACTCAGACTCGGACATGGCTTACCAAACGATTCAACTCGAAATGCGCGACGCTGTTTGCGTGATTACGCTGAATAGACCGGAGGCACTGAATGCGTTAACCCTCGAGGTTGCTAACGAGTTTCAGTCTGCAGTGGCGGATGCCCGTGAGAGGGCTGCCCGATCAATAGTATTGACGGGCGCGGGCAGGGCATTTTGCGCGGGAGGCGATCTTCGAGAGATGCAGAAGATTGCGCAGCGGGAAGGCAGGGTGGAAGCGTTCTTCGACGAACCGCTGGGCGCGCTTAATGAATGTTTGCTATTGATCCGTCAGACGCCGCTACCGTTTATTGCCGCTGTCAATGGTGCGGCATCGGGAGGTGGTTGTAATCTTGCTCTAGCGTGCGATTTGGTTGTCGCCGGGGAAAGCGCACGATTTAATCAAGCTTTTATCAAAGTGGGATTGTCACCGGATTGTGGCGGCACTTTCATTTTGCCGCGTTTGGTTGGGTGGCGTCGCGCGACAGAATTGCTGATGACGGGAGAGGTGGTTAAGGCGCAACAGGCATTGGAAATGGGAATGATAAATGCCGTCGTTGCTGACGCTGAGTTAATGCCGCAGGTGATGGCAATGGCCGCGAAGCTGGCCAGCGCACCGACGGCGGCTATCGGCAGGATAAAGGAGTTATTGGAGGCAAGCGCAACAAACGATTATGCCGGGCAGCTGGAGTTGGAGAGGAAAGCGCAGATTCAATCGGGACACACAAAGGACTTCAGAGAGGGCGTTGCAGCATTCATCGAGAAGAGACCACCAAAATTTGTGGGCGGCTAGGTTTCGGAATAGTTCCGCAAGGATCGCGAGCCGCTGAAGTAGTTTGGCGGCTCTTTCAATTGGGTGTCGGGATGCCGCAAGTGGCATAGACTTTTGGTCTGTGCTGCCGGATGAGTGGAGAGTGACTGGGGGAACAATCCTAGCTTAAAAATCACAGACTGAAGTCTATGCAACTTGGCATCCTCTTCTTATGACTTCACTAACCTACATCCAACTCGTGCGCAGCAATCGGTCGTTCCGGCAATTGCTGGCCGGGCAGGTAATTTCCGAACTCGGTAATTGGTTTAATTTTATTGCCGCGTTGGGACTGGTCCGTTCGGTTTCACATGCGGCAGCCGAAGTTACCACTATCATGTTGGTTGCACGCCTGCTGCCATTCACCCTCTTCGCCCCGCTTGCCGGCGCTTTTGTCGACCGTTGGTCTCGCCGCACGGTAATGATTGTTTCCGACCTCGCACGGATCCTTGTCGCCCTGAGTATGCTGCTGGTGCGCAGGCCCGAGGATCTTTGGATCGCTTATGCCTCCACTGTGGCGCTGTCGTTCTTCGGTGCATTTTTCGAGGCCGCCAAAAACGCCGCAGTCCCAAACATCACGGGTGACCGCGATTTATTGGCGGGAAATGCGTTGATGTTTTCGTCGCGGTTCTTGCTAATGGCTTTTGGCGCTGCTCTTGGTGGCTTGACTGCAGCGAGCGTTGGCTACCAGGCGGCCTTTGTAGTTAACGCCATATCCTTTGCTGTTTCGGCTTACTCAATCTGGCTGATTCCCGATCGCGCGACAAGACAGTCTGAAGTGTCAGACCCGACGCAGGAGTCAGGGTCCGAGACGCGGCGGCCCAGCTATTGGTCAGATATTCGGGAGGGTTGGTCATATATTCTCAGCCATGCTCCGGTCGCCGCAATTCTGGGAATTAACATCCTTTGGGCCACGGGGGGTGGTGCCATCAACCTGATCTCGGATCGCCTGGGCGGGCTAGTGTTCGCGGGCGAGCGGGGAATCAGTGGTGACGCAGCGGTGTCGGCACTCTATTTCGCCGCAGGAGTGGGATTGTTTATAGGAATGATGATCGCCCGGCGCGTCGGGGCTTACCTCGAAGTTGCCGGGCAGACGGCGAATTTCATCGGCTGGGGTTTGGTGCTGCAGGGCCTTATCTTCGCGCTGATTGGAGTGATGCCCACTCTCTGGCTTGCATGTCTGCTGCTCTTTATCTCGCGTGTCGTCCTAGCTGCGGAATTTGCGGTCCAGGAAACTCTGCTGATGCGCCTGGTACCCGACAACCTGCGCGGGCGCGTATCGACCACAGACCGGGCATCGGAACTACTCATCTGGAGTTTCTCCACCGCCGTTGCGGGTTGGTCGCTGCGGGCCATTACTCCGCGAACCCTGACGATCATTTCAGGCCTACTCTCCGCAACCTCCGGCGTCGTTTGGTTAGCCCTCTTTGCTTCGCGTCGAGTGCGACTCCCGCGAAAAATTGAGCCCTGCCGAGACACTGGTAAATCGAGTGCCGTGCCGGTTACTTCAGAACTCCCCTGAAGTCTGTATGGTCGGGAAAGTTTTTGAGTCTCGGACAAGAAAGATGGGATCGGAGAAAACAGCTAGGCTCGGGGGGCCCCTCGTTTCAGGCCTCAGCGCGGGAATGAATAAGTCTGCGGATACGATCCGCGAAGAGCACATCGATTTTTTTGGGTTCGATGACTGCGGTAACTTCTCCCGGACCCCACATCGGATGGATCATTACCTGGCCTGTGCGATAGGTGCGGGACATGTCATAAGGTTCACTTTGGACCGATTTGGAGCGGGACCCGGTCAGCTTGGTACCACTAGAAAAAGAACTGCGTGTGCCACATTTCGGGCAAGTCACGCGAGAAATCAACCCGCGCTTGGTAACAGAGGCTACTACGTGGCCGCGCTCTTCACCACATACCGCACATAATTTCTCTACGCGATCCCCAATCGCGTAAGTAGGTTTCTCCATAAGCCCCCTTTTTAAATTGATGCCCGAGTGAAGGGTTAAAACGGCAGTAATAATGCACGATCTAATTTAGGCTTGCAAGTTTTCAAAAATTGGAGGTGGCCCAGTGACCTGCGCGGCATGATCACATTTTCGACACTTTTAATCGCAGCATAACCTCTTTAGAAATGGCCTCTTATGAGGCTTACATAACTATTACAACCGCTATGATCCTAACTTGCTACGATGGCTGATGTGGGTTGCATCGAATGGTTGCGACCAAAACTTTTGCACGGGGGAGTCAGCGATGAGCACGACAATAAGAAGCATGAACAAGGCGGATAACGGGATACGCAATCATCAACAGCTGGAAAGCATCAACTGGGTAACGGCAAGCTTCATGGTGATATTTCACCTGGGAGCCATAGCGGCACTGTTTATGTTTAGTTGGCCGGCATTAGCGGCAACCCTCGTACTGTGGTGGGTTTCGGGCAGCCTGGGTATTGGGATGGGCTTTCACCGGCTACTTACACATCGTGGCTTTAAGACCCCGAAAGCAGTCGAATACTTTTTAACCTTATGCGGCTCACTTGCTCTGGAAGGTGGAGCCATCAACTGGGTAGTCACGCATCGGATTCATCATGCCCATACGGACGCTTCCGGCGATCCACATACCCCGCGCGATGGGCGCTGGTGGGCGCACATGGGTTGGATTCTTCGCGGCACTGCGCAACAGCATGAGAAGAGCGTAATGCAGCGCTATGCGCCCGACCTAATGAAGGACCCTGTCCACATTTGGATGAATAACCTGTATTTTGTACCGCTAATTATCTCCGGCATTGTTCTGCTTGCTTTAGGCGGCTGGTCGGCATTGTTTTGGGGCGTCTTCCTGCGAGTTACCGTGGGTCTGCATTTCACCTGGCTGGTAAACTCTGCAACACATCTCTGGGGCACTCGACGCTTTGCCACTAACGATGATTCAACTAATAGCTGGTGGGTGGCTCTCGTTTCTTTTGGAGAAGGCTGGCACAACAATCATCACGCGCACCCACGCGCCGCCAAGCACGGCTTAACCTGGTATGAAATTGATTTCAACTGGTATGGCATTCGAGCGTTGCAGCTCCTTGGTCTGGCAAAAGGAATCAGGCTCATTAGCAAGGAACAGATAGCCGCGGCGAGGGATTCCGGGCTTAGAGAATTGCAGAAAGCTGCTTAAAGAAATCGCCAGACGGCACGGCAGGAGGCAGTAGGCAGAAAATCTGCTTACTGCCTTTATCTTTTCCTGCTTCTGCACCTGCCGTCTGCCTCCTCCTTCCTGCTCTCGATAACTAGCCGTACAATGGGCCTATGCCCGTGGGACGCCGCAAATCAATAGCCTTCTTCATAACTCTAGGCGCTTGTTTGGTGGTGCTGGCGATTGTCCTAAATGTGAGTTGGATTCTGTTCAACTGGCGGCAGGTCGCGCTCCTCGTCTTTGGCATCGTCTTCTTCCCGATGATCATTGTGGGCCTGGTTCTAAACACCACCTTCCTGATACGTGAAATCAGACGCAATGAGCAGCACGACGCGTTTATCAATGCCGTAACTCACGAGCTCAAGACGCCATTAGCATCCATTCGACTCTACCTGGAAACGCTGAAGACGCGGAAGCTGGACGAGACGCAGCGAGAAAACTTTTACGACATTATGCTCGCCGACAGCGACCGGCTCCTGCAAACTGTCGAGCAAGTCTTGCGAGCCGGACAAGCTTCACAAAAGCGTCGTCGCCTTAGCCCGACGATTATTGACCTCGGAGATATAGTGCGCGAGTGTCTAGAGCTGACGCGGGTTCGGTATAACCTGGAGCCGGAATCACTAAGTTTGAACGAGTCGATGAATGGCGATCGTGCCCGTGTCGCTGGTGACGCCGACGAATTGCGCGCTGCCGTCTCCAACTTGCTCGATAATGCCATCAAATATTCGGATCAGGACGTCCACATTTCTGTTGAAGTGGCGGCGCTTGATGACAAACGCGTGGCCGTTCGGATTGCCGACCGCGGCATCGGCATCCCGGCCGGTCAATTGAAGCGAATCTTCAAACGTTTCTATCGTGCCCCTGGTCTTTTCATGGCCCGAGTGAAAGGGACCGGTTTGGGCCTTTACATCGTTCACTCAATCGTCGAGCGGCATGGCGGTCGGGTTTTTGCCGAAAGTGCGGGAGTGGGCCAGGGCAGCACTTTTACGATTCAACTCCCGAGAGCGTAATGTATGAGCAGCGTACTGGTCGTTGAGGATGAACAACACCTGGCGGACGGGTTGCGCTTTAACTTGGAAGCCGAAGGGTACACGGTTGACACGGTCAGCAACGGTGAGGCGGCACTCTCGCTTTTGTTGGAAGGCGAGCAGCCCTTCGACGTTGTAGTGCTGGACGTGATGCTTCCTGGTAAGGATGGTTTCACGGTGGCCTCCGAGTTGAGGGCGTCCGGAAAGTTTGTTCCCGTGCTCATGCTAACTGCTCGCGGGCGTCCCGACGATGTGCTACGCGGTTTTGAATCCGGAGCCGACGACTACCTTCCCAAACCATTTGAACTCTCTGTATTCATGGCCCGCCTCAACGCGTTGTTGCGGCGGCGCGAATGGTTTCAAAGGGACCTCGCCGGAACGGACCGCAGGGCAAGTGAGTCGGTTTCAGGCGAGGTGGGCGATGGACCTGCTGAGGAGGTGTTTGCGGTTGACGGCAAAACTATCGACCTTGGGGCTCTGGAGCTGCGCACTCCCGATCAAATCGTGCGGCTGACCTTAATGGAAGTTCAGTTGTTACGTTATTTGATCAAGCACGAAGGTAAAGTCGTTTCGCGGAAAGCGATTCTGGAAGATGTTTGGGGCCTCCACGAAAATACGGATACCCGAGCCATCGACAACTTCATCGTGCGCCTGCGAAAGTATCTCGAGGATGAGCCCTCAAGTCCCCGTCATCTGCTCACTGTGAGAGGAGTTGGTTACCGCTTCATCGCCGGATCTGGGAAAGTCTAGCAGGCTGCTGAAAAAACCGCTTTGGAGGCGCCGCACACCAAATTTCGCTGTTTTCATTCTGAAGGGTTTTTCAGCGACCTGCTACGGCACGGCCGGAGGAATTTTGCACGACGGTAGGACGAGTGACTGGTTGCAAAGTTGATCGCTAATTTGGGCCATAATCAAGGTTTGCCGGCCGTAATAATCGTCGCCCGCACGCCCAGTAGATCCGAAAAATCTTTGGTGTAGATTGCGTCGACCTTTCGGGTACGGCTCACAGTCTCGACTAGTTCCTCACTCGAGATAAAGCCGTTCTCGGTTTGAGCGATAGCCCAGATCGGAATGTGTGAAGCCGTTCTGAGCAGGTCTTCGACAAATCCCAGATACTGCTGTTTACTCTGTACTGGAGCTCCAAGCTTGCCCGCTTGCTGCTGCTTAAAGTCGTTCCAAAAATCATCACCGCCGCGCAGCCATTCTTCTCGCCAGCCGGACAACGTCTCCGGAGATTGCTCCGACTGTAATACCGGCGAGGGTAACCGGAGAAAAAGCAAATCAGTATGTTGGCGCTCTGCGACAAACATGCGTATATCCTGATTGGTGCTGAGGTTGCGCAGTGAATTGTCATAAGGCGAGGGAAGCACCTTACTCAGTTGCCGAAAGACTTTGGATAGAGACAGAGGCTGGCGCAACATCCGGGTGTCATTACCAAAGGACAGCATGTAGTCGCCAACCATCATGCCCAGGGTTAACCCGGTGGCCCGCTTGTATTCCGAATCGAGCCGCTCGGCGTTGAAACGCACGTTGTCCAACCACCAGGCGTCAGTCTCATTGAACCACTTTGCAAGGGCGGGGTTATCAAGCTTGTCGCGAGGCACGTAGGCGTCCTGAAGTACAATCGACAGGTCATTGTCCGTCAAGCGCTCAGCAAAGTTTTCTACGAGCGCAGTCGACTTTGTGAACGACCAGATCATCGGATCGTTTGTGGCCACGCGAACTTTCCAGCGCTTCAGTTGGAGTGAGAGATGTGGCTCGCCAGTGAATGGAAGGGCGGCCGAGGTGAATTTTAGGCGCCGCAACACCCCCAATTCAAAAGCCAGCCAACCGCTGGAAAATGTGCCTGAACCTGAATACGCCATAGTAACTATTGAGTGAACGATCCGTGGATGTGTGCTGTGCTTGTCAGGACCGATTAGCTCACGGGTTATTCTCCATTCGTCAGGTTGCCTTGTTTATTGTTGTTCGTGTCCGTTCGTGTGATTTCGTGGATGGTTCTGTTCCTTGCCCAAGCAAACGATCCACGAAGTGACACGAACTAACACGAAACAAAAACTCAGAAAAATGGTCAAGTGAAAAATGTCAAATGACATAATGAAAAATGACCCGGTCCCTACCGCTCCTCGATTCTGACAAGCGAGTGATCGAGTGTTAGAAACAGACTTACGACACGAGGATCGAACTCTATCCCCGCCCAATCGATGATCTCTTGCCGCGCCTCAGACGCGCTCAGGGCCGGACGAAACGGACGTCCATCGGTTAATGACGCGTAAGAGTCGGCAAGACGCAGAATTCGGGCAGCCAGGGGAATCTCCTCACCTCTGAGAGCATCGGGATAACCGCACCCATTCCACCATTCATGATGCCAGCGGACGAGCAACTGCGCGGCGCGACTTGCTCCGGCCCGCGAAGCCTCTTGCTCGCCGATCACCGGATGTCGTGCCAGGTCTATTCGTTCTTCTTCGGTGAGTGCTTCAGGTCGTGAAATGTAGTCCCGCTCCATCGCCGTCTCACCCAAATCATGGAGCAAGGCAGCAACACGCAAAGATTTGCGGTCTTCAGCTCCAATATGGAACTGCTTTGCAATCTCGTCGGCGATAGCTGCAATACGTACGGCATGAGGGTTTACGTACCGTTCGAAGTGATCGATGGTCGTGGCTAATCGCGAGAATGCTTCGCCGGCAATTAGGTCGTTAGTGGTTGAGGTAGCCGACATATAATCAACCTTCTTACCGGGCCGCGCGATTCGTTTCCAGTTTGTCCACTAGTTTGCGAGCCGCCGGGTTGTTCGGCTCGAGTGACAGAGCGCGCTCAATCTCGCCTTCGGCCCGTTTGAAAAAGCCAAGGTCGAAAAACAATTCCGCGAGCATTATCCGGTAGGAAGCATTATCAGGATCGAGCTTGATCGCTGACTGTAGTTCAGCCTCGGCGAGGCGGCGCGTGTCCTCGCCCGCTGCTAGAGCGGAGCCATAGTAAGCTCGGTAACGGGCCTCCTGTGGTACCGCACGCGCGGCCGCCGCGAGCCTTGTAACCGCGAACTTCGCCTGGCCTTGCTGTAGCGCCGCGTAGCCT
>JBHENP010000090.1:0-293 GCA_046261995.1 Pyrinomonadaceae bacterium
ACCCCAATGTCAATGATCCAGCGGGTGGGCAACCGACAGGAGTCGCTACTGGCTCGCGACAGGCGAACAACGCGCGGACGCTTAATACTACCGCGCCCACCGTAGCTAATTTCAGGTGCGGATTGCCGGATAAGAATAAGATCTGGACGACGGTTGGTTCAGACGGAAAGATTGATGAAAAAGATGTTGGCAAAGTTTTCTTTGACCGCAGCATCGTGCAAATGGGGCGGGTTCTTTCGGGTTCGACCACCAGCGCCCAAAGACGTGCTCTTTTCCCGCAGCAAGCGGCGGTA
>JBHENP010000090.1:303-14279 GCA_046261995.1 Pyrinomonadaceae bacterium
ACGTAACGCCGACCGATACGTTGTTTAATGTATCCGGGGGGATTGAGTTGAGACTGAACTATTTGGCGACTGGGGGCTCAGCAAAGGTTATAGCCAACCTAATTGAAGTGGACTTGGGAACCGGGACCGAAACCATGAAAGTCACGTTCAACAGCACTGCATTCACCGCTTCAAACAATTACCAGGTTCGAGCTGTCGCCCAATGCGGTCCAGGCATCGACGTGCCATTTGATTTTGAGCGCAAGGCATATTACGTTGAGGTGACTCTTACTACCAGAGCCATTGCAGTCAATAGCGCGGCGGGAGTTAAAATGATCAAAGTATCGAAAACTGATTGTCAGTAATTATTTTGCTAAAGAGCTCACTGATGCGCGTGAAGCATAATTTCTGCTACCGAGTTCATTGATGGCGTGACGCACGCGAGTAGATCGATTCGTTCTGATCCAAGCAAATCGCATTCGAGGGCCAGTTCGTACAGGCTGGCTTGTGCTTCTTCGAAAAACTAATTCCGGGGCGGACCATAACTGAACAAGGAGTGCTCAACGCCTTTCAGCATCATCGGAATTCTCACGGTGACGCGAACACCACTATTCAGAACAACGCCAAGTGCTCAACGCCTTTCGGCATCATCGGAATTCTCACCCAGGCACGGCGCAGACAGCAACCACAGGGTCCCACTGCTCAACGCCTTTCGGCATCATCGGAATTCTCACCCCGCCCGCTTACTTGTTGAATTGATTCAGGGTTGCTGTGCTCAACGCCTTTCGGCATCATCGGAATTCTCACGACAAAGCCGGAGAGATACTCGTCCGACATTTGCGTGCTCAACGCCTTTCGGGCGTCATTACGCAAAAATCAAATGGTCGCGCGTCATCAACCCAGGATTCCGGTCGGTTATGCAGCCCGACGTGCCGCTCGCAGATTTCACAAATGCTCAGAATTAGCAGGCGATCCTTGCTTGCATCGAGCATCCCTTCCAGTTCCCAACGCAGCTTTTAGGAATCTCGAAGCGGTGATTGATAAAAGTAAAGTTCCAGCAGTGTAAATAATGAGGGATTCGGCAGATACGCGCATTCTCCTTAAGTATGGGGAACGGGGTTAGGTGCCGTAGTGCTACAGATGTCTTCGCCGAGGCCCTACCGAGTCGCTTGATCTTTCTGTGGTGAAACGTGCATAGACATGCATAGCACTAGAACGCGCGCTTTTGAAGAAGCCTAAATCCAATCATCTAAAAGTCAAACCTTTCTTATCTAAAGCCCAAAGCCTTTTAAATACGAGATGAACAAACGCGGCAACCCCAGGCTACGGCAAGAAATCGCAGAATCCCTCAACCGCAGACACGTTAAGACCACAACCGAACAATCAACCGATCAGTAAGACGGCTTATGCCCAATTCCTGGTCTAGAAGTTTGTAGACGGTAGGCACTTTGCAACGATCTATAGGACCCAAAATGCAGAGACTTACTACATTTCTTACTACAGTAGGCTTTTCAGTGAACTAATGAAAGTCTCTAAGTTGTTGAGTAGATTGGAGGCGGCGATCGGAATCGAACCGATGAATAAAGGTTTTGCAGACCTCTGCCTTACCACTTGGCTACGCCGCCGCAAGAAAGCATGAAGGCGGAAGGCGGAAGTATGAAGCCTCAATTGGCGATGAAAGCGTGGCTTTCATCCTTCATCCTTCCGCCTTCATCCTTGATATTGGAGCGGGAGACGAGATTTGAACTCGCGACCCTCGCCTTGGCAAGGCGATGCTCTACCACTGAGCTACTCCCGCTTTGGAGTTTCGATTCTACGTATCCATTAATTGTTGTCAAGCGAGGCGCTTTGTAAGCAGTGTCACATTTTCAGATATAGTTGCCCATAGCGGGCTAGAGGAGAACGATCCACGAAATCACACGAAATGCCACTAATTTCTTCGTGTTGGTTCGTGTGATTTCGTGGATCGCCTCCCGTAGACTCGAAATATGACACTACCGCTTTGTAGGGAGTGCCATGTTTTCATTATGAGGTTGTCTACTAGTTAGAATTCATTCCGCAGTGAACTCAAACCTGAGTACACCGGAGACTTTTACCGGTTTTCCGTTTAGCTTAGTTGGCGAAAACTTTGCTCCGCGGGCGGCGGCCACCGAAGCTGCTTGCAGTAGTGGATGTCCTGATACCGCACGGGCGGTAACAACGTTGCCCTTTTCGTCCACCAACACCTGCACCACTACCGTACCCGACGCCTTGGCCTGCTTTGCAATGGGCGGGTAGGCGGGTTTGGGGAGGTTGATGGCCTTGCCGTTTAATACGCCACCTGAAACAGTCTTCCCTGGAGTCACCGTCTCGTCAGTGTTGACCCCTGTGTCGGTATTACTATTGAGGTTGGCATCTTCGTTGTCGCTGCTCTGATCAGCGACATTGATTATCTGGCCGCTGTTTGTACGAAGTACACCTTTCGCAAGACTCCAGACGCTGTTGTTTCTCAGCAGATTCACCTCATACTGGCCACTCTCTTTTGTGCCCTGGACGGACATTACGAAGGCCGCGTTACCGGAACCATCGGCCTTCTGGCTAAAAGCGCCAAGTGGAAATCCGGTATCGACGATGTCACCCAGTTGTTCCCTGACCTCTTCATTCGTCTTAAGCGCATTGAGCGCCACGGTGTAGGCCTCAGAGGATTTCAAAGTTTGCTCTAGCTTGTGATAGCCGAAATAGGCCGCGACAGCGAGCCCACCCACCAGGAGCAGCAGTATGATGCCTCCGATCAAAATGATCTTGCCGCAACTTGATTTTTTTGCGGGGGGAGCCGTTGGTCCACCCATTGGCATCTGCGGCGCGCTGTAGGGAGGCGCACTTCCGTACTGAGGCGGAGCTGAAGGCTGAACGGGAGCCCCGCATTTGGGGCAGAATTTGTTGAACGACTCCACGGCATTGCCGCAGCTAGTGCAAATCATGTTTCGTCTCCTGCTATGTTGTCCTTAACGTCGGTGCCGCAGATGAGTCCCTGGTTTCGCGGGCCAGCATAATCTGCTCCCGACCAAGCTACAAGCGAAACTTGATCCAGGCAGTGTGCGGGGGAAGCCTAATCGCCCCGTAAGAGCCATTCACGAAATCACACCAACGAACACGAAATGTGTCCCGTAGTGAAATTGACTTCCGACTGCATGTCTCATAAGGTGTTGCCGCTGATCCAGCCTCCACGAGTTCCGATCTTTCACCCAAGGAGCCTCCGCTAATGCTAAACATCTTAAGCGTTATTTCCCGTTCTCTCACCAGACAAATCGCGGCCCTCTTTCTTATCGCCGCCTTCGTCGTGGCAGCACCGGCCCAGCTAGGTTATAAGAAGCCACCGCAGGATGTCCTGGATATTTTGACTGCCGCCGTGACCCCGACGGCGTCGGTAAGTCCTGCGCGCGACGCAATGCTGCTCGCCACTGGTCTTCGCTATCCACCCATCGCCGATTTAGCACAGCCGATGTTGAGGCTCGCTGGCCAACGAATTAACCCGGGTACCAATGGTCCACATCGGTATCAGTATGCCGTGGCGCTAACTCTCAAACGAATCAATGACGGCTCCGAGATTAAGATCGATCTCCCGGCCGGCGCCAAGGTTGGCCCGCCGCAGTGGAGTCCAGACGGAAAACAGTTTGCCTTCACGAATACTACAAAGTCGGGAATCGAGCTGTGGGTTGGTGATACCGCCAGCGGAAAAGTTCGAAAGCTAAAGAGCATGGCCATCAGCAGTGTCGAGGGCGAACCCTTTCAGTGGATGCCTGACAATCGAACGCTGCTGGTCCAAATCGTGCCGCCGAAACGGCGCCCCGCGCCGACGCCATCGGATGTGCCCCGCGAACCAAACTGGCAGGAGAGTTCAGGCAAAGTTGGTCCCATACGCACATTCCAGGATTTGCTAAAGACTCCTTACGATGAGGACCTGTTCGAGTATTACGCTACCTCTCAACTTGCCCTCGTCGATAGTGGCAGTGGAAAACTCACTGAAGTTGGTCAGCCTGCAATCTTTCTGTCGCAGGATGTTGCGCCCGATGGCCAACACATTCTGGTGGCCCGCATCCGCCGTCCGTTCTCGTACCTTTATCCGGACTCTTCTTTTCCTCGCGACGTGGAAGTTTGGGACACGAAAGGGAAGTTGGCTTACAAGTTGGCCAGCCTTCCGTTAGCGGATCAGGTGCCGATTGATGGTGTAATAACAGGACCACGCTCATATCGCTGGCGCCCGACGGAGCCGGCTACGCTTGTGTGGGTTGAGGCCCTCGATGGCGGCGATCCGAAAAAGAAAGTGCCACATCGCGACCGGGTGCTGATGTTAAAAGCCCCCTTCGCCGGCTCGCCAACTGAATTGACCAAGACTGAACAACGCTTTGCTGGATCCTCTTGGGGAGAGAAAGACGGGCTCGTGTTGGTGTCAGACTTCGATCGCGACCGCCGCTGGTTAAGAACATTTATGATGAGTGCAGACAAACCGGGCGAAACGTCAAAGCTTGTCTGGAGTCGCAGCATCCAGGATCGCTATGGCGATCCCGGTTCTCCTCTCACGCGGCTGCTGCCAAACGGCGAGCGAGCCGTTTTGCAAAATGGTGACTGGATCTTTTTGGTCGGCGCGGGCTCATCACCAGAAGGTGACCGGCCGTTTCTCGATCGCTTCAACTTGCAGACTCAGAAGTCGGAACGTCTCTTCAGGAGTGATGCTAATCAATACGAGGCGCCCGTTGCTTTGTTGGACGACGATGCGAAGAGGTTTATTACGCGACATGAAAGCTCCACCGCGGCGCCGAATTTTTACCTGCGCACCTCGGGAGATGCGACGGCTAACCCGACCAAAGCGCTCACAAACTTTCCCGATCCCACGCCTCAGTTGCGCGGAATCAAGAAGCAGTTGGTAACGTACAAGCGCGCCGATGGTGTGCAATGCTCGTTCACGCTCTACCTGCCTCCCGGCTACAAAGAAGGCACTCGACTACCCACAGTGGTGTGGGCCTATCCGCTGGAATTCACCGATCCCGGCACCGCGGGGCAGGTGTCCGGCTCAACTCAACGCTCCACGCAGATTGTCGGTCCTTCGCATCTGTTCTTCTTGTTGCAGGGTTATGCAGTGCTGGACAACGCCACGATGCCGGTGGTGGGGGAGCCGGAAACAGTCAACAACACCTACGTCGAGCAGATTGTGATGAGTGCGAAGGCAGCGATTGACAAGGCTACCGAAATGGGCGTGACTGATCCTGAGCGAGTCGGGGTGGGCGGTCACAGCTATGGCGCATTCATGACGGCGAACCTTTTGGCCCACTCGGATCTGTTTCGCGCCGGCATTGCTCGCAGCGGCGCATATAACCGCACGCTGACACCGTTTGGCTTTCAAAGCGAGCGTCGCACGCTTTGGGAAGCGCCGGATTTATACATTAAAGTTTCACCGTTCATGGTGGCCCATAAGATCAATGAGCCGATCCTGTTTATTCACGGAGAAGCCGACGACAACACGGGTACGTTTCCGATTCAATCAGAGCGCATGTACCAGGCGGTGCGTGGCCACGGCGGGACGGTGAGACTCGTTACCTTACCGCTTGAAGCTCACGGCTATGCGGGACGGGAAACTATCGAGCATGTGCTCCACGAAATGATCACCTGGTTCGATAAGTATGTTAGGAACGCACCACCGCGCCAGAAACAGCAGACCGCGGTGAACTAGACAAGACATCAGCCGCGGATTTTCGCGGATGAACGCGGATCAGAAAAGAAAGAAACGAGCAAAGACAATTCTTGGCAACTGGCTTGCAGGCAATTTGTTCGTTCTGATCCGCGTTTATCCGCGAGATCCGCGGCTACCTCCTACTTCTTCGCTTTCAGTTCGGCGAGTTCCTTTTCCACCTCATCAATCACTTCCTGCACGCCAGTCTTAAAACCAGGGTTGGTTAACGTGGTGATAGACTTCTTCATCGCGGTCAGTCGCGCTACGAGCAACGCCTGGTCCGCCGGCACTTCGATGTCAGGCTTAACCCCTGTGCCCTCCCAGTTGGTCTTAGTGATTGGACTGATAGCGCGGCCGGTTGGCACGAACATGTTGAAGTGTTCGTTAATTCTGAATCCCCCACCGGGATGCGCGCCGCCGCCAGTTGTCTCGCCGATTATCGTTGCGCGCTTGAGGTTCTTGAGGTTGTAGGTAAACTCCTCGGCTCCGGAGAAGGTGCGTTTGCTCGTAAGTACATACACGTCTTTGTTCAAGTAACGTTTTCCCGCTACCTCCTTGCGCGTCCAAAATTCATCAGTGCGGTTGCCTTCGCGCCAATATAGATCATTCAAGTGAACTGGGTCGGGGCCGAAAAGATATGAGCAAACGAGCGCAACCATCTCCGGACTGCCGCCCCCATTGCTCCGCAAATCAATGATCAGGGAGTCAGTGGAGTTTACGAAGTTCATAGCAGCGGCCAGAGTTTCGGCGCCGAACTCCGGATCGAAGAAGCCTCGAAATTCAACGTAGCCGATGTTGCCGCGCAGTCGCTCGACCTTGTTGAAGCCGTGGTTCATCCAGTTCATCTCGCGGTGACGTTCCTCACGCTCCTCGGCACTAGGCTCGCGTCGAGGCTGACGGACGGGGAGCGGCTCGTGTGAGTAGCGCACACGCAAGTGCTTATCTTTGCTCACTGCCTGCAGATCTTTGGTAAGAGTCTCGGCGAAGGTCCTGGAGCTCGTGATCTGATCGTATTCCTTTTTGGCGATCCGGTCGCGCAACGACGCCTCCATCTTTTTTGCAATGTCTGGGAAAACATAAGCTTCGTTGAGTCGCTTTGAGATAGACTCGATGATCTGGGTGCGGGTAACCGCGTCGATGGTTGCGTCGGACTGTGGCGCTCCCGGCTGTTGGGCCGATGAGGACTGAAAGACCGCGAGCGCCAGTAGAACCAGCGCTGCAAGTTTGCTGTTGATTGAAAACCAAAACATGATGAGATCTCCTTTTAAACTGACTTGGGTGAATGAATACAAAAAGATGGGGAGCAGTGCCCAAAACGGGCGCTAGGTCATTCCTCGATCAGCGCCCGCAGGTCGCTGGTTTCGCATAAGCCCGTGTAGCATTAAATCCGCAACCGCGGCAGTCTTCTCTTTAACCTCCTCGCGTTCACCTAACTCCAGCGTACTCAGGCTATAAGGTAGGAGGGAGTTAGTGGCGTGCAACAGTGAGTAGGCGGTCGATAGTGCGTCGTCAAACTCAAACTCGCCTGCGTCTTTTCCCTGATTCAGCACGTCCGCGAGAATTTGGGCTTCCTCGTCGAAGTAGCGTGCCCGCCGGGCGAGCAAACCCGGTCGGAGCGCGGCCAGCAAATCGTTTAGACTTTGCGTGTAATGCTGGATGCTGTCGAAGCGGAAGAGAACGCGTGTCAGGAGCATTAACCGTAGGCGGATCCCGGCCGTTGCATTGGATTGCGCAATAGCGTGGAGCCGCTCTTTGAGGCGAACCACAATCCTGTCAACGTGGGAGAGAACGACCTCCTCTTTACTGCTGAAATGCAGGTAGATACTGCCTTTACCCACGCCTACCTCGCGGGCGATGTCCTCTACCGTCATCTTGCGGTAGCCGTAACGAGCCAGCAGACGCTCCGTCGCGTCCAGAATTGCTTCTTTCACTTCTTCACGTGTCGCTATTGCAGGCATTTTACCCTTGACCGATGACCAGAATCGACTTTCGGTCAGTATAACGCCCTAGTGAGTGGGAAGTTCCAGGAATTTCCGAGGAACTCGATGGAGAATCGGTGAGAGGGTCAATCGCGCCCAAGAGCTCCGAACGTTTCGCGTGAGCGTTCAATCCCAATACCGTTCCTGCCAACCTCGCTTCCGAAACTTTTCCTCTGACCAGAAGTTGCGGAGCAGTTCAATCTTCAACCCGCGAGGGCCTTCCTCAACTTTAGGCAGCACAACGCTTACCACGTCGTAGCGGTATTTTGTGTTCGTGAGGCCAAACAGATGTCGGTAGGCACGCGCGCCGCGCACGATCTGACGCTGCTTTCTGAGATCAACATTCGCGGAGGGTGCGGCGAACCAGTCGGATGTCCGAGCCTTTACTTCAACAAAACATAGGGTCGCTCCTTCGTAAGCGACCAGGTCGAGCTCAACGTTGACCACGGCATCATTTCGATTCCGACCTACAGGGAGGGTGAAATTGGAAGCTACAATTTGAAACCCGATCTGTAAGAGAAATGCGGCGGCCAATTCTTCGCCACGCTGGCCAATCTCCAGAAGCACAGACGTATTCGCAGGCGGATCTGGTGAGGAACTTTGCATGCTATCTCGCAGGCGGTGAGGCCTGCTTTCGTGTTTACGGCTAAGACCAACTATTCAACGGCTTCGCGCAATCGATCCAATGCTTTGCTCCAGTAGGTTTTCATCTTTGCGGCAGCCTTGGCGTCGGGAAGTTTACTATGCTGGGCGACGATCTGGCTCTTGCCGTCACCCTTTGCGTAAAAACTAATCTCGAGACTGGTCTTGCCGTCCTTCCAGGTAACGCGAATAGACTTGTTCGCCGTGGCCTTTCGTAGCACGAGTCCGTCTTCTGGAAGCCAACTGCTGCGGCTCTTTTCGTTTGCCACGGCTTTGTAGAGATTCGCCAGCGGTACGTTTAGGGTCCTACTCACACTAATCTGATAACCGCCTGGCTTTTCGTGCTTATCGCGCAGGCCACGTGCCTGTTCGTAAGTGACAGTGACCATCTGCTGCCACCACGGTCCTACTTCATGCTTGGAGTTGAGAAACTTTACGATCTCCTGATGCGACATCTCTTTTGCACCGGCTTTATCAAGTATGGTGAACCATTGGTTCCAGTTCTTACCAGTCTTTGCTTTGACGGCCTCGTCGCTCATGCGCGGGCCTGTCGCTTTAGTTGTTGTTGGCATACTCAAAAATGGTGAATAGTAAATGGTAAATGGTAAATGGTAGATCCTGATTGGCAGCGTGTTTCTTACGATTTACCATTTACTATTTACCATTGCCATTTACTTCCCTTAGGCATCACGGTCGTACGCTGCTTTCAACCAGTTCTTTACCTCGTCGTCGATGTCTTTAACGGACTCGATCGGAATGCGATGCGTAATGCGGTCTTTCTTGGCGAACCCTCCGGTGTCGATCAAGCGCCCTTTCGCTTTCATATCGCCGAGCGCGAAACCAAGATCGAGCCTTGTTCGGGTGGTTGGTTTGATTTGCGCAAACACGTGCTTACGGTATAGGGGAACGATGGTCTGGCACGGGCAAGCCTTCGCTTCATTTCCCACTTTAAGGCCAACTTTTAGCAGGGCGTCATAAATGGGCCTCAGCCCAGATTTGGATCCGGAGAACATTTGTTCCACATAACCTTCGGCGGCTTCAAGATAATGGTTCGGGTCATCGGTCTCCGTAACTTTCCCCACCGAGCGTTCAGCAATCCACGAGGCAGCGTTGGTTCCCAGGCCGTGCTCTTGCTTGAGCCAATCACGCCGGTCCTTCTCATCTTTGGGCCCGGACTTCTTGAGTAAGGTAAGCCACTCTTCGAGCGAGCGTCCGGTCTTATCCTTGAGCCCAGCGACCCATTTCTGGACCATCGCAACTCCCGGATGCACGCTATATACTGACTTGTTTTTCGTAGCGGTGCTGTTCGTGGCATGTTTAAATCCTTTTTTCTGACCAAGATACCCGAAGATTCACGGCCTTCGCTTCTTCAAAATTGCTAAGTTGGCGCTACTCGGCGTCATGGAGTGACTTTGCTTGCGAGAAAGCGGCAGTCGACTTAATCAACCTTTCTACAGACAGAAACGATCCACGAAATCACACGAACGACCACGAATTTGTTAGTGATATTTCGTGTGATTTCGTGGATCGTGCTACTGCTTTCCTGCTCCGATAAAAATGGCGTCTTAATAAACATTGCGCCAACCCCGTTCTGACAATGGCTGGCCGGTGACACTCACTCTCGAAAGCTCGCGGTAGGCAGAAACCGAGGTGGCCGTCTCACCTTTGTTGCCTGCTCAAAAGCGTAGGCATACTTGATCAGCTTCGGCTCGCTATACGCAGCTCCGAAAAATGAGATGCCAAACGGCAGTCCGAAAATGTAGCCGGCAGGCACCGTGATGTGTGGATAACCCGCGACTGCTGAAGCTGATGAATAGCCTCCGCTGAAGTGGTCACCGTTGATCCAATCAGTGGGCCAGGCGGGCCCGCCCGTGGGCGCGATTAGCGCATCCAGCCGATGGCGGCGCATCACGAAGTCAATCCCCTGGCCGCGCGACAAAAGGTGGTTCTTGCGCAGTGCTTGAATATACTTCTTGTCGGTAAGCGGGCCCTTCGCCTGGGCCTTTATGAAAATGTCCTGTCCGAAGTAAGGCATCTCTTTGTCGCGGTTCTTTTCATTGAATTCAATTACCTCTTTCAATGTACGCACCGGCGCCTTGGGTCCGAGGCCGGCGAGGTACGCATTCAAATCCGCTTTGAACTCGTACAGCAGCACCTCGAACTCGGATTCGTCAAACTTTCCTTTGGTGGGGATGTCGGCAGGATCGATTACCACCGCCCCCAGCTTCTTGATCTCTCGTATTAGCTCTTCCATCCGCTTGTCGACTTGATCGTTAAAGTTGAAGTACGCCCTGGCCACTCCGATGCGCGCACCACGTAATCCATCCTTATCGAGAAACCTGGTGTAGTCGCTATGCGACTTTCCCCGACTCGATCCGTTCGCGCTGTCGCGGGGGTCGATTCCGGTGAGTGCTCCCAGGACAACGGCTGCGTCCGCGACAGTTCGAGCCATGGGACCGGCCGTGTCCTGACTGTGGGCGATGGGGATGATTCCCGCCCGGCTAACCAAGCCCAGCGTGGGTTTAATTCCGACCAATGAGTTTGTCGACGAGGGACAGACAATCGATCCATCTGTTTCCGTACCAATGGTAGCCGCGCACAAATTCGCAGCCGCGGCCGCTCCGGAGCCAGAGCTGGATCCACAAGGATTGCGGTCTAGGACGTACGGATTCCGGGTCTGACCACCGCGAGCACTCCAGCCGCTGCTCGAATGATTTGAACGAAAGTTTGCCCACTCACTCAGATTAGTTTTCCCGAGTATTACAGCTCCGGACTCGCGCAGTCTCCGGGCGACGAAAGAATCCTGCTTCGGCGTAGAGCCAAGCATGGCGAGCGAGCCGGCAGTTGTCATCATACGGTCGGCAGTGTCGATGTTGTCCTTAATGAGAATTGGAATACCATGCAATGGTCCACGCGTTCCTTTTTCTTTGCGTTCCCGATCCAGGGCCTCCGCAATGGCCATCGCGTCGGGGTTGATCTCGATGACCGAGTTTATAGCTGGACCACGCTTATCATTGTCCTCGATACGCTCCAAATATTTCTGCGTAATGGTGCGCGCGCTTAGCCTTCCAGACGTCATGTGCTGCTGCAGTTCGGCTATAGTTACTTCGGTAAATTCGGTTTCAGAATAATGCCCCGATGGATCGGGGGAGGCAGTACCGGGGGTTGCCTTAGCAGTGACCGGCTTGATGATTGCCAGGGCGCTGGCCAGCGCGCTTCTTTGCAGGAAGTCTCTACGCTTCATACAGCTCCTTCAGATCTGGATAACGTTGCGGTGGGACTAAGGAAGGTTCACGTTCCCAGGTTTCGACGTCTCCCTCAACTATAACAAAGAGCGGGTGGGGCTCCGGATAGCATGATTGTTTTATTTCTGCGTGTTTCCTGGGATCTCTAAGCTTTAACTTCCTCTTCAAGTGCTGCCACTCGAAGAGTAGCTGTCCCTTAGAGCATTTCAGACGTCGCCGGCTTTTGCCAAGAGCAATCTTGGTCCCATCGAAGTTATATCCGCGGCTGACGGCTTCCTGGTGAATGCAGCGCAGGTAGGTTGCCACGTATGAAACAGGATCCGTTTGCTCTTTGAATCTGGTTAACTGCGGGTGATTTCGGTAGCCCTTGGTTTCACCCTGCAACACCTTCTGCGCCAGCAGTGTTTCACGCCACAACGCGACCAGACCTCTGGCGTCAAGATATTTTGGATGAACGGTCCAGAGTCTCATCAAATGCTCTCGTCTCGCTCGCGATGGCTTTCACTTCTCAAGTGCTGCACGTACCTTTTTTATGACTCCACCCGGAGTGGGATACCAGAGGCGACTGCCCTCGAAGACCTTCGATCCATCAAGGTCGACGCTTAGCTCACCGAGACCGCCTTTTACGGTTTCTACTGTCAAATCAGATTCTTTGGAAAGATCAGCAGCCACCCGGGCAGCTATCAAGTTCTTTACCGGTCAAACGGGACAGTAACGAATCGTGATGTTCTTCATGGTTCTACCTCATTTTTGCGCGAGGCCAGGCATTCGGTATCAATGCGCAACCTCGCTCATTAGCGCTAGGAGGTTGTTTTCCGAGTCGCGGAAGGAAGCCATCCACAAATCATACCTTTCCATATTCGCGACCAGTACAGGTTGTTCCTCAAATCGAACACCGCGGCCGGTTAGAGTTTGCGTGGCTTGCTGAATGTTGTCCACTTTGAAATAGAGAATCGAGCTCGGATGATCAAACTCCGGCTTCTCAGGAAGGGAGAGCATCAGCCTGACGCCGTCGCAGTCGAAGAATGCCATCTGTGGTGGTACTGAGAAGAGGTGCTTCATTCCGAGCGAATCTCGATAAAATTTAGTTGCTCGCTCAAGATCGTTTGCGTTTACAGCAATCTGCCCAATCGTGGACAGACCAAAGCTATTTGTCTCAGTCATCTGGTGCTCCCTGGTTGGGTCGATGATTAACGCCGGCAAGATACAACTTGCGTCCACACCTGACGAGGCGTTCGCGGGCATTCTCTGTGTAGTGCCCGCTCTTTGCAAGAGTTGGCGTCTTAGCCTAGTGTTGTCTTTCCCTGATCTGGACGAATTCTCAAACGCGGAATGAAATCGCATTAGCGGCGACACATGACAGTGGAAACCACCCCATTTATTCAAGAATCGGCGGAAGCCGCTCGCGTCCTGCCATTGGTCGTGATTGTTGGCCGGCCCAACGTGGGCAAGTCCACACTCTTTAACCGGCTCATTGGCCAGCGTCGATCGATCGTAGGTGATGAGCCTGGGATTACACGCGACCGGATTTATGGAGAGGTCGAATGGTCGGGGCAACGTTTTTCGATTGTTGACACGGGTGGCATCGTGCCCGACGACGATGCCGTCATTCCGGCAAATATTCTCAAACAAGCTGGCTTCGCTATTGACGATGCGCAGGCGTTGATCTGGGTGGTTGATACGCGAGAGGGTTTAACTTCACTCGATGAAGAGTTGGCGAAGTTGCTGCGATCCACCGGGAAACGAGTGTTAGTAGCTGCGAACAAATCAGAGTCAGCCCGGGTAGAAGCGATGGCTTCAGAATTCTACAAGTTTGGCTTTGACGAAGTGTTTCCCGTGTCAGCGGAGCAGGGAAACGGATTAGGCGACTTGCTTGATGCGTTAATTACAGGACTCGAAGGACCACCGGACGACAGCGAAGGTCTCGTAGCTTCGCGTGCGCATGAGCTGCGTCTGGCGATTGTGGGTCGCCCTAACGTGGGCAAGTCCTCTATTCTGAATAGCCTTCTTGGTGAGGAGCGCGCGATTGTTTCTCCCGTCGCAGGCACAACTCGCGATGCCACCGATACTCTACTGAAAACTCCGGATCAACTGTTTCGCCTGGTGGATACAGCGGGCATTCGACGCAAAGGAAAAGCGGCCGAAATGGCGGAGAAGCTTTCGGTTGTGATGGCGATGAAGAGTTTGAAGCGGGCGGATGTGGCGATTGTTATTATTGACTCGGCGGAGGGGCCGACGGCGCTTGATGCGCACATTGCAGGCTATGCCTACGATGCCGGATGCTCAATCATCCTGGCGTGTAATAAATGGGACGCTGTTCAGAACAAGGAAACAGGCACTTCAGCTCATTTTGAAAGGAATGTTCGCGAGCGCATGAAGTTTCTGGATTTCGCGCCGGTGATCATGGTTTCCGCGGTTTCCGGC
>JBHENP010000091.1:0-13956 GCA_046261995.1 Pyrinomonadaceae bacterium
ACCCTCACCTCCGTGCCGGGCGCCACGTAGTCATACTTGACGTATCCCAATGCAATGGTGCAACCGAGATGCGGCGATAAAGTGTTTGAGGTTATTCGTCCAATTTCCTTGTCGTCGGGCGATTTAATTTTGGCATCCTTGTCGATCTTCATCGGCCGATCGAAAAATAAACCAACGAGTTTCTTGGCGACGTGACCACGATACTTAATCCGCGCGATGATCTCCTGCCCTACGTAACACCCCTTTGTGTAACTCACAGCTTCGTCCAAACCAGTTTCTGTCACCACGTTTGTTTCGTCCATGTCGATCCCATAGCGGGGCACGCCTGCTTCGATCCTGAGCCTGTCCAATGCCTCATGGCCCACGGGTACTGCTCCTGCATTCACGAAAGCCTCCCACAAAGGAGACGCCTGATCTGCGCTGACGACAATATCAAAGCCGTCTTCCGCCGTGTGAGTTGCGCGCAAGACTGTCAGCGTTTCCTGCTGCCAGGAGATCTGGGCCGCACCGTTAGCTGGTATCGCAAGGGCTGATTCGCCCATGACAGATCCAATTGAAGCCGCTGCTCGCTTACCCTGAAGCGACAGGAGTGCGGTTTTGGTAGTGAGGTCGACAACGTGAAAGTCCCCGGCCAATGTAAAACGTTCAATCGTTTTGAGAACCGCCTCCCGGGTGGTAGGTTCGGTGTCAATCAGAAAATGAGGGATCGGTTTCTTGCCCGTTACATCATCAAGGTTGCGAACAACTCGAACGCTGGCGATCAAACGACCTTGTACATTTGGAAAAGCTGCCGGCATCCAACGGTTCTCCGCCAGCGTCTTCATGTCATTTGTAATTAGGCCATTGAGAAACTGCACGGCCTCGGAACCGCTGACCTGGAATCGACCGCGTGCAGACAGATCGATGACACCTGCGCCTCTTTCACGAATAGCTGCATACTCAAATAATTCGTCACCGTATGAAGCGGGGAGTTGCCAACGATCCCATTCTTTGATCTCAGCACCAAGACGTATGTGCGTCTCGTGGAGTGGCAACTGATGAATTGCAATTTGTTCGACAACTTCGCTCATTGTACGTCGTTTCCTGGATCTTGGCCGCTAAGCCGCTATCGACAAGCCAGCCTCCTTGATAGCTCGAGCCACAACCTGGTAGTCCTGCAGCTGCCCCGCTTCGCGACGATGCGAGGCCAGAACCTGGGGGCTCGGGTGATAAATCGGGACCAGCAACCGGCCGCTCCAATTATAGATTCTCCCGGATGATTCTTTGAGATTCCATTCATGCCATTTAATGTTCTTCAGCGCGTCGAGTGCAACTGAACCGAGCGTTACGACTACTCGAGGATCAATAATCTCAATGGCTCGCCGCAAAAACAGGGAACAGTTTGCTATCTCGCTCTTCGTCGGTTTGCGATTTGCACCCGCATCGGTATGAGGATTACAAAGAGCAGCACTGGTGATGAATATGTCCTCGCGCGCCAGACTGATTGAGGCTATGAATCGATCAAAGTTCTTTCCTGACTGATCTCCTGAAAAGGGCACGTGAGTGCGATCCGCGCCCTTGCGCCCCGGCGCTTCACCAATAAACATCACGCGAGCTGCTGGGGAACCATTCAAGGCGCTAAACACTGCGGTTCGATCGCACATTGCCGGACAGCGAGTGCAGCTCGCTGCCTCGGATACCAACTGAGTAAACAATTTGTTTTCAGATTCGGTGGTGCCCATTCCACATTGATTTCAACACAAAGATCCGAAGACACAAAGGCAGGAGAACCGGACGAAATCAATTACCCGCGGATTTACGCGGATGAGCGCGGATCTGCAAAAGAGACTAATCAAATCCCTTGAGTGTTGTTGTTTCCTATCTTTGTTTTCGTTCTGATCCGCGTTCATCCGCGTGAATCCGCGGCTGAGAAATGGTGGCAAACTATGCTCCTCATGGGCGTCACTTTACAACCGCGATTTCACGTGTAGTGATGTTGAAATCGCCGTTCTTTACCGGGAACTCGTCCGGACCAAGCAGTTCAAGTCTCACCGTGTGTTTACCTGAAAGCCAACCCGACAACCAGACAGGTTCCCACTTATCAAGGTAACGCGGTTCGTCGTCGTCAATGATGTAGCGCACACGGTATTGACCACCGTCGCCTTTGAGCCTGGCGTTTGAAAGCCAGAAGTCGATCATGATCGGATCGGCTTCCGAGTCCTTGTACTCGCCTTTGGGGCGACTGTAGGTAAGCAGAGGTTTGCTGGGATCGACGTCGCCCGCCGTACTTGCGGGCATGTCCTTGCCTTCGCGCGTCGCTTGAGCGCTGCCTGCCGAGTTGTTGTTCGCCATCGTTTGGCCGGTGCTGGTCGTGGTGGGTTTAGAGGCGTCACCGCCGCTCTTGACCGTGAACGTCACCATCCGAAACGCGCCATCGTTCTTATAGCTCTCATGCCAGGGGCGGGAGGGAAAGACGCGCAGCGAGTGTTTCCCGGCGACGACATTGCGTAGCTCGAATGGCTGGTCCAATTCGTAATAGGCTTCGTAAGGCTCGTTGTCCAGAATCACATGAATGTGGTTGCCTTTTTGAGTGGCGGGATCCTTGTGTGGCTTGTAGCCCTTAAGGTCTCCGGCTAGGTGAAGTTTGACCGCTACCACTGGGCCATTTATTATCGCGCCCTCGGCTGGTGAAACTACATGCAGCTCCGGCTTGGCTTCCTCTTGCTCACCGCGCTCTTTCTTTTGGTCAAGGACGGCTTGGGAAGTCGATACGACTTTCAAGACCTGAGTTGGTGGTGGCGAAACGGTAGTGGTGGCAGTCGTGTTTGCGTTGCCTTGATTATCTGAACACCCGGCAAGCACTAACGCTAAAACCGTAGTGATGATCAAGAGAAGGATTCGGTTTACAAGCTGTTTCATGGTCCCTCACGTTTCAGTTTTTTATACTTACTCGTCGATTTTCCTAGCTTACTCGCGGAGTATGGCAAATGTTGACCGAGAGTGCGGCGAAATGGTGGAGATTAAAGCGCAGCGACAGGAGCTGTAGGGGCGTCCCTCGGTGTGCGCCCAATCGTGGCTTGATTGTCGGGACGTTACGCGCTGAATCCGAACGATGGGGCGCCCACGGAGGGACGCCCCTACAACTCCTGTCTGCGGGTGGTCCAAGCTGCTAGACATTTTCCATGAGCGGTGCAAAAATCCGCCCACCGATTCAAGGGCTATCCCAGGCACACTTAAGATGGAGGAGCGCTTCCGCGCGCTGGAGACTCAATGACCACAAATCCGTTTCGCTTCGGTTACGTCGTAATCATTGTTCTCTTGGTATCCGCTGCCCTGCTGGTGGGCTGTAAGAAAGAGAATGAGACAAGCGTGTTCCAGCCCGAGATTCTCCCCCTGCCACAGCAGTTGACGACTTATGAAGCCATGCCGATCCCTGACGACAATCCAATGACGCCCGAGAAGGTGGCACTCGGACGCCAGTTGTTTTTTGACGAACGACTGAGTGGCGACGGTTCGCGCTCATGTTATTCCTGCCATGTCTGCGAAAAGGGATTGACAGACGGTCTCGCAAAATCCGTCGGTGCTTTTAATAAGCAGTTGCCGCGCAGCAGCCCCACGCTCTGGAATATCGGTTACCACAAGGAGTTTTACTGGGACGGCCGCAGTCCTTCGCTGGAGAAGCAGGCCCTGGCGGCGTGGACCGGTGCGAACATGGGCGCTAAGGCCGACGAGATTGCCATCAAGCTGAATGCGATTGACGGTTACCACTCTCAGTTTCGCAAAGTCTTTAACAGCGATGTGACGCCGGACAACATCGTAAAAGCTCTCGCCGCATTTGAGAGAACGATCATCAGTGGTGACACCGCGTGGGATCGCTACCGTGCCGGAGACCAGTCAGCTCTCAGCGAAAGTGCTGTGCGTGGCTGGAATGTCTTCCAGGCGATCAAATGCACGAATTGCCACGATGGGGCGTTGCTAACTGACCAGCAGTATCACAATGTTGGCATTGGCATGGACCAGAAAGAGCCGGATGTCGGTAGGTTCAAAGTCACCAATAAAACTGAAGATACGGGAGCGTTCAAGACGCCCACGTTGCGCGACATCGCCCAATCCGCGCCCTACTTCCACGATGGTAGCGTGCAGACACTCGAGGAGGCGTTGGACATCATGCTGGGCGGCGGTAAGCCAAATCAGTATCTGGACCGAAAGAACCTCGAGAAGCACGACGTCCTGCCAGACCAACGTGAGGCGTTGCTGGATTTCCTCAAGTCGTTGGACGTCGACTGCAAGCTAACGAAGCCGGCGCTACCGGTCAAATAAGATTTTAGCCGCGGATTTACGCGAATGAACGCGGATCAGAAACTTAAGACGGTTTGACTAAGGTCTCCCAGATCTGTCTGTCTTGAGTTATGAAGGGTCATTGTCCATTTCTCATGTTCTTTCGGTTCTGTGTTTCTTGTTCGTGTTCGTTCGTATGATTTCGTGGATCGTCCTAGCCCACCCAAGCAAACGATCCACGAACCAACTCGAAGCATCACGAAAAGAGAACGCCCTATAACATCCATTAGAGTTGATCGTCAGCGGAGGGTTTTTTTGACCAGAGCTACAAAATCGCTGATGTCTTGTGGAGTAGTGTCAAAGGAGGTCATGAATCTCACTTCGGATGTTTGTTCATTCCAAACGTAAAAGAAGTATTGCTTCTGAAGGCTAGCGATATATTTTTTTGGCAGGCACGCAAACACACCGTTTGATTCTACTTCCTGCGTAATCTCGACCAGTGGAATCTGTCTCAGTTCCTCCGCCAGAAGTTTGGCCATGCTATTGGCGTGGACCGCATTCTCCCGCCAAAGATCATTCGACAAAAGCGCGGAAAATTGCGCTGAGATAAAACGCATTTTTGAGGGCAGGTGCGTGCCTTGTTTTCGGGTGTACTTGAAGTCCTTTGCCAGACTTCGGTCGAAGAAGACCACGGCTTCGCCGTACATCATCCCGTTCTTGGCGCCACCAAAAGAGAGCACATCGACACCAACGTCTCTCGTTATGCTGCTCAGATTTGTCTTCAAACTTGCCGCCGCGTTTGCTATCCGTGCTCCATCCATGTGCAACAGCATTTCGTTCTTGTGAGCGAAGCCCGCGAGTTTTTTTAATTCATTCGGCTGGTAGACCGTTCCCATCTCGGTGGATTGAGAAATTGAAATAACCCGCGGCTGAACGTGATGCTCGAAACCGACAGCGTGCAGAAACGGAGCCATCTGGTCGACAGTAATTTTGCCGTCTTTGTTTGGGAGCGAGAGCAGTTTACAGCCAGTAAATTTTTCAGGGGCGCCGCACTCGTCTACATTAATGTGTGCCGTGTCTGCGCAAATGATTGCATGATGGGGCTGAGTGACAGCTTTTAGTCCCAGCACATTTGCGCCCGTGCCGCCGAAGACAAAGTAAACCTCAACCTCTTTGCCGAAGTGTTCACGAAAGAGCTCGACTGCCGTGTCAGTGTAAGGATCGTCGCCGTAGGCAACAACGTGGCCTTGGTTTGCCGCGGCAATCGCTTCCAGCACCTTGGGATGGACGCCGGCGTTGTTGTCACTCGCAAAGCTACGTTTGGGATTCGTCATGATTGAGTTTTGACCTTAGGGTTCCAGGTCGTTCTCATTGGCCATATCTCATTTGACATTTCTCATTTGTGATTGGGGCTTCTTCTTCGTGTCGGTTTGTGTGATTTCGTGATCGTTCCATTTTTCTCGGCCAGGAAAACGATCCACGAAATCACACGAACCGACACGAAACAAGATCAAACGATCCTCGAAATCTCACAACAACACGAACACTCGGCACGAAATGTCAAATGAGAAATGTCAAATGAGATATGATCAATTATTACTTCTTCCGAAAATCCTTGATGATCTCTCTCGCGGCATTCGCGCCTGGTCCACCGGTTATGCCACCACCGGGATGTGTGCCGGCCCCGCAAAGATAAAGCTTATTTATCGGAGTTCGATATTGGGCCCAGCCGATTAACGGCCGAAAGGCGAAGAACTGATCGGGCGTTTGTTCTCCGTGCATGATGTGTCCGCCACTCAATCCGTAAGTCTGTTCCAGATCGAGGGGCGTGATGATCTGACGACCGACTACCAACTCTTGTAGGTTAGGCGCAAATTCCGTCAGGCATTTCACTACCGTGTCGCCAAACTCCTCGCGCCGCGAATTCCAATCACCAGTCTTAAGATTGTAAGGCGCAAACTGAACATGGACCGACATAACATGCGCGCCTGCGGGTGCCAAAGATGGGTCGGTGAGCGATGGAATCGTGACGTCCAGGAAGGGGGATGGCGAGCAGTCGCCATACTTCGCGGCGTCAAAAGCCCGTTCGAGGTAGTCGATGTCCGGCCCGATATGAATGCGGCCGGAAAATCTGGAGCCGGCATCGCCGCCGTTCAAGTCGGGGAATGACGGCAGGCCGGAGAGGGCCAGATTGATTTTCCCCGCACTTCCGACGGCGCGAAAGTTGCGAATCTTCATCAGAAAGTCAGGGTCGAGATCGACCGGATCCACCAATCTCAGGAAAGTGGTGCGTGGATCAGCATTTGAAACCACGGCGCGCGTGAGAATCTCGTCTCCTCCCTTCAGCACCACTTTCGAGGCCTTGCCGTCGACTACCAGAATGCGCTCGACGTCAGACTTGGTCCTGATTTCGACTCCCGCATCAGTGGCGGCTTTCGCTAGTGCTGCCGTGAGCGCTCCCATTCCACCTTTAACAAAGGATGACGGGGCGATTGCATGACCATCCATGGCCGCTTGCCACAGTAATCCGGTGCTGGTCCCGGCTGACCATGGTCCAGCGAATGCACCGAAGATACCGCGCGCGGCGACCGTAGCCCGCAAAAGCTCGGTCTCGAACCATTCGGCAACGAGGTCCGCCACCGCCATTGGCCCCCATCGAAGTAAACGATACGCGTCTTTCTTACCAAGCCCGCGAAACGACATGCCTACCCGGCCCAGATTAAAGAGCTCAGCCGGCGCGGGCTTGTCGATCGAAGGTGGCGTCATCCTGAGCAGTGGGGAAAGAACGCGTCCAATACGTCGGAAGCTAGCCGCGAATTCGGAATAGCTTTTGGCGTCGTGTGGGGAGATCTTTTCAATGTCAGCGGCCGTGCGTGCATCGTCATTGTAGACAGCCAGGGAGCGTTGATTACTTTCGATCGCCAGAACTCGAATTTCAGGATCGATGGTTTCGAGTCCATGACGTGTCAGGTTCAGATCTTTGGCGATGTCAGGGAATAGTGGGCCAGCGGTGTGGGCTAGAGTTGAGCATCGAAAACCGGGATGAATCTCTTCGGTAGTCGCCCCGCCACCGACAACCTCGCGCCGCTCGAGAACGAGGGCCTTCAATCCCGCCTTTGCGAGATAGCAGGCGGCTACAAGGCCGTTATGACCGCCGCCGATGATGATAATGTCGTAGTTTGCCATCGTGGCTTGCCGCTAACTTAACTTAGATCTTAGCCGCGGATTTGCGCGGATACACGCGGATCTGAGAAAACCCTTTAATCAGATCAATTTATAGTTTCTTGTCCTGATCCGCGTTCATCCGCGTAAATCCGCGGCTAATTCTTTTGCACCTTTCCGCGTTTCCAATCCTTCAGGAGCTGCATCGCGGCGTTGCGTCCTGGCGCTCCCATTACGCCGCCCCCGGGATGGGTTGCCGATCCGCACATGTAGAGATTGCGAATGGGAGTGCGATACTGCGCCCATCCTGGCGCGGGCCGGAGGAAGAAGAGTTGCTCAAGGGTGAGCTCACCCTGGAAGATATTGCCTTCCGAGAGACCAAAGTCGCGTTCAATATCCAGGGGGGTCAACACTTGGCGGTGAAGGATCAGATCTCTGATGTTGGGCGCGTGTTCGGCGATCGTTTCGATCACTGTATCGCCAAACTCTTCGCGTTTGTCGTCCCAGTTTCCCTCTTTCAAATTGTAAGGCGCATATTGTACAAAGCATGACATCACATGCTTGCCCGGTGGCGCGACGGATGGATCAGTCAAACTCGGTATGACGATGTCTATGTAAGGACGGCGCGAGAATCGTCCATACTTTGCTTCATCGTACGCCCGTTCCATGTAATCCACCGACGGCGAAATCGAAATGGCCCCGCGTAAATGGTGTCCGGGTCCCGGCAGCGAAGTGAGATTCGGCAGTCCGTCAAGAGCAAGATTTACTTTCCCAGATGAGCCTCGGTATTTGTAACGCTTGAGGTCTTCCGCAAAGTCACCGGGCAGATGGGCCTCGCCCACCATCTTCATGAACGTCAGCCGCGGATCGACACTCGACGAAATCACGTCGGCATAGATCTCGTCGCCGTTCGCAAGCACAACCCCTTTCGCCTGGCCGTTTTTTAGTAGGATTTTTGCTATCGGCGCTTCTGTGCGAATCTCTGCCCCTGCCTCTCGCGCGGCATCGCCAATCGCGTTTGAAATGGCTCCGGTACCCCCGCGCGAGAGCCCCCAGGAACGAAACGCCCCGTCAATCTCGCCCATGTAATGATGCAGCAACACATAGGCAGTGCCGGGGCTGCGCACGCCCAGAAAAGTGCCGATGATTCCGGAAGCCGACATCGTCGCCTTGAGCACGTCAGTCTCAAACCACTGGTCCAGGAAATCCACCGCGCTCATCGTCATCAACTGCACCTGGTTGTACTTGTCTTCCGCAGGCAGATGTTGAAATCTGCGGCCCAGGAACAGCAGATCCTTCAATCCCTTAACATTTAGTGAGGTGGGATCGGGCGGGGTCATGCTCATGATGGGCTTCACGAAGTGGGCCATCTCGATCATTGCTTTGCCGTATTCGTCGTAGGCTTCGGCGTCTAGTTTGGAATGGCGTGCGATTTCGCGTCGGGTCTTCGCGTGGTCGTTCACACGCCAGAGATAATCGCCATTCGGCATTGGGGTGAACGTGCCGTCAAGAGGAAGTATCTCGAGACCGTGACGTGGCAGATCGAGTTCCCGAATTATCTCGGGGCGGAGCAGAGAAACGACATATGAGCAGACGGAGAACTTAAAGCCAGGAAATACTTCTTCGGTCACGGCAGCGCCGCCCAGCACGTGTCGCCGCTCAAGGACCAGAACCTTTTTCCCGGCCCGAGCAAGATAAGCGGCATTAACCAGGCCGTTATGTCCGCCGCCAATGACGACGACGTCGTATTGAGTATTCATCTGTTAATCGGTATTGCAGCTTGCTGAAGATTCGCTAGCATACTTATAATCGCTCGCCCTGACAAACAAGCCTCTGAGGTCAGTAAATGCCCATTGGAACTGCCTTTCACGAACGAACCTTCCAGCTCTGCGAAAGTCTGAACTATCGCGAGTGGTCTGGCTATTACGCCGTCAGCTCCTACGAGCCTCATCACGAACACGAGTACAACGCGATTCGTAATGCGGCTGCGTTGATCGATATCTCGCCTTTGTTCAAATACAAATTAACGGGTCCTGACGCAACCCGCCTCGTGGATCGAATCATCACGCGCGACATGCGCAAGGTTTCAGTGGGCCAGGTGGTCTATACACCCTGGTGCGATGAACGCGGTAGGGTAATAGACGACGGCACCGTTTCGCGTCTGGAAGAAAATACGTATCGTTGGACGGCCGCCGATCCAAGTTTGCGCTGGTTCACACAGAACGCCTCCGGTATGGATGTTGAGATCGAAGATATTTCGGAGTCGGTGTCAGCACTCGCGCTGCAGGGCCCCACCTCCGCACGCCTGCTGAAGACGCTGGTCGAGGGGGCTCAGATTGAGGGTCTGAAATATTTCCGCGTGACTCGAGGCAAAATGGCCGGCGTTCCGCTGGAGATTTCCCGCACCGGGTACACGGGCGATCTCGGTTATGAGATCTGGGTGCCGTCAGAGCAGGCATTGGAGGTGTGGGACGCGTTGGTGGATGCGGGACAGGCTTTCGACATTCATCCGGCCGGCATGTTGGCGCTTGACGTGTCTCGCATCGAAGCCGGGTTGCTTTTGATCGATGTCGATTTCAACAGCAGCAAGAAGGCCTTGATTGATGAGCAGAAGTATTCGCCTTTTGAGATGGGCCTGGGGCGCCTTGTCAGTCTCGATAAGAACCGTTTTGTAGGACAGGCGGCGCTGATTGCTGAGCAGAAGCGCGGCCACGCGCGTGAGATTGTCGGCCTGGAGATCGATTGGCCGGAAGTGGAAGTCTTGTATGAAGCGGTAGGCTTGCCACCCGCGGTGTCGCCGATCGCCTCGCGAGTCGCAGTGCCGGTTTTCAAGGATGGGATGCAGGTTGGTAAAGCAACTTCAAGCACCTGGTCGCCGACGCTAAAAAAGATGATCGCGTTGGCGACGATGAAACGCGAGTTCAGTAAGCCGGGAACGAAGGTTCAGTTTGAGATCACGGTAGAAGCGGTTCGTCATCGTGTGGCAGCAAGAGTTGTGAAAACTCCATTCTTCAATCCGAAGCGTAAGACTGCAACGCCGCCATTGTGAGAGCCCGTGTGAAAACGCGCGCCCGGCCTGTAAGCGGGATCAGTATCGCGCCGACTTTGGGTAGCAACAACCTCCATTTACTGAAGCATGAAGGCATCCCTGCTGGAAATCATCGACAGCTATAACCCAGACGCTCCCCTTGAGGAAGCGTTGACCATTCCCGCACCGTGGTACACGGATCAAACACTCTACAAACTTGAGCTTCAAACCGTCTTCGCTAATTCGTGGCATCTTGCTGCTCGCGTGGATCAGCTGTGTGAACCGGGCCAGTACGTCACCAGCGATATAGCCGGCGAGCCAGTCGTTGTCGTTCGAGGAAGTGATGGAGTGTTGCGCGGATTCTTCAACGCCTGCCGGCACCATGCGGCCGCAGTGATGACTGAGCCCCAGGGCAGGGCCAACCAACTGCGCTGTCCCTATCACGGCTGGACCTACTCGCTCGCGGGGGAGCTAAAAGGCACGCCGGACTTCTCTGGAGTGTGTAACTTCGATCGCGCCGCCAATGGACTCTTACCAGTCCAAACCGGCGTGTGGGAAGACTGGGTGTTTGTCCGGGTGCAAGAGAATGGTAAACCCGCGGCTGCGGCTATTAACGAACAGTCTAATAACGACTTGGTAAGCTTTCTAGGCGCGGATCTGATCGACCGGATCCGTCCGCTTGGTCTGGAGAAACTCCTCTGGATGGAACGACGTCACTACCAGTTCGACTGCAACTGGAAAGTGTTCGTCGACAACTATCTCGACGGGGGTTACCACGTTCCATACCTCCACAAGGGTCTTGACAGCGTCCTCGACTACAGCAATTACACGATTGAGAACGGCCGGCGATTCTGTTTGCAATCGAGTCCCATGGTCAGTGATGGCGCTGAACCCGAAACCGGCGCGGTCAGAAAAGGGGACCGCGCGCTCTACTACTGGATCTATCCCAACTTCATGATCAACCTGTACGACGGTGTCATGGATACGAATCTGGTGATTCCTTTGAGTGTCGATAAAACCGAAGTCATTTTCGACTTTTACTTTCCTGACGTCTCGGAATTTGCACGGGAACGCAATCGAGCCAGCATCGAAGTAGGTCAACGCATCCAGGACGAAGACGTGTCGATCTGCAGATCCGTGCAACGCGGTTTGAACTCCCGTGCTTACAACGCGGGGCGACTCTCGGTCCGTCGAGAAGCGGGCGAACACCTTTTTCATAGACTACTGCATGCGGATCTGACGACTGGATTGAACACTCAGGCGGAGGGCTGACCTAAAAGTTCGATTCATTTTTCATATCTCCTTTGACATTTCTCATAATTTCTCATTTGTCATTGCAAGAAAACTGATTCGCGTGGCGTTAGGTGATCATTCTAGGCTGGACTTCAGTTGTGAGCGTCGTAGCAGTTCCTGGCAATGACAAATGAGAGATGTCAAACGAGATATGAAAAATGAATTGAATCACTCAGCCAACGAGTAACCCTTTGCAAACCACTCCCCCACCCACCCCACAAACTGAACTTCACGGCCGGCTTCTAAAAGTCCTCGGCGTCGGGTTTGGTCTGGCCGTAATTATCGGCAACACCATCGGCGCCGGAATTTTCCGCACTCCCGGGGTCATAGCCGAACTGCTTCCAAATGTATGGATGTTTCTGTGCGTTTGGATCGTGGGTGGCTTGTACGCACTCCTGGGAGCGATTTCGGTTGCTGAACTGGGAGCGATGATCCCGCGTTCCGGTGGCCAGTATGTTTTTGCTCGCTATGCACTGGGTGAATATGCGGGATTCATCGTGGGTTGGAGCGACTGGATCTCAAGTTGCGGCAGTACCGCGGCAGTTTCAATCGTAGTGGGTGAATTCGCAGGCGCTTTATTTCCTGCCCTGGTTGGAAAGAGCGCCTGGATTGCTGCCTGCATCGCCCTCTTTTTTGCGCTCTTACAATGGCGAGGAATTATCTGGGGCAGCAACGTTCAGAATGTTACGAGCTTATTGAAGGCCCTCGCTTTCATCGCTCTTATAGTCGCTGCGTTCGTATGGGGCGGCCAGGGTGCAGCCTCTGAACCTGCTAAAGCGCTGCCAGCCGGACTAACGCTCCTCGCCGCCTTTGTGTTAGCGCTGCAGTCAGTGATTTATACCTACGACGGTTGGACGGGAGTGGTTTATTTCTCCGAGGAAGTTGAACGCCCTGGTAAGGATATTCCCCGAGCGCTTTTCGGCGGCGTTCTTTCCGTTATCGCGATCTATCTCCTGGTCAATCTCGCACTGCTCTACGTCCTGCCTCTATCACAAATTTCCGGACAAGACTTTGCGGCGGGCGCGGCGGCTCAGGTGATCTTTGGCGAATACGGCGACATGGTCTTCAGATTGTTGACCATCGTGTCGATGCTCAGCGCAGTCAACGCCCTACACCTGATGGCCACACGCGTTTTGTATGCGATGAGTCGAGATGGTCTGTTTGTACGGAAGGCCGCGCACGTCAACCAAGGTGGAACTCCCACGGTTTCTCTGTTCGTGAGTACAACCGTCGCCGTGCTTTTCATTGTCCTTGGCCAGACGTTCGAAAAAGTCATTACCGTGCTGGCGTTTTTCTTTGTCGCCAACTATACCCTGTCCTTTATTTCAGTTTTTGTTTTGCGCAGGCGTGAGCCGGAGAAGGAACGCCCTTATCGTGCCTGGGGCTATCCATGGACTACCGCCTTGGCGCTGCTGGGATCGATCCTGTTTCTGGTTGGTGCTGCAGCAAGCGACACGCGCAACAGCGTATATGCTCTGATCCTTTTGGCAGCGAGCTATCCGGTGTTTCGAGTTGTTAAGCTTCTGAGCAGCCGTTGAGATTGTAGGGGCCGGGAATTTCGGATTTCGGATTTCGAATTGCGGATTTGAAACACCCAACCGGCGTGGCTAAATTCGAAATCCGCAATCCGAAATTCGAAATTCCTCAGGTTTGACTCATATGCTGGGCAGACCTTATTCTCACTTTAGTCTCCGTTGTTACCGATTTCTTTTAGTTCATCGCAACTTCCCGAATGATTCTGTGTGCAGAAGTTAACCGCGACGTAGCTTCATGCTAACCACCTTGACCGGGTATCCATCGAAATAAGCTAAAGCAGTGACCCCCGAACGCTGGAAAAAAGTTGAAGAGGTTTTCGAAGCCGTTCTACAGCGGCCCCCCGAAGATCGAGCTGCCTTTTTGGACAGTGTTTGCGCGAACGACATCACGCTACGCTACTGCTCTCACTCGAGCGTGCCGGAAGGTCGGTAGAGTCTCCGGCATTTGGCATTGCTCTCACCGATACCATGGTCGGCACCACCTCTACGGTGATCGGCAAACGCCTGGGTTCATACCGAATTGAGCGAGAGATTGGACGGGGTGGCATGGGGTCGGTCTACCTGGCGGTGCGGGCGGATGACGAATATAAAAAACGCGTCGCCATCAAACTTATCAAGCGCGGTATGGACACTGATTTTATTGTCCGCCGCTTTCGAAACGAGCGTCAGATTCTCGCCAGT
>JBHENP010000092.1:0-13545 GCA_046261995.1 Pyrinomonadaceae bacterium
CCATTAGGTAGTGAAAGTATCTGTTTCGCAAATTGGAATTTATGTCCAATTGCCACAGCTGCTATTAGCGCTGCTATAAAAAGCCAAGGGCGGCAAGGTCCTCACCCCATAGCCGCCCCCGATACAATCCATAAAGGATCGCTTTTGGAGTGTAGACTAACTCTGAGTGCTCAGAATTCTACAGTCGTCACATCAGAGTGCAAGTTCTATTAGTTGGCGGATATTACTATTCGTTGGCCGCGATTCTTCGCAATTCAAAAGATCAAGAGCAATTACGTCTAGACTTATTCCCGATGTGGAATTTCTATGCATTTGCCACGTCATTAGAACCAAACAAGGAGTGTCCTCTTTGCCAGTCTGGCTAGCTGGATCCAGTAACTATCATGAATCCGGAATTCTCTCGGTTGGATTATGGAATCATCGGCGAGTCCGCTGCGATGAAGGCGCTTGGCCGCCAGATTGGCACGGCAGCTCGGTGCGATCTGACTGTTCTTGTCTCTGGAGAGTCCGGAACGGGGAAAGAGCTTGTCGCCCGTGCTATTCATCTTCAAAGCCGGCGCGTAAAAAAGCCCTTTATTTCTCTTAACTGCGGCACACTTACTGAAACCTTGCTCGAATCAGAACTCTTCGGCTATGAGCGTGGCGCATTTACGGGGGCTCACCAAAAGAAGAAGGGTCTCTTTGAAGCCGCGCATACGGGAACGATCTTCCTCGATGAAATCGCGGAAATGTCCACCGGCTGCCAAGTCAAACTACTCCGGGTTCTACAAGAGAGCGCCTTCAGGCCGGTCGGGGGACATGCAGAAACCTCCGTCGATGTTCGGGTCATTGCGGCAACTAATCGTGATTTGGCCCAGGAAATGGCAGCGGGCCGATTTCGAGACGATCTCTATTACCGAATCGCCGTCCTGACGATAAGCACTCCGCCTTTACGCAAGCGACCCTCAGACATTCCAATTTTGATTGACCATTTTTTAAGTGATGCCCAGAAGAAGTTAACGCGTTCTCGTAAGCATAAAATCGACTCCGACGCGACCACCGCACTCTCTGCCTATACTTGGCCGGGGAATGTGCGTCAACTGCGTCACGTCGTGGAAAGGCTGGTGGCGACCGCCGCAGAGGGGGAGACAATTACGGCGGACGACATCTATAAAGCTTTGCCTGCGGCAACCCTAACCGGGGCTACTTCACAAGTTCCTATCATATTCCACGACAGTGACTCACTCGATGACTTCCTGGATCGAACGATGCTCGGACTTTATGATCAGTTGCTGGCGAAGACTGGCAGCCACTCGCAAGCCGCTCGGCTACTACGCACCGATCGAGTCTCTCTCTATCAACGAATTGAACGTGCCCGGCGACGCATTCTAAACAGCACCGCGTGATAATGTTTGCTAGCCAAACCTTCCCCGCTTTACCAACGCTACCTCTTTTTGTCATTCGCCCTAAAACCAATATGACGCCGCGCCGGATGGGATGCAGGTTCCATGAGTCTTCGAATAGCATCAAAGACGACTCGGAAGCGTGCGTCATACTTCTTTTCTAATAAGGCTAGGCGACTTGCCAGGTCTTTATTAGATATCAAGATCTCTCGGAGTCGTACGAAGGCGCGCATAATCGCAACGTTGACAAGTACTGCGCGCTCGCTTCTTAAAATGCTCGATAGCATGGCAACGCCCTCCTGAGTGAAAGCATAGGGAAGATAGCGACGGCCGCCGCGTCCACCCGGCTTTGAGATGCCAAATTGGCATCTCAAAACTTCAGCCTCATCGTCGTTAACCTGGAACATAAAGTCGGCCGGAAACCGTTCGATATTTCGCTTGACCTGTCTGTTCAGGTAAGAAGTCTCGACCTGATAAAGGTTTGCCAGATCTCGATCTAGCATCACTTTATGTCCCCGAATGAAATAGATACTGCGTTCGATTAATTCGACTGGAATAAGTGCTTCGGTTGGACGACGAGTCGTTTTCGCCATCAGTCTTGGTTGGTGCAACACTCCTAATCGGGCATAAACAAATTTCAGAAGCGGATGCGCATACCTTGACCGACTTCTCTTGAAATCTCGCGACCCACCTGGGCGATCACGGCTGCGGCTTGACGCAATTGTGCTGCTTCAAGACCTGCACTGCGGACCTGGCCTGCTGCATCAACCTGGCTCACGTAAATCTGCTTATTGGCGCCGAGTTCTAAGCGATAGTTCTGATCCACGCCCGCCCTGGCTTGCGCGGCACCTCGTTGGTATCCGCCGATTGCTTCACCTGCCCCGGCATTGACGCCGGCAATTTGGGCGCTCGCCTGTCTATCGATTGCTTGATTCATCTCGGTCTGGTACTGCTGGGATGAATACACGATCCGATTGGCGGTGGTTTCCTGGTTCTGAACCATCTCCTGGCTGAATTCTGTAGTCGCATAGTTGGCCGTGCGATTACGCTTAGTGATCGCGTCGTACTTGGGAATTTCTACTAGTCCTCTCGCTACTGGAACCTCAGGGGGAATCATTGCGTTGGCGAGACTCACGCCTTGATCAATCTTGGCAGCCGAGGTGTTACCTGCGTTCATATACAGATCGCGCTTCACGCCGGCGATGGTATTGCCGATTCCGAACGAAGCACCAATGTTGGTATCCCGGATACTTCTGGCAACCTCGGCCTGTGTGGAGGATTTCTGAAACCCGGCCGCTGCCTGAATGATCATTCGTTGGGTTGTTGCCGCTCCCGCAGTTGCTGCTACTTGACCTGTTAAAGCCGCTTGAATCGAGGCCATATGCGAGCCGCGTTGACCAGTTGCTCGCATATTTCCAGCTTCCAATTGCCCGCCCGAACGCGTTACATCTGCCTGGTATCCGGCGTTGTACTGAATCGCTTCTGCTTGCCGATTGATTGAGGCAGCGGCTTCCGCACTGTATTTCTGGATGCCAGTGCCAACCATTGCGCCCATCCAACTCGAGACGACAGTAGCCACCGACTCGTAAATGCGACCGGACAAGAAATAGAGGGAGATAAAGGGAGTGCCGTAGAGGCAGAGCGCCCCGAGACCCATCGCGAAAGCAGCCAGCGCAATTGTGTATTGCGGCTGGGCCAACGGATCTGTAATTGCTCGCATAGTTTCATAGTTCCATACATATAAAGAACTGCTGTCGCCGACTGCCATTGCGACATTGCCCCACATATACGCCACAATCCGAATGATCTTGGATACCGACGGCCAGACGAGTGTTAAAGCGATCAGACCGTAGAAGAATGGATAAGTAGTCTTGCTGGCGATGTGCTTGTCGACAATGCCTGCCAGCATGAATGGCATTGCGAGCTTCGATCCGAGAACCAATGCCGCGCCAAGAATTACCAATATCAAATCTCCGAACTCAATTAGCGCCCTCTCGAAGTTTAGCCAGGTCATCATTGTAGAGATGTTCCACTGGGACACATCCGCCTTTTGATCAAAGTTCTGGAGCGTGCTCTCAGAATCGACGATTAGGCCAAGCACTGATTCACTTCCAAGGGTCACCGGCTCAATTGCCGTCTCCCGACCATCAACCTTGACCGTAAACATGTTCTGTTGAAACTTCGCATAGGAGTCGTTGAAGCTGTCGCGCTGGGCCAGGTAGAGCTGCTGCAAGACCGACCTCTGCCTTGTTTCATTGCCGTTGGCGATCTCGTAGCCGACTGCGCTCATGGTGTTGATGATTGCCAGGCTTGTTCCCGACAGCATGAAGAACAAGGCAAGTCTTCCGAACCACCAGTAAAGGTTGGAACCCTCGCCGTTGTCTTCGCGAACGACGCGCAGCATAGCAAAGCCGGCCAAGCAGTTGCCTATTACCCAGGCCAACAGTTCAAACCAGCCAATAAGCTTCGAAACGATCTCATTGTCGAAATATGGTAGGAGCGATCCTGCGCGCTGTGAGAGTGCCGCGATATTCTCGGACAGCGAGCGGACCGGAGATGCGGATGGTGTTGGTGCTTGCGCTTGGGCAATAACTGGCAACAGCAAAAGCCCCAGAAAGATTATGAGTTTCAGTGATCTTTTTAAAGTCATCACTCTTTCCTTAGTGTCTTGTGTTTGGCAACCGCGGATTAAGGTTATCGAGATGGAGGAGGCATACCGCCGTTTTCAATCGCCTGAAAGACGCCATCCTTCACGATATTCAAGTTGTCCCATGCCTCATTAGTGGCTCGCACCCGGTTAGCTATTCGCACTCGCTCTTCCATCGTGAGGTTGTAAAGCTTGACTCTGTCCTCGATTTGAGTTGAAAGATTGGTGATTTGAGCGTCCAGATCGGCAATCATCTTCTCGCACAACGCCATCTCCAGCTTCAGGTCAGAGATGCAAGAAGCGCATTGGTTCGCCTGCGGTTGGGCTAGCTCAGCATCGAGCTTGTCCCCAGCCTGTTTCATTTGCAGGGCTGCTCCGGCTTGTCTGGCTTGCGCAGTTTGCAAATCGTGATAAAGACGCGCCAGCGTTGCGTCAAACATAGCAATGCGATTCATTGTCGCGATCTTGTCCTGTGATGTGCGGCCAATAGAGTGACGCAGGTACTCCTCGAAATCCCTTAGATCGGCCTGGGGATCAAAGATGCCGGTCATCAGTCGGGTCTTGATTGACTTGATCATATTGAGACGTGAAATCACCATAGTCTCGATGGCCCGTTTGAGCGCAAAAACATCGCGCACCGTTTGGCCGATTTGAGCCATCGTGCGCGTCAAATTGTTGTTGTGTAGCACCAGCTTTTCGGCCTGACCTAACACACCTCTCATAGTGCTAAGTTGCTCAGCTAGTTTATTGATCTGTTCCGAGTACTGTCTGACGCGTTCGAGCCAGCGGTTGGCTTCTTCAATTTGTCGCTCAATCTGTAACGAATATTGGGCGGGATCGAAGACGGTCCATTGAGCGTGAGTAGGTGACGGAGCCAGAATGACGCCAATTAGTAAGCCGAGCAGTATATTTCTAAGTACGTTCTTCACTGGTCAGTCCTCTCGCTTTTCACGTGTCAGTCTCTAGGAGCGACTCGTCGATCTCCCTCAAACCGACCGCGGTTAATCCACGTGGGTACTGCTGGGACAGCCAAGCATGTACTTGCATCTCTGACCACTCAGAGTGGTAAGCCGATACTACGCTGCGCGCATTTCGTTCATCGGCATTGGTAGTAAGCGTCCAAAGCATCAAAGGGCTCAGTTCGTGCTGAACCACCTCCACCACCTGATCGGGGCCAGTGCCAATGACCATCACGAATTGGGAAAACCGGCCCGGCGCAGTCCTGATATGGCTGATGGCCTCAACGCCGTTTGCCGACAGTTTTGCGTGCGCCACGATCTTTGAGTAGTCGCCCAGTTGCTTACCGATAAATAGAACGTTGCCAGTCTTAGCCAGCGAGGCCACATCTTCAATGTCTTCGAAGGCATGAGTAGCCAGTATTGTGATCGAGTTTTCCTTAGGTCCCTTGCGGCCTGCATGCTGAAGCACCTTGAAAATGAAGGGATACTCTTCCCTGATCTCCCACATTTCATCAAAAAGATTTGCCGTAGGTGCCCGCGTGCCGTCGGCTCGTTTGTGCCCGATACACCGCGCCACATGTGCTGCGATGCGATAAGCAAGCGATAACTTGATGTCAGGAGGAAAGTCCTTAAGCGAACCTAGCTCGAAAACATCGAAGGGTGATTTCTCTTCATAATCAGGATGGGTCGGGGCATCGAGCCACGGATGACCGATATAGTTCGTCAGAGCCAGGACAAGTGTCTCGCGTCGCTCCCTGACCAGCTCCGAATCGAAAGGGTAGGTTCGCAGCTGAGCGAGAAAATGCGAGAGGGTTGGTTCAAACAATGGTCGACCCGGGCCATTTTGCGAGACGATGTTTTCATAAACCTCTGACACGACCGCTCCGATAATGTCTTCTGCTGTCTTGTCTTCATCCTTCACACGCGCCAGCATCTTCAGATCGCCGACGACCAGCGCTTTTTGTGTGTCATCTGGCATTTCGCCGTCTTTCAAAGCTGGGTACGACCAGATGTTGATGGCGCGCACTTCATCAGGTTGCGGCCTGATGTAGCGACCACCGAGAACCGTTACCAGTGGCCACAGGGTCTCCCCAATATCGATGGCGTTGACACTTGCGTCTCGTAGGCTTGCCAGTATGTCGCAAGCGAATTGGGCCATGAGAATTGATTTGCCCCCGCGTGGCGCGGCGATGATTTGAATGAGAGGAGAAGGAATCCGATTGCGGTCAAAAAGATCAATACCGATTAAGCGCCCAGTGACAGTTGAGAGTAGAGTGTGCGGTCTGTCAGCTCCCGGCCATGAGTCTTCGGTCGGTGTTAGAGTGACGACTGAGTTTGACACCTCAGTTAGCTCGCGCCCTGTCAGTTTCGGACTAAGCTCTCCGGCGATGACGGATGGATAAAGAGCACGCAAAGCCTCTGGCTCTTCGCGTTCGGCATTTGCGCCTGGAATCTGTCTGATCGCAGCGATAAAGTTGTCACATTGTTCATCCAGCGCATCGACTGACCGCTTCAACTCGGCAAAGTTCGTGGCCCGCTCGGCATATGCAATGATAGAGAAGCGGGTTGGAAGAAGTGACTCGCGCGTGCCGGCAACTTCATCGCGCACCGCGCGTAGACTTCTGAGTGCCGCAGCGCCTTCCGGATTGTCTCGCCTCGTAAAGGTACGCTTGACCTGCTTGATCCGGCGATCCAGCCGCTTTGTTTCCTTCCTTTGTTCGGGAAAGAGATATTCGGTTAGGATAGTATGCCGCGTATTGAAGTCTCGCCGTCCGATCAAACCACGCAACGCATCCGCAGTAACAAACTGGTTTGGCGGCGTAAACATCGAGACTATGGCAACGGGAGATGCTCCGTGCATTAGATAGTTCAACGCCCCCTCGATCGTTTCGCCGCACAAGTAATCTCGCAGGTCTCGCCCAGGTCTTTCCGGCAGAATGGGAGCGGACGTCGCGTTTTGACAGTGACCATAGAAAACCGCTTCCCATATCTCCTTTCGCGTGAACCGTCGCAGCATAAGCGGTGACGAATTCTCAATCTGTCGCCAGATTCTGTGTGCGCGGTGGTACGCGCGCGTTTCGTCTTCCAATGTGCGTCGTACAACCGAGTCGTCGGCGGTGTGTGAGTAGATCTTGGGGAGATTTCTAAGTGTAGTGACAATACCTTTTGCTCTTAACTCATCTACCAGAACACGCTTGAAGCCCGCGAGCGCACTCATTGTGGAGTTTCCACGCTCCTTTGGTGGAACTCTGATCCACATCGTGAGGACGCTTCGACGAAAGGGCAGGCTCTTACCCGCGCAGCGCAGCCAATCAAGATTTGAGGCTTGCAGCAGTCCTGCTAACGTATGTGTTCCTTCCCGCGCGCGGGAGCCGATGACGCCGGTGATTGCACGGCCCGGGTCGGGAGTCGTCGCATACCTGAACTGAATCATCGTGCCGGGCGGTTTCTCGAATGCCAGCATTCGCGCCAGATCGTCATAGCGAATGTCGACAAGCTCATCATCCGCGAACATCGAAGGAGGCGTTTCCACCTGATAGGCGACTGTCAGGGCCCCGTCTTTGTGTCGCAAGGCATCTATGTAGAGCCCGACAACTGACGCATCTCTCCTTCTCCCGAGCGGACGTCTTAGCCGCTTTGTTGCGCGGTTAAGCTCTTGTTCACCGGATACCTCGTTGTAACCCAAGTCGCGTTCCATCTCTCTTCGCAAGCCTCCTGAATGACATTGTTGTGTTGGAATAAGAATGAATTGACGGTTTGTAAGGGGAGGGCGCTCTCTGAGTCTGAGAAAGCAAGCCCAGCTTTGAGGTCAACAATCCACGGGCGTTGATATCCGGGCCTTCGCCCGTTAGGGATTACGCGGTATTGGCGATGATTTAGGAGCAAGGCTTTAAGCTCGTGCTGCAGCCAATAAGGTTTACGTCCGATGCGCACATAGTTAAAGAAAGCAATGCTCCCCGCAGTCGCCAGCAACCAAGTCCACATCTGTAACGGGATATAAAGCAGCGTGATACCGAAAGGCACTGGTGCCAGATAACCGATACACGAAATCAACAAGACGGAAAACCAGTCGCTATCGGCAACGCCAAAGCGCACCACCGGCAAGTAGATGTTTGGTCTAATCGGGCGCGCTCGCATCTTTCGTACCTCCGAAAAAGTGCTCAAACCTTCGATAAGCGACTTGTTAACGGCCGCAGTGCAATCAGAACTGATTGTCTATCGGCACGGTGTCTCCCTGGCTGAAGGCGTAGACCGCGGCGCAAATCCCACCGAAGGCAAAACAAGCTGCTCCGGTGATGAATTTCCATGTCGAGAGTGACTCGCGCAGACCAGACGTAATGATTCCGACAGCGACGAAGAGGATCCCCACAATGATCATTGCCGCTGCAAGAAAAAAAGTTACAGATCGCAGACTATTGCCGAGCTGAGCGCTATTGCCGTTAAAGAACGACCCCGATGGCGTCTGCGCTGACGCTGACACAACTCCCAGCAAGATCATGACAACCGTTGCAACAGCTCCGTTCAAAGCCTTCAACCCCAGTCCGACTGCTACGAGCCGGCGACCTATTCGCGCGGAGCGAGAATAATGCAAGCTCGGCGCATTCATCGTTTGAATCAGGTAACTCATTTCTAACTTCTCCTTCCAACATGATTGGGATTTGATTTCCGCTCCCTCGATATCTAGAGGCTCGCGGGGTTGGCTAACTTTCGTCTGCCCTCTTGTCAATTGCCGTGCCATTCAGTTGGTTCATTGATTGCACGTGGTGCTCAGCATGATTCTCAGACCCGTTCAATCAATTCTCTGCCTCGTCTTGGTGAGTGTCGCTATCAACGCGCAGGTCCGTCAGGAACGCGAGCCGTCAACTCAAGAAAGGGCGCAAAAGCTTGAGCCTTTCATTCTCGACTCCGCTCAGCGGTACGGAGTCGATCCTCGCATCCTTCGAGTCCTCTGCTATCTCGAATCCCGGTATCGACTCGAAGCTGTAAGTCCGAAAGGTGCACGCGGCCCTATGCAATTCATGCCGGAGACTGCAAGCAGATACGCACTGCGAAACCCACACGACCCAAAGGCAGCAATCGATGCCGGAGCGCGTTATTTTCGCGATTTGCTGCTGAGATTTGGTGGAAGGGTCGATTTAGCTCTGGCTGCTTATAACGCCGGTGAAGGAACGGTTGAAGCATTCATGACCGGTCGTACGCTTCGATTGGCGAACGGCAAAGTTATCAATGCTGGCAAGAGGATTACGGGTGGGATTCCTCCCTACCGTGAGACCCGGGATTATGTGCGCTCGGCAATCGGTTTCCTCGGCAACAGAGCAACGCAACACACAGAGTCGTTTGGCTCTTTGCAAAGAAATAGAAAGAACGATGTTGCCATTGCGAGCCGCGACTTCAGCATTGATGTGATGGCACACGACAGCCTTTCTCCGCTGGAACTGCCTGACAAAGCAAAGTCGATCTTCATCGAGATTCCGTGAGTGTCAGAATTTACATACGTTTTGCCTGTTGGCTTTTACAACTTTCGTGATCACCACCTTGCGACTGATGCGAATTTCCAATTGGTACGAGATTTGTAAGAGTGGCGAAAGCCGAAGGTAAGACTCGAAAGAGTTGAAGAGCAAATCCATTCTCTAAGATCAGTCCGGGAGATCTTTTATGAGCGCAGATGTGATGAAGTTGCCGAGCGTGGTCAGTGAAAATGACGAAGTGAGAGGCGGAAGCAATACCGGCGACGCACTGGCGCATGATCTTGACGAACTCCAATCGTTAACTCCGGTCATCTGCTACCGCGATCCCGCGGACGTTCGCACCATTCGCCGCCAATCGCGAATCATCATCTTCTGCTTGCTGATCACCGCTATCGCGACAGTCGGCGTGGTTTACAAATCCATTCAACGGCCCGACCGGATCGTTGTAGACATGACCTCAGGCCGAACGGTGATGATTAACGATCGCGAACTGGGTGCTACTGAGGCGGTCAAGCTCGAGAAAGACAAGCTTCAAATCGCGGACATGGACTACGTGGTCAAGGCCTTTCTCGAATACCTCTACCGGGTAGATCAGCGATCACGCTCCAAGGATATTGAAGGAGCACTCAGACTGATGGTTCCGGGCCAGGCCAAGAAATTCGCTCAGTATTTGACCGAGCAGAAGGTTTTGCACACGCAACGTGAACAGCAATGGAGTGCGACATGGAAGCCTGAATACCTGGAACACGCCCCTGGCAGGCCATTGACCGTGAAGGTCTATGGGACTCAGGAGATTGACATGGTCGTGAAGAACCAGAGTAAGCACATGACGAAACACCTTTTGCTAACCGTCGATCTTTTGCCCGATGCGCCTGAAGGCGGGACCTTCCGTCTCGACAGAAATCTCCGGTCTGGTTTTCGCATCAATGCCCTCGACTACAAGGAACTCAGCTCCAGCGAGAGCGAGACGCCCGTAAATTCCATTCGGAACTAAGGATAAGTGCCATGAAGATAATTAATGCGCTGTTATTGCTCTTGTGCGCTTCGATCGTTTTATCTGCGCAACAACCAACAGCCGCGGCTACTCAGCACCCACCACGCTGTCGGGGCTGTATCCGTCGCGTTGTAAAGAGCGCCCCATTGCCGACCTCGACGCCGGCGACACAAAAACCATCCGCCGATTTCTATGTCGGCGAAGCGAAAGTCGACGTAACGAAGGATGAAACGGTAGTCAGGCTGGCAATGGCCCAGCACGGCAGCGTGCTCATTGAACTCCCGGCCAATGATGGCCCGCGCTACATCATTCCCGGCGATCCAGAAATGGCCACTGTGGACCAAAAGGCTTTGGAGAGAAACAAGCGCGCGATTGTGGTACGACCGGGAAGCCAGTTTGTCTCACCGTCGCGCAATGCTAAAGCACGAACGCCCGCCGCCACAGTTACCGCGCAGATGCGGAGCGGTCTGGTTGTGACTTTTCTGTTTTATCCGGTAGCAGACCTCGCGCAAAATGTTCATCGCTGTGTCTTGAGTTATAACCGCGATGAAGTAGTGGCGCGCAGGCGCGCGGTCGGGCTGCCAGTCAATCTTGATACGGAAACAAGGGGGGAATTGACTGTGCAGTCCGCCGCGCCAATTTCGATCTCGGTTGAAAGTTCTGCAGAAGAGGAAAACGAAGGGAGCGGTGGGAATTCTCCGAGCTCTTCACATTCACCAGCAGTTAATCCGAATGCGGAGTCTTCCAAGGAGAATCGTCCCTCGGGTCCCAGTAATCCGCTTTCGAAATTGGGAAACACTAATCGGGTGAGAGCATCCGAGACAATCGCTTCGATTCGAGGTGCGCTACAGGAAGCGATGAAAAAGCCAAAGGAATTCAAGAAGTGGACCCGATCCTCACATGGACTCGCGCTTTCGATCCTCTCGCTACCGGTCTCTGAGCAACCGTACCGCTTGGCGATCGTCGCCGTAAAGAATACGACCGGTGATTCCTTGAATCTAACACCGAGCAGCCCTGATCTCTTCCTCGAAATGGTGGATGATCAGGGTAAGACTCTAAACATTGAATCACTCAAGAAGGTGCATTCAGAACCGAGCGACCCAGCAGGACTAATCCCACCAAAGGCTACCGTTTACTACGCGATAGCGTACGTCGTCCCGGTGTTAGGAGTTCAGCAACAAATCAGACTCTCCATCGGACATTCCAATGCGGCTGATGAGCCGGCGTCGATCATGCTCGCCAAGAGCGGCAAATAAAAGGGGGCAAATCATGAGCGAACCGAATGGTAACCGTCGTCGTCTTTCGGTTGACGTGATCGAAGATGCTGGGCAAGACGAAGGCAACTCTTACTACGATCCCGGAAACCCCGTCTTTGCACCACCGAAGCAGAACGTTACCAAAAGTAAGAAGTTGTTGAAGCGCAAACTGCTTGGTTGGAGTTTCGTACTCCTCCTGGTTGCTGGCGGTGTGCTGGCTCTGTTCCTGCTGCTAAGAGTGAACCCAGTAAACGTCAGAGTGCAGGCTGACTCTCGTCGTGAATCTCCGAACGCAAAAGCGGAATCGAGTCCAAACAACTCCGAAAATGGACTAAGTGCTGAGGCGATTAACATCGCGCGAGAGGCGATCGGCAACGACGCGGCCACGCCAACCACAGCGAATCCGACAGCAGAGCCAAACGCGTCACCAACAGCGTCGCCGTCCTCGGGGACCATCCCCCGCATGCTCAGTTTCACTGACAACTCACCGTCGTATGCGCAGCCAAACGAGGCAGGCTACCCGAATGTTAGTTCAAGCCAAGCAAATGCAAGTGGAAGACTGCATCAGGCAACTGACGCGTCCGGGCCAGGACTGCAAACCCGCGCGAATCCAACCCAGACTCTAATTGTTGAGGATTTGCCACCGAGGGTGAGTTCGCAAACCGCAAACCTTAATCAAGTTCCTAAGAAAGCAATCTCGATTGATGCGTCGAAGACAAAGGCTCCTGCGGTTTTACCCCTCTTCGGTACGATGCTGCCCGTGCGCACTCAGTCGGTGATTTTCTCTCTGCGTAATAACTCATATGCACGGCTGGAACTCGCGAGAGATTGTCAGGGCGATGGATGGTCTTTAACAAAAGGCACTTTGTTAATCGGGCGTGTTAGCGGCAGCGAGTCTGACCGCGCCTATATCAGCATACTGGGCTACATCGATCCAAAAACGAATCGTCTGGTGAAGATGACTGGCGAAGTCATGGGAAGTGATGGCGGCTCAGGGATACAAGGCAAACGGGTTGTCGTCGATCGTAATCGCCTGAAACAAACTCTAAGCAAAGTTGCTTCGAGTGGTCTGCAAGTGGCCGGCATGATGGCAGGCGCACTCACCGGACGCGGGACGGTTGTTCTCAATGGCGCCGGCTACCGGGTGCTTAATCCCATAACCGACGAGGCTGGCCGTATTGGAAATGGCGGCGAGTCTAAACGCTCATTCGTCAAAGTCGAAGCCGGACAACCGGCTTATGTCATGGTCGCGGACCTGCCTAACGAGCTTCACGCTGTTGATGCACCGGGCGAAGACGAATTCGCGGGCACCACAATCTCGCTGACAGATCGTGAGGTAATGGAGTTGATTATTTTTGGCTCACCAGACGATATTCGCGCGGCGCTACCTCTCATGAGTGACGAACAGAAACGATTAGTTGGGAAATCCATCCCCACGGAGAAATGACAAGCGATGATTCCCCCCGATCCACAACGAGAAATGATCGACCCCCGCAGGCTGGTGATTGATCAGGGGCGAGAAGCGCTTGCTGAACTGGTAGCCCGCGAGTCCGGGTACAGATTCCAGCTGCGGCCATTAAAGGATCTCTGTCAGTGCCTGAAGTCAGGGATGCCATTGCTGGCAGAGGGTGAACGCGGTGGCGGCAAGACCGAAATGGTTGATGCGCTGGCTTATTCATGCAACCGGCCATATTTCGAACTGCAAGGCATGGACGGTCTCAGTCTCAAGGACATTCTGTTTGAGTGGGACGAACAGGGACAGAACAACTTCGTAGTTCAAGCGGTTGAGAGCGGTACGCTCGCTCTTGACGAAGCCAGACGTAAACAGTGGTGCATAG
>JBHENP010000093.1:0-671 GCA_046261995.1 Pyrinomonadaceae bacterium
TCCCACCTTCTCGAACATAGTTCAACAGATTCGAATTTGCTGCGATTAACTCCGGATGAGCCTGGTAGCCACGGTTATCGACAATCAACGTGTCGTAATCAGCCAGTTCTCCCTGCGTGACCTGTTCAACGCTTAGTTCCCTGGCGTTAACTCCGAGCGCAGTCAGCGAATGCTCAAGCGTTTTATCGTAGCTGGGAATGAATCCGACTCTTAGCCGCCTCACCACGCGCGACTCGCTGTAAACTACCTGAAGAACTTTTTGCGCAATTGGTTGTGAGGACCCTTCAGATCCGACCGACAATACGAGTTGGCCAAAACTGTCGCGCGCGCGCCGGCGTGTAGCAGCCGGCTCCAGGGGAGCCGCGCTGGACTTGATTATCAGCTCACGAGTTTCCTTTGGTTCAAGAATGACTTCACGTCCAACTTCAAAAATATGATATTTGGGTGCGCTTAGTTTCAGTGCGCCTCGGAACGGTCGGTCGAGGTTGTTTGAGAGTTTGACTTTCAACACGAGTGGCTGGTTGATGATAGCCGGGGTAAACACATAGAGCGACGGCGAGACTTCTTTAATCTCAACAGCGGGGGCGATGTCGAGTTTCGTTTCTGCACTTAATGAAAACCGCGCACCGTCGAGTTCGAGATCAGTGTCCGCGACAAATTTCTCACCAAAT
>JBHENP010000093.1:681-12819 GCA_046261995.1 Pyrinomonadaceae bacterium
CAAATAACTTGCCATCGTAAAGATGATCTGCTGGAGCGACGGTAGGCTTGGCTGTAGTGGGTGTCAGTTGATCTACTGTATTGCTGGTTTCTGTATCTGCAACTAGCTGCTCGGCGGCATCGAGTGTTGACCGCGTACCCAAACCTTGAAAAGAGAGCCTGTTGATCCTGACGGTCCTTTCGCCGGTGTTGGCCAAGCTGACGTTGAATCGCGCCGGAGTAGCTGGAACCAGAAGTGAGTTGTCTGAGTTTAGAGTTAACGCAACGCCAGAAGTTAGACCGAGGGCCCGATTTCCGCGCGCTGTTATTAACGCCAGGCGGTGGGCGTGTTCTGCTGGTACACTTGTTAGGTTCCTCTGCCTGCGCCAGCCAATCAGGGCATTAAGTAGTCTGTCCGGCTCTTCGATGAATTCTGTCAAAGAACGGCTGTCAATAGTCGGAGGTGAGAGCCGGGCACTCACACCTTCAGGAAGAGATAAGCCTTCGAGAAAACCGGTTGCCCCTGCAGCAAGCTGCTCCGCGCCTTGTGCTTCGCGCACCAGAGCGTACCGGATCAGTGGCAGGCTGTTTTGACCTCGCATGCGCTCGGCAATGGTTTTCGGCCAGGGGCCCTGCGAGGCATGCTGTTGCAATGCCGCCAGAGCTTGCTCGGCATAGATCGTTCCGCGCACCGGATCGCGTTCGTTGGGATCGACCGTGATTAACTTTTCAGGGTTGGTAGTTTCCGGCGGAGGAGTGGCGACCCCGAAGCCTCCCCGGCGAACAAAAAGTCGACTAGGTTGCCAAACTTTCACTCTTTGCAGCTGTTCGGGAAATCGTTTGGGATCGGCTGCGGCATCGAACGCTTCCAGTATCAAGCGACCAGTTGCCTGGTGATGGCCATGGCCGCGCGAAGTACTGTGGTTCGTAATGATGACATCGGGACGGAGCTCACGAATCTTGAGCACGACGCGCCGGAGCGCTTCTTCGTGACCCCAAAGCCGAAAAGTTTCTTCCGCGCTCTTGGAGAATCCAAAATCACGCAAGCCGAGAAAGTACGGCTCTGAGCCCTGGATCTTTGACGCCGCAATTGTCTCACGGGCGCGGATCAGACCCAGTTCTTCGTACAGTTCGGGGCCTACCGCATTCTGTCCGCCCTCACCGTAAGTCGAAAACAGACTAACTGTGTGAATGCCATGCTTGCGTCGCAATATCGTTAGGGTCGTTCCGTCTTCATCATCGGGATGTGCTGCTACACACATCACCGTCCAGGGGCTTGTAAGATCGTGCAGTGCCTGGTGGAGTTCAGGCTTGTCGAATGCGCGGAGCGGGGGAGTTGGTGAGGGTGTGGGTGAAGATGATGTCGAAGAATCCGGAGATGGTGAGGGATCCTGAGCCGATGTTTGCTGTACAAAAAAAAGCGAGCAACCCAGCGCCAGTACAAGTACCAGACATATAAAAGCCTTGGTTTGTCCCATGATCAATGCCTTTGGCGTGCGCCGGCAGAGGGGAGCGGCGACGGCGCTTTGAATCGCTTATCGCTCAATGCGTCCAAAGCGGTGTCGCGCTTCGCTTGCCACCGCACTCCAAAAACTTGCCCTCTCTAAGTTATTCCTTCGCGCCAACCACTCACGATCGCCGGCGTTCAAGCCTTGCCGCGATGATCATGCTAACAGCTATGATGCCCATCAGAACCACGCCGTAGGCGGCTGCCGCCCCCAGATTAAAATCGCGCAGCTCTGAAGCGATGGCAATGGAGACTGGCCGATTTGAAGGTACAAACACCAGCACCGAAGCTACATATTCGCCCAGGGCGATTACAAACGCCAATAACGTCCCCGCGGCCGCACCTGGCCAAACCAGCGGCAAAGTAACACGGAGGAGTCTCTGCCACCAGCGAGCACCCAGGCTTCCCGCCGCTTCTTCCAGCGCCGGATCGAGTTGCTCCATGCTTGCCTGCACAGCGCGAACAACGAGCGGCATGAAGCGCAAAAAATAAACAACCGGTAGAATCCAGAAGGTGCCGATTAGAACATAGGAACCCAGCAAAGGGCTTGGCTTGCCGTAAGCTTCTGCCAGCGCGACTGCGACCACCGTCCCCGGCAATGCCCAGGGAATGAGTACCAACAGTGACAACAAACGCTTGCGGGCGCGCCTACCTTTTCCCATTACTAGAGTGGCCACGCAGAAGCTCCAAAGAAGTGCTGCCAGTGCCGCAATCCCCGACATCGACAAACTGTTTATGAAGACTTCACTAGCGTCCTTCTCTGTCAGGATGCGTGCGTAGTTGGCCAGCGTATAAGCGGGAGGCAAGGTTTGGGTGGTCCATCTACCCTCCTGCCCGAAGCTCACCAGTACCAGCGTGGCCACCGGCAGGACAAGCAAAGTCGCAAACAGTACGCCGCAAACGATCGCCGCCGCGCGCGCCTTGCCGCTGGTTATGGGCTTAAGTCGGCGGCCGGTCCCTTTCATCGCAGCGGCAGCAAACTTCCGAGTCCCTTCGTAGCGCTGAAAAAAGATCAAAGCGCCGAGAGAGAACACCGCCAGGATCACTGTTTCAGTAAGGGCCAGCTCCAAATCGCCTCGTTGCCGCGCAGTGAAGATTTCGAGCGTCAGCACACGCACGCTGCCACCAAAAAGAAGCGGAGCGCTGAATGAGGCCATCGAAGTCATGAATGTCAGTAACCCTGCGGCGACCAGCGAAGGCGTGAGTTGTGGCAGGACCACGCGCAACAGCACTTGAAGAGATCCAGCTCCCAGGCTGCGTCCAGCTTCCGCGAGTCCCGCATCAATTCTTCGCAGACCGGCGCTAGTCAGGACGTAAAAGAACGGATACATCGTGTAGGTGTGAAACAGGAGCAGGGCCCCCCATCCACGCAGCGACCAGGGAGGTGTTTCCAGATTAAAGACCGACTGTACTAGCCGCGCCAGAATTCCTGACTCGCCACAGAGAAAGATGAAAGCTACCGTGCCAACAAGCGGCGGGAGCACCAAAGGCAGTGCTGCCAGAATTGCAAACAACCTGCGCGCGGGAAACGTGTAACGCTCGAATAGAAAAGCGAGCGGGATTCCCACCAAAGCGCAAAACAGTACTGTCAGAACTGAAACGCCGAGACTGGTGAATACCGACTCCAGCACCGCACTTTGCGATAACGCCTCCCGGTAGTTTGCCAGGGACCATTGATCGTTTCGCTGAAGCGAGCTGACGACAACGTGTAAATTCGGGTAGATGACGCCGTAGAGCAGGACGAGGCCTGTGAAGAGGAAGAGGAAGAGACGCGGAGACACGGGAACACGCGGCGATGGGGAGACACGGGGAAGGGGAGACGGGGAGATGGGGAATTTGGGAGACACGGGGTAAGGCTGGTCACCAGAATCCGGCGGAGAGGCTTTGCCGTCTGATGTGAGGTGGTGGCTCTGCCCCACCGTAAATGGGTGCTCCTTACTCATTGGGCTGCGCACTGAAGTATTGGCGTAGCTGCCAAGACTCGGCAGGTGCTTGTGGATCTCGCCTCCTGTTGCTAACCAAGCTCAGCGGGGGTAAACCGCCCTTCCTAAGCTGCAAATTAGTAGGCGCTGAGTCGTTCAATTCAACGAGGACCTATTTGCAGGTTGGGAAGGGGCGGTTTACCCCCGCTGACTAGGGCTGGGGTCAACGCTGGATTTCTTTCCATCTTTCGCGGGGTGCCATTCATTCTTTTAGAAGCAAGAGCCGCTCGGCGGGCACCGTAACGAAGCAGGGGTCGCCGGTGCCGAGACCGTCTGGTTCCAGCACCAGGGCTTCAAGTAGAAGACCGTTGGCATCAAGCTTAAGGCTCGAAGTGGCTCCCGCAAACTTAAGCTCCCTCACGTGTGCGCGCAAAACATTTTCGGATCTCTCACTACTCCTGGTGACCACTAAATGCTCAGGACGGATGGCGAGAAAGCAGGGCTTGTTCATTGGCGCCAATTCGTCGTCCCGTATGGGCAGTCGCAGCGTGTGGTCGCCTTCCAGGGTTTTGAATTCACCCACGGCTGACTTGCTTGAGCTGAGACGCATCACCCGGATTAGATTATTGCGTCCGAGGAAGCGCGCAACTGAAATTTGCCCGGGACGTTCGTAAAGCTCGCGGGGCTTGCCGGTCTGCAAGAGACGACCTCCCATCATTACGCTGATACGATCGCAGAGCGCGAAGGCTTCCTCCTGGTCGTGAGTCACGTAAACAGCAGTCAGCCCCAGGCGGTTTACCAGCTCACGCAACTCGCCACGCGTTTCCTCGCGCAAGGCCACATCGAGGTTGGAGAGTGGTTCGTCAAACAGCAATAGGACCGGCTCGATAGCAATTGCGCGCGCAATTGCGACTCGCTGCTGCTGACCCCCGGAGAGTTCGTCGACTCTCCGTTTCTCGTACTTGGGAAGTTGGACCAGTTCCAAAGCACTGGTTACGCGTTTTGCGATTTCCGCTTTGGGTTTGTGACGGGCCCGCAAGCCGAAGGCAACGTTCTCAAAAACGTTCAGGTGAGGAAAGAGCGCATAGTTTTGAAAGACCATACCGAAGCCACGACGCTCCGGCGAGAGATTAGTAATGTCTCTGTCATCAAATTCGATGATTCCCGAATCCGGCTTTTCCAGTCCGGCGATCATCCGCAGGGTAGTTGTCTTGCCACAGCCTGATGGACCAAGCAAGCCAAAAAACTCGCCCCTCTCAACCTCCAAAGACACGTCGGCGACTGCCGGCGTTGAATCGAAATGCTTAGAAATATTCTTGAGGGAAAGGAGTGCCATTCTGTTATTCACTCGCTCCTTCCGCGAATCTCCGTATCCCAATATCGGAGCCATTCGTTTCCCTGGGTACGCAACAATTCCCAATCAATCGGCATTCGGTTGAAAGGTTCGTTCATCCATCCAGGCAGCTGCGATCGATCGATGTCGGTGCGAACCGGAATGCGGTAATAAGTACGTGCGGCTTGAACCAGATTTTCTGGAGTGGTGGCAAACTCATAGAATTGCTGAGCCTCCGCTTCGTTAGGAGCGCCTCGCACGATAGCAATTCCATCCGAGATTACTGGTGCACCGCTCTCAGGAATCACGTATGCGAGGGGAAACCCTCTCTGCTCTTTGTAGATCCACACATCCGGCAAATTCCACAGACTGATAAGTCCTTCACGGCGAGCCAGCTTCTGCATTAGCAGCGTACCGTCTGCTGTGTATTCATGAACGTTGGAATCGAGCCGGCGCAGCCAATCAAAACCCTTCTCGGGTGAACCAGTGTCTTTATAAAACCGCCAGATCATGGCGCCAAAGATGGCCCTCATGGAGTCCGACGGATTCGGATTACGAATCAGGACCTTGTCACGCCACTTAGGATCGAGTACGTCGTCCCAATCGCGGGGAGCGTCCTCCTGACGCACTGCCTCGTTGTTGTAAACGATTACTTCCGGCGTTTCGTAGATTCCGTACCAGCGATCCTGAGAGTCATGGCTTGAGGCTGCCACTTTGTCCGACCAGGTGGGACGATATGACGCGAGGAGGTTCTCCTCGGCGGCCGTTTGAAACGTGGTGTGAGCAGCTCCCCACCAGAGATCCGCCTGGGGACGGTTGCGTTCGGCACGCACGCGCTCCAGAATTTCCCGCGAACCCATATCGAGAAACTGCACGTCAGTATTTGGATGTTGTTGCTTGTAGCGAGCGATGAAATCGCGCAACTGGGCTTGCCCGTGGGGGGTGTAGATCAGAAGCTTGTTCGCAACGGGGGCGTTACAGGAAACTACTGCGGCTAAAAGGCAGAGCTGAGTCAGGGCCAGTGCAGTCTTTAGCGACATCTATTGTTCCGCGACAAATAATAGTGACGTATGGAAACGGCCCATGCTAGCACACAACTATTTCCGGCAATATCTCATCTGTTAAGAGGTGATACAGACTCAAATCTGTGATAATTTCGCAATTCAACGGGAGTAAAGTAGCAGCTAATGCCAGCCAGCAAAAAAAGAAGAATTGTCCGGGCGGGCGGCTGGGGATTGGCCAAGCGCTTAATCAAACCCATACCCATCGTCGGGTCTATCTTTGCAGTTGCACTCGCTGGATACGAAATCAAAAAGAAGGGCCTCTTACCGGGTGCCCTTCACGTGGGTCTCGATATCACGCCGGTCGTGGGCACCGCCAAAAATATTATCGAAATCTTCACTGGGGATTGGATTCCCGACAAGCCATCCGCGAATGGCGCAGCCACCAACATGCCGCAACTTGCCAGCAACGCTCCTCAGATAAGGACTGTTGGAAGTTAAGCGTTGCGGCGCCGCTCTGTTGGAACCACTAAACAGGGAACCTGGATCTCAGCACTCGGTAGAGAATGGAAGCCAGCACTCAGCCCGAGCAGGAGCCACTCAACAGACAGAACCATTTGCTGTAGCCAATAGATCCCAGCACTCCCCACCGGAAGAACCATTGAACCCTGGTAAGAGCCACCCAACACACAGAACTATTTGCGGTAGCGTCGGGTCAAAGTGAAACCATACTGCCTGCGAATCATCATCTTCTGAGGTATGGACTCAACTACAGAACAGCAAGCGGTAGCGACCTGGCCGTCTCAGTCCCACTAACACATTTGAGTCTGTAGCATGGGCCAGGTCGCTACCGCTTCCTGTTCTGTAGTTGAGTGATACTGTCGTTGGTTCTGTGGTCAGTCGCCGGGTTACGCGGTTCTCAGACTTAACGGTTTCAGTTTAGTTTTCACACAGTCTCGGTAACCAATTGATCAAGCACTCGGTCCCCAGCAGGAGCCGCCTAACCCAATGAACAGTTTGCGGAGCCACTGAGAGCTTCTTGCTGAGGCGGAGTGCTGGGTTCCATTGGCTACCCGCAAATGGTTCTGTGTTGAGTGATTTCCCGCTTGAGGCGGGGAAAGGGTCCACTTTCCTGACTGCAATTTAGCGCATCTTGAGCATGTACTCGGTTCAGCGAGAATAGATTAACCGGCGTAGATCGAAGGGCGCGCAGTAAAGGGTTGCGCACGCTCATAGGCGTCGGCAAGCTTGAAGAGATGAGATTCGGACCAGTAAGGTCCCAGCAATTGGAATCCTATCGGCAGTCGCTCAGCGGAGAGCCCGCAAGGCACATTGATGCCGGGAACGCCTGCCAGATTAGCAGTCACTGTGTAGACATCGTTGAGATACATCGCCATTGGATCATCAACCTTCTCTCCCAGCAGAAAGGCCGGCGTTGGCGACGTCGGAGTGATGATAGCGTCGCAGCTCTCGAAAGCTTTACGAAAGTCCTCTCGCAGCAGGGCGCGCACTTGCTGGGCCTTGCGGTAATAAGCATCGTAATAACCGGCGGAAAGGACATAGGTTCCCAGCATTATCCGGCGCTTTACTTCCGGCCCGAATCCCTCCTCGCGAGTGCGGCGGTACATGCTGCGCAGTTCGGGTGCATCCTCGGCGCGAAAGCCGTAACGCACCCCGTCGTAACGAGCCAGATTCGAGGAAGCTTCCGCGGTGGCGATTATGTAGTAAACGGCGATGCAATACTTGGCGCGTGGCAATTCAACGTCAACAATCTCCGCACCGAGATCCTTGTAAGCATCAATCGCATTCTCGACCGCAATTCGCACATCCGCATTAAGTCCTTCGCCAAATAGCGCCCTCGGAAACCCGAGGCGCAGACCTTTAATCTCGCCGGTAAGTCCTGCTTTGTAGTCAGGGACTGGAACGTCAGCAGTGGTTGCATCATGCGGGTCCCGTCCGGCAATCACTTCCAAAACCGTGGCCACATCGCGCACACTGCGACCGAAGATTCCCACCTGATCCAATGAGGAGGCGAAAGCCACGAGCCCATAACGAGAGTTACGACCGTATGTGGGTTTCAATCCGACAATGCCACACAACGAAGCTGGCTGGCGCACAGAGCCGCCCGTGTCCGAACCCAACGCAACCGGCACAATCCCCGCGGCCACCGCCGCTGCCGATCCACCTGAAGACCCTCCGGGCACACGGCTGAGGTCCCACGGATTCTTGACAGGTCCAAAAGCAGAATTCTCATTGGAGGAACCCATGGCAAACTCGTCGCAGTTCGTCTTTCCAATAATTACCGCCCCCGCTTCTAGCAATCTTTCGACAACTGTCGCGTTGTAGGGTGGATGATAGTCGCCGAGGATGCGCGAGCCGCAGGACGTCTGTAATCCGCGAACACAGAGATTGTCTTTGATGGCAACAGGAATGCCGGCGAGCACTCCCTCCTGACCGGTAATTGAATCCGCCCGTTTCAACGCACCGCCGCCATCGATTTCCAGGAAAGCATTCAGTGTCACGTTGAGTGACTCGGCGGCCGCGATAGATGATTCGACCACCCGGCGGGCGGTTGTTTCGCCGTTACTGATTGATACGGCGAGTTCCGTGGCAGATGTTTTTCCGAAATCCATCAGTTAGACAATCCAATAAATTGTTGGTTTCATAATAGCTACAGCACTTTAGGTACCCGGAAGTGCCCGGCAGCAGCATCGGGTGCTTCTGCCAGGGCAAGCTCCTGGCCCAGCGAGGGAGTAACTACGTCATCGCGAGCCGTATCGGTCCGTTCGCCTTCCGGTGTCAAACCGCCGAGCGCGGGTTCGACGTTGCTGGCGTCGAGCGCACTTAGTTGCTCTACGTAAGTGACAATTTCCGCGATCTGGGGAGCAAAGACTTTGAGCTGTTCGCTTGTGATCTCAAGATGCGCAAGCTGTGCGATCTTCGCTATATCGGATTCATTTATTGGCATGATTGTATTTAAGGTTGCCACCTCTGGGCTTGGTTGTAGGGGCGTCGCTCCGTGGGCGCCCCATCGCCGACCTAGAGATATCCAAAGCGATGGGCGCCCACGGAGCGACGCCCCTACAAGCTATTTGTCCAATCTGTTTAGGCAAGTCATCGCGGCGCCTAGAAAAGCCCGGCGCAGGTCTTTGTCATTGATTTCAGCGGCCGCCGTTATCAGTTGCACGGGAACTGTCTCGGGATCTAACTCTCGACCCGTGCGGTTGGCATACTGTCGCGCGCGCGCATTCATGACCGCATTTGGATTCACGCGAAAGTCGACAAATGCCACCAGTGGCTGGCCCAAAATTAAATTCAGACGGAAAAGCAATTGACTACTCAAAAACTGTAGTTGTCTTTGCCAGGTCGCATCGGCAACTACCACGACCAGCGTTTTACCGTTTACACGAAGCGGCACGGCGTGGTCGCGCAACCCATCACCGGCTGCATGCTTCCAGGCAGCTATGCAAGCAGCTTCTAGGACCTCTGGGGAGTCACCGGCAGCTTGCAGTATCTTCGGCAGCGATTTGATCAGGTTGTCCATTTGAAAGGGGATGGTCCCATCCCTGGCACTTGCGATCTACTCGTTTCAATCTAAAATCAAAAATCCAAAATCTAAAATCTGAGATAGCGTCGCAGTGTAGCGGAGAAGCTTGGGCGGCGACAAGCGGAGGTCAATTGCCTCAAAGACAACTATTTGAAGATGTGCTGCAGAATAAGCTGGTGCTGGCTTCCAGGAGTCCGCGCCGCGCAGAGATACTCAAGGCGATCGGCTGGCCCTTTGAAGCGGTGGCCGCAAACATCGACGAGAGTCGCGCCGAATCCGAAGCTGCGGTGCCGTATGTGAGGCGGCTGGCGCAATCCAAGGCCGAAAAGGTGGCTAAGGACCTACCATCACGTCTGGTGCTCGGGGCCGACACTGTGGTTGTGGTAAACGACGAAATTCTGGGTCAGCCGAGCGACGCTGAAGACGCCCGGCGGATGCTGAAACTGTTAAGCGGTAAGTGGCACGACGTCTTAACTGCCGTCGCCCTGTTGCGCGCTGGCGATGATCGTCCAGTAGTCGACCACGAAACGACACGGGTGCGGTTTGCCGAAATGTCTATAGCGGAGATTGATTGGTACGTGGCGACCGGAGAACCAATGGATAAAGCCGGCGCGTATGCGGTGCAGGGAAGTGCGGCTCTATTTATCGAAGAGATTCAGGGAGACTATTTCAACATCGTAGGCCTGCCGGTGCGATTGGTTTATAGACTCGCGCGCACAATGCGATAGGAGTTTTAACCACCAGAACTGAGCATGCGTCGCAGCGTGCACGACCGAAGCAGTCGGTTGCTTAGCGAGTGGGTCAAAATAAGCGGGTTAACAAGTATCTTACTTAGTAGTTTCCAGCATCTCACCACGCCATAACTAAAAAAGCTCATCATTATCGGCTCTATGAGCCAGCGGTGTCGTCCTTCTACGTAGAAAACACTTTGCGCAAAACAGATCGTTAGCGGCACAGAGATCAGAATCAAGGAAGATTCCATAGTTTCTCTTTTCGAAGAGGCTATCGCGAAACCGACACCCACGATAAAAAAGCTTATTAGAATTGTATAGAAATACTTGTATGCGGCCAGATATCTTTTCGGGTAGTTAATACCACTCTGCGGAGAAAACCACCAAAAATAATAAACCTTCTTAAGATAGAGCGTCGCAGCCGCCATCGGATTAGCTCGCATAAAATGCAGCGCCTCGTCTTCAAAGAATTTCTTCTGTTGCATCTCTGTCAGGGAATGGACTTTTTCTTTAAAATCCTCTGACCACAAATCCAGGATCTTATTCTTGTGCTTATCGTACGAGGTTCCGGTCGCATGCATATTATTTCCCCGCCAGAGGTTCTCGCCGCTGGATGAGGCGATAAAAACAAACTGCTTATGTACGACGTAATTTCTGAGTATCCAGGGCGCTAAGACGATGAACGATGCACAGAGAACGGACATCACTATGGTTACTCGCTCTTTGAGATCAAGCCTTCTCGCGAACAGGAAAAGGTAGACTAGAGCGAACGGCAACAAGGCCCCAATTATGCCTCTCGAAAGAGTCGCGACTCCTATGAGTCCTCCTATGAACGACATCGACATTACGGTTGGTTTGTCTTTGTATTTCAAGAGCAGCAGTGTGATTACTGCAATCAGAAAGGAATCAATGCTGAGGGGCAGGAGATTAAAGACATCGTAATAGATGAAGGCCGGATGGAAGGCTACGAGCGCCGCTGCCAGAAGGCCAACACCCTCGCTAAAAATCAGCTTCGCGATCTCGAATATGATGAGCGCCAGAGCGATTGTGAAAAAGGACTGGATGACCAGGATCGCGAAGTGGCTATGGTTTGTCACAGCGTAGACCCCTGCACACAGAAAGCCAAACAGCGGAGTGTTGAACGATTTATAGGTTGTGTGAAGAAACTCGAATGAGTAGCCCTGTCCAGCCAACAAGCGATTCGCTATCGTTTCATATTCCCAGCCGACCGGGTGAGCGTATGTCTTAAACGCGACTATTAGCGCCATCCTTAAGGCGAACGCCGCGGCAAGGACAAAAATTAAACTCCATCCTATTTTTTTGGTGGTCACCGTGGAGACGACACTACGAGTAATGATCGGACAAGCCCTCTCATATTTTCATCGAAGATTTCTTAGTGTCTCACTCAGAACAGAACGGAGCCGCCGTCGATGTTTATCGCCTGACCATTAATACCGCGCCCTTCCTCTGAAGCAAGCAAGATAGCCAGTGCTGCCACTTCTTCCACCGTGATCAATCGATTTTGAGGACTCATTCTCTTTAGGACTTCGAGAGCCTGATCCGCGGAACGGCCCGTTTTGGCGGTGACATTTTCTATGCCGCGTGTGGTCATTTCAGTATCAACATAACCCGGACAGATCGCGTTGACCGTGATTCCCTTTGCGGCGACTTCCATGGCAATTGACCGCGTCAACCCCAGCACCCCATGTTTCGAAGCCGAATATGCCGCGATGTACGGGGCGCCGGTTTTGCCGGCAATCGAAGCGATGTTGATAACGCGACCCCAACCTCGCTCGATCATCGCGGGCACGGCCGCGCGCGTGCAATAGAATGTGCCGGAAAGATTGATCGCCAGATGACGGTGCCAAAGGTCGTCATCTGTCTTCGCAAGCGGAGCGCTTTCGGCGATACCGGCATTATTGACGAGAATATCTGGACCGCGACCAAACTTCACTGAAACACGCGAGAACATGAGTTGCACGCTGGCAACGTCTGAAACGTCGCAAACCACGGGCAGCGCAATCTCCTCATCACCGATCTCGGCGGAGGTATCTTCTACCTGCTGAGCGGTCCGGGCCGCGAGCACAACCCGGGCCCCCTCCCGCGCAAACGCCAGAGC
>JBHENP010000093.1:12829-13064 GCA_046261995.1 Pyrinomonadaceae bacterium
CCGCCGGTGACCAATGCGATGCGATTCTCGAGCTTCATTTACTGCGGGCTGGCAGCCCGAGTAATGAGGTTTAGCTCAATCTCGACGTTGTCGCCGAGAAAAGCAGGGTTGTCAGGTCGGGCGAAGTTGACACCGTAGTCGCGACGGTTGACGGTTGTCTTGCCAGTGGCCCCGAGCACCGTCTTACCAGTCTTCTCATCACGGGTGACGCCGTTAACCGTGAACGGTATGGTGA
>JBHENP010000094.1:0-12680 GCA_046261995.1 Pyrinomonadaceae bacterium
AAAGTGTCGTTGGCGTTGCCGCGTGCGTCGCGTACGAAGATAGCGGCGAGAACGTTTTGGTTTTGATCCAGCGTCATCTGCATTACCGAACCGCGTACTTTGTCGCTCCGCCAAAGTGTCTCGCCCGTGACCAGGTCCGCCGCCTCCAGCCGCGTTTTGTCACCGTCTTCAATACTTATCAGAAGGATGTCTGTGCCTGGCACTGCTGCGACATCAGTCTCGTCCAGTCGCGCATTTTTCCGTCGCCATAGAATGTCGCCCGATTCGCCATCAATGGCATAGAGCGATTTCTCAGTTCCGGTAACTACAATCCCCAATTCAGTCGCCTGGTAAAAGCGAACACGCCCGTCGAGTTTGGCTGACCATCGCTCGGACGCGGACGTTGCCTGTACGGCCCCGATCAGCAACAGGAGCGTTATCCCGGCGAGCCGGTGCGCCAGTAACTTTCGCGAACTATGCGCAGTTAAGAAAGACACTTTGGTACCTTTTCTGGGAGAGGGTTGTGGGGAAACGGTTGCCGGTGCAGTTTGACTCAAATCCGGGGGTCCTTCAACTACCGTCGATACAGAACCGGGAGCGGGTAGCGGGTAGGTCCGTCCGCAGTCGCTCATGGCGCAGTCTTAGTTGCTCAGGGAAACCCACGGGCAACCAGCTTGTGGGTGAAAACTGAAAACAGAGTGGCGAAATCATTCCCCCATGGCTATATGCACTCAACTACAGAACAGGAAGCGGTAGCGACCTGGCCGTTGCGATTGACTCAAATTGTGCTAGTGGTACTGCAACGGCCAGGTCGCTACCGCTTCCTGTTCTGTAGTTGAGTGATACTTTCATTGGTTGTGTAGTCAGTCGCTCTCGTTACCCGCGTCTCAGGCCTTTTCCACTCTTACCAATTGTTTGCCCAGGTTCTCGCCACTAAACAAACCAAGGAAGGCGCGCGGAGTATTCTCAAACCCATCGACAATGTTTTCGGCGTACTTCATCTTACCTTCACCCAACCACTGCCCCAATTGTTTCACGCCCTCTCCGAAGCGGGGAGCGTAGTCCGTAATAATGAACCCCTGCATCAGAGCTCTCTTCACCAGGAGATATGGCTGAGGGCGCGGGCCAACATCCGGTTGTTCAAGGTTGTAGAGTGAGATTTGCCCGCAAATGATTATCCGCGCTGCCTTGTTAATGAACGGCATCACAGCATCGGAAATATCGCCACCCACATTGTCAAAATAGATATCCACGCCGTCTGGGCACGCATCCTTCAGGGCCTGCTTCATGTCAACGGCCTTTTTGTAGTTGACTGTGTGATCCACCCAAAGCTCATGCTCCAGATATTCGTTCTTCTCATCGCTGCCTGCGATACCAACCACCCGGCATCCTTTGATTTTGGCAATCTGGCATACGGTCATGCCGACGGCTCCCGCGGCGCCGGAGACGACGAGGGTTTCCCCTTCTCGGGGTTTACCGATGTCCACAAGTCCAAAGTAGGCCGTCAATCCGGGCATACCCAGGACTCCCAGAGCGGTCGTTACGGGGGCAAGCTTGGGATCAACCTTTCTTAGATCTCCCGCGCCAGCTGCAGAATATAGCTGCCAGGGGAGTTGCCCAGTGACGATGTCGCCAGGTTTAAGAGCGTCTGAGCGCGATTCGATTACTTCGCCGACCACGCCACCGTTCATAACTTCGTTCACAGCAAATGGGTCGACATAGGACTTGCGGTCGCTCATGCGACCTCGCATGTACGGATCGACTGACAGGTAGCGAGTTCGAACCAGAACCTCTCCATCTTTGGGCTCCGGCACCTCCGCGTCAATAGTTGCGAAATTATCCATCGCGGGTCTGCCAGTCGGCCGGCTAGCCAATATGATTTGTTTGTTTTTCATCGGCGCATCATACTCCACTCCCTGCGTGGTAGGCAGGAACATGAAACGATGGGGATCCCACAACCCGGGAACTTTAGGCTGCAACGACTTTTCCTGCGTATGTTAATATGTACCGCCTTACGGCGCCGTCCAGAGTGTTGCCCAGATAGATGAGCTAAGCGTTACGAAGCTGCCGCAATTTCGTTTTCAACTCAATTGGTCCATTAAGGGGTAAAGATGCCGGAACTGCGTGGAACACAGGCAACCGACGAGGTCAAACAAGAGTGGACGTTCGCTTACAAGCTTTACTTGAAAGCGCCCGGGGATCCGCGGGACAAGAAGAACGATCGCTCGGAACGAATCAGCTATGTGGCGCGTGAAATGAACCTAACCCACAAGCAGGCCAAGCGACGCATCAGAAACTACGAGTCGTGGCAGCGAAATATTAAGAAGCGCCTGGTGGAACCCTAAGGCCTATACTCTCTATTCGGCGTTCCACTTCCATCCGTACACTTTGGCCGTTGTATGACGGGCCAGGGATCTTAGTCGGAACCTATCTAAATTTCTCACCCATTAAAACACTAGCCGGGCCCCGCGCCCATGCCCAGTCATCCTCTCCTAACAGGGCCCCAACCTGTCTTACGAAAAGGATCTTGAACGCGTTCAAGAAATCTCTTGACAACCCTTCGTCCAGGGCGTAGGCTGACTGTAGTTGAACGTGTTCAAATTTTGGAAGGAGGTTCCACAATGACCATAGGAATAACCACCTACTTGATTTACCTCGCCGTTAGTATCGCGCTCACAGTATGGGTTGCTCGCACGCTTCACAAGAACGGGCGCGTTTTCCTGGTCGATGTCTTCCACGGTGATGAAGCATTGGCGGATTCCGTTAATCACCTCCTGGTGGTCGGTTTCTATCTGATCAACTTCGGCTACGTTAGTCTCGCCCTGAAGCTCGGTTACGACGTGGCAACGCCGCAGGAAGGCATTGAGGCGCTATCCGTCAAGGTCGGCATGGTGCTACTTGTGCTGGGGGCAATGCACTTCTTTAACCTGTTCATCTTTAGCCGCATGCGCCGCCGGGCCAGTTTGGTGAATGGGGCGCCCCCCGTTCCACCCGATGGTTATACGCGCGTTCAGGAGGCGGCTTGATGTCATGACCGCGCTAACTGTTCTTTACGATCCAACCTGCGGACTCTGCCGTCGCGCGCACGAGTGGCTGGCAGAGCAGCGAAAGCTGATTGAGCTCGTCTTTGTGCCGTGCAAATCAGAGGAAGCGCGACTCCGCTTTCCGCATCTGGACCACGATCTGACTGCGCAAGACTTAACCGTTATCGGCGATCAGGGAGAGGTTTACCTGGGCCCGAAAGCCTGGCTAATGGTGATATGGGCGCTGAGCCAGTATCGCGAATGGTCCTACCGCCTCTCCTCGCCGGAGTTGTTGCCTACCACACGCCGAGTGGTCTCGATGATCTCTCAGCATCGGTATCAAATTGGTCGGGTCACCGGTCTCGCGAGGTGAAGCTATGAGTGCTATCGGAAGATCGGTTGCAACAAGCAAGGGCGGCCTGACGAAGGCACTGATCCTGGAGACCGCTTTGAAGATGTTTCGCGATCGGGGATACGACGCAACAACGATGCGGGCGATCGCCAAAAAGGCTGGAGTCTCGCTGGGCAATGCGTACTATTATTTCCCGTCGAAGGAGCTGCTCATCCAGGCCTTCTACCATCGCACTCACGAAGAGCACTTGGCCGTATCAGTTCCGGTTTTGGAAAAGGAACTCAGTCTGAAAGCGCGTCTGCTCGAAGTGGTACGGCTCAAGATCACGACGCTTGAGCCGTATCACGAATTTGCCGGCGCGCTTTTCAAGACGGCCGCCCATCCGGAAAGCGCGCTGAATCCTTTCGCCGCCTCTTCCGATGAAGTCCGCCAGGCTAGCATTCAGCTCTTCGAAGACGTAGTTGTGAAATCAAAAGCCCGGATACCAGAAGATCTGCGGGGCGAATTACCTTACCTGCTCTGGCTCTATCACATGGGCATTATTCTTTTTTGGATCCACGACTCCTCGCGGGACCGTGCGCGAACTTACCGGTTGATAGACCACTCAGTTGACCTTGTCGACCGACTTATTTCCCTGGCCAGCAATCCTCTGATGCGTCCTTTGCGTAAGAAAGCAATCGGGCTGATGGACGAATTGCGCGAAGCGTTTCCGGACGAATTAGAGAAGCCTGCAGTAGAAGGAGATGAAAAATGAGAATCGCAGTTACAGGTGGAACAGGGTTTATCGGAAGAAATCTGACACGGCGCCTCATATTAGAAGGCCATGAGGTGGTGTTGTTGGCACGAGGGGAAAATGCCGGTTCCAAAGTCGACAGTGCCGAAAACATAACCTTCGTTGCTAGTGATCTTTCAGATCAGCAAGTGCTTCTGCACGCCTTTTCCGGTTGTGATGCGGTGGCCCATTGCGCCGGCATAAATCGCGAGATTGGAAATCAGAGCTACCGCAGGGTCCACGTTGAGGGCACTCAGAATGTATTGAGCGCAGCCAAGCAAACCGGAATCAAGAAAATTGGACTAATGAGCTTTCTGAGGGCGCGTCCGAATTGCGGTTCGCCGTATCACGAATCAAAATGGGCCGCCGAGGAGCTTGTGCGTAACTCCGGACTTGACTACACGATCATCAAGGCGGGTATGGTTTACGGTAGGGGTGATCATATGCTGGATCACCTCAGTCACTCTCTCCATACGTTTCCGATGTTCGCCACGGTGGGACTGAAGGAGAAATTAATCCGGCCGCTGGCGGTTGAAGACCTGGTCGAAATCCTGCGGGCGTCCCTGGTGAAAGGTAGATTGAGCCGCCAAACTGTAGCCGTTACCGGGGCCGAAGAGATCTATTTGAGTGAGGCGGTGAGGCGTGTGGCGCGGCTTAGTGGGAAGAAGGTCCTCGTTGTGCCCGCTCCGGTGTGGTTCCATTACATTCTGGCGGCGTTTTGGGAATTAACGATGAAAGTGCCGCTGGTGGCCCGGGCCCAAGTGCGTATGCTTTCAGAAGGGGTATTGGAGCCGGCGGTCCCATGCGACCAGCTTCCCAGCGATCTGCTTCCTACTCGCAGGTTTACTGATGAATAAATTGGTAAGGGTCTACCAGCACGCGGTTCCTTTACCTTTCGCGACCTGAGATTCTGTGCCTGAGACTAATTCCAAAACTCTTGTTCTTTACGATGGCGTTTGCGGGCTGTGCAATGGCCTCAATCAGTTCTTACTCAAGCGTGATCGGAACGATCACTTTCGGTTCGCGTCGCTCCAGAGTGATTTTTCCGCATCTCTGCTGAATCGTTATGACCTCAACGCACTGGACCTGGACACAGTTTATGTTGTTGCCGACTATGGCCAACCAGACCAACGTCTGCTGGCGAGGTCTGACGCGATCCTACATGTCATGGGCCGGCTTGGGGGCGTTTGGGGCTTCTTGAGAATAGGAAGGGTGCTGCCGAAGACTCTGCGCGACGCGCTCTATAACCTGGTCGCGCGCAACCGGTATCGCGTCTTCGGCAAATACGATGTCTGCTTGATGCCTGAAGAGAGATACCGCCGCAAGTTTCTGGATCAGGTCGATCCTGTTCAACCAGTCTGACCCAATTCGTAGTGTTGGCATGGCTAAAGGCGGGCCCAACCGTCAGGTGTGTGCCGAAATTGCTCGGTCGACGCCAAGGCAAAATCCGCTGTTTCCGGCCGCCATACTACGCGGTCGACTGCGATCTCCGGATGCGTCAAGTGTATCACGTTAAAAGAATTCGCCTCACCTCTGCTGCGCGTAGAAGTGGCGGTTCCGGCTTGAACAACAAGAGCCGAGTGCCCCTTAATCTTATAGCGCTTTGCCGTGTGACCAGTATGGCTAATGTGTAGATGACCGGCCAGAAACAGATCTGCGCCGCAACTGGCCAGTGTCTCCATAGCCATGCGTGCACGCCCAACCAGATCGCTTTCGTGACGACCCTCGGGCAGGTCGAACGGATGATGAGAAACGACCACCTTCACGACGTTATCGCTAAGTTCACAAATCTTCTCACTTACCCAGGCCACCTGAAGTTCATTGATACGCCCCCCTTTGAAGGTAAGGGAGCGCGCGGTATTCACTCCTACAACAGCCATTTCTTCGTCGACATAGAAGGGATTGAGATCGTCGGTTATGTAGCGACGGTACTTATCCAGAGGGCTCAGGAAACGTGAAAATACATTGTATAAAGGTACGTCGTGATTACCCGGTACCACGATCTGAGGCTTAGGTAAGGCATCGAGGAAAGCGCGCGCTTCCTGAAATTGCCAAGAGCGTGCCCTCTGAGTCAAATCGCCCGAAACAGCTACCAAATCAGGTTTGATTTCATTAACGAACGTAATTAACGGCTTGACCACACTCGAGTCCGTGCGGCCAAAATGGATGTCAGACATGTGAACGATCGTCCGCATCAGTTACCGATTCTAGTTCGATTCAATCTCTGCCGGGACCAGCACTCGTAAAGATAACGGCCGAATACTATAGTGAAGCGGCGGTTGCATCACAGTCACTTCACCGTCCATCGCCACGCGCAGACGGCGGTGCTTCGTGGCTATCCATATCTCTTTCGAGCACATAGCGATGAAGTTCTTGTCATCACGCAAGCCGCCAAAAAGCGCGCGCCAAGCCAGCCGCACTAATCCCAGTCTGCCCGTGTCACGCGTTATATAGAGGCTCAACCGGCCTGCATGGAGGCACGATCGAGCACCAGCGTTTAGACTCTCCATCTCATATTCATTGTTGCCAATAAAGACTAACGGACTGCGGCCCGAAAAGTCTTTCCCTTCGACGCTCAGTTTGACGTCCAGAAAAGGATACCGGCGCAACACAGCGATTGAGGCCCAGAAAAATGCAGTCCACTTCCCCACGCCCAACCGCTGTTGTTTTTCGCGTTCGCGGACGAGGCGCGGGTAAAGCCCGAGACTGGAATTGTTGAGAAAGATGCGGTCGTTAACTTCCGCTACGTCAACCTGGGTGGTGTGGCCGGCAATGATGGTGCGGGCGGCAGCTTCAAGTTCGAGGGGAATGTGCAGATCCTTGGCGAAGTGGTTTAGAGTACCAAGCGGCAACACACCGAATGTTTTATTGGTACCTACTACGGCTGAGGCTACTGCGTTTAAGGTGCCGTCCCCGCCTCCAGCCACAATCGTATTGCTATCGCTCAGCGCGGCCCGCCGTGCCAGCTCTATGACTTCCTCACCGTTCCTAGCCAGCGAGATGTTTGCCTTCCGACTGCTAGCGGTGAAAATCTCAGCAAGCCGCTCACGCATCTCTTTTTTGTCATCTGCGCCCGACCCGACGTTGATGATTATTTCAATCGAATCTTTCCCCATTTGCCCTCACCCATGCTCGATCTCTTGTGACAGGATACGATCAGAAGGTGGGATAAGCGAGATGGGAGGCTGAGGTTTGAACTTGATTTAAGTATGCTCGGTTCCTCTGACGTCGAAACGAGGAGCGGTAGAGGCTCCTATGAAATAGATTTCACACCTGCTCAACTTGACTCTCGTTCATTTCCATTCGCGATGGCGCATCGGGATTCATGGCTCCCTGTGCGAAAACCAATTGAGACGTTAAGCCTGAGACGCAGGGACGCATCGACCTGGTTACAGAACCAGTGAGAGTATCACTCGACTACAGAACAGGAAGCGGTAGCGACCTTGCCCTTCCCATAGACTCAAGCTGTGTTAGTGCTACCCGAGACCCGGGTAACGCACCAACTCGACTAGGGACCAACGAGAGTATCACTCAATTACCAACAGGAAGCGGTAGCGACCTGGCCGTCTCGGTACCACTTACACACTTGAGTCTGTCGCATCGGCCAGGTCGCTACCGCTTCCTGGTTCTGTAGTTGAGTGCTTATTGTCAGAGGGTAATGACTTCGCGGCCATTCTGTTTTTAGTTTCGGTCTGCTCCTCATGATTCCTAGTTAATCTCGTCCAAGACTCTTTTTACTTCCACCTTGAGGTGCAGATCGGTCGTATGCCTCAGAATTTCCGTTAGGATGGACTCCAGAAACCGACCGTACTTTCTCATTTCTTTCAGACCCGCTTTTCTGGAAGCTGAGTGTTCACTGAGGTTCGAAATCTGGTCCGCCACACTCTCTTCCATCTCCGGAGTAATAATCTCGGTTCGTCCCACCAGCACGCGCACAAGCACTGCCGGCTGGGGCTCGATATCAATTGGGAGAATAGCGTCCGTAGTGTTGCGCGGCATCAGATAGAATACGCGCAGCCCTTCCTCAAACCATGAGTCGCGCCAGGTGTTGAGCATTGCGTCAGCCTCCTTCTCATAGAGGCCGTCTGCTATCAGCATGGTTTTCATTTCCTGACGCAACTCCGGAAGCTTGAGGTCAAGCACCGGGCGGTCGACCGAGACCTCCGTTTTCGACATGTCAACAATTTGAAAGCCAATGTTCCCGCCCCTGTTCTCGAAAAGGACCACTTGTCTGACATTTGCCTGGAGCGATTTCTTGACTACTACCCGGTTTCCCTGGAGCCTCACGGAAAGAGGCAAGTCAAAGGCGCCGACGCCGCGATAGAAGAGAAATTTCTCATGCTCAGGCTGTTCCGCATTGTGGATCTGGACCAGAGCTGCGTCCGTTTCCCGGGCAGGATAGTAGTGGTTATCCCGGAAGTCGTGCGGAAGACCAACATGCGAGCGCGGCATAACCCTGAGTTCTCCCCAGTCAATGCCTCCGCCGCCCGCGGATTGGGCCTGCGGATACCATTCTGTAATTCTCCCTCCGGGGAACCGCACTCTGACTTTGACCGTAGCGTCCTCAGCCGCATAGAAATAGAGAACTGGTGTTTCCATGCGTACCTTAACGGTCAGGCCGCTCTTTGATGGGTAACGAAGTCCCCTCCAGGTATCTCCTCTATCCACGCTGTAAACGAAGGACGGCAAATCGCTCTCAACGGTGAGGGGACGCCAAACCAGCGTGCGCCCATCTTGACCGGTCACTGACGTGAACGTCCCCCACTCATGGACCACGAGGTCTGCCCTGGCACCGTGTGCATTACTCAATGGACGACTTGGCACGCCGACGATAATCAAAGAAAGCAGTGTCAGGAAGAAAGGGACGAGGTGGGGCATAGGCAGCGTCAAATTGTCTTTTCTCCTATCGAGTGGAGCACCGGCATTTTGCGCGACGTCTTCCGACGGAGCACGATTCCCGTGCGATAAACTCAGAGGCTTCACAGATCATTAGACGAGCCGAAGGCAAAATTGATTCCCTGGCTGAACGATTAGGCACCGAGGCGAATGAGTTCGGGAGTTATACCGTAATGAAGGTAGTGTGAACTATTTGGTTTAGTGAGTATTTAGATAAAACGCACAAGCCTAATGCAGAATCAGGTATGATCGGTGCCGATGACATCCAGCCCGATTGACCAACCGTATCGTTGGAGCGGCATTGACCGTCCCCGCGGCGTACCGCTACCGCCTGGGCGCATGCCACTTTTACGCGCCGGCCAATTGCGCAAACGCTGGCATTACGTCTCTTTCTGGAGTCGCGAGTTATCTTTCTGTGCAGCGCGAGCCAGCGTGGGACCGCTACAGCAGGAGTATTGGGGAATTTGGGATCGCGAGGGAAACAAGTTCCGAGAGGGCTCGCATCGCTTTACGCGACACGTGCGCCTTGAACCAAATCGCGTGCAAGTGTGGGACGGGGATGCGGAAATCGCTGTCACATTCGAACCCTGCACTAGTTTCGAGGTCTACCGGCCCGCCGGCGGCGCTTATATCTGGTCGCACAAGGATTACTGCCGACAGGCGCGCGGAAGTGTTCGATACAATGGGACCAAGCGCTCCGTAAGGGGCGTCATCTTTGTAGACATTAACGCCGGCTACCACGAACGCCACACGCAGTGGCGTTGGGCGGCAGGTGCGGGGCTGGATCAGCACAACCGACTCGTTGCATTCAACGCCATCACCGGCTTGTTCGATACCCCTACCCAGAGCGAACGCACAGTATGGATCGAGGGCGATGCACAAGAGGTCGGACCGAACAGTTTTGCAGACGACTTGTCGACTGTGTCTTTCGCGGAAGGCGGAACCTTGCAGTTTCAACCTGAGGCGCTCATCGAACAGCACGAGAACCTACTGCTCGTGCGCTCCGACTACTTTCACTGGTTCGGTACCTATACGGGCACCCTGCCCGGCGGCATCGAGTTGCGTGAAGCTTTTGGCGTACGTGAGCGTCACGACGCGCTCTGGTAACCGCGCCAGGCCAGTCTACAAGATTCATAACCGCAACACTCAAACTTAGCCACCTCGCAGTCAGGAAGGTGGACCCTGTCCCCGCTCTTATGCTTGAGTGGCATTCAAGCTTGAGGCGGGGACAGGGTCCACCTTCCTGACTGCAAATTTCTGTATACAAAATAACTACTGCGTCGAACCGAGGGCTCAGGCTTTCTGCGGTTGCCTGTGAAACCAATGCTGTTGCGTAGCGAAATATGTCCACCAAATTAAAAATAGTTGGAAAGGCACTCTGATTAGTAAATATGCAGGACCGGATCCATGGCCTCCGAACTCTACGTGATTGATTGCCGAATAGATGTTAGCCGGAAGGATTCCCACCAGCATCAAGATCAAGCAGAGTCCGGTTAATCTCATCAGGCCTGGAATCCATACACCGGTGGCCCCAAGCAACTCCAGCACGCCGGTGATGTAAACAATCTCAATGCGGTACGGTATTGCGGCCGGCAACATTACCGCCATCTCATCGGTCCTGATGAAATGCCCAAGCGAGGTGAAAAGGAAGAAAAGGGACAGACCAACTCTTGCTCGAGTACTCACAGAAATTCGGAAACGACCAAACCGATCCACCAAAGTGAGGACCAGGAACGGGACCACGAGCAATAGGAGAAGAAATAACAGTAGCATTTATGGTGGACTTCGTGCTTTGGCGCCGGTGATGTTTAAGGCGTCGTGACTAGCGGGGAGTTCAAGGAAGCTCGCTAGTTTGGAATCACTGGCGGCCGCCTAGTAGATCCGCTGCGACGGCAACGAGGATCGCGATCATTAAGCCTTGCGGACACTAGTCATGGTCATAGTTGGTGTTTCCTTATAAAGAAATAGGAACTGAGAATTCCTGGAAGGCGAGACCCGCTGTGCGGCCGGTCAGGGGGGCCGAGTATGACTAGCACGACCGGCCATCGAAGCAGAGTTGACTAGCTGTAGACGAGTTTGAAGACACCTCCGCCGCCGCCACGCACCAGATAGTAGAGATTGCCATCAGGCCCAACCTTCAAATCCACTGGTGAGCTCAGCCCCGAGACAAACGGCTGTGAGGTACTAGTCGCGGGGTCAAAGCGCCTGATCCATCCGCTGCAAAACTCCGCATAAAAATACTTTCCTACATGGTCGCCTGGATAGGTCACGACGGCCGGATTGTAGAAGGCTCCGCCCGTTATCGCGCATCCTGTCGCTGCTCCTGTTCCGTGTCCATACTGGAAAAGCGGATCACGAAAGTTTGCATTCGGCGGGGAGCACGCTCCCTCGCAAATTGACCAGCCATAGTTTGAGCCGGCGATGCCGTCGTTGATTTCTTCCCAGGAGGTTTGGCCCACGTCGTTGATGAACATCCTGCCGGAGCCTGGTTGAAAATCGAACGTGTAGGGATTGCGAAGCCCGACGCTCCAAATCGCGCGGTTGGCGCCCGTAGGAGAGCCGGCTATTCCCGGAAAAGTTGTCGGATTGTCTGCCGGAATTGTACCGTCAGAATTGATTCGAAGAATTTTTCCCAGCCGATTTCCCACCGTCTCGAATTCGCAGAGTTGGCATTCTCTCCCACAGCGACGTAGAGCTTGTTGTCCGGTCCAAAGTGTATAGCTCCCCCATTGTGATTGGTTGCACCACTCAAATTGTCGAGGTCCAGGATCGGTACCTCGCTGCCCGCCACGGCCACATTGCCACTGGCCGTAAACCGACTGACGCGGTTGTGAATCGGCGCCGAAGCGGTCGTGTAGTAGACGTAGACCCACTGATTGTTGGCGAAATCCGGATCGAAAGCGACACCAAGCAGGCCGCGTTCGCCGCTGAAGTTGACCGTTAGGTTGACAAAGGAATTTGGCAGCAAAACGCCGTTCTCAATTACCCGCAACTGTCCGGGTTGCTGGCAGACGAACAGCCGGCCATCCGGCGCAAAGGCCATTGCGGTCGGGTTTGAGATCGGGCCGGCAACTGCCACGGCGTTAAAGCTCGCAGTGGGGGTGTAGGCTTCGATCTCCGTGATGTGGCTATAGTTCGCCAGGGAGTTGTTTACCAATACCCTGATCTTGGTAGTTGTAATGTTCGTGAAGGTGAACCGGCGCCATACCAGATTGTTTCCTACCACGCTGCCATTGGGTACGTTTACCCAAGCGCTCCCGGTCCAGTACTGCACGTCGAAAGCTGTGATCCCATACTGCGTAAAGGTCATCGTCGGCGTGGGAGTGCTGGGAGAGTTGTAGTTATCCTGGACGGTGAAAACGTTGATCTCGTTGATGGTTGGCGACCCGCTAAAGGCGACTTCCACCCAGTCTGGATATGCGTCAATCGTCCCATCGTTCCAGCCACCGGTCCCATTTGCCCAGCCTATGCCATTGCGGTCCCCGTTGTTGACCCCAACTACTGAATACTCGGGGCTGTGCGTCGATGAGGCCGAAGCCACTCCGCCGTTTGTCGCCAAGGCCACGTTTAACCCCGGAGGCGTCGGTGTTGGCGTTGGTGTTGGTGTCGGCGTTGGTGTCGGTGTGGGAGCGCCTCCCGGCGTGTAAGCTTCGATCTC
>JBHENP010000095.1:0-12530 GCA_046261995.1 Pyrinomonadaceae bacterium
TGGTCGATATCATGTTGGTGCTGCTGATCATCTTTATGGTGGTTACCCCATTGCTGCAACACGGCATTACGGTGGCTCTCCCTTCGGGCATGACCAATCCTGATATCGATCCACGAATTATCAAAGAGTCGTCCATAGTCATCTCCATCCCTAACAACGGTGAATACTACCTTGGCAAGCAGCGATTGATGCAGGATGACATCAAAAACAAGGTCGGCCCGATGTTAGAGAAAATGAAAACTGAAGAGGACCGGATCGTCTACATCAAGAGCGGAGTCAATGTCGCATATGGCGACGTAGTCAACATTATCAATGAGGTTCGTGCGCTTGGCGTAGATAAGATCGGATTGGTAGCTGACAAGAAGAAGGGCGGTGCAGCCGCTTCAGAGCCAGCCCCAGCCACCTAACTGGCTTCCGCGAAGCTTAGTTGATTGTATCGAATTTCGAGGAGTTAAATTCCATGTCTATGGATGGTGATAAAAAGAAGGGCCACGGCACGACAGCCGAGCCGTACATCAACGTGACGCCATTAATTGATGTCCTTTTGGTGTTGTTGATCATATTCATGGTGATCACGCCGCTCAAGCCTACCCGCTTCAAGGCGGATATTCCCACCCAGAGAGATCCAAACGAGGACCTCAGTCAACTGAAGCCAAATCCGCTCACCCTCGTTGTTTCGATCTCGAGCGATCTTCAAATCAAGCTTAACCAGGACTCGATGGGATCCGTTAACGACACAGGATTCTTGTCCCAGAAGCTGACGCAGGTGTTTCAGCAGCGCAAGGAGCAACGAGCCTATAAACCCGGCATGGAAACCCGCAGTGATGTGCCGGAGCAGGATCGCATTGAGAAGACTGTTTTCATAAAAGCCCCGCGCGGAATGAGATATGAAGAGGTGGTAAAGGTGATTGACGCCATAAAAGGCGCCGGCGCTAACCCGGTTGGTTTGCAGGTAGATGACCTGCCTCAATAGTGCTTAGGATATCCTTGAAAGCTTCGATCTCTGGCCTGCCGTCTGTTGCCGGTCAACAATGGAGCCACCTATAAATGAAACTCTCTCAAGCTAGGATCGCAATCGCCCTGGCAGTTGTTATTGCCACCAGTTCGGGTTGTGGGGTCATTAATAGAATAAGAGCCAAGAATGAGCTGAACGAAGCTGCCCGCACCTACCGCGAAGGGCTTTTTGTTGAAGCCGAACAACACGCCAGAAAGGCCCAGGAGCTCGATTCCAATAGCAAGACCGCACCTCTGTTTATTGCCCGTACTGTCCACGCGCAGTATCGTACCGGTGTCAACACCCCTGAGAACATCGCCAAAGCGCGCGAGGCAATTGACGCCTATCAAAAGATCCTGCAGTCCGATCCAACAAATGAAGAGGCATACAAGGCGATCGCCTTCCTCTACGAAAAGATTAAAGAGGACGAGAAGCTTCGAGATTGGATCATCGCGCGGGCAAATGATGGCCGGGTAGAGCCAGACAAACGAGCAGAAGCTTATATAGTGCTGGCCAGCAAAGACTGGAACTGTTCCTTTCAGATTACCGACTTGCCTACCAACAAGATTACCACCGCCACTGTCGGTAAAGTCACCGTCTCCTACAGGAAACCCAAAGATCCAAAGGACTTCGAAACGGCTCAGATGTGCGTGAAGCGGGGTCTCGAAGAAGTGGAGACTGCTCTCAAGTTTGATCCCAATAGCGAATCTGGCTGGTCGTATAAAACAAATCTATTGCTGGAAGCTGCCAAACTGGCAGAAATGGACGGCAAAATGGACCAAAAGGCGGAGCTGGATAAGCAACGTGAAGCGGCGCAGAAACGTACCACCGAATTGAGCGAGGCAAACAAGAAGAAACAAGCTGAAGAGGAAGCCAAGAAAGCAGCCTCGCCCCCCACAAGCTAACCCTCGCCATAACAACCATAATAAGCTTCGTCGCCAACGGGTGATGCTCGATTAGAGTCGAGCATCACCTGTTTTGTTATAATCGCGGACGCAGCGTTCGGTCAGCGTGAGAGTTTGTAAATTTATAGATGATTCGTATTGAGGACATCGTCGAGAAGGTTGCGAGCAATCATCCGCAAGCAGATCTCGATCTGCTGCGGCGTGCCTATCTGTTTTCTGCGCGCGAGCATAAAGGTCAGAAACGGGCGTCCGGCGAATCGTATCTCGTCCACCCACTTGAAGTTGCCGACATCCTGGCGGATATGAAACTCGACGAAGTATCAGTTGCCACCGGTCTTCTGCATGACGTTGTGGAGGATACGCTCGTCGATCTTGATACGATCAATGAGTACTTTGGGCCGGAGATCGCGCATCTGGTAGACGGGTTAACCAAGATTGCTCAAATCAGCAACGTCTCCCGTGAAGAACAGCAAGCCGAGAACGTGCGCAAGATGTTGCTGGCAATGGTGGACGACGTTCGGGTCGTGTTGGTGAAACTTGCCGACCGACTTCATAACATGCGCACGCTGCACTATCTGAGCCCGGAGAAGCGAAAACGCATTGCCGAAGAGACCATGGATATCTTCGCTCCGATCGCCCATCGTCTGGGCATGGGCAAGTTAAGAGGCGAGTTGGAGGATCTCGCCTTCCGTCACCTGCACCCCGATGACTATCGAGAACTCTCGGAACAACTTGAAAAGCGACGCGCTGAAACGGAAGTTTTCTTAAAAGGCGTAACCAGCAGAATCGAAGAGAAAATGCGGGAAGCGGAAGTGCCTTTCGTGAGCGTGGACGGGAGAGTGAAACGGCTTTATTCGATCTGGAAGAAACTCCGCCGCCAGAAGATCAGCCTGGACCAGGTCTACGATCTGGTGGCTGCGCGGGTTATCACTCCCAATGAGATCCGGCACTGCTACGCCGCCCTGGGCGTTATTCATAACACCTGGAAGCCAGTTCCCGGCCGTATCAAGGACTGGATTGCGACACCCCGAGACAACCTCTACCAGTCGCTGCACACGTCCGTCATCGGTTCTAATAGCCAGTCGTTCGAAGTCCAGATTCGAACCGAGGACATGCATAACATCGCCGAAGAAGGCGTGGCCGCACACTGGAAGTACAAGGAAGGGAAGCGCGGCTCGCGCGACGATGACCAAGCGCTGCAAGCGCTGCGCTCGCTGGTCGAGTGGACGCAGGAGGTCAAAGACTCGCGAGACTTCCTCGATTCCTTAAAGTTGGATCTTTATCCGAAGGACGTCTATGCATTCACTCCTATGGGCAAGGTCATTCAGTTGCCCCGCGGTGCCACACCCGTAGACTTTGCGTTCATGATCCACTCAGAGGTCGGCAATACCTGCACCGGCGCACGAATCAGTGGACGCATGGTGCCACTGCGGACGCAGATTCAGAATGGCGATGTGGTAGAGATCATTACCTCGTCATCTTCACACCCTTCCCGAGACTGGCTTAACTTCATTGTCACCTCGCGAGCGAGGAATCGTGTTCGCCACTGGGTAGCTGAGCAGCAACGAGCAGAGTCCATTGAGATTGGACGAAAGCTGTTTGAAAAAGAAGCCGCCCGGTTCCAACTCTCCGTAAAGAAGGTTCTCAGCCCCAACGACAGCGAAATGAAAAGGGTGTCCAGTGACTACGGTTACGGACGCGTTGACGACCTGCTGGCGGCTATCGGTTATGGCAAACTAATACCGCGCAACGTAATCGCCAAGTATCTCGGTCCCGAACAGTTCGAACAGCTTGATAAGCAAAAAGAGTCACGCTTGCGCAGCGGTGTGCGCGCAGTCAAGAAGCTGATTCGGCTGGGTGACGATTCGATTGTGGTTCGCGGGGTTGACGACTTGATGGTTACCAGGGCCCGTTGCTGCAACCCATTGCATGGCGAGGATATTATCGGTTACGTAACCCGGGGCAAGGGCGTGGCGGTCCACACCAAACGCTGCAAAAACGTGATGCAGTTAATGGTAAATCGGGAACGTATTGTGGAGGTGGAATGGGCCGGCAAACAAGACAAAACGGCTTACGCTGTGAAACTGCTGGCGGTTACTGAGAATCGCACCGGTATGATCGCCGGCATCACCGGGGCCATCTCGGATATGAAGACGGGTATTCGTGATGCGCGCGCCTCCGTGGCTCCGGATGAGAGAGGTCACATAGAAGTTACGGTAGAAGTATTTGACGTGAAGCACCTGGACAAGGTGATTAACTCGATCAAAAGTGTTCCCGGAGTCATCGACGTCGAGCGCATGCAGGGGATGGCCTAGGCCACGTCCCAACGCGACGCGAGCATGCCTAATCGCGTAAATTCTGTAAATCCTGTCTAATATCATTCTTTTTCTCACGAATGATGCCATGACGCGGGTTCTTAGATCCACCCAAACTCAAAAACTGACGGGATGAACAAGATCCACGGGAAAACTGTGGCGGCGGAGGTGAGGTCCGTTGGACCTGATGGAGAGCACCTCCAGGCACAGCGCTTTGCCCTTAACCAAACCTTTCTGTTAAAATCCCGCCTTTGTGTTGAACATCGAAATTGAGGCGGTCGCTACCGTGAAGCAGATTATTCAGACCGACCGAGCTCCCCAGGCCATCGGTCCCTATTCGCAGGCCGTCAAGGTGCGCGGATTCGTTTATGCGTCGGGCCAGATCCCAATCGATCCAGCGACTGGTCAATTCGTTGCCGGGGGAATTAGAGAGCAAACCGAGCAAGTGTTGAAGAATGTGGCCGCGGTCCTGGAGGCGGCCGGCAGTGGTTTGGACCGGGTTGTGAAAACAACTGTATTCCTCGCTGACATGGAGGAGTTCACCGCCATGAATGAGGTCTATGCTAAGTTCTTCATGACTGATCCACCGGCTCGAGCGACGGTTCAAGCAGCAGGTTTACCGAGAAATGCAAGGGTCGAGATTGAAGTAATAGCCCTGGGGGAAGAGTGATTATTTGGAATGAGAGTGTTGGTTCTTGAGAGTGTCAGAAGGAAGTTGTCAGGCGGCTTTTGAAATCTTGCCGGCTTTGATGCAGTTTGTGCAGACCTTCTTGCGTTGCGCACCACCCTGCGGCAGTTGGACCCGAATCGATTGCAAGTTCGGATTAAACCGTCGCGGTGTACGGTTATTCGCGTGAGATACGTTATTGCCGAACTGTGGACCTTTGCCACAAACTTCGCAGCGTTTAGCCATTGCTTGATGAAACCTCCAGGGTAAACTAGTCCAATTCGCGCTGTTTAGCTGTACAGTCAGCTAATTTACACGATCGAGAATCAAGATTTATAACAAACGCATTTCCGGATCGTCAAGTTGGCATCCAATCCCCGACTCTGATTAGTATCTCAAGGAGCAAATTGAAAGTGCACAAAACTGCAGGATTACTTAAAACGGTCACGCTTCTGGCGCTGGTCGCGCTCGCAACCAATGCGTGCAGCTCAAGTGGGGGCTCCGAGGCCAAAGATAGTACGGTTGCAGCTACCGTTAACGGTAAAACCATCATGCTGGCAGAAGTGGAGCGAGCATTGAACCAGCAGGCCGGTGGGAAGCAATCGCAACTTTCCCAACTCGAACTGGCCCAGGCTCGTTTGCAGATCCTCGGCAGTTTGATACAGAGGGAAGTTATGTTCCAGCGAGCTGAGCGGGAGAAGGTACTGCCTACCGAGGATCAGATTACGGCGTTGATTAACCAGCAAAAGCAACAAAGCGGAATGACTGACGATGTCTTTCAGAAGAGCTTGACCGAGCAGAATCTTACGATGGAGTCTTTGCGGGCGGAGGCGCGCAAGGACATTGCCATCAAGAACCTCCAGGATAAGTTCAGCGCGAAAATCACGGTTAACGACCGGGAAGTGGAAGAGTTCTACAACGCCAATCGTCAGCAGTTTGTCAGCGCACGCGGCGCGGCTCTGGCGGTAATTATTGTCGATCCAAGCGACAATTCCGGGCAGGGAATTCAGAGCGACGCCAAAAACGAGGCCGAGGCCAAGCTGAAAATCGATAACGTCTATCAGCAACTGAAGGGCGGAGCAGACTTCGCGACGGTGGCCCGGTCTAAGAGTGAAGATGCTACCAGCTTGGTCCGCGGTGGGGACATCGGCTTTTTTAGCGAAGACGGATTGAAACAGGCGGGACTTCCGAAGGACGTGATCGACTTGCTCATGGGTCCTATGCAGGTCGGAAGTTTCACCGAGCCCAAGCAAGTAAACGGTCGCTGGTATATATTCAAGCTGGCCGAAAAACGACTGCAAACTGAAAACTTGACGCTGGAGAGCCCCGGGGTTCGCCAGCAAATTACCCAGGCTTTGACCAATCAACGGACGGAGATTCTAAAGGCCGCGCTGCTTGAAGTGGCCATGAACGAAGCCAGAATCGTAAACAGTCTCTCCGCGAGTATGCTTGCCAATCCGGGTAATCTGGGCTTGCGTCCTGCTTCACCGGGTTCATCGGCATCGCCGGCTGCCAGTGTGCAGACAACAGCAACGCCACAAGCGGCACCAACATCACCGGCAGCGAACGCGAATGCGACTGGGTCGCCGAATTAACAGTCTTAAGTCTGAACTCATGAAAAGCGGGTGTAGGGTGGATTGATCAAGCCCGCACCCGCTTCGTACGTCTCGGACTCCAGTTATGCTTTTTCGTCTTTCAGATGTCTACAAGGCTTACGCCACCCACGACATTTTGCGCGGCGTCTCGTTGCAAATTAATCCCGGTGAGCACGTTGGTCTGGTAGGACGCAACGGTGCCGGCAAGACGACCATCTTTCGACTTGTTAGCGGAGAGGAATCACCAGACCGCGGGGAGGTGGTGCGGGCACGGGGCGTCCGGTTGGGGCTGCTCGCGCAGCACGTGCATTTTGAACCTGGTACCACGGTGCACGAATCAGCGCTCGCGGCTTTCGGGCGTCTGCAACAGATCGAGCATGAAATGCATGAACTCGAACATCGCATGGCCGAGGTAGATGCCGACCTCGAAAAGGTGCTCGAGCGATACAGTGATCTGCAGCACGAGTTTGAACGCGAAGGCGGCTTCGAATACGCCGCTAAGGCGGAGGCGATCCTGCAAGGACTCGGCTTTGATCGGGAGCAGTGGTCGCTGGAAACTGAAAAACTGTCTGGTGGCCAGCAGAACCGCCTCGGTCTCGCACGGTTGCTCCTGGCCGAACCCGACGTCCTTTTGCTCGACGAGCCCACGAATCACCTCGACGTTACCGCGGTCGAATGGCTTGAAGAATTCCTGCAAACATATGCCTCTGCCTACGTGATCATTAGCCACGACCGCTACTTTCTTGATCGCGCCTGCCGTCGCATCGTGGAGCTTGAGAACGGTCGCGCTTCGAGTTACACCGGCAACTATTCGGCTTATCTCGTCGAACGGGAAGAACGACGCGAAGCGCAGCAACGCGCTTACGAGAATCAACGACAACTAATCGAAAAGACTGAAGAGTTTATTCGACGTAACCTTGCCGGACAGAAAACCAAGCAAGCTAAATCACGTCGCACCATGCTAGCAAAACTCGAACGAGTCGAAGCTGTACGCGCAGATAGATCTTCGGGCGACTTTCGCTTGCAATCGATTGAGCGCACGGGCAATCACGTCTTAATGGTCAACGAGGCCGCCATCGGTTACCCGGACAAGCTGTTGGCCCGCGACATCTCTTTTATTCTGCGCCGTGGGGAGTGTTTGGGAATTATCGGACCAAACGGATCCGGAAAAACTACTTTTCTTAGGACCATTCTCAAGAAGATTCCCGCGCTAGCCGGGGAGATTCAATGGGGCACCAAGGTCCAGATAGGCTACTACGCGCAGCAGCTCGACGATCTCGACGATCGGAACGAAATCATCATGGAGCTCCGCCGGGTGGCTTCTGCGAACGCCACTGCGGGAGAGCTCAGATCGTTTTTGGCAAAATTTCTCTTTACTGGCGATGATGTTTACAAGAAGGTCGGTGATCTGTCCGGTGGCGAGAAAGGGCGACTGGCTTTGGCGAAGCTGATCTATTCGCGCGTCAATGTGCTCGTCCTCGACGAGCCGACAAACCATTTGGACATTCCCTCCCGCGAAGCCCTGGAAGAGGCGCTGGACGCATACGAAGGAACCATTCTGACTATCAGCCACGATCGTTATTTTCTCGATCGCGTCGCCACGCAGATGCTCGCGCTCGATGGCCAGGGAGTAGCGGAACACTATGACGGTGACTATACCGAGTACCATGATTGGAGAGCCAGCCGGATGACATCGGGCGGAGTGTCCAAAGCGCCAGAGAATATCCCTCTTGCGAATCTAGTTCGCGCTGACCCGTTAACGCCGGTAACGTCAAGTCTGGAGACAAGCAGTCAGGCTCTGACAAGCCCAAGGCAATCAGCCAAAGGAAAAAAGAACGCGACGCGAGGATCCTCCGCGCCTTCGGGCGTAAAGGTCATCAAGAAGAAAAAGATTGATGCCCGTACGCCAGAAAACCTGGAGGCTGACATCGCTAGAGCGGAAACAAAATTGAAGGAGATTTCACAACAGATGGGCGCGCCGGAGATCGCGCGGGATGCGACTCGATTGATTCAGCTCAATAATGAGTACCAGGAAACGGAGACCAGACTTCAATCGTTGTATGCCGAATGGGATCAGGTCGCGGCTGATCTCCCGAACGTTTGACTAGAGCAACTGTCACTAGAGAAGCTGTCAACTAGAGAGCAGCTGTCAACTAGAGCAGCTATCAACTAGCGCAGTCTGACAGAACTAGAGCGGCTTGACGTGAATAACTGCTTTGTTACTTTCGGCTTCGCTTTTTCCTAGTGGTCTAAGCGAGAAAATTTGCAGGTTTAGGCGCGTAGCTCATGGGTAAAGCACTACCTTGACACGGAAGCGCTTGGCAGGTTTTCGGTCCTCGAAAATCTCAGCATTTCAAAAACATTGAGCAAATGACAGATTTTGGCATTCCTCAGTTTCTGCGTATTCCTCAGAATCCTCACCGAATTGGTCGGGTAATTGGTCGGGTGGGTTAGCATTGGGTTCTCTTGCTGTACAAGCCGCCAGATTTTTCTGGTAGGCGCGTGGGGGCTCGAACCCCAGACCTTTGCCGTGTCGAGGCAACGCTCTACCAACTGAGCTACGCGCCTATTTCAAACCTTAAAAAAAATTAGAACTGCTCGGAGGCGTAATCTTACGCTAGGTCGCCATTGGTGAGCAAATGGAAAGGGTGCGAACGTCTGCTGGTTTGTTTAGGCTGGCTTTGTTTTTTCAGAGATTCCTGCAGTGAGAGATATGGGGTCATAATAATACGGGCTAGTCTGTGCTCGAGCATCTTCCTTAACCTTAGACTAATGCTGCTGGAGCGGCTTGGTTGTCTGAATGGAGCTTCAACCCATACTGCCGAATAACGGGAAGACATTTCAACTAGAATTACTAGGCCGCGTTATGAGGCTTAAGACGGAGAAACCAGCATTTGTTAGTTATTGCTGGTATTTCATTACGTGTCCGCAATTGGAAACCGAGCCCCATTCGGCATTGTATACTTTGTGCACTCTGCACTGGTTGTACAACGGAGGCGCTGGCGCTAGACTATTACTAGTTGGATGTTATTCTCTGGGTAGTAATAATTGTCGGCCGCGCCAAAGTCAGGACTTTTGGTCTCGCGCTGCTGGACTATAGGTTATTGTGCAGCTACGATTGGTTGAGCGTAATTTGTGAGCAGGGGGGAATTCGTCTAAATGGCACGTTTTCCTGAACTTAGCGTAAAGCGTCGCATCAAAAGTTGTCGTCTTGACGTATAGCGTCCATTAGGCCGGGTGGCGAGAGTCGATGGCTCCTAAACGGCGCGCTCAAGACTAAATGAACATATCCAAAGCTGCCTCGCATAGAGGTTTCCCCACGGGGTGTGGCGTGGACTTTTGCCTATGTAATGAAATGGCGGGAGAACACGCAAGGCTCGAAGTGTCTTCTGGGAGCAGGCAACTGCAGTGAAAGCAAAGAATCAAAAGAAAGCGAGACGGAAACGAACAGCGCTCGTGATTTGTCATAATGGCAAACATTTCTGGACAACGCAGGTAGAATTTTGGCAGTGGGTTAGAGATTTTGTTGTAGTGAAACTGCAAGATCAACCACTCACCGGCGCCTTTAGACGGGAGGATGAGGAGCTGAAAGTTTTAAAGAATCACACGGTACTCAACATTGGTGCTCCCAACCACCTTCGTGAGGTTATGATGGCCCGTCACAGCGCTAAAAAAACACGGCGTACCCGTGCATTGCGAAAATGACAATTTTAGTACTTAGCGCGGCCCCGACAGTAATGAGGTAAGTTATGAGAAGACTAAGAGACTCTCGGTTAGGCTCGGACTCCCTGGGAACTGTAAACGTGTGCCTCTCTTGGGCGTTGCTAATACTAACGTCCGTACCAAGCCTCGCGGTTGCACAACAGCCAACTGTAAGCCCGGTACCGCCTGAACGGCCGCCTGAGGCAACGACCTCTCCTGCGGCGGCCACCACCGTCACAACTACTTCAGCGGCGGATCGACACTACCGGATCGGTCCAGGGGATGTGCTGGACGTACGAGTTTTCAATCGCCCGCAATTGTCACACGACTCCATGCCCGTATCGAATGACGGTCTGATCCTCTTGCCTTTCATTGGCGAGATTCGAGCTGCCTGTCTGACAGCAGCCGAACTTTCTAAGGAAATCACTGCACGGCTTCTGAAATACCAGAGAAACCCCCAGGTTTATGTTTCCGTTAAGCAATATAACTCACAGGTGGTGTCGATAATCGGGGCAGTTAACGTGCCATCGCGTTTTCAACTTCAGCGGCAGGTGCGGTTGCTGGAACTGCTTTCACTCGCCAACGGTCCCACTAAGCGCGCCGGGCGCAGCATTCAGGTTCTTCATTCCGAAGCTCCCACTTCAATATGCCAGGAAACACCCGCTTTAACCGCTTCTACCGATGAGGCATTCGCGGGCTTGAGCTCGTTTAATCTGGGTGAGACGCTGAAAGGCAGCCAGCAAGCAAATCCTTATTTACGGCCGGGCGACATTGTCACAATTCCAGAAGCTGAACAGGCCTATATCATCGGGAATGTCTTTCAGCCGGGTCCGATTGCGCTTAGTGAGCCAATTACGGTCTCGCGAGCCATAGTCATGGCTGGCGGTACCCGGCCAGACACTGATAGCGGCAATGTCCGGATCATCAGGCAGGCGAGTGGCAGTACAACGAAGACGCAGATTGTCGTTGACCTGAAGAAGGTTAAGAAAAATCAAGCAGAGGATGTGGCACTGCTGGCAAACGACACGATAGAGGTGCCCACGGTCGGTGGTATTAGAGGTGCATTTAAAGAGGTTCTCAGGACTATCATTCCCTCAGTTGCGCAGCTTCCGCTGCGTGTCATCTACTGATGTTTCGCAGCCCTTGGGTTGATATTCGCGGCGAGGCTCTCTGGCAGCTCTTTCTTGGACATGATTCCGTGCCCAGTTTTTTAAGGTGAGTAAATTGGAAGAACCCCATCAACAAATGCAAAGGGCGGAAAGCCGCTTGCCCACCAGACGCAGAGAAGCAAGCTCTCTTTCGCTTCCCGCGATCAGCTATGGGGAGCCTGACGACGCGAACGAGCTGCCTCTTCGTGAGTATTGGCGCGCTGTGCTCAAGTACTTGTGGCTAATCATCGGCATCACTTTCCTGGTTACAATGTTAACTGCCATACATATGGCGCGTAAGCCCGATATATATGAAGCTCGGGCACGGGTGCAGGTCGATCTCGAGAATAACCCAGCGTTCGGCGGTTCCAAAGATGGGCCCGTTTTCATCAATAGCGGTGTCCCTGACCCGGCGTACTTCAGCTCTCAGCTTCAAATCCTAAACAGCTCTAGTCTGCTGCAGCGGGTCGCGAACACCCTGAATCTGGAGAGCGATGCGGCGTTCCTTAAACCTCGAAAACTGTCAGCACAGCAAAACCTTCTTCGCATGTTCGGCCTGGGCGGCAAGGCAAGCGCCCAGCCACAAAATGCTGAAGAGTCTTCATTCCCCAGTTCAATAGCGCCTGCAACTCCGAAAGATAATCTGGCCGAGGCTAAGCGATTAGCGCCTTATGTGGGAATTCTTCAGGGCGGCCTTGAGATTAATCGGGTTAAGGACTCCCGCCTCATAGATATTCGGTTCAAACATCTCGACCCTCGGGTTGCTGCCAGGATCGCTAATACCTTGGCGGCCGTTTTTGTGCGCTCTAACGTGGAGACGAAAGCTGCTGCCAGCGAGGCGGCCGGCGATTTCATCCAGAGGCGCATTGCTGAACTACAGCAACAGATCCGTGTAGACGAGAAGCAGTTGGCTGATTACGCTCAGAGCAATCGGATTATCTCGCTTGACCCCGCTGAAAATACGGTGGTTGCTCGGCTGGCTGGTCTTAATGCCGAACTGCTGGCGGCGGAGAACGATCGCAAGCTCGCTGAGGCGGAGTATAGGGTCAGCCTCGCGACCGACTCCGCCGAAGTGTTGGCGACGAGTAATAGCACTAAGACCGCCGCGGCTGAAGCGCAACTGGCTGGGCTACGACAGAAACGAGCGCAACTGCTTGCCGAGAACACCGAAGAGTGGTGGGAGGTAAAAGAGGTCAATCAACAG
>JBHENP010000096.1:0-11875 GCA_046261995.1 Pyrinomonadaceae bacterium
GTATCAACGAGCGTTCGTAGATGCCGCCGTCTGTGGCGAAGACGTCACTTCGCGTCACGGGATCGAAGTTGGCGAAGCGGTTCTCCTTCTCGACCGGCGGCGTTGCGTATTCGTAGCGCAGGCCCACGTTCAAGGTCAGTTTTGGCGTGATCTTGTAATCGTCCTGGATGAAGGCGAAATACATGTTCTGTCCCTGGTCCATGACGGTGAAGCTGGTCAGGGCCAACTGCGACGGCAGTCCCAGTAGCAGATCGCCCACGGCGCGATTGGTGAAGCGGTTCTCGAAGTTCATGCGCCCGATGGTCGCGTTCAAGTCGTTAATCATGGTCTCTACGTGCAGGAATTCCCCACCGAACTTGAAGAAGTGCGTTCCGCGATTCCAACTGAAGGTGGCGCGCGGATTTATCGAGCGCGGCGTTTGAAATTGTGGCGTCGAGGTGTGACGGCCCACGGCGTCGAAGCCCTGGATGTTGACCTTGGGCACGCCGCCGACAATCGAGGGATCGTTCGGAACATTCTTCAAGCCGACCTCGGCCGCGCCGTCCACGCCGAAGTTCGGGGGATTAGTGAAGTAGTTGCCGCGTCCCCAACCCAGCCGAAAGTCGCCAACGAACGTGGGCTTGAAAATCCAGGTTAAGCCGAGGGCCAGCGCTTGCGAACGGTTCAAGTTGGATCCGAAAGCGTCATTGAATGACCCTTCGGCAAGGCCAGGCAGTGGGGCCGGGCGAAACGTGTCAGTATCGACAAAACTGTAGCGTCCGAAGAGGGTGACGTTTTCGGCGAACTGGTGATCGATCCGCACGTCAAATTGATCCTGGCGTGTTTTCGTCACCGGGGTCGAGGCATAAATGTTCGTGCCTGCGACGTTCGGGTCCGGAATGAGTTTGACGATGGCCGCGCCCACGGGGTCCCAACGGCTCGCTGGGATAACCCACTGCCCAGCGGCGTTTCTGCTGAATTCGGGCCGATTCGCCGCGAATGGGTCAACGACTGCTGAACTGAAAAGCCCGGCCTTCTCTGCCGCTGTGGGAACCAGACGTACCCGCGGGACGCCTTCCCGCTCTCGGAGTCCCTCATAGTCGGCGAACCAAAAGGTCTTGTTTTTGACGATCGGTCCGCCGATCGCTACTCCGAACTGATTGCGTTTGCGCACGGGTTTCGGAGCGCCCAGCGCATTGGAGAAGAAGTTGTTGGCGTCGAGCACATCATTACGCAGAAATTCGTAGAGACTGCCGTGGATGGCGTTCGTGCCCGATTTGATCGTTGCATTGACGACCGCACCGGAGCTGCGGCCGAACTCCGCCGAGTAGGCGTTGGTCTGAATCTTGAACTCCTGCAAGGCCTCAATCGAAGGTTGCACGAGTTGAACGTTTTCACCGCGGAATGAGTTGGAGTAAGAGATATTATCCACCCCGTCCAGCAGGAAGACGTTATTGAAGGTGCGATTGCCGTTGACGTTGAGCACACCCTTGAAATTGACGCTCGCGAGCCGCGGCGTGCCAGGCAAGACGCCCGGCGAGAGCAACGCGAGTTGATTGTAGTCGCGGCCGTTCAATGGCAGATCGACGATCTTCCTTTGGTCGATGACCGAGCCACGCGCAGACGTCTCGCTGTCCAGCAGCGACGCCCCGCCCACCACTTCAACGGTTTCACTGACCTGGCCGGCCTGCAAGGTGATGTCAACACGCGCGAACTGATTGACTTGCAGCGTGACGCCGCTACGCAAAGTTTTATTGAACCCGCTCTTCTCCACCGTGAGCCTGTAATCTCCCGGCCTGAGACTGGCAACAGTGTAAGAGCCCTGGTCGTTGGTTTCGGTGTTCACGCTGATGTTCGTCCCGACGTTAGTGACGGTGATCATTGCCTGCGGCACTAACCCGCCCGAAGCATCTTTCACCTCGCCCGTGATCGTCGCCGAATCTTGCTGCGCAGGGGTAGCAAGCGGGCACGTGAACAACAATACGAAAAAAATAAAGCTGCTGATGCAACGTGACAATGGCCTGAACATATCGTTCCTCCTTGGGGGTTCGTTGGAACCTACACTCAGCCTCATATGAAGTGAAGCTCAGCGGGGCATTCTACATGGCCAACGTTAGGGTAAGTTGAATCGGCTACCAACCTAGTAACAAAGTCACGGCTAGCAACCGGCGAAACAGTCTTGATTAGAACTTGCGCAACCACTTCTTCGGAACAGCTGCGAGGACGACTTTCTTTTCCTTGAAGGCCTAGATCCCGTCGGGTCCCTGACTGTGCACCACGCCGAAGAAGCTGTCCTTCCAGTTGAATGGTAAATTGAGCCATCGGTGCCGCCACAAATAATTTGAGCATCAGGGTCGGCTAATGAATTTAGGTCGTTTTGGCTCGTCCGGACAATTCACGAGCCTGCTTGGATTTGCGGCGGATGATAGCACACATCTTGTAGTTAAAAAAAGATTTTAAAGCGACCTTGGCTCCCAATTCCAAACTCAAGGATTGGAAGGTTCGCTTTGGCACTCCGCCAGCCGCTCGTCAAAGTTCAACTTGTAATAATTATTGAATTGCCGTAGTTTGAGCGCCAACTCTTACGTCTTCGTAGAAGTAATCAAACACCTTTTACCTTAGCCCTATCTATTGAACACTGGGTTAAATCTTCATGAAAATTAAGCTAGGCTTTTTCAGACTCTCTCTACTTCTCTTGACTCTCCTTTATTCGTCGACGCCCACGCACATCGCAGCGTCGGAGAGTATCAGTCAGCTTCCTAAACTGCTGGCTACTGAAACTTTTAACCTGACGGAAGATATGGAAGTTGGCCTCGAGATCGAGGCTCGCTCTCCTGACACGGCCTGGGTTCGCAAGGGCGCCGAAGCATCCGCGCTCTTGATTTCAGTTGATGGGAAGTACAACCAGGATTTGCTACTTTGGGCCGGCGACGAATTCTTCAACTATCGCGTCATGCTCGGACGCCTCAGCCGGGGGAAACACACAGTCTCAGTGGCGCTCAATCCGGCGCGTTCGGCCGCTGCAGCTCGTCGTGTTGAGGTCAAGTCGCTGCGCCCGCTCCTGTTCGCGACCTCGCGCGACTCGGATGATGCTAATGACGAACAGTTGGCTCTTTCCCACTCACCTTTTCTCTACGCTCGCGCCAATGCGATAGACCGTTTCACAGATATTCCGCTGTTAATGTACTACGAGATTCTGCCTGAACCCGGCGGAGTTCTGATCGTGCGCTACACCGTCATTTTCACGAACGAAGATGGAGGCACGCAGACCGCAGCTTTGATGGCGCGTTGGGGTCGGGCAACGGACATCGAATGGGTCTATCAGATTCGCGCCCGTGGTGGAAAGATCATCGAGGAGACCTATCAGGGAGTTGAGCACGAGACAAAGTTTTTCACTGGTTCACGCGCGAGTGGGGGCCATCCGCTCCTCGCCGTGGCCTCAGATAACAACAACTTCTCAGACCTGGCGTGCTCTGCTGTCCGTTTTGCCCCTTTGCCCATTCGCGCTCGTCTCGAGAAAGCAACACGAGAGAGCGTCATGGATATGTATCCGCAGACATATCGAGTAATGAGTGAGGAGCTTCTTAGAGAGAAGCGGATCAGCGACGCACCAGCCGATGTCAACACTATCGCTGACCCGCGCGACTATCTCTACATTGAGGCAAGATCGGTGCAAGAGGGGGCGGCGATCGCCTTTGAAGTGACGGTTGCCGGCTCGCCGAGAATCTTTGCCTCGGATCTGGGAGACGCCCGATTGCGCATCGACCGAGGTGGCAATTTTCGTTCGGCTGTTCGTCTACCGAAGGGCATTTCGCCCACAATGATTGAGACCATCATCGCGCGCTGTCATCTAAGATCAGCCACTGCCGGCGAGGGGCGCTGCAAACATCTCAATATGATACGAGCGTTAGTGCTTGACCAGAACTATCTGCCACGCCCGCTTCCGCTGCAACCCCAACCCGAATCGTCTCTTGCATCCGGTGAGACGTTGGTTTTCAAACTCCGCCAACCTTGAAAACTACCGGCTTCTTCCGATTTTCACAAAGATGGGATTGGTTAAAGCGAGCACTGCGTTAGTCTTGTCACGAACCTCAAGGCGGAAATAGGAATCGTGCCGGCATTCAATCTCGATCACTTGCGGTTGAACATCTGCCTTAGCGGGGGACTTCCGAACGACCTGACCGTTCGCAATTAGTGAGATCGTCGTGTCGGAAGGCGCGGATTCAGCATTAATAAAAAAGCGGACTGTGGCAGGTCCGCTCAAGCGTATTTCATCGCCGATGCCAAAACGCGAACGTCGTTTGCTTGTTGCCGCCTCAAAAATGAGGACAGGTCGCTTGGGTTCGCTCGTTAAGTAAACGCGTCCCTGGCGAATAGCGCTCAATAAGCTGGTTTGTGACAGATCCTTCGTCGCTACATGTGTTGCCGGCTGGCCGATGTGGTTGGTCGAACGATGCGAGTCGCTTGATGCTATCGCGGTAATGCGTCCTCCGCTCTGCAAAGCCCTATCCCACATCGTTAGCGCCAGCTCATCGGTCTGGTCCCACCCGCCATTCCATACTTCAATTGCATCAAAGTCGCCCACCGCGGCGGCGTAGCTCCAGGCGCAACCACTACACAAAGCGAACGGATGATTGATTGAGATGAGCGCGCCTGATTGGTGCGTTCGAGCGGCGATGTTTGAGATGCGAGCAGTGTCTCCTGGACGTGAGCGGAAATCAATCCACGTTCCTGAGGGTAGACCCCAGGCGTTAGCATGACCGCCGTAGGTTGTGATCTCTTCCCCGCGCAGCACGAGCGGTTGCCGCAAACCCTTACTTAACCGATCAATTTCCGCGTGGTGACTAAGCGTATTATGATCCGTGATGACGATAAAATCTAAATCTGCATTGCGCGCGCTGGAAATCAACTCCGCGCTGGTCCAGTCGCCGTCACTGTGGACCGTGTGCATGTGAAGATCGCCACTCCACCAACGCGCACCGCGTCGGCCAACTTCACCGGACGATGGTCGCCGCGAACTACTCCCTGCCATGGGCGTTACTGATGTGCCGGCAGAAGAGGGGATGGTTTCGTGTGCTGCCGGGGTAGCACTCGGCGACCTGTTCTCCTCTGTTTCAATATCGATTTTGAAAGAAACATCAACGCCAGCGGGCGACACTCGGTAAAGACCAAGAATGATGCGCCATTTGCCCGCGGGCATCTCACCCCGCAGATAACCGGGTGTCGCCTCATAGCGGGAAATAAAGAACTCGGAACGACGCCCGCCACTCCACCCACGAAAGCCACGCGGATCCGTATCGGAACCGGTCGAACGCGCATCGAAGAGTCCGATGTCAATCGTGTTAGCTCCATTTGCACGTTCATACTGGTAGCTAATGCTGATCCGAACCGCGCGTGGCGGCACGTCGAAAGGAACATATGCGTAACGACTATCATTCGCGCCGGGCGGATTAATATGAACTCGCCGCTCAACCGCCGGCGCCTGCATGTTCCTTGAACCAGGCACGACGGTAGGTACTGCCTGCGTCGTAACTCCGTAAACAAAAGAGATGAAAGTAAGGGTAAGCAAGCGAGCCATGAGCTTAGACTTCCTCATATAGGGCAGGGGTGGGTTGGGTTCCGGTGCTATAAACATTTGACCCCTAACGGGGTAACCTGCTTCTACGCAAACGATCATTCGTTTGCTCACGTTTACTTCTTGTCCACCCTCTCTGGAGACGACATTGAAGGCGGTCTGTTGTCACGTCCCCAGGCACTGGGCGTTGAACCCATACGCAACCCGAGCGTCCCACCGCGCGCAATCTCGTCATGCTTCAGCCAGGCACGATCAAGCGCACGCCCGTTGAGCGTTGCAGACTGCACGTACGAATTCTTCTCTGAAGTTTCCGGCGCGTCGATGATGAAGGTGCGTCCTCCGCCAAGATTGATGGTTGAGCGTGGAAAGAGCGGACTGCAAATGTAGTAGTAAGGTTGTCCGGCATTCGGATAGAGCCCCATGGCCCCCCATATGTACCAGGAAGACATCGCTCCACTGTCGTCATTACCTGGCAACCCGCCACGTCCGGTTGTGTATTCGGTGGCCAGGATGTGCCGCACACGCTCCTGCGTCCGATCAGGACGGCCTGCATGGATGTATAAAAAGGCGGCAAGGAAATCAGGCTCGTTGTTGTGATTATAGAGTCCACTGTTGAAAGCCGGATCGCGGGTCGGAGGGTTGGTGAAGAACGCATCGAGCCATGTGATAAAGCGTTCCTCGCTTCCGAGTTTGTTGATTAGTCCTTGCGCGTCATGAGGCACATAGGTCCCATATATATAGCCGCTACCTTCATAAAAAGGTGCGTCCCAGTAGCTGTAGTCTTTGTCCGGATAGAAATGCGCCGCCTCAAAGGGCGTGAGCCAGCGTCCGTCTTCGTAGCGCGGACGGGCCGAGCGCGTTTCCTCGCTCCATACGTTCATCCAGTTTTTCGAGCGCTCAAGATACTTGCGGCTATCGGCGGTGTGTCCAAGAGCTTGGGCCACTTGCGCGATACAGAAATCGTTATAGGCATATTCGACTGTGCGCGAAACGGAGCGCGGATAATTCATAGACAGGTAGCCGAGCCGTTTGTATTCCGAGAGGGCGCGCCCTTCGTAGAGCGGCCGCGGACTGTCGACCTCGGCGTTCTTAACCATCGCCTCATAGGCTTTCCGGTAGTCAATTCCCGTCACACCTTTCGCCAACGCATCCGCCACCACGACGTCGCCGTTCGAGCCGCCCTGGGTCATGCCGTTGGCTCCCGCGATGCGGGAATCGGGCATCCAGCCCGTATGCACATACGTGTCAACGAGCGAGCGCACCATGTCGCGCTGGCGGTCAGGTTGAATCAAAGTCAGGAGTGGGAAGTGCGTGCGGAAGGTGTCCCAGATAGCGTAGAACTCTTCGTAGTGCGGCTCATTGGAATCCCACCAGACATTCTCGCCAGTGAGATCATGCGGCATGTAGTGTGAATGAAAGAGCGCAGTGTAAAAAATCCTGCGCTGTTCGTCAGTGCCGCCTTCAATTCTTATTTGCCCCATGACGCTCTCCCAGGCAGCTTCAGCTTGCTGGCGCACGACGTCGAAATCCCACTTCGGAATCTCTTGCAAAAGATTTGCTCGCGCCTTCTCCGGACTGATGAACGAGACGCCAATTTTCATCTGCACCGTTTGATTACTGGTGGTGTCGAAGGTGGCGTAAGCGCCGACGCTACCTTCATTGGCAGCAGCAACTGTATCCGCATCAATGCGATTATCTCGCCACGTACCGAAGGCGCTAAAAGGGCGATCGAACTCGGCGGAAAAGTGGAGGGTATAAGGCGACTGATTCCAGCCCCCGATGAAATTGCCGCTGCCCTCAATGCGATTCGGCGGGATGACTCGCACCCAGCAGTCAACTGGGTGTGGATTCTTGATAGCGTCTTTTCCCGTCTCCGGTTGGACGACGGAGCTGGCATCAATCAACACCTGGGACAATTTTGACGGAGGATAGGTGTAGCGATGCATGGCTACGAGCCGCTTCGCCGTCAATTCTGCTTTTACGTTGGAGCGTGTGAGCCGGACGGTGTAGTAGCCGGGCGATGCCGCTTCTTCGGTTTTGGCTGAACTCAAGTTGTTGACGCGCAACTTGCCCACGTGTGGCGTCGTGAGAAAGTTTCCATACTTACTCGCGCCGCCTGTGCCGCTAACATGTGTCTGGCTGAAGCCGAGAATGTTTTCATGCGGATTGTAGCCAGCTGTATTGGGGTTTACCGTGTCGGGGCTCACGTGTATGAACCCGAAAGGGATTTGTGCGCCCGGCACAATGTTGCCCCCGTTTTCCGTGCCGACGAAGGGATCGGCGTAAGTGATCAAACCCTGGGAACGATTCGTCGTCTGAAGAAACGCAGTTCCACTCTGACCGGGCATGAGGGATGATGCGGCCAGGACGAGCGCAACTATTTTTACGAATGAAGCGAGGCCCTTCTTCATTGTGGTACTATCCTAAATTGAAACTTAGAATTAGGACACAGCAGGAATTGATCCACGAAATCACACGAAGTCACACCAATCAAGAAACACGAATGAGGCTGTTTGGTGCCGTTTGGTGTGATTTGGTGGATCATCCTTTTCTGGTTGCTGTCCTAATCTCTTAAAGACTGATATGGACGATTTCGCCCGTGCCCGCAGTGTTGAGATATCCTGCTCCTGACATCGAACTGGCGAGTCACATTCACAACTTCACCACGTTGTAAATTAAATCCCGATTATGTTTCTGAGATATTGCCGGCTGCGGAGGGCGCTCTCAAAGGGCTCAACATCTTCATTGCGGGTGTCCACGTCTTGCTCAACGATGGCCCAGTCCGAGTAGCCAGCGGCGTTCATATCTTGAATGACTTTATTGAGGTCAACTGCGCCGTCACCGAGTTCGCAGAATACACCACGCCGTACCGCCTCAAGAAAGCCAATCCCGTCTCGACGAGCGGATTCTAAGATCGGGAGTTGGACGTCCTTCAGATGAAGATGCCGAATTCGCGCGCCGTACAAACGTACGGCTTCGACAGGGTCCCCGCCGCCGAATAAGTAGTGACCCGTGTCCAAACAAAGACCAAGCAAGTCAGCATCAATACTGTCGCACAGGCGCGCAACCTCTTTCGGTGTTTCAATGAACGTGCCGGCATGGTGATGGAAGACCGCTGACAGCCCCAATTCGCGACAGCTTTCGGCGATGCTACCGAGGATCTGGGCCGCGCCTTCCCATTGTTGCTGATTCATCCCGTCACGAGTTTCGTCAACGCGCCCCGACACGGCCATGCGTGCCTTGCTCATCTCATCAGCCAGCACGATCAAGCGCGCGCCGGTCTGCGCCAGCAGGTTTGCAACCTTCATTGCTTCCTGATAACCCGCGTCGTGGCGTTCGGGGTGAGCCAGTGGAACGGGCACAAAGCTCGCGACCAATTCCAGCCCGCGTGCTGATAATTCCGCTGCCAACTCGTTCGGCTCTGTCGGAAAATAACCATAGGGTCCAAGTTCCGTCCCAGCGTAACCGGCCTTAGCTATCTCATCCAGGACGTTGCCGTAAGGTATTTGCTCGCCCCAGTCTGCAACTTCCATGACGCCCCAGCTAACAGGGGCATTCCCAACCTTGATGTTCATCTGAGTTCCTTCGTCATAGCTCTTCCGAGTGCCATGAAGTCAGTGCCGTAACGCGGTAGCGTCGGGTCTACATTTCCAACAACTAATCTACGTGTCCTGGGTATCTACCCGTAGCGACTTTAACAACTGGGAGTCAAGATGCGGATGCCAGACCCGACGCTACCGCGTTACGGTACTGACTTCATGACACTCGGTTGAGTCTTGACAGGACATACATTCCGATGACTCATTAAATTAAACTAACTCGTCACCTTGTATTTTCACCGGGCGGTTCTCCTTGAATGACATCGTGGCAGCCGCGCTGACCTGCAAGGCGGCCACCCCGTCAGCGCATGAAACGGATGGCGGTTTTCCTTGCAAGACGTTGTTCACGAAATCCTGAAGTTGAGTGATGTAGGCCTGGTCGAAGCGCTCTGTAAAGTAAGGCACAGTATCATGGGTGATGCCGTCTTTCGTCATAACCAGAATCGGAGTTTCCCGTAAATAACCGATTTTTAGTGTGCCCTCAGTTCCGAGGATTTCAGTTCGGATGTCATATCCGTAAACGCCGTTCCGGCTTAGATCAATCGTGCCCAGCGCGCCGCTTGTGAAGTAGAGGCTCATGATGGCGTTATCAATGTCCCCGATAGTCTTCATTTCCGGATAGGCCAGCGTCCCGCCAATACTGTACAAGCTCTCTATCTCACCCATGTACCAGCGCGCAAGATCGAGATCATGAATACCGCAATCTATGAACAGCCCCCCGCTGTGTGCCGGGTCGAGGTACTCAAGGCTTGGGCGGTAAGGATCTCGCGAGGATGATTTAAAAACAACCGGCGTACCGATTACACCTTCTTCGATGTTGCGCTTGGCCGCTACATAACCTTTGTCAAATCGCCGCATGAAACCCATTTGGAAGAACACACCCGTCTCCTCAACAGTGCGCAGCATCGCGCGCGCCTCTGCCAGCGAAATTGATAGGGGTTTCTCACAAAAGATCGGGAGCGCGCGTTTCGCTGCCTCAAGCACAATCTCTTTATGTGTACTGGTGGGGCTGACAATGACTACGCCCTCAACTTCCTGATCAGCGATCAAATTCTGATAACGACCATAGCGTTTTGCAATTCCTAACTCCGCTGCCATTGAGTCGAGGGCGCTTTCGTTAACATCGGACACTGCGACAAGAGTTGCGCCGGCAATGCGACCGGTAAAGTATTTCGCATAGGAGCTGCCCAGTCGGCCCAACCCGATCACGCCAATGCCTAGCTTCTTATTCATCTGATCTTGGCTCCGGCTATCCTATTTGGTTGCGTCCGTCGCGCCTGCGTTTTCTTTCGTGATTAGTTTGATAGGAACAACGAACTCCTCTTTTACTGGCTCACCCTTAATCAAGTGGTACGCATTCTCCACCGCCATCGCACCCATGGTAGCGGGAGACTGCGCGACGGTGGCGTCCATGGTGCCACTCAGCACGGCCTTGCGTGCTTCGTCCGAAGCGTCAAAGCCGACGACGGTGATCTGCCCGGTCTTTTTGGCGGCGGCAATTGCTTCAACGGCGCCCAACGCCATCAAGTCGCTGCAGGCGAAGACGGCCTGCAGGTCAGGGTGCGACTGAAGAATATTCTGGAAAACGTTGAAGCCCTGGTCCCTTTCCCAGTTCGCGGTCTGGGAGGCCACAATCTGGATCTCCGGCGTCGCCTTGATGGCATCACGGAAGCCTTTCAGCCTGGAGTCGCCGGTCTCATGACCTGGAATGCCTTCCAGTACTGCGACCTTGCCTTTGCCACCAAGTTTTTTGGCGATGAATTCGCCAGCTAGCTTACCGCCCTCATAGTTGTCCGAGCCGATAAAGGTGGCGATCTTCCCCTTCGATTCGCCCATAGTCTTAGGATCCACGCGAGTATCTACGATGACCACGGGAATGCCCGCCCGGTTGGCCTTTTCAATGGCAGGAACTATCTCTCTCGAACCGCTCGGCGTCACGCACAGTGCCGCGACTTTGGTTTGAATCAGGTTCTCTATGATCTGCATCTGCTTTTCGACGTCTACCTCGCGTTCTGCCGCTTGCACGATCAGATTCACCCCCAACTTTTTGGCCGCCTCCTCAGCTCCCTTTTGCATGTCGATAAAGAAGGGGTTGTTTAGAGTTTTGAGCACCAGAGCGATTCTTAGAGCACCGCCGGCCTGGTCGGCGCCTCGCTGACAACTCAGAAGAGTAATCGACAGGATTCCCAAGAGAATAAAAAGCAAAGCCTTCTTCATAGAGGTTTCTCCTTCTACACGGATCTTTTCTTAGTGCTATTTTCCTCGCCTCTTTAATGCCATATCAATCAGCACGGCAACAATGATTACTGAACCAATCACGATTTGTTGAATAAAAGATGAGACGCCTAAGAGGTTGAGGCCGTTCCTCAGGACCGCCATAATCAGTGCGCCAATCAACGTTCCCAGTACAGTCCCTTCCCCACCCAGCAAACTAGTGCCGCCAATGACAGTGGCGGCAATAGCGTCTAACTCATAATTCATGCCTGCTATGGGTTGCGCGGAATTCAGGCGCGCGGTCAGCAAAATGGCTGCCAGGCCGCTGAGCATCCCAGCCAGTCCGTACACCAGGGTCTTGTACAACTTGACGTTGATACCAGACAACAAAGCGGCTTCCTCGTTGCCGCCAATCGCATAGGTGTAACGGCCCAGCTTGGTACGCGCTAAAACGAAATAGGCGATCGCGTAGACAACGACCATGATAATTACGGGCGTCGGAATACGC
>JBHENP010000097.1:0-11313 GCA_046261995.1 Pyrinomonadaceae bacterium
ATACTGTCATGTTAATACCTGGTAGATCCAAACCTCCTTCCTCCATCGCGGTGCTTATCGTGTTGTGCTTCACTTTTAATCTTACTGGAAGACTGAATGCTTTCGCTCAAGAGCCTATTGATGATGTCAATCCGATGATCGGCACAACCGGCCCGACTGAAAACGACTATGGAGGGATGATACCGGGTGTTGCCACACCCTTCGGCATGACGCACTGGACAGCTATGACCCGCGAAAACAAAATCAGTGTCTGTCCTTACAATTACAAAGACTCGACAATACAGGGTTTTCTCGGCACCCATCAGCCTGCGATCTGGATGGGCGATTACGGTCAAGTCAGTTTAATGGCCCACAGTGGAGAATTAAGTCCCGCAAAGAAATTGCCTTTTCGCCATCAAGACGAAATCTCCGCGCCCAACTACTACTCCGTCAAGATGGACGACGGAGGCAGACCGCTCAAAGCCGAATTGACGGCAACCACCCGCGCCGGGTTTTTGAGGTTCACGTTCCCCGCATCCCAAACTTCTCATATCGTCGTTACCGCCAGTCGCTCGAATCAATTCCAGGGCTTTATTCAAGTCAACTCGAAAGAGCGAGAGATCGTTGGCTACAATCCCGATCGCATGTCTGCCGAGCTAGGACCGCCACTGCCCAACTTCAAAGGATACTTTGTCATACAGTTCAGCAAGCCTTTCCCCTCCTTCGGGACATGGGTGGATAACGATATTCATCAAGGGCGCAATCAGCAGTCCGGTCATCGAACGGGTGGTTATGTGACTTTTTCCACGACACAAGGCGAAGTGATCGAAGTTAAGATAGGGACATCTTTCATCAGCATTGACCAGGCCAGAGATAATTTGAAGAGAGAAATTCCAGATTGGAACTTTGACCGGGTAAAGGCGGAAGGGCGGCGAATCTGGAATGAGGCGCTTGGTAGGATCAGAATTCAGGGTGGGTCTAAAGATGAGAGGGTCAACTTTTACACCGCGATGTATCACTCCCTCTTATTTCCCAGAATCTTCTCCGAACATGGACGCTATTACAGCGCGTTCGACGACCGTGTGCATAACGGCGTCTCTTACAATGACTACTCGCTCTGGGACACATTCAGGGCTGAGCACCCGCTGCTTCTGTTGATCCAGCCTGAGAGAGTACCGGACATGATCACCTCTCTCCTGCAAATGTACGATGAGGGAGGCTGGATGCCGATGTGGCCCAACCCTACCTATTCCAACATCATGATCAGCACACATGCTGACAGCGTCATCGCTGATGCTTATGTGAAAGGGTTCAGAGGTTTCGATATCAATAAAGCCTATGCCGCCATGTACAAGAATGCTATGACGCCGCCGGATGGAGATGCTACGAACAGGTGGATTGATCGCGCGCCCTGGACATCATATGAAGCCAGAGGTGGACTGACCTGGTACAAGTCTCTGGGTTACGTCCCACAAGACAAAACGGACGAGTCTGTTTCCCGCACGCTTGAATTCGCCTACAACGACTTCTGCGTCGCACAAATGGCTAAAGCGGTGGGTAAGATGGACGACTATCAGCTGTTGATGAAAAGGAGCCGAAACTATAAGAACCTGTACGACCCGGCGAAGGGTTTCATGCGACCAAAGAAGGCAGACGGGACCTGGGACGAGGAAAGCTGGTCCACGCGCGAAGAGCGGATGCCCGGATTCACTGAGGGTGGCCCCTGGACATATCTGTTCTGCGAGATGCAGGACATCCCAGGCATGATTGATTTGATGGGTGGCGAGAAGCAATTCAATGCCAAGCTGGATGAGAACTTCGCGGGGGGCCATTACAGGCACGGCAACGAACCCGGTCATCACTACACTTATCTTTATGACTATAGTGGTCAGCCCTGGAAAACGCAGGAGAGAGTGAGAGAGGCGCTGCTTGCGAATTATCAGAACGCGCCGGATGGACTAAGCGGCAATGACGACTGTGGACAAATGTCTGCCTGGTACATTTTCAGCGCACTTGGGTTCTATCCCGTAACGCCAGGCAGTACGGTTTATGCCATTAGCAGTCCTCTCTTTGAAAAGGCCACCATTCTTTTGGGCAAGCCATATAAGAAGGGTCCATTCACGGTCATTGCGAGAAATCAATCAGCAAAGAACAAATATATTCAGTCTGCGACACTAAACGGGAAACCATTAAGGGAACCGTTTATTCAACATGCCGACATTGCCAATGGCTCAACCCTCATCTTTGTCATGGGCCCACAACCAAATAAAAAATGGGGAGTCAAGCGCAGCCCCCCGCAGTGAACGGATAGTAGAAGCAGCCTTTGATGTCGAAGCGCTTCGGTCATTTGTCCATAGACGGAATCTCCCCATAGAGCGTCTCGTAGCAAAGTCTCTGCATGGACACTACTATGCCAAAAGGTTGACGACCCAAGTGCTGGTTGCCGCGCGACTTTCGATCTCACCGAACTGGAGCGGTAAAGGCAACATTCATTTTATTTTGACTTCGCTTTCGCGGCTATGTCGGGGTTGTCGGTGATTACGCCGTCGGCTTTTAGGTTGTGGAGGAATCGAAACATCTCGTCACGAAGCGATTGAGTTTCGTGTGGAGCGGCGGTAAAAGTGTAGGGAGTGACATGCTATCCGAGTGGGCTAGTGTCAGTCGTCCGCTGGCGGACTGACCAGAATCAGATCACGAAATATATGACACTGCACCAAAAACAAGTCTTCTTGACTTATTGGATAGACAGCATTACTGTGCCGCCGCTTCCCGGTTTCATGCTTTCCTCGAAAGAAGACCGTACGTTTCGCTTACTGTTAAAAGAGGCGCTTCTATTGCGCGCGTAATTGACATGCAGCGAAGCGCCTTCGGCGGCGATCGCGCTGCGAAATACTTTTCTTTTCTCAAACCAGCACCCTACGTCGCGCTGTTGCCGGAAGCCGAAGCCGGTGAGGAATATCTGGGGTTCGCTGGCAGATTTTGGAAACGACGTTTAGCGGATATGCGCACTTCTATTTTGTGCCTAACTTGCCGTTCGGCTCGAAGGGATAGCGCGGTTTTCGTACAACAAAGCGCAAGTCGGCCGCATGCTCGCAGCGACGGCGAGATCTCTTCCGGGTTGGAAAAGTTTTTGTGCTCGCTTTCCGACCGCAGCAACAAGCGATGCGTCATAGCTTTGGGTTGCTCATTACACGCTCTCATTCAGAACTCAACTTGTGAGGTTTGTTTAATGAAAATCTATCTGGCGGAAGTTATCGGCACAATGATTATGTTGATCCTCGGCGACGGCGTCGTCGCCAACGTGTTATTGCATAAATCAAAAGGACAGGGTAGTGGTTGGATGGTGATTACGACAGCTTGGGGGTTGGCGGTCATAATCGCCATCTTTTGTGTTGGGCGCATCAGTGGCGCGCACCTGAACCCGGCTGTCACCGTCGCGCTCGCCTCTATTGGTTCGTTCCCCTGGGGGCAAGTACCAGGCTATATCTTCGCTCAAATGGTCGGGGCGTTTCTTGGCGCCGTAATCGTCTGGTTGCTATACCTGCCGCACTTTGAGGAAACGCAGGACGAGGGACTAAAGCTCGCCGTCTTTTGTACCGCACCGGCAATCCGTCGTCCTGTCTCCAACTTTATCGCTGAGGTGATAGGCAGTGCGATTCTACTTTTCGGAATTCTGGCGATTGCCGCTAACGCCCAGAAATTAACAGCGCCCAGCGGCATCGATCTCTCGCTAGTCTTCAGCCAGGGTATACAACCAATTCTGGTCGGATTTCTCGTCTGGGGCATCGGTCTTTCACTCGGCGGACCCACTGGGTACGCCATCAACCCGGCGCGCGACTTGGGTCCGCGTTTAGCTCATTTTGTGCTACCTATTGCAGGCAAAGGAAAGTCCGACTGGGGATACGCCTGGATTCCGGTTACCGCTCCTCTGATCGGCGGCGTTCTAGGCGCGGCCCTGTTTACCCTCATCGGATTCTGACATGGAGGAAGTCGAATAATGACTCGATACGTCGGCGCGATTGACCAGGGCACAACGAGCACGCGCTTTATGGTTTTTGACCATGCAGGGCGCGAGGTCGCGCGTCATCAACTGGAACACAAACAAATTTTACCGCAAGCAGGTTGGGTAGAACACGACCCTATTGAAATTTACCAGCGCACCTGCGATGTAATCGAGCGCACACTTTCCAGCTCCAACCTCACTGCAAAAGACCTCGTCGCGATCGGCATCACAAATCAACGCGAAACCACAGTCGTCTGGAATCCCAGCACAGGCGAACCGCTCTACAACGCCATTGTCTGGCAGGACACTCGCACAGATCGCATCATGCACAAGCTTGAACAAAAAGGTGCGGGTGAAACGATTAAGAGCAAAGCGGGATTGCCGCCTGCGACCTATTTCTCCGGAGGCAAGATTCAATGGATTCTCGATAATGTCGCGAGTGCACGATCTGCGGCTGAACGAGGTGAAGCGATCTTCGGCAACATTGACACGTGGCTAATCTGGAACCTGACTGGCGGTATTAACGGAGGGGCGCATATCACGGATGTTACGAATGCGAGTCGCACGATGCTCTTTAACCTCGCAACGCTCGATTGGGACGAGGAGCTACTCAGCCTCTTTAGCCTTCCGCGCCGGATGCTGCCCATTGTTCGTCCTTCTTCAGATGCGAACTTTTATGGAATGACGCACTCAGCCGGACCTTTTAAGGGCAAAGTGCCTTTGTGTGGAGATCTTGGCGACCAGCAAGCAGCTACCGTTGGACAAGTTTGCTTCACGCCCGGCGAGGCTAAGAACACTTACGGGACGGGCAACTTCATGCTCCTCAATACGGGTCCGAACATCGTCCCCTCTCACGCTGGATTGCTCACAACTGTTTGTTATCAACTTGGTGTCGCGCGTCCCATTTATGCGCTAGAGGGTTCTGTGGCCGTGACTGGCTCCGCAGTCCAGTGGCTACGCGACCAGCTCGGCATTATCAAACAAGCGAGCGATATCGAAGCGCTCGCCAATTCCGTAGCAGATAACGGTGGCATCTACTTCGTGCCGGCCTTTTCCGGACTTTATGCTCCCTACTGGCGCTCGGACGCACGGGGCTGCATTGTTGGTCTCTCGCGTTTTAACGACAAAGGGCATCTCGCGCGGGCTACGCTCGAAGCAATTTGCTATCAGACGCGCGACGTACTCGACGCAATGGTTAAAGACTCCGGCGTCCGATTAGAAGTTTTAAAAGTGGACGGCGGCGCTACAGTCAACGATACGCTGATGCAACTTCAATCCGACATTCTAGGCGTCCCCGTTGTACGTCCCGTGGTTGCCGAAACCACCGCGCTCGGGTCAGCTTATGCCGCTGGGTTGGCTGTCGGTTTTTGGAGCAATGTTGAAGAGATGCGCCGAAACTGGCAAGCGGATAGGCAATGGGAACCGCGTTGGAGCGCAGACCAGAGGGAAGCGGGGTACGTCGGCTGGCAGAAAGCCATCGAGCGTTCCTTGAATTGGATTGACGTAGAGAATAATTGAGAGGCAGTGCAGCTTTGCCTTAGAGGTTATGAGCTATTGCGGCTTCGGCTTCGCCGCCGGAGAGGCGCGGGCTGTGCCCCGCCGTAAAAAACTCTTACTCATTCGGGCTATGCCCTTCGTTCGGGCTTTGCCCCATCCAGCTTTGGGGGCAGAGCCCGAACCATGGGCCCAGCCCGAAATCAAGATCCAACTCACGGCCGGGCATAGCCCACGCCTCACATCCGGCGGCAAAGCCGAGGCTGCGTAACGCGATATTTGTGGCGCGAAGCCGCGATACACGAGAAGGAGAGCACATAGCTTATGACACTCGCTCGCAGAGGCTTCTTAAAACTTTTCGCTTCAAGCATCAGTATCGTCGCCGCCAGGAGCTTGTCGCCAGCGCAAGCGCAGCGTGGAGCGAAAGCGAAGGTACCAACAACTTCACGGAAAATTCTCGTCGCGCATCGCGGCGCTTCCGCCTACACTCCCGAACACACGCTTGAAGCTTATCAACTTGCGCTTAGACAAAACGCCGATTTCGTCGAGCAGGATCTTCAAATCACGCGCGACGGCGTGCTTGTGTGTCTGCATGATCTCACGCTCGAACGCACCACAAACGTCAAAGAGATTTTTTCCAAGGGCTTTCGCGAAGAGGTAGTTAACGGCACTCCGGTGCGCCGCTGGTACGTCTCCGATTTTACTCTAGCGCAGATTAAACATCTCGACGCCGGTTCTTGGTTCGATGTGAAATTCAAGGGCGCGCGAGTCCCGACGTTTCAGGAAGCAATTGATCTTGTTCGCGGCAAGGCTGGAATCTATCCTGAAACCAAAGCTCCCGAAGTTTACAATGAACGGGGCTTTGACATGGAGCGTTTAGTAATCAAAGTGCTTAAGAGAAATCGGCTGGATCAGCGGAGCGCCGCTCGTCACACACCCGTGATTATTCAATCCTTCAGCCCGGGAAGTTTGAGAAGACTATCCGGAATGTCCAAAAGGACACTATCATTGGTTTTGCTGGTTGGGGATGAGGGCCGTGCGCGTTGGCTGACGGCGGCGGGACTGTCAGAGGCAAAACAGTTCGCGACCGGCATCGGTCCTGCGAAAGGCCTGGTCGACAAGAGCGTGGTTACCCAGGCTCACGCTCTTGGTCTAAGCGTTACTCCCTACACTTTTCGTTCCAGCAACACGGGACGCTTCAACAACGTGCGCGAAGAAATGAGCTACTACTTGTACAGCTTAGGTGTTGATGCACTTTTTACTGATAACCCCGATTTATTTCCTCGTGTGCCGGTCAACGAGTGAACCACTGGAGGTTTCTAAAAGAAGGATGTTTATTCTTTAAGGAACGCGTTCAACTCCGCGCGCGTCGGCAACGCGGCGCGTGCCCCTAAAGCTCTACAGCCGAGGGCCGCGACAGCGCATCCCATTTGGAGACTCATCTCAATTTCTTCGCCTTGTAATAAGCCGTAAAGAAAACCTGCATGAAATGCGTCACCTGCGCCGGTTGTGTCAACGCAACCGCCGGGCACTTGGAATGCTGGCGTTTCCAGAAATTCTCCGTTGCAAAGAACGGTCGCGCCGCGCCCGCCCTTAGTCAGCCCCACAAGCGCACAACCATATCGAATTTTGATTTCGGTGAGTGCGGCCCTTAGATCGTCGATGCCTGTTAGGAGACGGGGGAACTCTTTCGAAGAGATAAGAACATCAATAAGCGGCAAAAGGTCATGAACCCCTTCGTAAACATTGTCGATGTCTGCAGAAACAATCGTTCCCGCCGCTCGTGCGTCTCGCGCCATGCTTGCGCAGGCCAGCGGATCATGCGCGTCGATGTGAAGCACCCGCGATCTGCCCGCTAAATAAAGGGGGGCCTCATGGGTAGCATAAGCAATACGTTCATCGCGATCCCATAACACCGTGCGCTCGCCTCTTTTCGCTTCGACAATGATATAGCCGATTTGAGTCTGTGCGCCTTCTATAACTTCCGCAAACTCAACATCAACACCTTCGTCCTTCAACGACTGCAAACCAAAGCGGCCTTCTGCATCCGTGCCGAAGCGCCCGGCGTAAGCGGTTCGCATTCCCAGCCGCTGCAAAGCGGCGATCGCCGATGCCGTTTGCCCCCCAGCTCCTAGTTTGTAGTCAATCAGTCGCGTATTCGTATCGCGCTCCGGATACTCAGGCACGACAATGAGATGGTCTACAGCGTTGACGCCAAAGCCTGCAGCGTCAAATTCTCTTTCAGCGGAAAGTTCGAATGGAAACTGCACTAATCTCTTTTCCGCATTTTTGTAGGTCGGTTTACACCAAGAGGACTAATTAACATCGATCCTCAAATCTTGACCCTTGTTTGAGTAAACACTGCAAAGATGCACACTCCCTGCGCGGGAAACTGCTTTGCGCCAGCCGCGCTAGTGTCCCTGTGGTGAAATCTACTGAGATTCTCATTTTAGAAACTCATCGGCATTTGCTTTTGTGACAAGAGCGGTCCCGGTATCTATTACCTTGGCGACCGGCTCCCCCTGAATCGCTTTGATCGCGGCCTCAACGGCTTGCTTGCCCATGTTCGCCGGATACTGAGCGATGACAGCGCTAATCGCTCCGGACTTCACGGCGCGCACGGCTTCTTTGCCCGCGTCGAACCCGACGACAAGAACCTTTAAGAACCTTTCCGCTCAAGTGCTGCGCCGCAACCCCCGGATGATTGTCGCTATTTCCTCGGCGATGAATGAGTTACCAGAAAATAATCGAACGCCGCTTCTCCATTCGTGCTTGTGCCCGCTGCCATCAGTGGCACTGCTGGACCAAGCTGGGATTGTTCCAGCATCAAACTATACATCCAATCCGGTTCTGTTGTGCCAAGCGGCCATACTTTTGCTTTTATGCTACCCCCATCGACTACTAACAACTTGACGTGATACCAGCGTCCCAGTTGATACGGCTTGCCCGAAGCATCATGATAGATCAGTTTCCCTGTGCCCAATCGCGTGCGCTTTTGAGTGTGCACTTCGTAGAAGGCGAGTTCTGTCAGATGATTTCGCGTTGGATCGCGTATCGTATCGATTCGCCGTGTACCAACGAAGCCAAAGAGCAACGCTGATTGGCCTTCTGGCGCGGATGGGTAAGCAACACCGACACCGAAGGGCGCACTAGCCTCCGGATATAACAGGTCCAACCGCATGAGTGTCTCAAGGACCATAGTGCGAGGATAAGCTTGATCCGTAACCAACGCCGCGTTCAACCCGCCTCCTGGCCGCTTCATGATCAGATGCCCGTCCTTCTGCTGCCAGGTCTGGCCCAGGAAGCGCCAATGTGGCTGTGAAGACGCACTTTGGAAATCATCAAAGAACAACTTGCGCGAACTGACGACGAGGGTCACTTCGTCGCTGGCTTCGTGGTCACCATCGTTCACAATAAGCTTCACTAGATAGGTTCCTTCGCTCGTCACCATTTTTTGCAGTCGGGGCTGATCCCACCCTTGTTGACCCCAACCCTCGATTGAAGATTCCCACCGATAAAGCAAATGGCCACGACCATTCAAGTCCCCCGTTTGCGAGCGGCTGCCATCTAAGACGAACGTCTCCCCAGGCTTCACCACCAGCATTCGCGCTCCGGCATTCGCTTTCGGCGGCGGGCGGTCGGGTCGCGCCCCGCTAGGAATGCCAAGATAGCGATTTTGTGTGTACGGGCGGGCTAATTGATTCGCTGACACAGCATCGAGGTTGTTGTACTCTTCGATCAAACGAAGAGGATCAAATGCCTGCATGCCCGGCGGTAGATGATCGTCAAGATGATCCCAGCGCCATGGCGCATTTGCCTTATCCACACCCCATCGCTCGCCACGAAAGGCACCAAAATACCCCCACGTACAATCCGGACTTCCCTTTGATCCTCCGCCGCAGCCGTCCATGTTCCTATCAATGTGCTCGCGCCGATCCCACAGTCCGGCCGATTCAAAGATGTCAATCAGCGCGTAAGGCACTGTGTCCACTTGCTGGCGATAATCCGGAATGCCTGGCTTCGCGCTCGGATAGTAGATCACGCCATCACCATTTATGAACCCATTGTTCCAGGGATATTCTGACTTGCGATACCGATCATACGGCGAGTTCGCGTCTCGACCCGGCCACCCGTACATGCCATGACCCCACGGTTCCTGCCAAGTTGTAGGCCGAAAGATCGTGCCCGGCGGCGCATAGGGATCAGCAGGCACATGAGGGTCGCGCGGCATGAATAGTTTTCCAGCCGGTGTCACGCCGCTCCAAACGACATCGTAGATGAAACCAGAGTTGGAATGTTGTGCTTTCTCAGGTGTTTCGTGCGGGGCCTTGCCTCCAAGCCGGATGCCGGCGGCTCGTCCGGCAGGCGTCAGGTATGTGAACCAATCATCGTGCGCCAGATACATCATCAGCCACAGCGAGCCCATGCCTCGATTTTCTGACCCTTTTTTGACCATGTGCAAACCGCCTTCAAGGTCATTCTCATGGCATTCGCCGTCGCTGCAACGCGGCTCGCGGTCGTGCGCGTGGTATGAACAGTAGACGATGAAGTAGTGAGTCGCGGTCTCCGCCACACTGTAGTACATGTAAGCCCGGGCCCGTTCGTCTTTCCTATAATCATTCGGCGGATGGTCGGCGAGGTTGGCCCAATTGTTCAAACCGTTCCAATCGCCGTCAAAATCAAAGCGGCTCATGAAATCGCCCCGGCGCTGGATGGGCTGATCCACACTCGACGGATTCCCTTCGTCCTGCGATTCGCCGCGCACTTCCGTGTCTTGGAAGTTGATGGGTGCGTGAAAGTAAGCGAGGTGGCGATGGAACTGCTGACGATCCGGCATTGTCTGCGCATCGACTGAATTATTGGTTGCATGGAAAAGCGAAAAGACCAGAAGCGGCAGCAAGGTCAAACCTGCTATCAGAGGCCACCCCGACCACGTACGATGGCTGCAAATCATGGCGATCATGTTAGAGAGTTGAAATAGTTGAAATGAAGAAGCTGTCTGATGCCTGGAGCCGGGTGCAATCCGGAGCGGCGACATATCATAAATCCAGCGGTTCCTGCTCACGCCAATGTGCAACGACGACGCGCTAAATTGCTGATCGCTCATCGTATATTGTACTCATCCCAGATCTATACTTCATTCTACTCGGGTCGACAGCACGGCCCAAGTCCGAACTGCTTGCGCTTCGGGACCGTCGTTGCTAAAAACTCGATTCGAGCAGCAGGACTGTGAACGCAACGGTTCAACCCAGCGCGGCGGTTTTCTTGAGCTTCATCACTGTAATAGCTTGATGCCTCAAACAGCTTGAGACAATAGCAATGATGACCGACGACCGAGCCTTCAAGCTGTTCAAGCGTAATGAGGAAAATGGTCGGAATGATGAGTGCTCTCAGGCAGCTCTTCGCTCGTAGCGATGATACAGCCCACCCACCTTCTGGAATCTCAATTACCGTACCCATTGCAGGCAGGTGTACTGGTTGCGTATCAGGCGCGTCTTTGCCCACAGATAAGTGCGTCCTCGTACGATGGTAGTGACCGAAGTAGCTTCGTAAGATGCGGCGCAAATGATGTTCGTTGATTACGACGACATGATCTAGGCCCTCACGTCGAATTGATCCGATCAGCCGCTCCACGTAAGCCTGCCAGGGACTGCGGGGCGCGCTGAGGACCTCCTTCAAGCCCCACCCTCGCACCCGTGCCGAAACTAGTCCACATAGATTCTATCGCGATCGCGCAACAGCCACTGAACATCGTCATTTCAAAAACTCATCGGCATTTGCTTTCGTGACAAGAGCAGTGCCGGTATCTATTACCTTCGCGACCGGCTCCCCCTGAA
>JBHENP010000097.1:11323-11757 GCA_046261995.1 Pyrinomonadaceae bacterium
CCGGACTTCACGGCGCGCACGGCTTCTTTGCCCGCGTCAAACCCGACGACGAGAATCTTTCCGCTCAAGTGCTGCGCCGCAACCCCCTCCATTGCGCCGAGGGCCATTTGATCACTCGTGGCAAACACGGCGTTTAAATCCGGATTTGAAGTAAGAATGTTTTCCATAACGGTGAGCGCTGACGCGCGCTCGCTGTTGGCAGGCTGTATTGTGACGATCTGAATTCCCGGCGCCTGGGCGATAGCTTGTTGAAAGCCCGCAACACGATCCTCGTGTGTGGTCACTCCAAGTATGCCGCGGACGATGGCTACTTTGCCGCGGCCTCCAAGAACCTTCACTATGTAATCGCCCGCGAGCTTTCCGCCTGCCCGGTTATCAGTGCCGATATAGCTGAGCTTACCGGGCCACGTCGTGTCGTTGTCCACTATTAGCAC
>JBHENP010000098.1:0-11144 GCA_046261995.1 Pyrinomonadaceae bacterium
GGGTATGAAAGTCGGAGTCAAGCGTAGAGATCTCCTGTGCCGCCCAAGTCATGTTTGACTCCGGAGGGCCGTCTACGACACGCCGGCTGGCGTTTCAAGTTGCATCATCAAGCTGTTGACCAGTAACTGCTCCGCTTGCCACTAACACCATCTTATCGACCGTTTTTGTTTTTGCTTTCCCTGCCATTCAGGTATTTGAGACTCACGCCACGACGCGGCCTATGGTTCGATTGGGCTTGGAGAGTCGGTGCGGGCCTAACCATTGGAAGGGACTGCGAGAAGAAACTGAATGGTTCTTTTCGGTCCACGACTTAGTTTAGAGACTCCGCACCGGCCCGCAAGGTGTTGGCTTTGCGGTTGGCGACCGGATGCTAACAGACCACACGCTGAACCAGTGGAGTAATTGCGGCGCTGGCCCACGGCGCTAACTCACCGGCTTCCAGATGCACGTGAATATCGCCATGCAAGTCCGCGAATGCTTTTCTCAGATTTGCTTCGCTGGTGGTGAAGTTGCGATTCACTGTCACTGAGCCATCACTTCCGATCGCTACCTGGTGAAAAGCACTCGACCCCAAATCAAGTCCGACATAGACTGTGCTCATGCAGATGTCTCCTCCTTAAATAGGTATTGGAAAACGCAGGATGATTATCCTGCTGGAGACATCTGCGCTTAACTTTTGTTTGAACGCCCGACTTTCATCGTACCATTGGACGCGAGCGGCGGGAGCGTGTTTCGTAAGATAATTCTTGCGGCGATGGTTGATTGAATTCGCGCCGCCGCGTCAACTCAACCGTTCGGCTTCTTCTTGTATCGTAAGAATAAAGCTATGAATATGCACTTCAGCATAGTTTCCACAGTCTTCTTAATTTTGATCTTCGGTTGCGTTTCAAGTGCAGTTCAAAATGAGAAGGCCCAAGAGACAAGAGCGCAACAAATCTGGGAGCAATCTCTTGTCGCTAAGGGCGGGCACGAGCGCCTTTATTCCGTTCGCAATATGGTCATTTCCAGCAGCGGTTCATATAAGCCGCTTAAATTCAAGATCAAACCTAACGGCGAAGTGTCATCTCGCTCGGGGAAGCAAAGCGGGATCTTTAGCGAGGTGCTGTATGTGTTTCCTGACATGCTTTGGTCTTGGACTGATTACCGACCGGCGGTTTTCGGTTTGAGGGTAAGCATGTACAACTATGACACAAAAACCAAGTATGTCATTTCTGACGGCGAACCGAATCATCCGGCAGAGCCTTTTACAGAGCACGAATTGGCTGGAAGGGGCTTTCCCATCACACAACTTATGTATCTTATGGAATCCAAGTGGCTTAAACCAAAGCTGGTGAAAGTAACTACTGAAAGAATAGGGTTTCGAGTTGTTGATGTGGTGCAAACGGAAGTTGACGGGCTACGCTATGATTTCGCTATTGAGAGGAAAACGCATCTGCCAGTCCGATTCACCTCTTACTCCCAATATAAGGGTAAAGTATATACCCATGTGAATGGACTATATGACTACACTGATGTTGATGGAATAAAAGTTCCGCTAACGATTGAGTTAGAAGATGGTCATAAAGAAAAGTCCAATATTAGTTTCAATGTCGAGTATAACGAAAAGATTTTTACAAACCCACCGTCTATTGAAGCGGGACATAAAGCGTGGATGAAAGGTCAGTAGTTGCAACAATGTACGAAGCCGAACAACCGCTTGCAGCTGACGGCGCGGTAGCGTGTTTCTCAAGTAATCTTTTTCCTTCAGCTTGAATGCTGATCGCGCGCCGCAGCTGAAGGCCAGCGTTATGCCTCTTCACTCTAAACATCCCAGAATCGTGTTAGTGAAATACAAATATGTCCTTGTCGCGGTTGTCCTTTTGTTGGTAGGGTGCGCCGTCTTTGCAATCGCCTCGCGGACTCAACGAAAACAACCAACTCAGAATGGCGACAGACTTAAGTTGGAATACAGTAATCCAGATTTGAAATCGGACAATTACACGCCTCGGGCTGTTGCTCCGATTCCCATGTCTTTGGACCGTTTGCTGGTTCCGGTTGGAGACATGCTTTACATGGTGGACTCTCACAATCGTATCGTCTGGGACTATCCATTTGAACCGAACATCATCCGTGATGTTATGGTGGACCCGAAGGGGGATATCTACATTACCGCGTCAGAAGCTTCGATTTTGATCCTTAACTCGTCGGGCAAGGAAATCTGGCGAACGGGCATGAGTACCGGATCAGCTTGGTATACACAGATCAAAAGCTACGGCGATGGGTTCTTAGTGATTGTTGACATGGAGGCCTATCGGATGAAGGGCTCTAACTCTGAGGACATCCTGGAGTTTTGGAAGGACAGAAAAATTGCGTGGAGCAAACCTTTTCCGCGTGGAGCGAAACTGCAAATCGCAGGAAACCGAATTCTGGCACTTATACCAGCGAAAGAAGGTCTCGAAATCAAAGAGATTCGCTAACAATGCACCGAGGCATAACAACTCGTTGGACCGGAGGAGCGTGTTTCGCAACATGATTGATTGAATCGAAGCTGAAAGCAATTCGCCGCGCCCGGTCAACTCTGGCGTTCGGTGCTGTCCTATGAGATCCCTGCTTCCTGTTCTTACACTTCTCGCGTGCGTACTAATAGGCCCTATTATCCGCGCGCAGAGTCGGTTACCTTCTGGCGGATTAGGGTTGTCGGACGCGTATTGGAAAGAGTCGTTTGGCCCTCCGACTCCAATTGGCCGGGACGTCTGGTCGTATCGAGGGGGTCGCTTCCGCACGCGTTCTTGGGCCCGGAATGACGCACCTCGCGGCCGCGATTGGAATGGTTATTTTGAAGAGAATTATTTTGTAAAGCAGATTGAAGTTGTTTGGGCGCCGAAAGACCGAGTGTCTGCTGCCAGAGCTCGGGTCGAGATCAAGAAGCTTATGCCTACTGATTCTGAGCTCATCTCCAAATCTCGCCGAAGCGGTTCGATGTCGCATGAGTATTATCTCAGCCAATTCCTGGCGGAGCGCCTGTCTCCCGGAATGGCAGGCGACGATTATTGCGTAACCCCTTGGGGATACGGACTTGGCAAAATCAAAGTTGAATACCATTTTGTTCGAGGCCGCGTTTCGCGGGCGCTCGTCGATGTGGGTGAACCGCACCAAACCTCCAGAGATCTATGCAAAGGAGTGTGATGCAATGTGCGGCGCGCCGAACAAAGCCTTGCAGCTGACGGCGCGATAACGTGTTTCTCAAGTAACTTCTTTCCTTCAGCTTGGATGTGCTCGCGCGCCGCAGCTGAAGGCGGGCGTTAGATTTCCGAAGTATGGCGAATCTGAACTGAACGAGGTATTTTATGTTACCGCGAATGGATTTCGATGAAGATGATCAGGGGTTGGATACACTCGATGAGGTGTCTTTAGACTATTTCAAAGCCGAGCCGCCTAATATTTCACCGTTCGGCTCTTCCTTTCTGAAGTGGAAAGTAAAGGGTCCAAGCAGCGGTTTTCGGGTGAAACTTGAGGGGATGCTAGTAGCGAAGACCGGGAGTAAAACGGTCCAGCCGAAATCCTCTCACACTTATCGTCTTTATGCTTTCGCGGGAAGATATTCCAAGTTTTTGGGGAGCGCAGCCGTTAACGTCAATCTCGCTCAGTGTATCTCTGATGAAAATCAGTATCCTGAAAACACTTTGAAATATGCACTACAGCAAGAAATAAACAAGGACACCGAAATTTATTTTCGCAATGTTCCGAAAAAGGATGCCTACGGCGGAACTTATTTCGCCCCATCCGAACCCGAAGTTATCGTCACGCCCGGACGGATAAGATTCATTCTCAAGCTAGGCGCTGCTATTGGTTATTTCCCGGATGCCGATGTGGATATTGATGTGAGTTTCGGGCTTGAGGTAAGTAAAGACTCGACTTCGATCTTTGACTCGGTTTCGATTTTAGGCGGACGTCGGGTCGTTCCCATCAATGTCGATATTAAGGTCGACGTTTCCGTGCCTTGGTATGTTTGGGCCCTTCCGCTCGCCATAATCTTACTCCCCATGAGATTAGCTGACGGTAAAGAGAGAGCAATCCGAAAGATGAGGGTGGCTTTACCACGATTGGTCAATGAAGCCCTTCTCGCGTTTATTGAAGAGCCTGAGGGGATGGAGCCGCATAGCGTGCGAATATACCTTGGCTATACCGGCAAAGGTGTCATCGAAGTAACCTTTTGCCCCGTTGAACTTCCGCCGGTGGTGATCGAATAATCGAACCCGGTTGGAAAGAGAAAGCGTCCGATGGAAAGTTGAAGAGAGGGAATGGGAATTCGACAGCATCAGAAACAACCATTGTAATGATATAAGCGTTACATTTGGAATTAATCTGGGATTATGTGAAAGAGTATGATAAAGGTGCTTTCGCACGGTTTCAACTTATCCGCAATTAAGCGCACACAGCAGTCTGAGGAGCATCTTCCTATGAGCTTCCACGCATGATTGCAGCCGATAACCGTTAGCCGGATGCCCCCGATTCCCATGGTTCCGCCGAACAACTTAGCTGAGGTGGACAAGCGCTTGCAGCGGACTCGGTTGGAGCCTTTGTTCGTAGTCATTTCGATCCTAGAACAATTCCAGCTCGTGGGTGAGCCCAGGCCCCTCGCGGGCCTTTTACGCCGGAGAGTGAAGGTACTCGACCTCATTCGCAGGCGACCTTTTCTAAAACTATCCGGCCTTGACAGAGTTAGTGCATATAAATGACAGAATGCCTGTAATGCTTCATCCAGAGTCTTATAGCATTTGGCTCAGTAATGATTCCAAATCTGCGGAGTTGAGAGAGTTGCTTACTCCTTTTCCAGTTGAAATGGTCAGCCATGCAGTCAGTTATGATGTGAACCATCCGAAGATCGATGATGAACATCTGGTGACACGTGTTGAGCCGAATTTGGGACTTACAGGTAGGCTATTTTGAATAGCGCCCCACCTTTTTTCACGATTTCTTCTCACACCTTGGTTGGTAAAGATTATTTAACGCCCTTGCTATCCTCCGCCCATTTGAATAGCGCCCACCTTTTTTCACAATTTCTTCTCACACCTTGGTTGGTAAAGATCATTACTTAACGCCCTTGCTATCCTCGCCCAAGGTATCTCGGATGGAAGAATCAGTCAGAAGTCATTTCTCATGCCCTTTGGTGGTTTCAATTGAAAACGCTGCCATTACGGACAAGCGCCGAATGACGTCTTACAAGGTTCCTGTACAAACATCACCACTATTAAGCCGTTAGCGTCAATTCATTGATCGCATGCCTGTGATAAGCTTCGATAATGATAGGGAGGTCGATACTGGCACTGGGCGGGAGACGCGGATAAATCCTTTTGGGTGTCTCGTTTGACCGAGCCACGCAAAAGTTCCAGGTCCGTTCTCTGAAGTGACGAGATGAAACAAAAACATCAGATTATCCAAGGGTCTCTCTTCGAAGAAGATTACCTCGTGCGAACCCTAGGCAACATCGCGCGCGATCCCGACTACGCACTCACCGAGCTTGTGGCAAATGCGTGGGATGCCGGTGCCACAAGTGTGCAAATCAAAATCCCGATTGAGGCTGGTCAGGAGATCGTGATTTCCGACAACGGACATGGAATGACCAGTGATCAGTTCAAGCAGAGATGGATGAAACTTGGATATCAGCGGGAGAAGCATCAAAGGTAAACGGGTGGAGTTTCCGATCGGAGTTGACGCGGGACACAGACTCGCCTATGGCCGCAATGGCATCGGACGTCATGCCATGTTGTGTTTTTGTGATCGCTACACTGTTCGAACTAAGCGAGATGGAACCCTGTCAGCGTTCGGTGTGCGGCTCTCTAGTGGAGAGCATCCGTTCGTGATTGATTCGGAGCACATAGAAAACAAGGAAGGACATGGCACTACGCTCCTGGGCAAAGTGGAGCGAAACCTGCCCGACGCAGATGAGATCAGGGAAACCATCTCAGCTAGGTTCATTCACGATCCGGGATTTCGGATATCTGTGAACGGCGAGGCTTTGTCATTGGCTAGTCATCCTGGCGCTGACGAGCCCGTCAGCTTATCCGTTGATGGTCTCGGCGACATCGAGGTAATCATCCTAGACACTGCGAAGAGTGCTCGGACCAAACAAAAGCAGGGATTTGCTTTTTGGGTTCAAGGTCGACTTGTCGGCGAGCCATCATGGACACTTGGTAATCTCACACCAATTGACGCGAGGACAACCTTCGGCCGGCGCTTCACCATTCTGGTCAAGTGCGACTGGATGGAGACGGAGTTAGAGCAAGATTGGTCTGGATTTCGAAAGGGTCAGAAGCGCTCGGCCTTGTACAACGCTCTTGCCGCCCTCGCGCTAGCCAAGTACCGAGACTATTCTCGCGAGAAGGTAGACGAAATCAAGCGCAAGGCCTTCGAGGACAATCTACCGGACATACGCACTCTCAACGAGTCCGCCAAGGAAGAAATTGTTCAGTTCGTCGAGGCGGTCGTCGAGCGCGAACCGACCATCAATTCCGAGAGCTTGTCCACTGCTGTTCAAGCCGTTATCAATCTTCAACAGACGAAGAGCGGTCAGCGTCTCCTGAAAACCCTTTCGTCCCTTCCCAGTGATGATGTAGAAGCGTTGGATAGATTGCTCGCCGAATGGTCCGCCCAAGACGCATTGACGGTGCTCGACGAGATTGACCGCCGCATCGCAACTATTACTGCGATAGAGATTCTTTCCACAAGAAAAGATACTGATGAACTGCATACGCTTCATCCTCTGGTAACGGAGTCACGTTGGCTGTTTGGCCCCGAGTTTGAGAGTAGCGAGTACGCGTCGAATCTGAGTCTGAAGAATGCGGTGAACAAAGTTTTCGGCACGGGCAGTTCTTATGAAGACTACCCCAACTGGCGGAAGCGACCGGATCTCCTCATGCTCGCTGAATCCACTATAAGCGCCGTGGGCTTGGAGGACACTGATCAAGATGGTTTGGTACAAACAAGAAAAGTTCTGCTCCTCGAACTAAAGAAGGGAAACTCGCGCGTCGGACGCGAGGAACTAAATCAGGCTGAAAAGTACATTGATGAGATCCGAGATAGCGGACACATTCCAGGTGCGTTCTTCACCAACTGCTTTGTCATCGGCGATAAGGTAAATTCATCCATCACACTTGAGAAGTCACTTAAGGGAGATGGCGTTGTGCATTCCGAAATACGCGGAATTTGCTATGCAACCCTTACTCAAACCGCATCGAGAAGATTATTCAAACTCAAGGAACGCTTGGAAGATCGTTACGCGACGGCGTCAGAGGGTAGACGATCTTCGGTACTCGATGAACTCCTCCGTCAAGCACCTTTGACGTTTGCTTAAGAACACCACAGTGATCATGCGAGCTTATTAGCGGCTGCGGGATGCTGCGACTTCTTGCTCCTGCGAGTGACTGCTACGACGTGCTAGCTCCAGAAAACTTTCTCTTTCCGCCTCATCATTCTGCCGTTCTGCATAGATTTCGAGATTGATCCTTTCTTTATCATTAAATTTCGGATCGCGGTTCTTTACTTCTGAAGCCAACCCACTTGCAACTTCGTGATATTCCCGAGCTCTTTCAAAGTCGCTCGCTAAACGGCTATGATGCTCCTGTGCCGCGAGCTTGACGGAGTGGCGAAAATCTCGCTGCTCGCGGGATTCAGTAATGGCTCGGGCTAAGTATTCGGTTAGCGTCCGCGGTTCAACTTCACGCAGTGTTCCCGTCCGATGTTCGCCAACAAGTAGGGAAGCAACTTTCTTGCTTTCGAGAAAGTGCTGGAGGCGTTCCCGTCGTTCCTCTACAGCTAGATGTGATGTGATCTCTCTCGCGACGGCCCTACCTTCCCAGTCGATCTCAGGCTCGGTCTTCGATGCGTTTTTCTCCCACTCGTGGACTTCGTCAAGAAGTTTTGGATCCTTCAGCGTTTCCGCGCTCGCTTCGAGCGCGGTGATTTGGTGGCGCTCGTATTTGGGCTCCGGCATACTCAGGCCGCTCCGTATTCGCGACTTTTGCTCTGCGGCATAGGCGTTCTCCAAAAACTCGACCATCTCGCCAGAGAGATTACGATCTGCTACGAGCGGCTCGCGACGCTGTTCGATCTGGCGAACGATTTCACCCCGGACATATGCCAGGTGTTCAACCTCGGCAGCCGCTTGTTCCCGTCCGGTTGCCGAATAATTGATACGAGCAAGGGCGCGCAGATCGAGTCGGGCAGCGCGCTGAGGGATTAGTTTGGCGTCTTCTCGCCGGCGTGAACTCTGCTTGTCTAAAGCAGCAAGTGACCAGCGTTCCCTAGCCACGTCATAGGTACTCAGGTGGACCGAAGCTTCAAAGCTCTCTAGCCGTGCATCCTTCGCCATGAGGTCGGCGCGGCTGACATTGAGCTGAGCCGCTAGTGTTGCGGCTTCACTATCAGTGCGCGTCGGTGCCTGGTGTTCACGCGCGAGTTCCAGCCTCAGTTGTTCAAGTTCCGCTACACGGTCGGACATATTAAGCTTGACCGCTTGCTCCTGAAGTTCCGATAACGTTTGCCGAGACAGAAGGGGCGTCAGTTGCTTTTCCGCAGGCATCTCATAGAGACGGGTGATGCTGCGGTCCACTTTCGCTAAGTTGGAGGTTAGTGAGCCGACGTCCTTTCCGAGCGCGGCGATCTTAGTCTCGCGCGCCTCCGCCAGTTCCCGCAGCGTGCCTGCGTGCCTAGAAAGATCTACTTCAATAGCATCATTACGGCCGGCATGATCTCCCTGGCTTATGCGGGATGCACGGGCAGCGGCTCGACGGCGCACGTCCAGCTCTGAAATCTTTCGGTCCTCATCAATTGATTGATCGACTACCTCAAATCTGTAACTGTTTCCGTGCTGGATGGCACGGTCATGCCAAACCTCAGCGAAAGCTAAACGAAATTCCAAAGCCAACCGCTTGCCAAGAGCCCAGCGAAGATCTTGCGATCGATCTTCAGGTGGATGCGCATCTGGGTTCCAACTAGATGAGACCTGCCTGAGGTCTAGTGAGCTACCCGCCGAACGAAGTCTGCCAGGTTCCAGGTTGGGTTGACGCGGCTCGCGCCCTTCTTGTGAAGAGCGAGCCTGCGTGGCGCGGTCGGCCTTCTCCTGAGCTTGTTGATATTTGCGTGAAAGCCGTTCCCATATTTCAGCAGGAGTAAGTTCGGGCTGTCTTTCCTTCGACTTAAGATGGAATGACTGTTGGTTCTCCAAACCCGCAACGAACTTGTCTCCAATGCGACCGTTAACGACGACTTCATTGCCGTCCCGATTGTCTCTGTAAGGCAGCAAGTGCTTCGGTATTCGAGCTATCCTTCGGGGTCTCTCCGTGCCCAGCTCTATCACATTCTTGTTCATCACGACGTGGGCGTGCGGATTTTGTGTATTGCGGTGGATTCCGGCTACCCAAGTAAGCTCTTCGACATTGAGTTCCGCAGCCATGCCCCTCATTCCTTCGCGAATCATCTCTCGGAAACGAGCCTGCTTCTCCTTTTCGTCAGCTCCAAGTTTGTCGTAATCCTCTTCCGTAACCATAACGGAGAAGTGAATCAGATCGCTTTTTTCCGGATGTCCTACATAAGGATCAAGAACGCGGTCGGCTTTGTGATAGGAGAGGTTTTCCTGATCCTCACTGAAGAGTGGGCGTGAGCCTGGCCCTTCCCGAGCCAGGTCCTTGTCTCGCTCGGCGATGTATCGCGTGGTGCGGCTGGCGCCAGAACCTGCGCCGGTGGAAAGGATGTGAAAGAAGACACCCATGATGAGTGCCGTTACCTTCTCTTTTGCAGCGGAGGATCTTGCTTGACCATTCCGAGGATGCCGAGTTGCGCGTAGGTCGGTGTGCCGGAAACGGTGGCCGCTTCTTTCAGTTCGAGCGCAGGCCCTTTCCATTTCTCCCTGTCCTCAGGGGACAAGACAAGAAAGTAAGTATTGGCCTCGTCGGTCTGTGGTCCAACCGGGATGGCCCACAGCGTGCAACGTATGGGGCTTAACCATGTGTAGAAGTAATAGTAATTGCTGAGCACGAGAGAACGCCCGTCCGCGCCGAAGTTTGGTCGTAGGGGATGCTTCCAGATAGCGCCTTCCAGTTCGTTTAAGCTCGACGGGAAAGTAGCTTTGACTTTTTGATAGTGCCTTAAGTCTTTGATGAGCTTCAGCACCGGATCGATTCGGGGTGCTGCAGCTTTGGCTTTCCATTCCGCGGCATAAGATGAATAGGCCCACACCCCTAGATACGTCACCACCGCGAGCGCCAGTAGGGCGTACGAAAAGCCAAATCGGCTCTTACCTGCCTTTCCTTCGACTCCGCGCATTTATGAACCTGCCTCCTCGAATGGCAGCTCTGGTTCGCTAAGCCGGGCAAGATCTAAAGGGTTCCGGGTCGTCTTCGGTATCAAGCGTGGCTGCTCGCCCGCTGTGGTCGCAACCACTCTAGCTGGCAGTGCCGGTGTAGGTTTTCCAGCTTCCGATCTTTTTTCAGCATCCTTGATTCTCTTCATCGCGGCCACGGCGTCTGCCAACGGGTTGGGGCTCGCTAGCTCGCGTTCCGGTGGTATGGCCACATCTCCGACATCGCCTCTTGCCAGAAAGCGAAATAGGATCGGGTCGGCCGTATCAATGATGGCAATTCCCTGCCGGTACTTGACCAATCGACGCATTCTGGCGCTTGCTTGAGATCGCGGCGGCTTTCGGAAACGCGCTCAGCATCATTACTTGTGCCCGTGGCGTCCACCTCCGTGCGCGAGAGCACGGTCGTAGGGCCAAGCATCGACGAGGCGTAGACTCCTGTATCGGGATCGATACCCGGGAGGAAGATTTGATTCTTCATGCCGGCCAATACCGCTTTGCCGCCATTCTCCTGAAACCTGCTCTTGATTTGAGAAACATCCTGGAACCCGAGCAAGTAAGGCGTATTGCGGAACCGTCCGATCTTCAACTTGTCCTGGAGTTTCGGGGGCGATACATTTCCCGCTTCATCCAACGCCATCAGAACTGGCGTCGCATTCTTCTGGGTTGAAGCTTGCATCTCGATGGCTGCTAAACCAAAGAGTAGCTCCAACAAAACTCGGTACTCGCTCGCTTGGTTCTCAGACATGACAACATAGATGGCCGTTCCCGGCTGGCGCAGATTCGCTAAATTGATTTCCCTGATGC
>JBHENP010000099.1:0-11064 GCA_046261995.1 Pyrinomonadaceae bacterium
TACCACTAACACATATGAGTCTGTAGCATGGGCCAGGTAGCTACCGCTTCCTGTTCTGTAGTTGAGTGAGACTGTCATTGGTTCTGTAGTCAGTCGCCGTGTTACGCGGTTCTCAGACTACAGACTCAAATGTGTTAGTGATACCGAGACGGCCAGGTCGCTACCGCTTCCTGTTCTGTAGTTGAGCGATACTCTCACTCGTTCTGTAGTCAGTCGCTGCGTTAAAGTTGAGTGTATCCTGCTATTTGCCTTCAAGCTTTTTCAACATTTGGGCGCCGCCGCTATGCTTTGGATTCAGTTCCAGAGATTCCTTGTAGTTCGTAATCGCCAGTTTTTTGTCTCCGTTCGTCATATAAGCCTCGCCCAGACTGTCGTAGACGTTCCATGAGTTAGGATAAGCTCGACGTTAACTTCCGGACGTCTCGGGACTCGATTGCGCGTAACTTACCTTGAAGCCTGCAATCTGGAAGATGTATAGGAGTACCAGAATTTTAGAAACAAAGCGTGTCATATGACCTCCATAGGAGATAAATCATCAAAAGGCGAGACAGCAGAAGGTTCATCACCCACGCCGTCTGATTTCATAAGCACCGGAATGGAATGGACCTCTCTTTGTTGGCGCATGGCATATTTTAGAATCCTGAGAGTTCCCGATCCCTTTCCAGAGCGAAAGCCGATCACCATCCCGCAGAGATCCACCATATAGCGATTCCGGTAAGCCGACGCATTCTTGCGCTTGGGAAGTTGCAACTCCACCACTCGATCGACCTGCTCCAACCACGTTTGAAGCCACTTAGGCTGCCGGGCGCTCGTGTAGGGCACAACAATCCAGCAGGATTCATTGTGCTCTGATAACCACTCCATGGCCCACTGGTCGATCCCGCGAGAACCTCCGAGTAACCATGTTCTACCTTGATGTAAGAGTGACGAAAGATGCTGCTCAAACAGATCGCGCGCAACGTCGCGACTGACGTCTCGGGAACCGGTGATTACTATCGACTTGCTGGCGTTCATAGGTAGAGGCTTCCAGGGCAGTGGGCCCACTCCGGAAGTTCAGAGTTCAACCAGCTTTGCCTGAAAAGTCGTGCGGACGCTAGCTGGATAGTACCGCAGCACAAGTTCGTAGGAATCAGTCAACTCACAGAACCGCTTGCGGTAGCCAGCGGATGCTAAGTTCAAGACTAATGATTCACGTCAATCAATTAAGCATTTGTATGCAAAAAACTATCTACGACGTGATTGAGCTTAGGATCCGCTGGCTACCGCAAGCGGTTCTGTGAGTTGAGCTACTCCTCACATCTTGAACCTTGTCGTTGTGCGACATTCAATGACTTTTCGGGCAAAGCCAGTTCAACCTTTAGGTTGCTGACTTACCGATGCAACAAGCAAACTTGAGCTCCAAACTGCTTGAGCTATTCCCCCCACTGCTTTTCGCCACAGCGCGAAGCGATTTCCATCGGGATCATAGAATCGTACGTATTCACCATACCCGTGAACCACCTCTACCTCTGCCGCGGAAGTTCCACCAAGTTCGGGGATCCGACTCAGATAGCGTTGGAAGTCGTCAACCAGGACATAGATGAGCACTGAATCACCGGGTTTGAACGAGTCTACCCTTTGAAAGCCCCCGTCTATACCCGAGGGCGGCTCGAAACCAAGATAAGTGGCGGAGTGCTGGTGAAACTTCCAACCGAAGAGCTGATTGTAGAACCGACGTGTTCGCTCGAAATTAGTCGATCGCAGAGTGATTTTGGTGATGGTATGGGATTCCATGTTCATACCTTCGGGGTGGCGGTCAAGGTTTCGACTACCAGTATTGGAAGTGACGTTTGTATTTCACGCAAAGACGCAAAGGGAGCAAAGACGCAAAAGATGGCGCTGCATACCTGAATTATCTATCTAATCTTCTTTGCGTCTTTGCGTGAAATCAATGATACGCGTGCCAGGTGCCAGCCGCCGTATTTGTAACTCAACCCATAATCTGGAAACGTAGCAAGCACCTCAGGCTCTCACTCGGCTTCTCGTCGCGCGCGTTATACATGTAGCGCCAAAACGATCCGTCAGCGCCAGGTAAAACCAGTTCACGCCTTGCTGATCAGTATAAAAGGCGATGCTGTTTGGATTGCGTAAACCGGTGAGATAAGAAATTACCTTCTTGAAAGTTTTGCCGTCGGGATCGAACTCGGCAAGGATGTAAACAACACCTCTCTTGTTGTCGCTGAGGTCGTACATGTCTGTGACGAAGATCCGATCGTCCGGGCTCTTCGCAAGGAAGCGCACTCGCTTTAGTCCCTGCGCTGCGACCCTGATAGCGAACCCTTCAGGCAGATTGAGATCAAATGACCTGCCATTGGCGAGCACGATACGGTGCGGTTGAAGCTTTAGAGCCGGTAGGGTTTTTGCTGTGATGGGGGCCACTTCGAGAGTTGTGAGCAGCGACAGCAGACAAATAGGCACAAATAAGTTTCTGGTCATAGGACTAAATTCGGGTGGCTTGACTCCGTAGGGGTGGGATGTTTATAGCACCGGACGCCAATCCCACGTCCGGCGCCGTTCGACGGGGCGGAACTCAACTTGGTTGGTACTCATCAAATATCATTCCGCCCCTCCCAACGGCGAAGGGCATTCGTCTGTCCCGGCCTATAAACATCTCTGTCCTAACGGAGTAAAGGACTTCGAACAAATCCCGTGCACGCCACAGAATCCTCGTCAGGCGTGACTCACGTTTGCCGCTTACTGAGAATGCTCTTGGTGATCGGCTGGCACTGCTCGCGTGTGCAGGCAAAAGCGTCAGAAATCGCACGGTGATATCAATGCCGGGACAGGCGCCGGCACGGTATCTTGGAACTTAATAGACTTCCGGCGCATGGATGCAACCTGCGCTTCAACCTCTTCGGGCGTCAGTAATGCCCCCGCTTCGTGGAACACCCAATCGATGTCCTCATAGTACCGGCGCTCCGCTTGTTCTTTGGTGAGCCCGTCCTTGATAAACCAGAGATTAAAATTTATTGACATTAGTGACTCGGGATAAAACTTCTCGCCGTGCTCCGCTTGCTGCTTGCCGTCGAGGAAATACCTCACCTTGCCATTGCCAACCTGGGTCACCAATGTATGCCATCCCGCCCGCCCGACGCGCGTGTTATTGGATACATTGTCCATCTTCCAATTCGGCTCCGGGATAAAACTCTCCCAAGTGGTGTTGTAAAGCGTCGGTCCGGTAATGCCCCAGCCGCCGTTGGGCAAATATTCCCAATCGAGTTCGCTGTAGTCTGGATCCATTGGCGCCTTGAGAGGACTGATAGTATAAAAGCTCTCGACGAGTTGATCCCCGCCTGGGCCAGAAATCGGGTTATCACTGAAGCGAACACGGGCAGCGTATGTCCCTTCCAGGTATTTGCGCTGATGGCAGATCTGAGTCTGGCGTGTGGTCGACGGAGTGCCGGCAGTGGCGGATATCATCCGCAAGATACGGTTCCCGCGCTCATCAGGATCTCTCAGGAACGACACGCCTTCAGGCCACCAGGTTGCGCCGGGTACCCCCGGCCAGCCAGCAATGGCGCGAATGATCCAGCCATGTTTAGTCATCTCTCTCTGTTTGGAATAGTTAAAATCATCAAACAGAACCTGGGAGGGCGGCCCCGTGCGGCGAGGAGTTGTCCGCTGAGGAGTAGGAGACATGTTGCTAGCGGTCAAAGGTTGCGTGAGTGCGAGCCTGGCCGCAATCGAAGCTGTTGCGGGAGTGCCACAGAGAACACTGAGGGACCAAAAGATTACAAATAGTACGGCCGAAGTTTTCATTACTTTTAGAGGCCTCCTTGTGACATTTCAACCAATCTAAACGCGGCGCATCAGTGAACACGTAACTAGGTCACGGCTTTTATGGCATCTAATACCTCCAGCTCGTTAAGTCCGCTCCCGGAGGCGCGCTTTTCAAAATGCGAGCAACGATCTTCGGAGCGTAGAACTGATGGTAGCGGAGACGCGAGATGGCGTTTGGCCTGGTGTGATCGCCGTTCCAGCAGTGCTCGGATCTGGGTTCATAGTCCACCTCGCCGTCGTAGTGCGGATTCTTTGTAGTCTTTAGAAAATCCTCGACCAAATACACCGCATCATTGAGGAAATAGTTATCGGCCTCGCCCACGTAGATGTGAAGCTTACCGGCTAGCTTTGGTCCAATCTTGCTCCAGTCGCGCTTGAGAATGTGGCCCAGATCGTAGTTTTCCCGCCAGTGGGCGGCGACAGCGTGGTCGATCTCCCCGGTCACCTTGTTCCAAATCGGTTTAGGATAACCATCCGTACCAACAGGCGAATACACCGCCTCCCAAATGTCCCACTGGCCACCCGAACGACTTTTGGTTCCGAGTGCCAGTTCCATGTAGTTCATCTCTTCGATGGTTGCTGCCAGCTCGCCCAGGTAGTTGCGTTTGCCGGGCCGTGGGGTTTGTTTCCACTTGCTGTCGGCGCGGTAAGCATTCTTGTGCTCATAGATGTTGACTACGGTGTAGGCGCGGAAATCTATCGGATCCGGACAAGCGCCCCAGGCGCCGTTATATTCGTCGGGATAAAAGATCTGTGCCGCCAGGGCTTCCCATCCGCCGGTCGAGCCGCCATACATGAAACGCGCCCAGCCTTTCCCGATGCCGCGAAATTGCTTTTCGATAAAAGGCACCAGTTCGTATGTGATCGCGTCGCCATACGGCCCGAGGTTGGCCGAGTTCACTGCGTATGAGTCGTCGTAGTAAGGGTTCGCATGCTGTATCTCGATGATGATCATGCGAGGAAAATTTGGACCAGTCCATTCTTTATAAAACTGGTGGGCCTGCTCCTGAACAATCTTGTTGTAGCCTTCCAGTTTGAACCTGTCGCTGTACTCGGGTTTCAAGTTTGGATCGGGAGGCGTCTCGCGAAAGCCACCAAAGTCGGCCGGGAAGTGGCCGTGGAAGATGACCAGAGGGTAGCGAACGGTTGGGTGCGAATCGAAACCTTCCGGCAACAAGATGTTTGCGCCCAGGTACATTGGCCGGCCCCAGAAATCGGAGAGCAGTTTGCTCTGCATCTTAACGTGCTTGATGTACTTCGTATCCTTGGGCGGCACGATAGGTGGAATCACTTTGTCCAGGAGGATCTTGATCGTGTCAGACTTCTGCGGGTCGATAGTTATCTTTCGCGGAGTGCTGTAGAGATTTCCCGGAGCGCGGTTCCATTGCTGGCCTTCGCCGCGATCCATAGGCAGCTTCACGGTGTGACCATCAGATCGTTTGAATGTTTCATAGCGATGGAGCAGTGCCTGCACTGTGTATTCGCCGCGAGGCACCTGCGCGAGGCTCCTCACCGGATAGCCGAACGCATTTTCCGTCACCATGGCTTCTTGACTTGGTTTCAGCCCCTCCACATCAATCCCAAATACCTGCTGAGTTGTCAGGTCTTCGCTGATTTGAAAGCGCGGCTCTCGGGAACTGTCCGTTGAGACGAGCAACAGTACGCGTCCGTCCAACGGCTCTTTGTTACTCGTTTCCGGATAGGAAATCGCAAACCTCAAACCACTATTCTGCTCGCTTCTCAATTCAGCAATTTGGGGATGCAGCAACCCCACCAGCGCAACGGCCAAAAATGAAAACAGTCGCACCTTAGTTTTTGATCTCATGAACATTCTCCCAAAAGGATTGCTCAAGCTTGGCTAAATTGCAGTCAGGAAGGCGGACCCTGTCCCCGCTCTTGCGCTGCCTTTCAACCTTGAGGCGGGGACAGGGTCCGCCTTCCTGACTGCAAAATACCGGGAGGTTCTGGACTCTTCACACAATCCCTACGAAAACTACTCGCTGAATTGCAGCCGGCTAACCGGCGCCGGCTCTTCTTCCTCGGTTGGTAGGGTGACAGGTTCCGCTCGTGCACCATCGGCATATTGAAGCTTGTAGAGCATCCAGTAAAGTCCCCGCTGGGCGAGCAACTCCTGGTGTGTGCCTTGCTCGCGAATCTCACCGTGATGAAGCACGATGATTTGATTTGCTCTCTGCACGGTCGAGAGACGGTGAGCCACAACGATCGCGGTCCGATCCCGCATTACCCGCTCGATGGCTTGCTGAATCAGTTGCTCGGTCTCCGTGTCAATGGAGCTAGTAGCTTCGTCTAGAATCAGCAGAGCCGGATCAAACGCCAGGGCGCGAGCAAACGAAATCAGTTGCTTTTGCCCAACAGAAAGCCCGGCTCCGCGCTCTTTGACTTCCGTCCGGTAACTTTCCTTCAAACGCTCGATGAATTTGTTGGCATGAACTTCCCTCGCCGCCCAGGTGACTCGCTCGTCGGAGATATCTTCACGGCCCAGTCGAATGTTGCTCTCCACAGTGCCGCTAAAAAGAAAAATGTCCTGGAGCACGACTGCGAAGTTTTCGCGCAGCGATTGCAGGTCCCAATCGCGAAGGTCCACTCCGTCCAGCAGAATACGACCACGCTGGATGTCGTAGAAGCGCATCAGAAGGTTTGTGATGGTGGTTTTGCCCGATCCCGTGTGGCCCACGAGCGCAACCGATTGTCCCGGACTTACCGCAAAGGAAACATCCTTCAGCACCCAGTCCTCATCTTTGTAAGCGAACCAAACATTCTGAAATTCGATGTACCCGCGCGCCCGCCCCGACTTCAGTGACTTCTCAGGAGTCTTGATGGCGATCGGCAGATCGAGCGTCTTGAAGATTCGGTGCGAAGCTACGACCGCCGCTTGCAGCACATTGTACTTATCCGAAAGGTCGCGTATCGGCTGGAAGAGAAAGCCTGAATACTGGATGAAGGCGACCAGCGCGCCCAGGCTCAGCGCTCCGTTCATTACCCGATACCCTCCATACCAGATCACCAAGGCAATCCCGACTGCGCCGATGAAATCGACCAGAGGAAAAAAGACGGCATAAAAGAAAATCGTGTCAATGTTGGCTCTGCGATAATCGTCGTTGATTACATCAAACTTGTGCAGTGACTTGGCTTCGGCATTGAAGATCTGCACTGTCTGCGCGCCGGCGAAGTGTTCCTGAAGAAATGCGTTGATGCGCGCGATCCGCGTCCTCACCATGTCATAACCGCGCCGCGCGCCTTTGCGGAACCAGGTGGTGGCAGCAAAAAGCATCGGCACGGTCAACAACGTCACTAGGGTTAGCCGCACGTCCATCCATAACATCACCCCGATGATGGCGATGATCATGACCACATCCCCGAGTACATCGGTGACCCCGGCCGTGAAGAGCTCGTTCAAGGAATCAACGTCATTGGTGAGACGCGTCATGATCCGGCCAACTGGATTACGATCGTAGTAAGCCACCTCCTGGTGTTGCAGCTTGTCGTAGAGTTCACGACGGATGTCAAACATCACGTACTGCCCCACCGTGTTGAGCAAGACAGCCTGCAGGTAAGAGAAAATTAACCGCAGGAACTGAACACCAAAGAACAAACCTACCAGCATCATTAGACCGTCAGTCACTCGCGGCAGGATGTGCCAGTCAATTGCATACTGGGTAAACTTCGGTTGCAGAATACCCAGCAGATTAAGCAGCAGGGTCAGAAGCAACGCCGGAATCAGCAGCCGCAGGTAAGGCCGGAGATACCTCAGCAGCCGGCGGGCAATCTGAAAATCGTAGGTCTTCCCGATTGCCTCTTCTTCGTGGAATTGTTTTACGGCCGTTGACATTATCCCAGGGGCTCTCCAGTATCCGGGCGGTTTTTGTACGTCGCACTCAGCAAGTCATCACGGCGCGGAAAGTGAAACAGAATTCCCAAGGCGCCAATCATCATCACGACAAAGTAATAGCGATTCCCGGTGACCATAAGATCCACCAGTCCGAAAAGCGCACCGGCCTCGCACATGGCAACTGCCACGATGAAGCCAGTCTGGACCAGCGCAATCTCCTGCCGTTCGACGGACTGCTTTAAAAATCTCCGTTTGACAGCAAACGAGGCCACGACCAGGAAAGCTCCCATTCCCGAGAGGATGATCGTCAGCATCTTGTTTTGGGCCGAATCAACCTCGGACGGTTGCACAAGCTGCGCCACCATGAAATAAAGGCCGACGGCTGAGAGAAGCGCAAACCATATGATCAGCAAGATGCGATAACGCGCATCGACGCTCGGGTGTGTGCTCTGGTTAATTGGTTTCATACGACGGTCTCCGATCCAGTAATTACCTAGGTCGGTTTGTACTGGTAACCTTCTCATTCACACCGCGGGTTTAGCCCGGTGCTTCTGAGCGCGTTCCAAGGTAAGAGAACCGTTGAAACGGCCATGACATGACTCAGTTCCGGGTACGGCTTCGCCGCCGGATGTGTGGCGGTGGCTATGCCCCGCCGGAGCCTTGCTCCGTCTCACCGGGCTGCGCCCATGGTGCGGGCTTGGCCCTCTTGTCCTTCGCGAGGACGTTTCTGCGATCTCAATTCAGCATCAGTTGGCGGCGGAAATCACGCAACTCACCCAAGGGGGCAAGCCCGCACCTGGGGCACAGCCAGTGATACAGCCAGCTGGACGGCGGGGCATAGCCACCGCCACACATCCGGCGGCACAGCCGTACCGGAACTGAGTCAGTATGTTATTGCGGTTGAAACGTTCCTAAGACTTGATTTGGCCCCCTTGCGTTACCGGGCTAAAGCCACGGTGTGAATGAGAGAAAAGCACCTGATGCCAAAATGGCCCCTTTGAAAAATCAAGAACCGACCAGTACAAATCGCCAGTCGGCAACTGGCAGTTGGCAATCGTCAATGAGTTAGGTCGCGGCCAGTTCTTCTTCGAGCAGCTGTCGTTCGTGAAGATCCGCATACTCGCCGCCAAGCGCCAACAACTCATGATGTGTGCCCTGCTCGACAATGCGTCCTTCGTCGAGTACGCAAATGCGGTCCGCATCGCGTACGGTCGAAATGCGATGCGAAACGATCAGGCTTGTGCGATCGCGCATCACGCCCCGCAGTCGGCCCAGGATCTTCTCTTCCGTATAGGTGTCGACCGAGGACAGCGCGTCGTCGAGGATCAGAATCTTCGGCTCGCGCAATACGGCGCGCGCGATGGCGGTTCGTTGCTTCTGACCTCCTGAGAGAGTGATACCTCTCTCGCCAACCAAAGTGTCGAAACCATCGGGGAACGCTTTAATATCGTCTGCCAGGCCCGCCATCTCGGCCACCCACTCGACCTCGGCGCGTTCTGCTTTCTCGACCCCAAAAGCGATGTTTTCCGCAAGCGAATCACTGAAGAGGAAGGTTTCCTGGGGAACATAGCCGATACTCGAGCGTAATTGAGCGAGCGAATAATCCTTCACCGGAACGCCATCGATAAAGACAGTGTCTTCCGGCGCTTCGATGAGTCGCGGAATTAGGTTAACCAGAGTGGATTTGCCGCTTCCAGTCCGTCCGACAAACGCGACCGACTGTCCGGCAGGTATTCGCAGGTCGATGTCACGCAGTATAGGTTCATGGTCGGGACGATAACTGAAGGTCAGGTTGCGAAACTCAATCTCACCGGCAATCGTTTTTTGCTGCCGAACTTCAGGAGCGTCGCCGATTGCCGGCTCTATCGCCCAGATGGTATTCATCCTCTTTAAGCTCGCCGTACCCCGCTGATAGAGGTTCACTACGTAGCCGAGCGCGATCAGCGGCCAGATGAGGCGCATCAGATACATATTGAAAACAGTGAACTCGCCCACACTGATCTCTCCTCGAATTGCCAACGGGACACCGGCCCAGATAATGAGAACGAAACCGATTCCAATTAGAAACGTCATTAAGGGACGCATTAAGGCATCGATTCTAACCAGGCTGAGGTTTTTCTCTGCGAACTGCCGGTTCAATTCGTTGAAGGCGGCAATTTCAGCCCCTTCCTGCGCATAAGCTCGCACCACACGGACACCGGTAAAGTTTTCCTGTGCTCGTGCCGTAATGTGGGCAAAGAACTCCTGGATCTTTTCGAAACGGATGTGAACCTGTTGACCGAAGAATTTAACGGTCAACGAGACTAAGGGCATGGTTACAAATAGGAGTAGCGTGAGCCACCAGTTGATCATCAGCATCAGCGGTAGCACTAGCAGCACCACTAAAATCGTCTGCACTGTGTACATGATCATGGGACCAGCGAGTTGACGCACGGCTGCGAGATCGTTGGACGCCCGAGCCATCAGATCGCCGGTACGATGTTCCTGGAAAAAAGAGAGCGGTTGGTTGACGAGATGAGCGTAAAAATCCCTGCGCAAGTCGTATTCCATGTGACGCGACATGCCAATAAGGATGCGGCGTTGGAGAAACAAAAACGTACCGCTAGCCACACTTGCAGCCAGCACTTTTAGCGCCGACACAGTCAACTTAGACCAGGAGGCTTCGGACCAGTTTTCATCCACTGCCTGGCCGACGAAGAGAGGAATGGTTAGGTTGAAGACTACGCTGGCGAATATGCAAAGAATGCCGGTGATCAGCGAGATCTTGTAAGGGAGGAAATATCGGGCAAATTTTCGCAGGTCATCCATGAGCTAGAGCACGACGCAATCCGATTAAATCTCTATAAAGCCTTGGAGCTTTATGATGCGCGATTTTGCGTCGAGACGCCAGACGCCACAGCCATTGCCGATTTCCAATTGACAATTTCCGATTTTGCGTCGAACCTTTTAAGGGTTTTATGATCGGTAGGAGTTGGCGGACGTATCTTTTGATTTGACGCAGCCTCAACCGGTACTCGGTTTCGCGGGTGCGATGGCTATGCTTTTTGAATTAAGTCAGCCTTCTGGTCGTCTGGCGTAGCCGAAGATCGGAAATCGTCTGGAGGCGTGCTGATTCGATTGCGGCCTAATTCCTTCGAGGTATAAAGGGCTCGATCAGCAGCTTGTATGAGAGTATCCCGGCTCGAACCATGGACGGGGAAGGTGGAGAGTCCCAGGGATGCACTCAGCCGCCCAAATCCAGGCACCTCGATTTGCTCAACTCGGGCTCGCAGGCGCTCGGCCACGACTAGACCACCCTGAATATTTGCCTGCGGAAGAATGACAACAAACTCATCTCCACCGTATCGGACCGCCGTGTCTACCTCGCGCAGATTGGAGCGCACGCTGTCCGCGAG
>JBHENP010000100.1:0-10036 GCA_046261995.1 Pyrinomonadaceae bacterium
CTACCGCTCACTCGCTATTTGAGTGAACAGGGAAGCTATTTGGGGATGGACATAGTAAAGAGCGGCGTGGATTGGTGTACGGAGAAGTACACGAGTAAGCATGCGAATTTTAAATTCCAGTTGATCGACGTTTATAACGATCTTTACAATCCTGAGGGTAAATACAAAGCAGCGGAGTATCGATTTCCCTTCCCCGATGAACAGTTTGATTTTGTGGTTCTCAATTCGGTCTTTACCCATATGCTTCCTGCGGAAGTGGAGAACTACCTAAGTGAGATCGCGCGAGTGCTGAGGACCGGAGGCCGGTGCCTCATCTCATTCTTTCTGCTCAATGGTGAATCATTGCGTCTTGTCGAATTGGGTAGAAGCAATATTAATCTAAGCCACAAAATTGGGCCCGCCCGGGCCGTCTCCCGCGAAAAGCCAGAATTGGCGATCGGTTACGATGAGAACTATGTAAGCGGGCTTTATGAGAATTGCGGATTGAAAATCAGGCAGCCCGTATCTTATGGCTCGTGGTGCGGCAGGGAAAACTACTAAGGTTGGAAAATTCGTCGAAAACTGGAGGGATTAAAGGTGCCCTGGCTTCGCTATTGCCGCTGCCGCTGAAAACAACCATTCACGAGTGGCTCAATAGAGCCAAATTAGCAAGACTGCTCCGGGCTAAAAGGCACTTTCGATTTAAAAGAAAGTCCGCACAACTCTCCGCCAGTGTCGCTCCAGGGGTTAATCTGGTGGGTTACATCAGGGCCGAAATGGGTCTTGGAGTAGTCGCCCGCGGAATGGCGTCAGCATTTGAGTCCGTGCAGATACCGTTCAACGTGATCAATGTCGAGCGTGGTAATTATTCCCGGCACCGAGATTATTCATGGTCGCACAAAGAGGTTCGCCTCTCTCGGTACGATATTACTTTAGTATGCGTTAACCCTGACAACAGTTTTCATTTGCGGACACAGGTATCGGCAGAGGTCCTCGGCAATCGGTATGTAATTGGTAACTGGTTTTGGGAATTACCCGAGTTCCCCGATGAATGGATGATGGAATTTGAATTTACCGATGAAGTCTGGGCCGCATCCCGGTTCATTAGGGATGCGGTTTCGCCTAAATCTCCCGTTCCCGTAGTACGCATTCCCCCCGTGGTACGGCTAAGCTATTTCACGCACTTCTCCAAAAGCCAACTCGGCCTGCCGGAGCACCGTTTTCTATTCCTCGCGATGTTTGATACAAAGAGCGTGTTGCAGAGGAAGAACCCGTTGGGCATCCTTCGCTCCTTCAAAAATGCTTTCCTGCCCAATGATCCGAGCGTGGGCCTGATCATGAAGTTCAACAATCCGGACTATCAGGAACCAATGCTACAAGCGTTGCAAGAAGAAATGAAAGGTCGGGAGAATGTCTTTGTGATTGACCGCGTAATGAATCGCGATGAAGTTAATTCGCTGATTAGTGTATCTGACTGCTTTGTCTCACTGCATCGCTCTGAGGGGTTCGGCCTCGGGCCGGCCGAAGCTATGAGCCTCGGTAAGCCATCGATAATTACAAACTGGTCCGGTAACACTGACTACATGACCCGGGATAATTCCATTGGCATCGACTACGAGTTAGTGAAACTAGGCCAGGATTACGGTCCATATAAGGCTGACCAGTACTGGGCTGAACCTGATCTCGAACAAGCAACGTACTGGATGAAAACAATTGTTCAGGACGCCGAACTGGCAAAGAGAATCGGCAGGCGCGGGCAGGAAACTATAAACTCCGAGTTTTCACCAGAGGCTGTGGGCCGGAAAATTCAAGAACGACTCGAGCAGATTAGACGAAATGCTTATTGAAATCTAACACGCTCGTGGACGAAAGGTTTACAAGGATGACAACGACTTTGAAATGTATGCACCGGGGCCAGGGCTATGAGTAAAAAAGCCCTGATTACCGGCATCACCGGGCAGGACGGCAGCTATCTGGCCGAACACCTGCTATCAAATGGCTACGAGGTTCATGGGCTCGTTCGCCGTGTCGCGCTCGAAGATCCGACCAGACGCTTCACTCGCCTCGAGCACTTGCTCGACCGTGTGACGTTGCACCCGGCGAGCCTCGAAAGCTACCCCTCGATCTTTCACGTCCTGGCCAAACACGAGTTTGACGAGTGTTATCACCTGGCGGCGCAGAGCTTCGTCGCCGAATCGTTTGCTGACGGTTTCTCGACGATGAATACCAACATCAACGGCACACACTACATGCTCGCGGCGCTCCGTGAGTTGCAGCCCCAGTGCCGTTTTTATTTCGCCGGTTCCTCCGAAATGTTCGGCAAGGTGCGCGAGACCCCGCAGAACGAGGAGACACCTTTCCACCCGCGTTCGCCGTATGGAATTAGCAAGGTCGCCGGTTTCGATCTGACTCGCAACTACCGCGAAGCTTACGGCATGTACTGCGTCAGCGGGATTCTCTTCAACCACGAGTCGCCGCGCCGGGGCTACGAGTTTGTGACACGCAAAATCACCTCGACCGTTGCACGCATTAAAAACGGGCTGGCGACGGAATTGCGACTCGGCAACCTTGAGGCCAAGCGCGACTGGGGTCACGCCGCTGACTACGTGCGGGCAATGTACCTGATGCTGCAACAGGCTGAGGCAGACGACTTCGTTATAGCTACCGGCGAAACGCATACGGTGAGTGAGTTTTGCGAACGGGCCTTCAGGAAGGCTGGACTCGATCACCGCGAATACGTCAAGACAGACCAACAATTCTATCGTCCGGCAGAAGTAGATCTCCTTATGGGCGATGCCACAAAGGCACAGCGGGCACTCGGTTGGGAGCGGGATCATACATTCCAACAACTAGTCGACGAGATGGTAGAAGTCGATCTTTATTCCGCCTCCCGTTATGCGGACCAGTCCGCATCGTGGGCCGGTGGCGGTAGCGCCGCTCAGTAAGGACAACCGCAATGATCTGGGGATTGACGTCGTGCCTGAATTGCACTCCAATACTCGCGAGCTTGTCCCCTGACTGACTGACGGTTTCAGATCGCTAAGGGTCTGACAATAGAACAGGAGGATGGCAAGGTGGACCTTCTACTCGGTTTTGACCCAACTCTTGCACACCCGGCGGGAAGATAATCCTGTCTTTCCTGGATTTTTCGGGTGCCAGTTGGGGCTTGTTCGAATTTAACCTCCAGGATATCGGTGTCGGTTCCCACGCGCTAAACCTTTTTATGTCTGTCACTCCTCTGGGCGGCGCGCCTCGATCTTGACGTGGAGATCGTAACGGACGGGACTAAAACTCATGTGCCACTACCCTGCCCGATCACGTTGGAGGATGGAACGATTTTGAAAGAGAGAGGAGCCGTGAGTGAGTCTGTCTGCGTACTGGTTCGAAAATAACAATCAAAGGCAAGCATGACAACTCCGTAAGTCCATCGGGTGTTTCTGTCGTTAATCGCAGGCGTTTGGTTTCGATGGCTGAAAAGATCTCGATAGCAATGTGCACCTACAATGGTGAGCGTTATCTGCGGGACCAGCTCGCGAGCTTCGCCGAGCAGACGCGCCCGCCCGATGAACTGGTAGTTTGCGACGACCACTCAACGGATGCGACCTGCGAAATCGTGATTGGCTTTGCGGCCTTGGCGCCCTTCCCCGTGCGCCTTCATGTCAGCGAACAGAATGTCGGCTCAACAAAAAACTTCGAACGCGCAATCAGACTCTGCGAAGGCGATGTCATCGCGCTTTCTGATCAGGACGACGTTTGGCTTCCAGAAAAGCTGAGTCGGATCGAGGATTGTTTTCTCCGTAATCTCAAAGTGGGTCTGGTCTTCACGGACGCGGAAGTGGTGGATGAAGATTTGCAACCTCTCGGCTATAGCCTTTGGGACAGTGTCGGCTTCGACAATATTCACCGGCAGTTGGTGCGAACGGGCCGAGTCCTCGACGTACTGTTGCCGGGGTGGACTGTGACTGGCGCCACGATGGCTTTCCGTAGTGTGTTCAAAAACCTCGTACTCGAAATCCCCACCAATCTCGCGCTGATTCACGACGGCTGGATCGCCCTGATGATCGCTTCGGTGGCCGACGTTGCTTTTATCGAGGAGAAGCTCATTAAGTACCGGCAACACGCGCTCCAGCAGATAGGCGCGAAGGAAAGGAAAGCACTCGAGTCCGGTGCAGCTGAACTCGGTGGCGTTAAGGAAGCAATGAGGCGCAAGAACTCCTACCAGGAGATGATAGAGATTGGAACCAAAGCCCACCATCGCCTGTCAGAACACTGCGACGCTTATAAGAGCGACGATGCTTTATCGAGACTGGAGGCGAGGCTTGAGCATTTGCGAGCGCGCGCGCATCTGCCCGACGGAAGGCTTAGCCGCGTCCGTTGCGTTATCGGAGAACTCCTGTCACGGCGCTATCATCTTTATTCGAACGGCTTCCGAAGCGCCGTTAAGGACTTGCTTGCCTGAGCACGTGGTTGAGTGAAGGTGGAGCTATCCTTATCCTCGTCAACTGGAATGTCGGCGAGTTGTTGCCTTGAGGAAAATTGTTCCAGTCCGTCGTGCGAGCGGTCGGAACAACGCAGGGGGTAAGAAAAGCCTTGGCCGTTGAGCTGTCATTCGTAATAGTCAATTGGAACGGCGGAAGTCTGCTGCGAGACTGCATCGAAAGTATCTTCGAATATCCACCGGCAGTTTCGTATGAGATTCTCGTTGTAGATAACGCCTCAAGTGATGACAGCATTGATTGGTTGCGCTCACCGGAATTGGCCAAGCAATTGGGCACGGTAAAGTTGACCCTGATCGAAAACTCGAGCAACGTCGGTTTTGGCGGCGCCAATAATCAGGCTTTCGCGGCCAGTGATTCTACGATGGTGTTCCTGCTCAACTCGGACGCAGAACTACGGGCCGGCACCTGCGATAAGCTAATCTCCACATTGCGATCGGACGATCGGATCGGCGCGTGCGCTCCTCGATTACTGAACTCCGATGGGTCTCTCCAGCTCAGTGTCTGGCGCAATCCACCTACCGCCTGGGCTTCCCTCGTATCCGGCTTGCGGCTCTATTTGCTGATGCCCCGGCGTCTTCGCGGCGAACTCCTGCTAGGGGAATTTTGGGATCACGATCGCAAGCGAGACGTAAACATGTTGAGCGGAGCCGCGATCCTGGCCAAACGTCAAATGATTGACGAGGTAGGAGGGTTCGATTCGCGATTCCACATGTACGCCGAAGACTTTGAGTGGTGCCTCCGAATGGTAAGGGCCGGATGGCGACTGGTGTTTGAGCCCGAAGCATTGGTGATGCATCACGGAGCCAAGAGTTCACTGCGGCGGTGGGACAAACAAAAGAAAATGGCGGTGCAGACAGTTGCTTTTCTGAACTTTCAAAGACTCTGCCTACCGAGATCCAACGTGATCGTTAACTTGTTGACCAGTTGCTTCCTGCTCACTCTGCAAAGAACAGTGAGACTGTTTCGCGGCGGCGATAACGAAGAAGTCGAGCAGACACTAAAACTGCACGCTGCCGATCTTAAGCGCGCCTTACGCGACGGCTGAGTCGCCCGCTTCGAGCAAAGTGAGATTGGAGATATGATGCCCGGGGTCGGAGGGCGGCAGTTAACAACCGCTTCCCGCCTCGAAAATTGCGCTCGCGTAGGATCAATGCAGCGACGATCGATCTGACTGAAAGGTAGACTCTCTTCGGGTGAACAAGGCACTGATTACAGGAATCACCGGACAGGACGGATCCTACCTTGCCGAATTTCTGCTCGAAAAAGGTTATGAGGTCCATGGAGTTATCCGTCGTGCCTCGACCTTTAATACCGGGCGCATCGATCACCTCTACAAAGATCCGCACCTTAACGGGGTGCGGCTTTTTTTACACTATGGTGATACCGCTGACTCAACCAATCTCCTCAAGCTGATCTACAGCATTCAGCCTGATGAGATTTATCACCTGGCTGCTCAGAGTCACGTTCGAGTCAGTTTCGATATTCCCGAATACACAGCAGATGTGACGGGCCTAAGTACCGTTCGTATACTGGAAGCGATTCGCGAGATCGGCGCTAAATCAAAGTTCTACCAGGCAAGCAGTTCGGAAATGTTTGGCAAAGTTCTAGAGGTGCCACAACGCGAAACCACGCCCTTTTGCCCTCGCAGTCCATACGGCGCCGCCAAACTATACGCCCATTGGATGACCGTTAATTATCGTGAGTCTTACGGTATCTTTGCCTGCAGCGGTATTCTCTTCAATCACGAAAGCCCGCGCCGTGGCGAGACGTTTGTTACCCGGAAGATCTCGCGAGCAGCGGCCCGGATCAAAGCCGGGCGGCAAGAAAAGCTCTACCTGGGAAACCTGGATGCGAAACGCGATTGGGGCTATGCCCGGGAATACGTGGAAGCAATGTGGTTAATGCTTCAGCAGGACCGGGCCCAAGATTACGTCATTGCAACCGGCGAAACGCATTCGGTTGAAGAGTTTTTGACTGAGGCTTTCTCGCACGTCGACCTGGATTGGCGCGATTACGTCGAGCTCGACCCTAAATATTTAAGGCCCACGGAAGTTGACCTGCTAATTGGCGATGCCGGCAAAGCCAAGCGCGAGCTCGGCTGGCAGCCTGAGGTGACCTTCAGCGGACTCGTGCGGATAATGGTCGAGGCCGACGTCTCACTGGTCGGTCAGGATCAAAAGGGGGCTTTCGGCGATACTGATCCAGCCAGAGCGGTCTCGTCTGTTCGCACGGACTGATGATCCGTTTATCAGATCAAAGCAATCAATACGAAGAACATGCAAAAGTTCAAAAATGACTTCCCCTTTGAGCGAGTCGTCGTGACAGGTGGTGCAGGTTTTCTAGGACGCTATATCGTTGCGCGGTTGCGGCAATATGGGAATCTCGAGGTGCTTGCTCCGCGTAAGGCCGAATACGATCTGGTCGAGGGGTCGGAGATCAAACGCATGCTGACTGACACTCGGCCGGACTTAGTCATACATCTGGCGGCCGTGGTGGGAGGAATTGGTGCAAATCAAAAACAGCCCGGCAGATTTTTCTACGAGAACTTGATGATGGGTGCGCAGATCATCGAACAGTCGCGACTACAGGGAGTGAAGAAATTGGTCGCCGTAGGTACGGTGTGCGCCTATCCGAAACACACAGCCACACCTTTTAAGGAAGAGGATTTATGGAACGGTTACCCGGAGAAAACCAACGCTCCATATGGACTCGCCAAAAAAATGATGCTGGTCCAGGCGCAGAGCTACCGGCAGCAGTATGGCTTCAATACAATTTTCCTCTTGCCGGCTAACCTGTATGGGCCCGGAGACAACTTCGACCCCCAAACATCTCATGTCATTCCGGCGTTGATTCGCAAATGCATTGAAGCTAGAGAGAAGGGTGCCGAATTCGTGGAAGCATGGGGAACTGGTCGCGCCTCGCGTGAGTTTCTTTATGTAGCAGACTGCGCCGAGGGAGTGCTGCGGGCGGCGGCTGCTTATAACGAGAGCGAACCTGTCAACCTCGGCACGGGTAGCGAAATCACCATCTCTGAACTGGTAAAACTGGTCGCGCAGCTTACCCGGTTTGAAGGTGAAATTCGTTGGCAGCTTGATAAGCCAGACGGGCAACCCCGACGTCGGCTCGACGTTTCGCGGGCGTTGGAAAGATTCGGATTTGAGGCGCAGATGCTGTTGGAGGAAGGCCTGCGGCGCACGGTTGAATGGTATGAAACTAGTCGCATGACGAACGCCGATCGAAAAGATGCTGGCCTGGAAATGAAAACCAAATTACAGAGTTCGACCGGATCGTGATGCCCTCCTCACTTTTTTAGGACATGGGACATGTAGTTTTCGCTTAAGCCACTTGGACTAATTTTCTGCTTTGATACCGAGCTTAGTTTCCAACTCCAAATGCACTATCACCTAATTGGAATCTGCGGGACGGCAATGGCCGCTTTGGCCGGGATGCTAAAAGGGATGGGGCATCGCGTAACCGGCTCAGATGAAAATGTCTATCCCGCCTATGTCTACGATGCTTGAAGCTCTGGGCATAACGGTCAATCAAGGCTACCGATCTGAGCACCTGCGGCCCGCTCCTGATCTTGTGATTGTGGGGAATGCGATTCCGCGAGGGAATGCCGAGGTGGAAGAAACGCTGAAACTTAGGCTCAGCTATCGATCGCAGGCGGAAGTGGTAAAGGAAGAATTCATTCGCGGCCGTCGTTCGCTGGTCGTAGCCGGCACCCACGGCAAAACTACCTCAACGAGCATCGCTGCCTGGGTGATGGACCAGGGCGGCCTTAATCCCGGGTTTCTGATCGGCGGCGTCGCCCAAAACTTCGGCGTAAGTTTTAGAGTGACAGATAGCGACTATTTCATCATTGAGGGCGATGAGTACGACACAGCCTATTTCGACAAGGGTCCGAAGTTCATGCACTACCTGCCGGAAATTGGCATCGTCAACAACATCGAGTTCGACCATGCTGACATCTATCCTGACCTGGCTGCGGTGAAGCTTGCCTTTCGGAGATTCATGAACTTGATTCCCGGCAATGGGCGGCTGATTGCTTTTTGGGACAGCGCTGTCGTGCGTGACGTTGTTGCCTCAATGGGTTCCCGACTCTTTACGCAACTGGAAACGTTCGGGACCTGTGACGAAGCGAAATGGCAGATTAGAGACGCGAACTACGCAGGCGACATGTCCAGCTTCACAGTGTTTCGCGAAGGTAAACAGTGGGGCCGGTTTCAGACGCCGCTGATTGGCGAGTTTAATTTGCTCAACTGCCTCGCAGTAATTGTGGCGGCAGATGCCTGGGGCCTCGAGCGTGATTCAATAGTCGCAGCCCTGGCAAGCTTTAAGAACGTGCGTCGTCGCGCAGAGATTCGGGGGGAAGAGCGCGGCATCACTGTAATTGACGACTTCGCACATCATCCTACCGCCGTGCGGGAAACCCTGCGCGCTTTGCGCAACAAGTATCCGCAACGACGTTTGATCGCAGTCTTTGAGCCTCGTTCGTGGTCGTCGCGACTAGCCGTGTTCCAGGACCAGTACGCGCAAGCGTTCGAGTCCGCCGACTATGTGTTGATTGCAAATGTCTTTGACAGTGGGAAAGTAATGGAAAAAGGACGGGCGCTTGATACGGACCAGCTTATCGCAGATATTTCGAAACTCGATAAGCCGGCGTTCGCCTTGCCAGGGGCGGATGAAATAATAAAACAACTAGTTCCGGAGATGCGAGAGGGGGATGTCGTGGCTATCATGTCTAACGGTGGTTTTGGCGGCATTCACGAGAAGCTGCTCGGCGCCTTGAAGATCACCACGTGAGAGCTTCGTTGCTTCATTCACTCGCAGCACGGGGCTTGTTTTCGACTTCCGGTTGCACCTCCAGCAGTGGCCTTCGCAAACCCTTTGCAGCCTCGCCTCGATCAGGCGCAACTTGCACACGCGAAGTTAATATCCTGCGAATACTCTTCGGCAATAACTTGGCGGTCAGCAGGGAGGTCGCCTCAATAAGCTCCACCACATCTCCGCCACCGCTCCAATGTTCTCGCACAACTCTCGCGTCGGTGCGCTCTACAAGTCGCAATAGCGTCACAGCAATCAAATACGCATCATCAATTTGGCCCACAAAGGGAATCATGTCCGGAATCAAATCCAACGGAATGATGGCGTAGAGCACGGCGCCAGCTACCAGGGCTCTTTCAGTTCCGGGCACACGAGAATCGGTCATCAGACGTGCGCAAAGCAGGATCAGGTTGGGAATGAAGAGCAACACATTCTTCATTCGCCGCCGTGTTTGAAGAGCTGACATAATTTTCTCCTAAACTTAGAAGTGATGGAGGCTGGCAAAACTATTTCAAGTCGGTGACTAAACTTAACACGACTCGGACTCGACTCAAACCGCGCCCGTTACACGCTGGCCGACGGCGGAGCGACTGAGCCAGCGCCGGAGGCGCGGCAGAAGGTAGCCAAGGGCAAGCGGCTTTGCGCGCCGCCCCTGCGTTACGTCCAGAACACGCCCGCCCAGAAAAGGGCGCAAAGAACTTCGCTAAAATGAATCTCTGCAGGTCCAAAAC
>JBHENP010000100.1:10046-10792 GCA_046261995.1 Pyrinomonadaceae bacterium
CTTGGCGAGCCGACCCTGGTTGGTTATGACTGAGGCCCGCCCTGAGAGGGCGTAAAGAAATATTGGAGCTCGGTCTTGGGAAAAGCTTGAAGTTAGAATCGAGTACGACGAACGCATGTTTTGAGGATGGTTGCCGCGCCCTTTTCAGGGCGCCTTTATGTTTATTGGAATGATCCAGGTGGCGCGCGAAAGCCGCTTGCCCCTGGCTACCTTCTGCCGCGCCTCCGGCGCTAGTTGAGCGACACTTGTTCTCTCATTCCGAGTTGGTTAGACTCCCTCCTCGCTTTTGATCTGATCCGCATTCCTCCGCGTGAATCCGCGGCTAAGCATTTCTAGGGATCAACTCATTTTATGGACGTACTCGAACGAATCCGGCAGCGTGCCGCCGGAAATCCGCAACACATTGTCCTGCCTGAAGGTAACGACCCGCGCACGGTGGTGGCGGCTGCTGTATGTTCTCGCAATGGCATTGCGCGAATAACGCTACTCGGAGATGAGTCTACAATACGCGAGACCGCGGAACGGGAGCGCGCCAATCTCAGTGGCGTTGAAGTGATAGATCACAAGCGCGCGCCTGACTTCGATAAAATGGTGTCCTATTTTCACGAATTGCGGCGCGCTAAGGGTTTGATGGCTGACGAAGCTCGTACCAAGCTCGCAGATCCTCTCTACTACGGAAATTTGATGGTACGACTCGGCAAAGCTGATGGCTCAGTTGCCGGAGCTACCAACACCACTTCCCACAC
>JBHENP010000101.1:0-10749 GCA_046261995.1 Pyrinomonadaceae bacterium
AAGTAAGGCTACTGACCAACCAGTTCACCGCAGAGTACGGAAGAAATGGAAGCTCTGTATTTAACGCCATCACGAAAAGCGGAACGAACGGCTATCACGGTTCTGCTTTCTGGTTCTACAATGGCAACGCTCTGAACTCTTGCAGCAACACCAACAAGGCGGCCGGTTTTTGTAACCCCAATGCCACTGACCAGTCCCTGAGACACGCCCCGTTTCGCGTTGAAAACCAGCTCGGCGGAACAGTAGGTGGTCCACTTCACCTGCCGCGCTTCGGCGAAGGTGGGCGCTCCTACATCAGCGGGAAGGATCGAACATTTTTCTTTTTCTCCCTTCAGCGATGGTATGACCGCCAACTTGGCACTGGCGCTACCCTTCGTGGCGCGCCCACAGAAGCGGGCCGCCAGGTCCTCCAGGCTGCAGCTGGGAATCGGCCGCAGGTCGCCGCGTTGTTAAGGTTCCTTCCCGCCGCACAGACTCCGATTGGGACCTCCGCTTCGTTCATCGCCAACGGACAAAGCTTCAACGTGCCTCTCGGTTCCTTAACTGGTGCGACTTCATTCTCTTTTGACGATTGGCAGACTTCATTCCGGGTCGATCATCGACTCAGCGACAAACATAGTCTCAACGGGCGCTACATCTATCAAGACGGTGATACCAACGGAATTGGATCACAGGTCACACCGCCGGGATTCTCATCAAAACAGGTGGCCCGCAACCAGGGTATAAACCTGCAGCTCACCAGCGTGCTTACGCCAAACCTCATAAATGAATGGCGCGGTGCTTATCTGCGAGCGGCCTCAAATACACAGGCCCTAAATCCCAGTGCGGAAGAGATTCCCTCTATTGAGATTACGGAACTGGGCCTGGTTGGCTTTAACGCCGCAACTGACCGCACGGGCATCGGACTTGGTGTTAACCTGCCTCAGTTCTCGTTCCGTAACACCTATCAGATGCAAGACAATCTCTCGTATAGCTCAGGCAGTCATGCGTTTAAGTTTGGTTTCGATATCCGGCGTAACCAATTGGCCCAGCTTTTTAAACCCACCACTCGAGGAAGATTGCAGTATTCCAGCTTGAATCGCTTCGTGAACGACGTGGCCCAGTCATCCACGATAAACAAGGATCTGCAGGGGGTGGCGGAAGTCCTCCACCTTGACTGGCATGACTTCTTCTTTTACGGCCAGGATGAATGGAAACTAAGACCCAACTTCACCTTGACCTATGGACTCCGCTACGAGAATCCCGGGCAGCCGATTGCGGATTTAGTTGAGTTCAATGCTCCGGTTCTGGCCGCCGTCGGCAATGATCCGCGGTTCGTGGTGGCTCCAATTCCCGAGCGTGATAAAAATAATTTCCAGCCGCGCATCGGTTTTAACTGGAACATCCGCACCGGCTCAGATGGGATTGTCGGCTTCTTGACAGGTGGTGACAAACTAGTGCTGCGTGGAGGTTACTCCCGCACCAACGACTACGCCTTCACGAACATCGCATTGAATATTTGGAGCGCTTTCCCATTCGTCGCGGCTTTCATTTCACCAACTGCTCCCGTCACTTTGCCTGGTGAGAGTTCGGCCAGTAACGGCGTCCTTAGCGCCTTCGCTAACTTGAATAGTCCGCCAATTAACCCGGATGCTTTCGCGCGCACGGTGGTCTCGGAGGATTTTCACGCCCCGACTTACGATTCCTTTAGCTTCGAAGCGCAGCGCGAGTTCTCGACAGACGTGGTCTTACGTGTCGGCTATGTAGGTTCGAAAGGAAAAGGCCTATTTCAGACACTGGATGGGAATCCAAGGCTGCCGTTCTCAACTACCAGGGTTAATCCCGCTCAGAACGTGATCCGCTTGCGAGCAAATACCGGCTCTTCAATCTACCACTCGATGCAGGTTAGTTTGGACAAGCGTTTGAGCCGTGGCTTCAGCGCCGGTCTCTACTACACCTGGAGTTCATTCATTGACGACGCCTCGGAGATTTTCAATCCGTCCAGCGGCGAAGTAGCCGTCTCGCAAGACTCCTTTGACCGCCGCGCCGATCGTGGGCGATCCAGTTACGACCGGCCGCATCGCTTTAGCGGCAATGTTGTGTACGAATTGCCGTTCTACCAGGATCAGAGGGGCTTTCTGGGACACGTTCTGGGAGGATGGCAGATCAATTCATTCTTTACCTTCCAGAGCGGCGCTCCGTTTACGGTCTTAAATGGCTCTGATCCCACGGGAGCTTTGAGTGGGATCGCCGGCCTGGTAGGCGATGCGATTCGCCCCAACGTGATCACGACCCTGGATATTTCGGGAATGTCGATCGAGGAGCTCTATGCTGTGAGGAACACTCTCTTCCGGCCACTAAGAGGAGCAGCGTTCGGGGAACGTGTAGGCGGGGCAGGTCGCAACATCCTGCGAGCCGATGGCATAAACAACATCGACTTCGGTATCCTGAAAAACACTCATATTGGGGAGAATCAGAGGCTCCAACTACGGGCCGATTTCTTCAATGCCACCAACACTCGTAACTTCGGAATACCGGATGGCCGGGCATTTTCCACCAGTGGCGCGCCCAACGCTTCTTTTCTGAATCAGTGGAGCACAAACGGCGGAAACCGGCGCATTGTAGTTGGTCTAAGATACGTTTTCTAAGCGAACTGGCTGCAGCAGACCTGCCAGACGGAGCAAACCAGTGAGAAGCCTGTTGCGCCCGGTAATCGAAGCTTTGATTGCCGGGCCAACCGGGGCAGCCGGGAGCGATAGCGACCGCACTCAGCCATCAGCATCCTTTAAGAAACACGCAATCGATGAGCATTCCTGTAACCATTCTCAACGAACTGAAGGTTGATTTATTGCCTTGAGTTTTTGGTGTAGGTTTACTGCGGTCGCTTTCGCTCCCGGTTCTGTAGCTTGCTCCCGTACTGCTTCTGTTGCACTGAGCTTGAATCCCTCAATCTCAAACAACTCTCGTTTTCCATCTTCCCTTACGAAAGAGTAATGCACTCACAAGGGCCAGAGTTGAGAAAGCAATCATGATTGCCAGGAATACTCCTCGGGGACCAAGGCCCAGGACGATAGCGAGTGTGTACGCCAGTGGCAGCTCCCACAACCAGAAGACAAAGAGATTGATAATCGTCGGAGTCCACGTGTCGCCTGCGCCATTAAATGATTGGGTAATAACCATGCCGTAAGCGTAGAAAAGAAATCCGTAGGCAACGATGCGAAGACAGTCCACGCCGTAGGGGACAACGTTTGGATCATCCGTAAACAGACCAATGATTTGCCGAGCGAATAGCACAAACACCAGCCCCACAATGCCCAGACAAATCATGTTGTAGAACCCGGCCCGCCATACTGCTTGCTCGGCGCGCTCTGGCTTCTTTGCTCCCAGTGCCTGTCCCACCATTGTGGCGGCGGCGTTGGCCATACCCCAGGACGGCAAAAGCGCAAAGATAATTACCCGAATGCCGATTGTGTAGCCAGCCAGGGCTTCGCTGCCAAATCTCGCAATCGTAAAGACCAAACCAATCCAGCTCGCCATTCCGATGAACACCTGGAAAGTGGCTGTAGCTGAGAGTCGAATCAGACGCGCCATGATCGCGGGTTCGAGTTTCACCAGGCGCCAGGAGATGTCAAACCGTCCACCCGAACGAACCAAGCGGCTACAAGCATAGATGACGCCAGTACCACGTCCGATGTTTGTGGCTACCGCAGCCCCTGTGATACCGAGTTCGGGAAAAGGACCGAGGCCAAAGATGAAACAGGGACCGAGAATGATGTTGATTGCGTTCGCCAGCCAGAGCACCCGCATAGCAATCGCGGCATCGCCGGCACCACGAAATATGGCGTTGATCAAAAACAGTAGGAGGATAGTCGCGTTTCCCGCAAACATGACCTTGGTAAATCCGGATCCATGTTCGAGAACCCAGGGCGAGCCACCCATCAACGCCAGGAGCTTGTCAGCAGAAGCTAGTCCTATAACGGCAACTACAATCGAAACAAGAATGCCCAAGGCGATGGCTTGAACTGCTGCACGCGCCGCCCCCTCCGGGTTGCCTTCTCCGATACGCCTGGCCACCATCGCAGTGGCACCGACTCCCAAACCAATTGCCAGGGCGTACATCAGAGTCAGCATCGACTCCGTCAGGCCAACGGTTGCGACTGCATCGGGACCGAGGTGCGCCACCCAAAAAATATCGACAACTGCAAAGACGCTCTCCATCATCATCTCGAGTACCATGGGAATCGCGAGCAGGATGATTGAGCGGCCGATTGGCCCTTTGGTGTAGTCGCGGTGGCCGCCACGCAATGACTCGCGGATAGCACTCCATAAACCCTGCGGTTCAGACGTAGCGGCTTCATCGGCATGGCCGGCGTCTGACATTTGAGGCGCGGGGGTGTCTTCCCGAGTATTTGCCATAGCTCTTAAGCACAGTCTCGTGCGCGTCCAAACCCTACGCAAAGCATCGTTAAAAAGTTTTGTTTAAGACCACTGGCGCACTTCTGTTTTATTTCACCTTGATATGTTGACGTAGATCAAGTTGCTCACTAGAATGCCTTCCATAGACTTGACTGTTGCGCGCGGGTACCAACGTGCGACATCGGGTTAAAAACAACGGCGCAATGTTTCAGGGTGATCCCCTCTTTCATTGCGCTGTTTGTTTATCGCCCACCCAACTACGTCGTTCGCCTCTTGATTTGTTTACAAGTCGCTATGGGTTGATCTTTTATTGGTGGCTGGACGAATCGTGAGGTGAGAACAAGTTTCTGCAAGCATTGTTATCACGTAATGAAATTAAATATTAGAAAGTAGTGAGGTATGTATCGTGCGAATTATGATCCTGTTCGTCCGAAGTCGTCCTGCAAACGTACTATATCGTCTTCACCAAGATAAGTGCCCCGCTGGACTTCGATGAAAAGCAGCGTCTCCTCACCGGGGTTTTCTACCCGGTGCGCAGCGCCAATAGCAATGTCGATGGACTGGCCAGAGCGAACAACAATCTCATGATCGTCAAGAGTCACTTTCGCCGTTCCCTGCACCACAACCCAATGCTCGGCTCTACGAGAGTGCTTCTGATAGCTCAATCGTTTGCCCGGCAAGACTTCGATTCGCTTGACCTTGAAATCTTTACCCTCATCGAGAACCGTGAAAGTGCCCCACGGGCGGCGGTCAAAGCGAGCGGATGTTTCCAATTCTTCGTTCATCTGTACCAACCTGTACTGCTCTAAAAGACACCATCGGTTAATTTCTTCGCAACCTACCGACGAACGCACCCTGCGTCAAGTGGTTTTCCCCAGGGCCGGTCAATTATTAGATTTCCCAGGCCCGGTCAATTATTGGAAATGTGCAGTTGCTACAAAATCGGGCGTGACTGCTTAAAGTCTGATGGGAGAAGACGCTGGCTTCGACTCAGGGGTCTGGTTGAATAGAGACGGATGTGGGCTCTCCTCGGGAATAATGACTAGAAAGCTACAAAATAGTTGGGCCGATGCCGGAAAACTACCCCTAATAGAACTGCTAAGAGGTAGCGGATCAAAATCACGAAAAAACGGGCCGGTGGCAAGGGGCAGTGCGGGAGCTTCTCGCGCAAAACTCCTTGGGTCGGTCAGAACGGCGTGTGCTATAATTTCCGCCGTCGAAAACCCAATCAGTTCTGGTTGATTTTTCTCGCCGGCTTAGAGTCGGGAATTACAACCTTCCGCACTCTAGAGCTTGATTCTCTAGTTTTAGACTAATCTTAAAAACGATAAGCGACCGAGGTTAAAGCCTTCGATGCGTCGGGTACACTATTCTAACAACGGGCACCGGGAAGATACGGTGCTGATAGTCAACGACATACCCGAACAGCTGTGGTTGATGGAGAGCCTGCTAAACAAAGCTGGCTATGCGGTAATCACCGCGGGCGATGGACAGGAGGCATTCGATGTTGCCAAAGGTAATCGCCCGGATCTCGTAGTTAGCGACGTCTCCATGCCTCGGTTAAATGGAATAGAGTTTTGCCGGCTTATTCGCCAGGACTCGGAACTGCGTTCCATCCCAATCCTATTGGTCAGCGCCCACCGAAGGGACACCGAAAGTGTTATTGAGGGGCTTAAATCAGGAGCCGATGATTACCTTGAAATGCCTTTTGACTCGACACGACTAATCGCCAAGGTCTCCAGGTTAATGGAGCGTTCAAAACTTGAGGCCAATTATCGTGATCTATTCGAGCAAGCGAGTGACATTATTTTCACGCAGGATCTAGCAGGGCGTTTGACCGGAATTAACGCGGCCGGAGCCCACTTTCTCGGCGTGGGGTCGGAACAGCTAATTGGGTCGCGCTTCATTGATGCATTCAAGATCAATGCGCGTGAGGCTGGACTTACGCAAACGTTTGCGCAGCTCGCCCCAGACGACAATATTCAGTTCCGGACTGACGATGCCAACGGTCGAGCGCGCTGGCTCGAAATTGTCACCTCTGCGATCCAGGACAGGGAAGGCAACACCATAGGTCTTCGCGGCGAGGCGCGCGACATCACCGATCGGAAGCAGATCGAGCTTGCCCTGCGTGAGTCCGACGAGCGTTACCGGATGTTGTTTGAATCTACTCCGCAGCCGATATTCGTTTACGACGAAGACACTCTGTCGTTTCTTGCTGTAAACGAAGCCGCTATTCGGACGTACGGGTACGATCGCGACGAATTTCTGTCGATGACTGTCGAAGATATTCGTTCAACTGAGAATACTCCGGCCCTCCTGATTAAAAGCTCAACTGGCATTAACGAACCGCTCATCTCCAGCCCCTGGCGTCACCGGCGGAAAGACAACAGCATAATTTACGTCGAAATGACGTCGCATCCTCTGGCCTTCAATGGAAGCAAGGCCCGGCTGGTGATGGCTAACGACGTAAGCGAGCGGAAGTTACTGGATGAGAAACAGCTAAGCTTACACGCTTCACTTCAGCAGTCAGCCATGGAATGGCGTCAAACCTTCAACGCCATCGATTTCCCAGTTTTGATCGTAGACCTGGACGGTCATATCAAACGGCTAAACCAGGGGGCTGAGGAAATAGCGGAAGTCGATGCGAAAGAGATCGTCGGTCGCAACATCGCCGAGTTACGGGGCAGTCAGCCATGGAAAAAGGCCTCGGAGCTCATTCAGGCGATTCGGGCAAACGGAGGTTCGAGTTCGGCTGAAATTAGAGACGACGCAACTGGCAAAACGTGGGCAATAACTCTGTATCTGATTCACGAATTCGGCTCAGTTGGCGAGCGAGCGATCCTCATCGCTCAGGATATTACCAAAAGAATTGAGCTCGAGGCCTCGCTGCGTCAGGGCGAAATGATGTCCCTGCTCGGATCGTTGGTGGCCGGCGTCGCCCACGAAGTCCGGAATCCCTTGTTCGGCATTTCTTCAATTCTGGACGCCTTCGAGACCCGCTTTAGCGACCGGACAGAGTATCTGAGATACACGGACGTGCTGCGGGATGAGGTGGGACGGCTCACAGTTCTCATGGAAGAGCTCCTCGAGTACGGCAAGCCGTTCAAAGGCGATTTTTATGAAATGTCAGTCGACGATGTCATTGCCAAGTCGATGCGCGCTTGCTTACCTGCGGCGGAGGTTGCTCATGTAAGCCTTGTGAATAATATTAAGGATCCGCTGCCGAAGTTGATGGTTGACCGCAGAAGATTGTCCAAAGTCTTCGTGAACCTGATCGAGAATGCAATCCAGCACTCGCCGTCGGGTGCTACAGTAAGGGTTGAAACGTGCGAGGTACACGAAGCCATGCAGATTTGGATTGACTGTTCTGTGAAAGATTGCGGGCCCGGCATCCTGGAAGAGGATCGCTCACAGATTTTCGAGCCCTTCTTTTCAAAGCGTCGGGGCGGCACGGGACTGGGGCTAGCAATAGCGGAGCGAATCATGGGCGAGCATGGAGGCAAGCTGATCGCAGGCAATAACCCCGAAGGTGGCGCTTATATGACAGCGAGATTCCCGGTGCCTCACCAAGAGGAGATCGTGGATGGCTAGAAATCGGATATTAATTGTTGACGACGAGCCCGGGTTACGCTTCGGCGTACGAGACTTTCTTGAGCTTCAAGGCTATGAGATAGACGAAGCCGAAAGTTGCCGAGAAGCGCAGGAAATTTTTAGAACGTCGCGTCCTGATATTGTGATTGCCGATTACATGCTTCCAGACGGCACGGCTCTGGACCTTCTCCCACGCCTCAAAGAAATCAATCCGGACACTCCCCTGCTTATTTTAACCGCGCACGGTTCGATCGACCTCGCAGTCAGGGCAATCAAAGAGGGGGCGGAGCAATTTCTAACCAAGCCCCTGGAGTTGCCGGCGCTGATGGTTATCCTTAAACGCCTTTTGGAGAACCAGCGGAACCGGCACAAACAGCTCGCCAGCCGGTCGCACCAGGTTCGTCATGCCATCGACCCTTTCATTGGAGTAAGCTCCGCAATTCGCACCTTGGCGGAACAGGCGAAGAAAGTTCTGGCTACGGAAAGCCCGGTCTTGCTTCTGGGTGAGACGGGAACGGGCAAAGGGGTGCTGGCACGGTGGCTGCACGACAACAGTCCTCGTGCCGAGGAAGCTTTTGTTGATTTGAATTGCGCGGGCTTGTCACGGGAGCTGCTGGAAACCGAACTCTTCGGCCATGAGAAAGGCGCTTTTACCAGCGCCACTTCTTCAAAACAAGGGTTGTTTGAAGTGGCCCATCGTGGAACCATCTTTCTCGACGAAATTGGTGATGTCGATCTGCAGATTCAACCTAAGCTGCTCAAGGTGCTTGAAGATAAACGCTTCCGCAGAGTAGGAGACGTCAGAGATAGACAGGTTGATGTTCGTCTGATTGCTGCAACCCATCAAGACATCGGTCAATTGGTGCGAGAGAAAACATTCAGAAATGATCTGTATTTTCGCGTCAGTACCATACCGCTTGCGTTTCCCTCATTGCGAGAGCGCATAGAAGACATCCCGATCATGGCTCATTATTTACTTGATAAGCTGGCCACGGATCTGGGCCGGGGCGAGATTGAGCTGGAGCCAGACTCCATCAAAGCCTTGCAGGCTTACTCCTGGCCGGGAAATGTGAGAGAACTCCGTAACGTAATCGAACGCGCTGTATTACTCAGTGAACAAAAAAGTATACGGTTGCAGGACCTGCACTTCGACGGGCACACCAACCATAGGGCCTCATACCTCGACTCGAATCTGACGCTCGACGAGCTAGAGAAGCAGCACATCGAAAGAGTGCTAATCGAGGAGCAGGGTCGAGTCGAGAAAGCGGCGTCACGCTTGGGCATACCTCGAAGCTCTCTTTATCAGAAAATAAAGAAGTACCACCTCAACTCGTCCAGAGTCTAGAATGCAAGTCTGAATATCAGACCTCCCTTAGAAGGGCTCAGATCCAAAATTCCAAATGCCCATTAGAACCAAGGTTTTCCTCCTGCCCGGGGAGCAGTCACTTGTGGCCTGACGTTTGCTCATAAAGGGGCCGTGCCAATTCTACAAAGTCGCCCTCGGATTTGCTTGATGGATGCCGGCTAAGAGCCGATGAGCCTGCATTTGCCCCGCATGGCCCACTTGCTCAAAAGACCTATTTCGAGTAGTTCTTGCCTGGGATGATCCAGGTTCTTTGATAGGTGCCACCATTCTTGCCGTGACTTCTGCCCTAAAGGTCTCGGTAGCAAATTTGGAGGTTGGCTCGTATTGCGCTCTCCCTGCAAAAAACGCACGCTCTCCTCGGGGAGAAACTAGATCACGCATGGATTTACAATAAGGAGACAGAAGGTAATGCGAATTTCACTAATTTCAATTTTCAAGCCGGTTGCTCTGAGCATCGCGGCGATCGCGGTAATTGGGCTCGGTCAAGGAGTGGTTCGGGCGGACGAGGTCACCTATGCCGGCTACACCAACGGCACTTTCAACGGCACCCCGGCGGCCATGCAAGGCCCCGGCCTACAGCAGACTTCGCTCCTCGGCTTGGCCTACACGAACGCGACTATCAGCGACACGACGGTCAACGGCTTCGACGGCATAGGCGGCAACCCGAGTCCGCAGGGCACGCAGGGAATCAACAACTTGGGGTCGTTCACCCTCGCGAATACGGAGAATAATTACAACGGCAACACGTTTACCCTGCGCGTCACCTTCACGCTGCCGACCGGCATCAGTAATCCGGCCGGCGCCTCGGCGACTTTCTCGGCGACGCTGACCGGCGCCGTCACCTCCCTAGGTAATGGTGGCGTCCTACTTGATTTCAACAACGCGCCGATCCTGTTCACCTTTAGCAACCCACAGGCCAGCGGCAGCTTTTTGCTGAGTGTCAACGACCTTTCCATTGACGCGGGTCAGACTGCTTCTGTCACCGGCCAGATTACTGCCGCGCAGCAGAACGCCATTCCTGAACCGGCCAGCATGCTGCTGCTCGGAACTGGTTTGGCTGGACTTGCCGGAGCAGTGCGGCGAAAGGCGAGAGCTCGGAGCCTGAAGTAAACCTTAAACGGCATTACCAGGTTGCCCATAGCCCTCAATGATGTGATGACCGCCCGTGGCGCAGGTCACGGGCGGTTGAGGTTAAGTCGATGTACACGAAGCCAATGATTCTTCCTTTGGATGTCAATGGCAGGATCTACGCCTTGCAGGATGAGAAGGGAAACACGATCGGGACGGGCACCCGTGAAGTCTGTGAAGTCTTGCTATACATAATTACCAAGCCTCCTTCTCCTTCTGGGTCGAATAAAGCTCAACTACTGATCCCGCAAAGGCCCAATGTGCGGGCT
>JBHENP010000102.1:0-568 GCA_046261995.1 Pyrinomonadaceae bacterium
GAGTATGGCAGCCTTAAGTTCTTGCTGAAAGAGTTCGTCCGGCAGACGGCGTTCAATCATGTCCCTCAATTGGTCGAGTTGGGCTTTCAGTGCGTCAAGCTTTTGTAAATCTTGGTTGATTAAATCCTGACTCGCCTGCACCGATTTCACGTCGGCATAGATTCCTTCTAGAAGCATCCTTTGAAAAGCGCGCCACGCTCTGTTGGAGTCTCGGTTATCTGTTTTCAGTTCTTCAGCAAACCATAGCATCGTCTGCTCAATCAGATTCTGTCGGATGAAGTCGCGGAAATGAGAGCCGTAGGGTATGATCAAGTCATCTCCGACGAAATGTTCCCAAAGTTCGCCGCTATCCACGTCAGGCACATTAAAAAGCCAGTCAACAAGTTCGTGGCTTAGTACAATGTTCTTCGCAGACGTAAGCAAAGCCTCTTTAGCATTTTTCCTAAACTCCTTGAATAATTCCCTGATTGACTGCCGCTCATAATCTTGGAGAGATTTAGCCTCTTCTAGCGCGAAATATTTTGTTTCCAATGAAGATAAAGCTTTGTCGAAAGCGCGAGCTAGAGCT
>JBHENP010000102.1:670-10232 GCA_046261995.1 Pyrinomonadaceae bacterium
GATTGATACCTATACCCGCCAGCACGACGGGGCCAATAGTCCCGCCGATTGCTAGTCCTACTCCAGTAATCGAGGCCGTTGCCAATGTTCCAAGCAGATTCAATTGTTGCTCTCTTGAAATCATTTATTCTTTACTAGGGAGCGCCCAAGGGAGACGCCCAACGCTGCGCTTGAGCTGCGCCGAGCGCAACCAGTCGATTTGCGATTTAAAAAGCTGTTTGAGAAGGATGCTATCGAGGCGTCAGCTCCAAGCGCTTGTTATGCCGCGTACGTTGTCACCACTCTTAATATGGTGTGCCTTCGCGCGACGTAGCCAAAGATGCGCTATGTACATCAATAATTCCATCCATGTCTTCAGATAAGTTAGGATCATCGCCTGTAATCACAACCCAATCTCACTCTCCGGTAAACGCGTCTTCTGGAATTTCGCGCAAATACCAGAGCAAGAACAGAAGGCGGAGAGCGGTTTCTTCGTCCCGCGCCTTGCATTCCAACGAGCCAGAAGCATTTCGAGCGCCTGTCCGAGAGACGCAGCCCCCGCCTGATACTGATTCTCTACCTGTATGATTTCTTCTAGCGAGTACATACGAGACAGATAGCGCATAACGCCGGGCATCACCCGCCGCGCAATTCAATGTGTTTGCGAACAAGCTAACAATGAGAGCCGCGCTATTCGCAGTCGGGTGCATGCCGTTGTTATGCCGCCCGTAGAAACAACCCGATGGACCTTCATTTTACGAATCTTCCAGAACACCATTCAAGCTGTATACGCCTTTTCAAGGACGGTAATTATGGTAGCGTAGAAAGATAAAGACAATTAAACAGGCGGGAGGTATTCCATGCACGTCACAAACAATTCTCCTAAACGGACACTGGATAATGAGCGGAGTGAGGTTCTCCAGCAGCTTGAAGATTGGCTCGAAACACCAATGCTCGTGCTTGGCTTCGTGTGGCTGACGCTTTTGGTGATTGAGCTTACTTGGGGCCTTAGCCCGTTTCTCGAAACTGTCGGCACCGTCATCTGGATAATTTTCATCATAGACTTCGCCGTGAAATTCACTCTTGCGCCGCACAAGCTCACTTACCTCAAGAGTAATTGGTTGACAGCTATCGCGCTGGCGGTGCCGGCGCTACGTGTCCTCCGTATCGTGCGCGCGGTACGACTACTGCGCGTGGCTCGCGCCGCCCGCGGGTTGCGCCTCGTGCGTGTCATTACTTCGCTTAATCGTGGGATGAAGGCGCTCGGGGCAAGCATGGGGCGGCGCGGCCTCGGTTATGTCATGGCACTCACGACGGTCGTGACGTTATCCGGGGCGGCAGGGATGTATGCTTTTGAGAATGAAATTCCTGGCGGACTGAACTCTTACGGGGTGGCGTTATGGTGGACGGCGATGTTGATAACTTCAATAGGTTCGGAATATTGGCCGCAAACGGCAGAAGGGCGTCTGTTGTGCTTTCTCCTCTCGCTCTATGGTTTCGCCGTCTTTGGGTATGTGACGGCAACTTTGGCAACTTTCTTCATCGGTCGCGACGCAGAGGATCAGGAGGCGGAGGTGGCGGGCGCTCAGTCTATCAAAGAACTGCGCGCTGAGATTGCAGCATTGCGCGAGGATATGCGCCTATTATTAGGTGACAATAAGAAAGGGTTAGAGCGATGAACGCCTTCTCAGGCCAGCAAATAATAGACGGCATAACGGCGGCCTTCAGCTGCGGCGAGCGATTAGCATCCAAGCTGAGGAAATGGGATTACTTGAGAAACATGCTGTCGCGCCGTCAGCTGCAAGACTTTGTTATATCGCGTCCGCCGTAGAACTCATGCTCTTAGCTAATGACCTTCTCAATAAGAGGATCGCTAGAAGCAAAAGGGAGAACAGCGCTGTCTCTACGGCCAACGCCCAAACTATCTCATCACCGCCTTGAGATGCAGTCCCTTCTTTCAAGCTTGGGTGGAGGGTTTGCGAGCACGAGGCAAGTGCAAGATGAGTGTCATCGGCGCGGTGATGCGCAAGCTTATTCACATTGCTTTTGGAGTGTTGAAGTCAGGCCGCCCGTTCGACCCAGAATTAGCGAAATCTGCTTGACTACCAACACAGTATCTCAGCTGCGGTGCGCGAAAATGTTTTTGCCCACCAGCTGCGGCGCGTAATCAGAATTCAAGCTGAAGTAAGAGGTACTTCAGCAGCCTGGAATCTTACAGACGAGCTTCAGCACCGGCTCCAAGGGCCCGGAAACTTCGACCGCATTTGCATGACGCGGTCTGATGGCAACTTTACCTTCGAGGCAAACCGGTTAGAAAACTGTAAACCTCGGCATAATCGACTCGACCAAGAATGCGGCCGCTGCCTTTGCGCATGTACTCCTTATCGTCCAGCTTACCTTCGAATTTCTTCCGGAAGATGATGGCCGGGATCTGCTGGTCGATGATCGTTAACTCGCAGACTTCGATGTAGCTGCCGTATAGATCTCCCGTCTCCGGATCTCTGTAATTTCCTTTCGCGACTTCCTTGCAGCCCTTCTCCTTGGTGTTGTCCTCCACCAGCACGACCGTGCCGACATCCTCCGGGCCCTTCGCCAGGATTTCCTTGATCACGTCCTCGCCCGGGAAGTTGAACGCACCGTAAAAGTTTTGTAGTTCCTGGTCAGGGCCTTCAGCGGATTGCCTTTTCACCATCAAGCACTTGAAATCAATGAATCAACTCACCAGTGAACCTGTCCCGACCGCTCCAGTATGGACAGTTCGGGCAGGCTTCGCCTTCCGGGTAATCGACTACCTCCTCATGCGGACAGCCGATAATACGATCCACCATAGACACTGACAGCACCTGATGCTCTCGCAGAAAAGCACTTATTTGATGAGCGACCTCCTCGTCGATACGCAGATCCCTGCTCCTTCCCATACCATCGCTCTAGAAACTCCGGCTCGAATCCTTCACGCATCACGATCCCCACCGCCACCTTGGTGGCTTGCTGGGCAGTAGGACCATAGAAGGCAATGGTGGCGACCGGATAGCCGCGAAAGCCCTTCTTAGCTCGTTTCGATAGCGGGCTCTTGAATGAATGTTTGATCTTCATCAACTTCCTCACTAAACCACGAAGCACCTAACGCGGGCCTTCACCCGCGCCCTCACGCAACTCCCATGAGAGACTTCGTGGCGCGCGTCGGGTGCATGCCGTTGTTCGGCGGCCCGTAATTGAAACTGCGCAACGCCCGCAGACCGCCTTAACGGAATCATGAGAGCGTCGGCGGCAGTTACATCCTAAACGTTCTATAAATTACGTCAGGTGCGAACGCCATGAACGATTGTCGTAGTCGGTTTGTGCGATTCGCAAATCTTCGTCGGTTTCAAGAAAATCAACCGCGCCGCTGGTGATTTCATAAAACGCGCCGACGACGGCAATTTTATTGCTCGCTATTGCCGCCTGAATCGCCGGGTGTTGCTTGATGTTATAAACCTGCTGGCGCACGTTGGCGACGACGGCTTCGCGCAGTTTGGCTTTTTCGTCGCGGATTTTTGCAATCTTCGACACCGAGGGCACGATTGCATTGAGCAGAGCCTGAATGCTCGGCGTTTCCTTCGCGCGCTCGGCGGCGGGCAGCAAAGCTGCTTTGACCGCGCCGCAGCCTTCGTGTCCGAGAACGACGACGATGTGTATTTTTAGATGGTTGACGGCATACTCGATGCTGCCCGTGGTCCCCATCTCAACCACATTTCCGGCGACGCGGGTAATAAACAAAGTTCCTAAGCCCTGGTCGAAAACGATTTCCGTCGGTACCCGACTGTCGGAACAAGCCAGAATGACGGCGAACGGCGTTTGCCCCAAAATCTGGGCGCGGCGCTCGGCGGCGGAAGCTTCAGGGCGACGCGCCTGACCGCCGAAAAATCGGGCGTTTCCCGTTTTCAACGCGCGCAGTGCTTCCTGTGGCGTGCGTGCAATCGGGTCGCGCAGTTGTGCGATTTCTTCCATCGTCGCGCCGCGTTTGACGGCATCCGCAATCTTCTGGTCATCCAAAACATTCCCCGTCTGCGGTTGCGTTGGGGTCGGTGTCGGCGTTTGTCCTTTCGCTGCCAGGCAGCCGAGTGTCAAACCGCCGAATGCCAATAAAGATTTACATACACCCCTTCGATTAATCTTGTTTTCGCTCATCCGTTTATCCCTCCTTTCCTATCATGCCACGCATGCATCACACTCTCGTAGCCCTCTGCATATCAGGAAGCCGTCCAACGCCCGAATTAAGCGCCGCCCCACCCAACGAACATAAGAGAGATGCTAAAGCTCGGTCGCGTTCAATGAGATCCTAGACGGCGCGGGGCGAGCAGTCACGCCGGAGTGACGAATGATCTTTACTCAGTTCGTGAGAACCTCATACATCACCGTTGCCAAATCCTCAATCGCTTGTTTCCCGTCCCCGGTGAAGGTTGAGCCGTGCATGATCGCAAGCGTTTTGGGGTCGAGCGCCGCCAGCCGCTTCAAAGTCTCGCCCGTTTGGGCCGTATAAGGGTAAGCGTGGGCAAATGGGCCGTGGAGGTCGCCGATCAAACCGGCCTTGAATCGCCCCACTACGTCGGAGATGGTTTGCGACTCTACGTCTCCTTGATGAGTGAAGAGGTCAGAGCACAAAAGCGTGCCTTGTGTTTCCTCGAACATCAGTCCTGCCTCCCAACAGTGCGGCACGTGCGGAGTGTGCAAGAAGCGTAAGCGATATTTGCCCGTGCTCAACACCTGCCCGTCTGTCATCGCATGCGCTGGGCGGGTGGCAAAGTCGTTAACACTTACGGAAGCACCGACAAAGCTACAGACCGCCTCAGCTCGAGGGGCTACTTCGAGCCAGTCGTTCAGTGCGCCGCACTCGTCCGACTCGAAATGGCTGAACCCGATCCAGCGTATCCGTGAAGGCTCAATCACACGCGCCACTTCCTCACGCACCGATGGGAACAGGCCCCTCATGCCTGTATGAAACAACAGCGGCTCGTCATCCCGCATGAGAAACTGGTTGAATTGTAAGTTAATCTCGGGAACGTAGGTGGAGATGCGAAACAGGTCAGGAGCGATTTCCTCTATCGCCATGTTATTCCTCCTTAGATTGATTGACTCTCTAACCAGTAACGCGGAATTCCGATAGAAAACAGATCATATGCCCACAGTTCTAAGAGAAAACTCTATAATGACGCGCCATCTAAAATTCCGTTTACGATCAGAATAAAAAAGCCGTCTAACGCTGATGCGCTTCAGCTGCGGCGCGCGATCAGCATTCAACTCGCGAGGAACAAGACTGCTTGAGAAGCATGCTATCGCACCGTCAGCTGCAAGGCTTTATTCGGCGGCGGCGTCAACGGCATTAGGACTGAACCGCCGAATCCTTGCAAGAAAGCGCGAGCGCCGTTCACGACTAACTCTCATCCCATGCTTCGACCAGCAGCCACTCGCCTGACCGACAGGCTGCAGCCGCAGTGCGTTCTATCACAGTCCTCCCCTCCCATTTCTGTGTAAGGATGTCGCCCACTCCGGATGTCCAAATTCGCCTTGCTCCAGGAGGTTCATCAACGATCCGAGCAAGTAGATTCTCGGCGATCGCAGTGTATCGGCACGGATAGCCATTGCCCCCGAGGTCGATCGCCTTGCCTGCTTTCACGAGTTCGTCAATCCAACCGAGGCCACCGAGGCCTGTCTGCCAAAACAGCCAAACGTAGGCCTTGGCGTGACTCTACCGTCGCGGGCGATGCCCCATCGTCGGTCTGCCTGTAAACACTAATGTGCCAGCCTTGCATCCCGTGCCTCTCCGCTAGATGGCATAGCTGCTCGTGGTTTGTGTTGGATGAGCACTTCCACCATTTTTAGCCAATTCCTTTGAGGTCAAATCGCAGTCGCGGTCAGCATCCGAGCTGAAGGAATAAGACTACTTGAGAAGCATGCTATCGCGCCGTCAGCTGCAAGGCTTTGTTCGGCTGCCGGCATTAGATGAGCTTGTCATAATCCGCATGGGACCCAATCCAAAACCAGACGATTGAATCAGCTGCGTCCAAGCCCAGCGCCCGATAATGAGCGCCAACTCGAACAGACCAGAGCCGATCAATCTTCTTGAAATGCAACGAGGGTGATGAGGATCAGATTTGAGCAATTCGAAATTCTTATCAGCGAGCCTTCGAACCGCCTCTGGAAGATCACGGTAATGCCGCCAGAATCGGGGCGAAGCCAGATGCTTCACAACTTCTCAGTAGCGACCAGACTCATGATCCTGATCGGCTTCCCTGAGCAAAGAATCCAATCTCCCCGCCTTTACATCTTCCTCAAGCTGCTTGTCCCAGAGTTGGGCATGAAATTCTTCAAACCATTCCGCTAACTCAGCCACTTTTGTCGCCGGCAACTGGGCAATAGTGCTTTCGATTTCTTTGACGTCCATAACTGGCAGTCTAGCGCACCCGTCCGAATGTCATCAACTTGGCAGCCGAACGATGGCCTTCAGCTGCGGCGCGCGCTCAGCATTCAAGCTGAACGGAACGAAGTTACTTAAGAAGCACGCTATCGCGCCGTCAGCTGCAAGGCTTTGTTGGATGGATCATACGGCACAACTGAGAAAATGAGCTATTGCTTCAACCCTTTTTGCCGGCTCGCGCTGCAACAGAAGGTGGGGGCCTTCGATCTCAAACAACAGTCATTTGGGGGTTGATCTTTAGCATCTGAGCAAGACTTCTTCTCTTTACCAGTCGGTCTTGCGTGGCGAACAGGTACAAGATCGGTAAATGGCATGCGGCGAATGCTCTTCGCACATCAACATTCAAAACACTTCGCATCCTGAAAGCTAACACGTCTGGCGGGACGGAGAGGTTCGCCTGTCGAAAGGTCTCAACCAGATCGATGGGAGGCTTCTCACCCAGCAGATAACGGCTGACGACGAACTGCGGAGGCTCTAGCATGAAGAACAATCCACGTATTAACAAGCTCAAGCTCCGCGGAACCAGCGCATCATCAACCAGATCGAAACCTTTGAACTCAAATCGAGCATCAGAGAAAGAATCAATCTCATCCTTTTCTGGCTCGCGGGCGGTGGCGATTATCTGGAATTTTTTATCAATGTGCCCTATACGTCTGACTAGATAGTCGAGATCAGAGAACAGCAGGGGAGAGACATCGACATAAGCCATGTAATCCCAATCCTCGTCTATGGGTTTGTCGATAGCACGGACAAAGCATGAAATCGTGGGACACGACTTCACGCAGATGAGTAAACTTCGACCAAGCGATATATTTCTCCCATGATTCACCATAAGAAGGATCGAAAGTTTCGACTACCGTAAACGCAACTATCATTTAACCAACGTTCGAAAGAGGAAACATCTACGGTGGCTTCAGCTGCGGCGCGCGATTAAATTCAAGCGGAGGGGGAAAAGACTACTTGAGAAAGATGCTATCGCGCCGTCAGCTGCAAGGCTTTGTTATGCGGCGCCGCGAAGATGACCTACCGCCTGATAACTGCCGATCGTAGCTGACGCAATATGCGGCACGAGCGGAGGACATTGAGAAATGTAATGCTCCATCATCTTCCACGTATCGGACTCCGACATCTCATTCCGATTGTCTCTCAGAGCAGCACTCTTTAAAACAACCCGATGCATGATTTCGTTGAGCGATTTCATTTGGTTCACTCTCTCTCGGCATCAGTAAGGGTCTCATCTGACCAAATAGCTCTGACGCTAACGGTCAGATTGTGCGCGAGAATCTCGTAGAATTGGATCAGGCTTTCGCTCGGCAAACTGCCAACATCTCAAACATAATCCAATTCAATTCTTCCGGTCATATTCGTATGCTCAAGTCAGCCGCATAACGCCCGCCATCAGCCGCCGCGCACACAACCTCGAAATCATTCAACTCTCGCGCATGAAGGCAACGCTATTCGCGGTCGGCTGCATGGCGTTGTTAGCCTGCCGGTTGTCGGAACGGTTCAATTTGATAAACATTCCTTGGTTACCCCCCGGCAATAATCTCTCGTAATCTTTTAGCGACCATTTGTGCTGCCGCGTCGTAATTTCCCAGCACTATGGTTGTGAAGCCTTGATCTAAATACATTTGGAACATCGCACTCACGCCCGGATATCCGCCACTATGCCCAATGATGCGATGGCCATTTACCCGCTGGTCACCAAAGCCGTAAGCGTATTTGATGTTTGCTCCGAAAGGCGCATCCACCTTTCCGCTTAAAACTATTTCTGTGTATTGCTCATTCAACAGCTTGTAGCCGCTCAATGCACGCGCAAACTGATGCAAATCTTCAATCGTTGAATAGCCGCCGCCCGCCGGGCTTCCTTTGGCGGGAAGGAATCTTGCGTTATCTTGACGACTTTCACGGCCCTCCGATTTTGTGTACCCGATTGCCAGATTGGTTACGTTTTGCTGTGGTTCGTAAGAATCTGTATTGACCATTCCTGCCGGTTTGAAAACATGCTCGCGCACGTAATCGAAATAGCTTTTCCCCGATACGCGCTCAATAATGGCGCCAAGCACTACGTAACCAGCATTGCTATACTGAAACCGACTTCCTGGCTCAAACGACAGCGGGTCATTTACAAATAAAGGAAAGTGAGCATTGACAGATTCAAGGGTACCGCGTAATTCCGCGAAACGCTTGCTGTCCAGATAGTCTCCCATGCCGGATGTGTGTGTTAAGAGTTGATGAATAGTGACGCGACTAGCAACATCTTTGTTTGGGTAATCCGGCAAATGTTTGGTAACACTGTCGCCAAATTGTAGTTTGCCTTCTTGAGCGAGTTGGGTGATTGCAATCGCCGTGAACATCTTATTCAGAGAACCAAGGTTGAACTTCGTTCCGACATCGTTCGCCACGTTGCGGCTCTTATTCGCCATAGCGTAAGCCTGCACGAAAAGGCTCGCCATTCTTAGCCAGCAGCACCACACCAGAGAATTGGTCTGTGGCGACGAGTGTATCCAAGTACGATGAAAGTTCCTTCTTGATTTGCGCATCGTAAAGTGGGGCGTGTGGAGGATTGGCGTTGTCCGCAATAAAACGGAATGCTAGTCCGGCTACGACTAGCGCAATTACGATTAGAAGTAACCCTAGCGCGATCTTTACAAAACGTGGCGCCAACATAGCTTCTCAGTTGTGCGATTGTTTATAGCTATCTCAAAGCAAGCAGGCTAACGCCCGAATTAACCCGCGCCGAGCGTAGCCATTCAATTTACATCAGAGGAAGCACCATGAAAAGAATGCTATCGAGGCGTCGGGTTCAATGAGTTGTTGGGCCGCCCATGATTGAAACCATTCAACCAGCTTTCTTGTGCACGACCGGAGCGATTCTACGTGCGCTCTTCAACGTGACTCTCATTCAGCGTAGCGACAACGCGGAGCGGCGCGACATTTACTCATGACTATTTTGTCAAAACCAGAGCGCGAAGCAGCATCACGCCTAGGCGTGGCGGTCGGCTTGAACCGCTGGTTGGACCTAGCGACCACACCACTGAGATTCACAAGGTACTCCATCCCCGTCGCCGTCCATTTCTGTTCCGGGACAATTCTGGATGTAGAAGGTGGCTTCTTCACACGACGACA
>JBHENP010000102.1:10395-10696 GCA_046261995.1 Pyrinomonadaceae bacterium
TTGGATGGCGCCGTTGGAAGAAAAAGATCACTCGCCATTCCGACCTTCTCGAAAATAACGGTCAACCACCGCGATTAGGTTTTTGAGGTTTTCATCGGTGTGTGATTGAGCGTCTGTAAGCTTGATTTGGGCATCAACGAGCGCGTCAATCTTCGCGTTAACGTCTTCGAAACCGTGAAGCGTGGCATGCGCAAGACGAGCTACCACGCTCTCGGTCTGAAGCTGAACTTCACGCAACTGTTGGATATCGGAGGCAAATTGAGCCTGCTGCTCGACGATAAAAGCCATCTTTCGTTCGAGT
>JBHENP010000103.1:0-10673 GCA_046261995.1 Pyrinomonadaceae bacterium
GGCAACTGATGTCTCACCGCTCAGGCCTCGTGCGCGAGCCACCTGTCGGCAATTACTTCGAGACGACTGAGCCGTCACTCGCTCGAACCATTGCAAGCCTCAACGAGACCGAATTGGTTTACGCGCCTGAAGCCCGCACCAAATATTCAAACGCGGCGATAGCGACGGTCGGCTACGTGCTTGAGCGCACGCAAAGGGAGCCGTTCACGAAATACCTCAAACGCTCCGTCCTTGATCCGCTCGGTCTTGAGCGCAGCAGTTTCGAGCCGACTCCGGAAATCACGAAGGACCTGGCGAAAGCCTATATGTGGACCATCGATGGCCGCGTCTTTGAAGCGCCCACGTTTGAACTCGGCATTAGCCCCGCCGGGAGCATGTACACGACGGTAACTGACATGGGACGTTTCATGAGCGCGCTGCTGGCCGGTGGGCGTGGTGCAAAAGGACAGATGCTCAAGTCGTCAACGATTGCCGAGATGTGGACTCCGCAGTTCGGGCCGCCAGGACAAAAAACAGGATACGGCATCGGCTTTGGCGTGCGCGAACTGGAAGGCAGGCGCACTGTCGGTCATGGCGGCGCTATCTATGGTTTTGCCACTACGCTGAAGGCCATGCCTGACGACAAGCTTGGCGTGGTAGTCGTAACGACCAAGGATGCCGCAAACGCGGTGACAAATCGCGTGGCTGACTACGCTTTGACCACCATGCTCGCTGCGCGACAAGGTAAGCCGGTTCCGCAGTCAGAAATCACTTCGCCGGTCGATCCTCAGCTTGCGCGCCGAATCGCCGGGCGCTATGTAAGCGGTTCGAACAGTGTTGAGTTGATCGAGAGCGCTGGCAAACTTTCGAAACTTTCGAGCCTGGGCGGAGAGCAAGTACGGTTAAGGTCACTGGGTGACGCGCTCGTAGTCGATGACAAGCTCGCATACGGTGAGAAGGTGCTGGTACGCGATGCCGCAATTGTCATCGGCAATCAAACATTTAAGCGTATCGACGTTCCAAAACCACAGCCGGCGCTGGTCGGGTGGCGCGGGCTCATAGGCGAGTATGGGTGGGATCATGACATCCTTTATATCTTCGAGAAGGACGGAAAGCTGTGGGCCTTGATCGAGTGGTTTGAGTTTGACCCGCTTGAGCAAGTGTCGGAAAACGTCTTCAAGTTCCCGGACCGAGGACTCTATGACGGAGAGCGGCTCATCTTCACGCGCGACAAAAACGGCCGGGCGACTCATGTTGAGGCGGCGAGCGTTGTGTTCAAGCGCCGCAAAGTAGGGCCGGAGGAAGGCGCCAGACAGCTTCGCATCAAGCCACTCAGACCCGTCAGCGAATTGCTGAAAGAGGCGCTCAAGGCCCAGCCGCCTAAAGAGGCCGGAGAGTTCCGCGAGTCGGACCTTGTTGAACTCACCCGGCTTGATCCGACGATCAAGTTGGAAATCCGTTACGCTTCAACCAACAACTTTCTGGGCAGTGTCTTCTATTCCGAGCCGCGAGCCTTCTTGCAGCGGCCTGCGGCTGAAGCGGTCGTGCGTGCTCACCGTAAGTTGAAGGAGAAAGGCTACGGATTGCTTATTCATGATGGCTACCGGCCCTGGTATGTAACCAAAGTGTTCTGGGATGCGACCCCGGATGATAAGAAGCTTTTTGTGGCCGATCCTTCTAGGGGTTCGCGACACAATCGCGGCGCGGCTATTGATCTGACACTTTACGACCTGCGGACCGGAAAGCCGGTTGAGATGGTTGGCACGTATGACGAGACCACAGATCGCTCATACCCCGACTATCCCGGCGGAACTTCACTCCAGCGTTGGCACCGCAACCTTCTGCGCGGCGCGATGGAAGGAGAAGGCTTCACGGTCTACGAGACGGAGTGGTGGCATTTCGATTACAAGGATTGGCACAAGTATCCGATCGGGAACATGTTATTCGACAAGATTAAATAAAGAGTGAAATAGGTAATGGCATATTTCTGTTTTAGAAGAGGACGATCCATGAAATCACACGAACCAACACGAACATCTAGTTACATTTCGTGTGATTGGTGTGACTTCGTGGATCGTGGTGTCCGGTCTTTTGCTTCTGTTTAGACAGCACTTGTGCGCCCACGACGAAACGGGGGGGGGGCACTAGTGCCCTTTTCTAAACAACGCTTCTACATAAACTGCTAACGAGGCTCATTATGAACACACGACAAATGACTTTGGGTTTACTGCTATGTCTTGCCATCTCGGCCGCTGCCTTCGCACAAGAGACGCGAATGCTCCGTCACCCATCCGTGAGCCGCGATCTTGTGGCTTTCGCATACGCCGGCGACCTGTGGGTCGTCGCGCGGAGCGGCGGAGAAGCCCGCCGCTTAACCTCGACTCAGGGAGCCGAGGTTGATCCTTACTTCTCGCCCGATGAATCCAGGATCGCTTTTAGCGCCACCGTTGCCGGGAACACCGACGTTTACGTGGTGCCGACCACAGGTGGCGACGCTAAGCGGTTGACCTATCATCCCGGCCCTGACCGAGTGCGGGGCTGGACACCCGATGGTCGTCGGGTGCTTTTCGCGTCGGGGCGGATCGGCGCGCCTCAGCCATACTATAGGCTCTGGACGATCGGTCCTGAAGAAGGATTGCCGGAGGCGTTGCCAATGCCTCGCGCTTTCAGCGGCGCCTATTCCCCGAATGGCCGCCGCATTGCTCATGAAGAATTCTCAACCGCGTTCATACCCGCGTGGCATGAGGCCAGCTACTGGCGAAATTACCGTGGTGGCCGTACTCATCCGATCCGCATCATGACACTAGCCGATCACTCCATCGAGAAGCTTCCCTGGACCAATAGCAACGACACCGATCCGATGTGGATCGGCAATACCGTTTACTTCCTCTCTGATCGCAATCACACGGTCAACCTTTTCTCCTACGGCACGGACACGAGGCAACTCACGCAGCTTACCCGTCACGACGACTTCGACATCATGAACGCATCAGCAGGTTCAGACGCGATCGTCTACGAACAGGCCGGCTATGTGCACTTGTTTGACACGAGAACGGGGCAAACGCGGAGACTGAACATCGAAGTGACCGGCGATCTGCCTTGGGCGCGTCCCCAGTTTAAGAAAGTAGTAAGTATGATTCGCAACTCGGCGCTCTCACCCACCGGTGCGAGCGGCCTTCGAAGCGCGCGGGGAGATTTTCACAGTACCGGCCGAAAAAGGCGATTTCAGGAATCTGACTCAAAGCTCCGGCATTCACGATCGCAATCCCACCTGGTCGCCTGATGGCGCCCAACTCGCCTGGCTTTCAGATGCCAACGGTGAGTATCAGCTCGTGCTCGGCGATCCGCTGGGTGTCGGTGCGCCACGGTCAATTACACTCCCATCAACAGCATTTTTCTCCGCGCCTACCTGGTCACCTGATGGCACGCAAATTCTGCTTCAAGATAATCATCGAAACCTTTGGATGATCGAAGTGGGCGGAGGCAAAGCGACGAAGATTGATACCGACAATTATCCCGATCCCTCTCGTTCGTTCGATGCGACCTGGGCCCCCGATTCAAAGTGGATCGCTTATTCAAGGAATCTGCCCAGCCGTCTGCGCGCAATCTTCATTTATTCGTTGGCGGAGAAAAAGAGTCATCAGGTGACTGACGGACTGGCAGATTCGATCTCGCCCGCCTTCGATGCTGGAGGTAAGTATCTTTACTTCATGGCAAGCACGAATTACGGGCCGAGCACCGGATGGCTCGAAATGAGTTCGATCGATCGGCCAGTGCGCCGTGCGGTCTATCTCACGGTGTTGGGCGCGACTGAGCCCTCACCGTTATTGCCGGAAACTGGTGATGAACCACCACCACGCCCCACGCCGGGCGAGGCGCCACAGGCGGTGCCGTCGCCTGCCGCACCTGGAACCGTGAATGTTCGCATTGACTTCGATCGAATCGGGCAACGAATCATTTCCGTAAACATACCGGCCGGTGATTACAGCAATCTCACCGCGGGTGCTGCGGGAAGTTTCTATTACAGCGAACCAATTCTGACGACTGCTCCAGTGCCGCCGTCACTTCGTTTACAGCGGTACCAGCTCAAGGAGCGCACGACCGCGCCGTTCCTCGAAGGCATTCGCTCGTACTCGCTCTCGCACGACAACAAGAAGCTTCTTTATCAATCCGCTGCCGGTGGGGGAACCAGTTGGGGCATTGTGGCTACCGATCGCCCCGCTCCCGTCAAAGTCGGCGATGGTCCTCTTAACCTGGCGCAGATGGAGATGCGCATCGATCCCCGAGCTGAGTGGGCGCAGATTTATCGCGAGACCTGGCGCGTTCAGCGCGAGTATTTCTACGATCCGAAATTTCACGGTGCTAATTGGCCGGCCGTCTTTGAGAAGTACCGTCCGTTGTTGACTTTCGTCGGCCATCGCGCCGACCTGGCATATCTGATCGCGGTCGTTGGCGGAGAGCTGGCGGTGGGCCACTCTTATCTGATCGGCACAGGCGACGTTCCCGCTGAAGATCCGGTAGCGGTTGGCTTGTTAGGAGCAGACTTTGCGATCGAGAACGGACGTTATCGAATCAAACGCATCATTACCGGCGAGAATTGGAATCCCGATCTGCGCGCGCCGCTCAGCGCGCCAGGGACCCAGGTAGCCGAAGGAGATTACTTGCTCGAAGTAAATGGACGCGCGCTGACGCCTCCCACGAATTTCTACAGCTTATTTGAGGGCACAGCCGGAAGGCAGACCCTGATCAGGGTCAACAAGACTCCCTCGATGGAAGGTTCACGTGTTCTGACTGTGATCCCCATCGCCAGCGAAGACGGCCTCCGCGCGCGAGCCTGGATCGAAGACAATCGCCGCCTGGTTGACAAGCTATCGGGCGGCCGCTTGGCCTACGTTTGGCTACCCAACACGGCTGGCCCGGGCTACACGGCTTTCACCCGGTACTACTACGCACAACAGGACAAAGAAGGCGCGATCATCGATGAACGTTACAACCAGGGCGGACAAGTAGCTGATTACATTATCAGTGAACTGGATAGAAAACTAATGGGTTTCTTCGCACTGCGTGACGGCCAGCCCTCGACTTCGCCAATTGCGGGAATCTACGGACCTAAGGTGATGATCATTAACGAGTCGGCGGGCTCGGGGGGGGACGCCTTGCCGTACATGTTCCGCCAAAGAAAGCTCGGCCCGCTGGTGGGTACCCGCACCTGGGGCGGGCTCGTCGGCACGCTCGGCTTTCCGCCGACGATCGACGGCGGTGGAATCACCGCGCCTAATCTGGCGTTCTATGACCTGTCGGGAAAGTGGGCCGTCGAGAACGAGGGCGTCCCGCCGGACATCGAAGTTGAATACACTCCCGCCGAAGTAATCAAAGGACACGACCCACAGCTCGAACGGGCGGTGCAGGAGGGAATGAGGCTGCTTGAGCAGAACCCAGTGAGGCGAGTCCCGCGCCCCGCACCAATCGATCGGGTGTCGAGACCGGGAACCAGGTAATTTTGTTCGGATGGTTTTTGATGTGGGTTCGGTTCTGAGGCGTGCCTCAAAAGTTCTAAGGAGTACCCGCGACGCGTAGCGCCGCAGTTCACGGCCGCCAATACTTTTGAGGCAAGCTCCGACGTCGTGGTCTTCGATCCGCAAACGATTGCTGACCGCGCAACGTTTGAAAATCCGCACCAGTTGTCGGTCGGCGTGTAACACGTTTTTGTGACGGCACGCAGGTGCTCGAGGGTGGCGAGCACACCGGAGCAAAACCTGGAAGGGCGCTGGGGGACCTGGCAAGGTGAAGTGATTACCAATTTACCGGTTGATCACTCAAGGACCTCACGGCTGACATTCGTGGAAATCACAGCGCGGCTTGAGCCGCAACCAAGGAAGCCGGTCGCCGACTCGAACAAGATCATAGTTACGCGAAGCGATTTCATTAGCACCGTGGCTTCAGCCCGGTGATCACGATTTACCTGATGAATCTTCTGAACCGTTTCTAACGGTTTCTTGTTTGGGCCGAGCGGCTCAAACCGTTGGAAACGGTTTGATATCCCAGTCGGAATCCTTTTCACCGGGCTAAAGCCACGGTGCTAATGAGATCGCTCCGCGTGCTTAAGTCGCGTGCGCCAGTCAAAAACTTCATCAGAAGAAAAAAAACAAGAAGTAACGAATTTGTTTCAGAGAGAACCACTGAGTTCTTGATTCCCGCCAGATCCGGAGAGATTTTTCACTCGGTAAGACTAGGTGCGAAATCATCTCTGGGTCCGGATAGGCCGGCCAGCCCGCTGCTTTGGATAATCGCCAGAAAGGTGCCAAATGAAGAAAGCCATAGCCTACTTAGGTCTTTTGGTTGTTACGTTGATTTGCGCCGCCACTTTCGCGCCCGTCAATGCCCAAAATGAGCAACCGCTTTTTACTCGCACTGACGCCATGATCTCGATGCGGGACGGTACCCGGCTTAACACGCGCATCTTTGCGCCGGTCCGCACCAACGAGCAGTTTCCCATTCTTCTTCTGAGAACGCCTTATGGCATTGGAAACTCCACTCCGGCTCAAATAGCGGCGGCGCTGCCGGAGTTGGCGGCTGAAGGTTTCATCGTCGTGCAACAGGACATCCGCGGACGGTTCAAGTCGGAAGGTCAATTCGTCATGCTTCGACAGCCGCGGGATCCTAAAGACAAGAACGCGATCGACGAAAGCACTGACACTTACGACACGATTGAATGGCTGCTGAAAAATGTGTCCAAAAATAACGGACGGGTGGGGATCGCGGGAACCAGCTATGGCGCATGGTTGGCGGTGATGGCCATGCTTGATCCGCATCCGGCACTCAAAGCAGTCGTCCAGCAAGCGTCGCCGGCAGACATGTGGATAGGCGACGACTTTCATCACAATGGCGCCTTCCGGTTGAGTTATGGTTTTGAATACGCCTACATGATGGAATCGTCGAAGGAGATGACTAATGTTTCGCAGGTTATTGACACGTTTGACACTTGCGAGTGGTACCTGAAACTCGGCTCGCTCGCGAACGTCGAAACGAAGTATTTTCACGGAAAGATTCCAAGCTGGTGTGACTTCGCCAGCCGTCCCGACTACGACGATTTCTGGAAACGCCAGGCTTTCGCGCCCTGGCTGAACCGCGTGACTGTTCCGACCCTCAACGTTGCCGGGTGGTGGGACCAGGAAGACTTTTACGGTCCGATCAAGATCTACGAGTTACTGGAACGCCATGACAAGGCCAGGCAGAACTTTCTGGTGGTGGGCCCCTGGAACCACGGTGGTTGGTCGCGAGGCGAAGGCAGAAAACTGGGTAAGATAGATTTCGGCAGTGACACTGCGGAATATTATCGACGCGAGATACTGGCGCCGTTTCTTGCTCACTATTTAAAGGGCAAGGGAAGTCATGAACTTCCTGAAGCATTGACTTTCAGGACAGGCGCCAACGAGTGGATGCGGCACGATGCCTGGCCGCCGAAACAAAACGTTGTAGACCGCAGACTGTATTTACAAAAAGACAGAGCGCTTTCGTTCACCACTCCGCCGGCAAGCGCCGAGTCGTTCGATAGCTACACTTCCGATCCCGCGAATCCGGTTCCTTACCGTCCGCGTCCGATCAAGCTCCGCAGCGGCTGGTCGACGTGGCTGGTCGAAGATCAGCGCTTCGTGGACCATCGACCGGACGTGCTCTCATGGGTCAGTGAACCGCTAAAGGAAGATGTGGTCGTGTCAGGGAGGATCGTCGCTAATCTGTTTGCTTCGACGACAGGAACTGACAGTGACTGGATCGTAAAGCTAATCGACGTATATCCGCAGAAATACGAAGCCGATCCTGAAATGGGCGGCTTTCAACTGATGATTGGCGGCGATGTTTTCCGTGGTCGTTACTCAAAAAGCTTCGAGAAACCTCAGCCGATTCCGGCGAACTCTGTGCAGCACTATCAAATTCCGTTTCCGGCTAACGATCATGCCTTCAAGAAAGGACACCGGATCATGGTGCAGGTTCAGAGCAGTTGGTTCCCGGTGATCGATCGCAATCCGCAGCGATTCGTGCCGAATATCTTTCTCGCGAAAGAGTCGGACTTTCAGCTGGCTACTCAGCGAGCGTTCCGCTCGGGCAGACAGGCGTCTTACATTGCGGTGCCGGTCGTTGAGCCCGCCCGGCCGTGATGATCTGTAGTGGTGATTATCTATCTAACTATTGGTCTTTAGCCGCAATTCTTAAGCGCCCATTCACAAAAATAGTTCGTGTTGGAAACAATCCCTGAGGTAACAATGATGAAACTCCGAGAAATGGTCCTGGCCACTTTCCTACTCTCCCAGTTGTCTTTCTGTGTTCTTGCCCAAAGCCAATTAAACATACTGGCGCGGCAGAACTCATCCACCTTGCCACCTGGTCCTGCTATCCAAAAACAAGGACTGCAGGGCATCTGGCAAGGCACGCTCGAGACTGGCGGAACCAAACTGCGCGTCATCTTCAAAGTTACAAAGTCGCCGAACCACACCTTCGCAGCCACTCTGGACGTTCCTGATCAAGGGGCGACAGGCGTACCCATTGACGCCGTTACCGTCAAAGACGCAACGGTCCGCTTTGAGTTCAAATCCCTTAGCGCGGTGTATGAAGGCATGATCAACAAAGAGGGGACAGCCATTACAGGTAACTGGAGTCAAGGAGGGATGACAGTGCCCCTCACACTTAATCGAAGTGATAAAGCCCCATCAGCCTCTCTCCGTCCGCAAGAGCCGAAGAAGCCTTATCCGTACGACGAGGAGGAAGTCTCTTATGAGAATAAGAGGGACGGCGTGCGGCTCGCGGGCACCCTGACATTGCCACGCACGAAAGGCCCTCATCCGGCAGTGCTGCTCATCACCGGCTCTGGCAAGCAGGATCGTAATGAATCGCTGTTGGGGCATAAGCCTTTCTTAGTATTGTCAGACTATCTAACCCGCCGAGGGATAGCGGTTTTGCGTGTGGATGACAGAGGTGTTGGTGGATCTACGGGAGATGGGAGCTTTGACAAGACTACCAGTGAGAACTTTGCAGAGGATGTCCTCGCAGGCGTCGCGTTTCTCAAGACCAGAAGGGACATCAACCCCAGGCAGATCGGCCTGATAGGACATAGCGAAGGTGGGATAATAGCTCCGCTGGCGGCGGCCAGATCAGTAGACGTCGCCTTTATCGTCCTCATGGCTGGACCCGGAGTAACTGGTGAAGAGGGATTTCCCAATCAGCTTTCCTCGACTGCTAAGGCCAGCGGTGCAAGCGATGAATCGATTGCGTGGAACCGCAGACTGCTGCTCCAGATGTTCTCTATCATCAAAGAGGAGAAGGATAATGCTGCCGCTGACAAGAAGATACGGGAACTAAGAGCGAAGATGTTGGCTGAGATGTCAGAAGAGCAGAGGAAGAAGTACGGCATCCCCGTTGACGCGATGGACGGCGTCATCAAGCTCATGCTGACGCCCTGGTTCCGCTTTTACCTTACGCACGATCCGCGGGCGACACTAAAGAAGGTTCGTGTCCCGGTACTGGCCATCACTGGAGAGCGAGACCTGCAAGTGGTGCCTGCGGGAGAGAATCTAGCCGCCATAGCAGAAGCATTGAAGGCTGGGGGGAACAAAGACTCTACGGTCGTGGAAGTTCCGAAGCTCAATCATCTGTTTCAGACGAGCGAAACTGGTTCTCCGGCTGAATATGGGAGGATTGAGGAAACAATCTCCCCTGATGTATTAAGGCTAATCGGGGACTGGATTGTGAAACGGACTGCGCCAATGCCGAGTGAGTGAGGCTGCTGCTGAGAAGTTGGGAGATCGCAACTAATACACCACTCGCGTCACAATCCACGTAACCAACGACTAAAGGCCACGCTCGGGTGGCCTTCCTTTGTATTGCTTATGATCTGGTTGGCGGAGGGATTCAAACCTCCGACCCCTCGGTTATAGACCGAGTGACCGGTCGCTACGAAATATCGCCAGGGTTTCACGGGTTCCTCGGCTGGGAAAATCCTTGACATTTTACATCCCATCCCATGCTTCACATCGCCCGTCAGTGAAATAAGTTGTTCGAGCGAGAACAGCGTTTCGACGACCGCGCACGTCTCCACGCCTTGCGACGGATGTGTTCCGGCGAGGTGTTCGTCGCCGCTAAACATTCCGTTCGGCAAACCGTGATAACGTTCTAAGGTTTCGAGCATCTTGAGACTGGCGTTACGATCGCCCGCATCATTCGAGATTTGCGACCAAAGGGTCTCGGTCTTCAGTGCCATGCCGTTGTTGACGCCGTGAACCGACAGGGCGACTTCCGTGTTGTTGGTTAGTTGTTTGTTCAGACCCAACATTTCGTGCGACGTCTTTTCTTTGAATTTGAAATCATCGAAAAATTCGCGCCAGTCAAAACCCTGTTCGTGCATGAGGCGCGAGAGGTCGAGCAACTTCTCGTCGCCCGTGCGGTTGTACAGCCAGATCATCCCCAGGACTTCATCGCCCCAGCGGTACTTCGCCCACTCGGTTAAAGGTTTCGCTTTCGCATTCCTCAAATGATGATCGGCATAGCGACTCATTAAAGGAATCACACGTTTGTCGCCCGTCGCTTCGTAGTACTGCGTCAAGACTTTCAGCAATAATTATGCGCAACCACAAGCGTCGTTCTTCACGGGACCAATGCTACCGTCGGGACGTTGATTGGCGAGCGTCCAGCCAACCCACTTG
>JBHENP010000104.1:0-9701 GCA_046261995.1 Pyrinomonadaceae bacterium
CTCATGACGCGACCGCGCATCTGGTCGGTCACAAGTTTTTGCAGCAGCGTGTTCGCGACGGCCACCGAGGTTACGATCGAAAACCCCACCCCAAAGAGGAAGATTAACGACATTCTTAGGTTGGTCGAGAGCCCAAAACAGATCAAACAAACGCCGAAAGAGAATGCGCCACCTAGCACCGACCAGCCTTTCCTCCGAAAATCACCCATGTATGCCAACAGTAGGGCGGCGAAAAACGCTCCCGCCCCGGCGATACCCATCATCCAGGCGAGCCCGGACTCTCCAAGTTTGAAAATGTCGCGAGCGAAGATTGGTACCAGAGTTAAGTAAGGGGCGCCGAACAGACTGGTTACTGCTGAGATGGAGAGCAGCGAAAACACGCGGGGACGATTGCGTACATAGCGAAAGCCCTCGATTAAGTCGCGCCAAAGCGCGCGGCGGTCCTTGACTGAGTGAGCAGAGAGGTTCTTCTTGCTTTCGTCGAAGTGGACGAGGTTGAGCGCGATCACTACTGCGATAAAGGAAACTCCATTAACATAGAAGCATCCCGCCAGGCCGAAAAATTTGAATCCCAAGCCTGCAAAGACCGGCCCGACTACCCTTGAGAGTTGAAACTGCGAAGAGTTCAGCGCCACCGCATTGGCCAGATCTTCGCGACCGACGAGGTCGAATGTCATAGCCTGGTAGGAAGGGCCTGCGATTGCCATGCAACATCCGGTTACGAAGGAGAACCCGAGAATCATCCAGACGTTTACGAGGTTTGTGCCAACTAGTATCGCCAGCCCGAAGGCGGCCAGGCCGGCAACAACCTGCGTATAAAGGAGCAGCCGGCGGCGATCGACAAGATCCGCGAAGACGCCGCCGGCGAGAGTAAGGAAGAATCCGGGCACTGTGGCCATAAAAGCGTCGAGGCCGAGCCAGAATGCCGAGTTCTAAGTTGCAGGACGAGCCATCCCTGAGCGACGGCCTGCATCCACGTGCCCACATTGGAAAGAAAAGCCCCAACCCAGAACCGGCGATAGTTGCGATGCGAAAGCGCGCGGAACATACCGCTGCGAGGACGTACTGGGGGCGAAACGGTCTCTGCCTGCACGGGGATTTCAGACATGCCACATTGTTCTTACCATGCAAGTCGGGAAGACTCAACGAGTGAAAGGGTGACAGCCTGAAGCATTTTCTCTTTCTCATCTCCATCACTGTCATTCTCATTTGCCATTGGTTCAGGTCTTGTTCGTGTCCGTTCGTGTGATTTCGTGGATCGCTCCCTTGTCCCCCCTGCAAACGATCCACGAAGTAACACTAAGCATCACGAATTAAGACTCTGGATTACCGCTCCACTTTTCTAGTTTTTGATTCTCGACGCCACGATGAAAGTGAACCGCCTGTGCCACCGCGTCTTTCAGCCACCATCTCAGCCAAAATCGCCAGCGCGACTTCTTCAGGAGTGACTGCGCCGAGGTCGAGACCGACAGGCGCGTGCACATTCTTCAACTTGTCCAAATCAGCCCCGTCTTTGCGTAACCGATCCAGGACTATATTCGTTCGACGTTTACTGCCGATTAGTCCCACGTAATCCGCGTGAGTGGTGATTACGGCACGCAGGCAGTCCTCGTCCTCATTGTGACCGCGGGTAACTATTGCTACCGAGACGCCATGGCCATTGCCAATCGCCTCGCACACACCATCGCTCCAATTCTCCGCCGCTATCAACTCAATGCGGTCATCTGGAAAACGATCGCGCACTACAAATTCGGCACGATCGTCAATCAATGTTGCTTTGTAGCCGGTAAGACTTGCCAGGCGAGCGAGTGCGGCGCCAACGTGGCCCGCGCCACAAATCACCAAACGCGGTTCTGGCTGTAAACGCTCGAACAAAATACTGGCCTCTGCCCAATCGGTCAGCTCGGGAGCAAATTCGCGAACTTGAAATAAATGAGCTTCGTCTCGGGCTTCGAGGAATTCAGTCGCCCTTTGAGTTACCGCTTTATCGAGGGCTACATCGCCAAAGCTGCCAACCACAGCGCCGGATTCTGATACAAGTAACTTGGTACCGACATTTTTGGAACCACTGGTTAGCGTAGCCAGCGCCGCGATTGAGCCTTCGTCCAGCACGTGCTCAATCGCCTCGAGGAGAAGCGCGGTTGGCGTTTCGTTTGGCTCCGGCATTCGGATGGTGAGAACAGAGGTTACTTAGCAGGTGTCGCAGGTGGCGTACGTGTTTTTGCGAGGCCAACTGCCGCGGCGCCACGACGAAGAAGCCACAATGGCCCAACCAGCAAGTAGACAGGATTCTTGAAGAATGCCGGTTGATTGCCTTCGATCGCATGGCCAACGAATTGGAGAAGCCAGCCGACGACGAATAGCCTCAATGCCCAGCGCCAATTGAAGAAGAATAGCGGGAGTGAAAGCAGGATCATTAGAATCCCGACGCTATGGCAGAGTTTATTCCCTGGATGTCTATGCTTTGACTTGTAGTTTTCGAGAAGTGATTCTGACATCTCATTTCTCACTTTTCATTTGACAGTTTTCATTCGTCATTTCCTGATCTACTTTAGTGGTGATTCGTGTTGTTTCGTAGATCGCTTGTCTGGCTGCGATATGGAAGAACGATCCACGAAATCACACGAACAAACACGAAACGAACTCCGAAAATGACAACTGAAAACTGTCAAATGACAAATGTTTCTGGAACTCGTGATTACCGATCACCTATGACATCAACAAAGATGTCCATCGTTCCGCCGCAGACCATTCCTTCTTCGCTTGCCTCTTCGGCGGTAAGAGAGAAATGGTGCAGAGTTGATTTGCCCGATCGCATGGCCTCTCGCGCTTCCGACCATACTTCTGCTTCGATGCAGCCGCCACCAACGGTTCCGGCAACCTCGCCACTTTCAAAAAACAACATCTTGGCGCCACGTTGCTGCGGAGTTGAACCTCGAGTGTTGGCCACAGTCGCAACCACCACTGCCTCGCCGCGGTTGTTCGCGTCACTGATCATTCGGTAAAGGTCGCGCTGTGCAATCGTTCCCATGTGGTAACTACTCGGGCTTGCGCCGATTGTTCGGCGGTAGCGATTCGGTGGGTTCCACAGACGTGCTTTCCTGCGCTCGTCGCAACTCTAAACGACGTCGAAGAAGGTCAGATTCCGCGTCCGCCGTGGCCACTGCAGACTCCAGCCGTACGCTGCTGTTTTCCAGAATTTTTATCTGCGCCAGGATTCGAGCTCTATCGCTCTCAAGTTTCCGCCGTCGTGCGTCTCGCGCTACTTCGGGACGGGTCGAGCCAAAAGTTGCCATTTCTCGTTCAATATTCTCGGGTTTCAGGTTGTATTCGGTGTCCTCCAATTTTGACTGCAGGTCTGCCAGCTTGCCCTCGACTTCAACTTGCTGTGATCTCAGAGCCTCCGCACGCTGTTCGGCCCGAGAAAGCCGCTCCATGTCCATCAAAGCCTGGTCGGTTTCCTGCATCTGACCCAGTTTGTCGCTTAACCTGTTAACTTGATTGGAGAGGCTATTGATAGTCTGCTTCATATCCTCATCATCGACTGCCGGTTTCACCGAGGTCTTGCCTTTCGTCGGGTTAGTCTCTGGATTTTGAGTTGTTCTGTCGGCCTCAGCCTCCGGAGTTTCGTCCGCGGTACTGATGATTTTGTCGCGGCTGTCAGTCGCTTTTTGCTCCTCGGCGGGAGTTATTACGGGATTGGTTATAACTGGACGTACCACGCGCCGAGGGCGCCGCCTTCGGCGCGTCTGGGCATCGGCATCAATCAAACAAAAGCTGATCCCCATTAAAACAGCAACTAGAAACGCGGCCTTACGAATAAATTGATTTTTCATGAGAACTCCTCAGTGTCAATATCACGTCCTAAGATACGCCCTGTGAGGCGAAGGGTTCAAGCTCAATAGGATGCACAGTTTACACGCCCGGATACGCCTGTCAGTTCCACAGCAAGTCCTAAAAAATAACTAACAGTAAGAGGATCAACGAAATGGCACGAAGTAACTCGAATAATCATCTGTTTCGTGCCGTTTCGTGTGGTTTCTTGGATCGTGTTTTTGAGCGGCCGGCCAGAACCGACGCTGAGTAAGCCTGAAAATCAGAATGGCTGGATCTGAAAAGTCACCTTCATCGCCCGGGCCGAGCTCGTGAGGGCACCGATGCTAATTGTGTCTGCGCCTGCCTCAGCGTAAGCGCGTACGTTATGCAGGGTAATGTTGCCGCAACACTCAATGTTTACTTCTGAGGAGAGATCCCTTGCCACCGCCCCAAGGCGCGCCACTTCTTCGGCGGGCAGGCTTTCCAGCAAGAGAATGTTGGCACCGTTTGTAATCGCCTGTTGCAGCTCGATCTCGCTGGACACTTGAACCTTGATCCTATGGAGATGACCGAGTTTCTCCTTGGCGCTCTTAACGGCGTCCGCTATCCCGCCTGTGATTGCAAGGTGGTTAGACGTTATCAGCACGCCGTCATCCAGCCCGAAGCGAGTGCAATGCCCTCCACCGAGTAGCACGGCATACCTCTCCAACATTCGCATCCCCGGCGTGGTGTCACGGGAATCGACAATCGCGGCGCCGGTGCCCTCAACTGCGCGCACAAATTGATTAGTTAGAGTGGCCACGGCGGAGAGTCGCTGCATCAGGTTTAAAGCAACCTGCTCACCGGCAAGCAGCACGTCGGCAAAGCCTACCATCCGGGCGATCACCTTCCCTGTTTCGATTTCTTCGCCATCGGCGACGAATGCTTCGAGCTGAGGCTGGGAGTCCAGCGAACTGAAAACCTCTTCGGCCGCCTCCAGTCCGGCGACAATCATCTTTTCCCCTGCGACGAAGCGGCCGCGGGCGCGGGTGTTTCTCGCCACTATCGCCTGGCTGGTAACGTCACCTCGTCCCAGGTCTTCGCGGAGGAAGACAGAAATCTGAGAATAGAGCGCGCCTTCGTCAAGCCAGTTCATTGCAGGTTCTCGATGGTCTGTTTGAGTTGCGCCGAACGCTGCGCAATATCCGAGAGGCGCGCCCGAAGCTCGTTAACTTTCTCTTCCGGCGCTCGTTCCACGAAGTTTGCATTCCCTAGCTGTGCTTCTAGCTTGGTTGCCTCTGCCTGGAGTTTGTCCAGCTCCTTCCGCAGTCTCTGCTGCTCTTGTTCAAAGTCAATGAGACCTTCCAGTGGAATGGCCACCTCTGCCCCGCCCACCAGTACATGCCGGGCAGAAGCCCGCGGTGCATTCAGTTGATCGCTGATCGAGACTTCTGACGCCCGCGCTAACCTTGAGATCTGATCCACGCTCGCGGAAAACACTTTCCTTAATCTCTCATCGGGAGAGCCAATCAAGATCGGTACGCGTTCGCCCGCCTTGATATTCATTTCCGAGCGGATATTGCGCACCCTCGAAATCAGATCGATTACCGCTTGCATCTCCCACTCGACCTCATCGTCAATCAACTCGTTTGCACTCTGCGGATACGCGGTGAGCATGATTGTTGGCGAAGCGCACGCGTAAGCCTGGTGAAGCAACTTTGCATCGGCACCCGGTAAACGCTGCCACAACTCCTCGGTAATGTACGGCATGAAGGGGTGCAGTAACCGCAACGCCTGCTCAAGAACGCTTAAGAGCCGCTTCCGAGCGTCAGTCCGACGCGTTGTTGCGTCCTCAGCCGTTACGTCCGACTTCGTGAGCTCAATGTACCAATCGCAAAAGTCGTCCCAGAAAAAATGGTAGAGCGTCTGCACCGCTTCGTGGAACTGATAACCGGAAAATGCAGTATGCATATCGCGCGCGGTCTTGTTCAAGCGAGACAGTATCCAACGATCATGCAAGGCCAGCTCTTGGCTGCCCCTTGGAATACCCTCTGGATAAACTTCTGCTCCCTCTGAATTCATCAAACAGAAGCGCGCGGCATTCCAGATTTTATTGGCAAAGTTCCGATAGGACTCGACCTGCTTTTCGTTCCAGCGAATATCCGTACTGCCCACGGAAGCCAACATGATACGGGTAGCGTCCACTCCGAACTTGTCAAAAACCTCCAGCGGATCGATTCCATTCATCTTCGTCTTTGACATGCGCTGGCCGTCTTTGTCCAGAATCGTCCCCGTAATGTAAACATCATCGAAAGGACGCTGGCCCATGAACTTCGTTCCCATCATCACCATTCGTGAAACCCACAGAAAAATAATGTCACGGGCAGTCACCAGCACCGAGGAGGGATAGAACGTTTTCAGGTCATCTGTTTCTTCGGGCCACCCGAGCGTTGAGAAAGGCCAGAGGGCGGATGAAAACCACGTGTCTAGCACATCCTGGTCCTGGGTTAACTCCTCACTGCCGGCTTTCGCGCAGGCCTCTTCATAAGAACGGGCGACAACGACCCTACCGTCCTTCGTGTACCACGCGGGAATTTGGTGACCCCACCACAGTTGCCGTGAGATGGTCCAGTCGCGCAGGTTCTCCAGCCAGTCGGTATAAACTTTCTCGTAAGGTATCTGGGGAACAAATTGAGGCTTTTTTTCCCTGGCCATTAAGTCCAGCGCCAGGTCGCGCAGCTGGTCCATCCGGCAAAACCACTGTAGCGAAACCAAAGGCTCAATCACGGTTTTACATCGTTCGCACTTGGAGATCGAGAACTCGTAATCATCCACCTTTTCGAGCAGTCCCAGCTCTTCAAATTGCGCAATCACCTTCTGCCGAGCCTTATATCGATCCAATCCCGCAAAGTCTGATCCGGCGGCTTCAGTCATCTTTGCGTACGGGTCGATCACCACTACTTGCGTGAGGTTGTGTCGTTGGCCCATCTCGTAGTCGTTGGGATCATGAGCGGGCGTAACCTTAACCGCGCCAGTTCCAAATTCGGGATCGACAAACTCGTCCGCCACCACCGGAATCTCGCGGCCGGTGAGCGGAAGCAACAATGTTGCGCCAATCAGGGTCCGGTAACGGTCATCATTCGGGTTTACGGCCACAGCCGTATCCCCAAGCATTGTTTCCGGCCGAGTGGTTGCGACGGTGACGCCGCCTTGGCCGTTTTTTGCGGGGTAACGGAGATAATAAAGCTTTCCCGGTTGTGGTTCTTTTTGGACTTCGAGATCCGAAAGCACAGTCTGGTCGTTGGGACACCAGTTAACAATGCGATTCCCTCGATAGATCAATCCTTGTTCGTAAAGACTCAGGAACACCTCCCGAACAGCGCGCGACAAATCCTCATCCATCGTGAATTTCTCGCGGGACCAATCGACTGACGCGCCTTCGCGCCGCATCTGCTTCGTGATTTGTCCCCCCGACTCGCTCTTCCATTTCCAGACACGCTCAACGAAAGTTTCACGACCGAGATCGTGACGCGATACACCTTCCTTTTTTAGCTCGCGGGAAACCATTAACTGGGTTGAGATGCCGGCATGATCCATTCCCGGAAGCCACAACGTGCGGAATCCACACATTCGCTTGTAGCGAGTCAGCACGTCCATCATCGTGTGTTGAAGTGCGTGGCCCATGTGCAGCGAACCGGTGACATTGGGCGGAGGAATCACAATACAGAAGACTCTCGCCTGCGGATCGCGATTGATTTCTGGGGCAAAGTAGCCTTCCTGCTCCCAACGCGCATAGTGATGTTGTTCAGCGGCCCTGGGGTCGTATTGTTTAGGGATGTCCATCGGTGGTTCAGTCAGTGGTCAGTTGTCCGTGGTCAGTTGCCTGTGTCAGGTTGCGGTCTTGTCGTTTTTTGGATTTCGCAGTCGACACATTGTAAAACGTTTATTGTAAGGGAATACGCAGCCCTTTTCACCTTGGTATAGGTGGCTGGTACTCGGGTGCAGGTTGACTATCGTCGAAAATTCCACTCAATTCAGAACCGCGAGCCGTTCTGTAGTCGAGTGAAACTGCAAGGCCCTATTGGACAATGTTCAAACTGTACCAGCACCCGGCGGCGTGGTTAATTGTCATTAAGACCCAAGCCAAGACCTCAGCAGCACTCACAACTAACAACTGATCACTAACAACCGCGGCCGAAACAAATCGAGCAGGCCGTTGTCGCCAACGCCTGCTCAATAGTTTAATCGTTCTTCAGCTTAGCTACTTGGGTTGCGACTCATTTTCTTCCAGCTTACGCTTGATCAGGAGTTCCGCGAGCTGCGGCACAACTTCCCACGCAATCGCCTCGACAACCTGGGCCGAAAGTTGTTCCACTGCACGACGTGCTATTGCGTCAATTACTTCCGGTGACAACTGATCAAGGCTAACCGAACCGCTCGGTCCAGGGGTGGATGCAACACCGGCTATTACATTCTTGACCCGTTCGCGCTTGCCTGCCTCTCCTTTGGATCGCAAATCACTCGACGTTGAACGCGGACTTTTGGGCTTCCATTTCTGGGCAAGCTCCGATGTGTCCATCCATGCGTCTGAAAGCGGCGGCTCAGTCTGGGCGTCGTTCCTGGGTGCATCACTACGAGACAGCCGAGGCTCAACAAACGAGTGGGTTCCGGATCCAGCCGCGCTCTCAGCAGCCAGGGCCGACTGGGGCTCATCTAAATCGAGATCCAATACAAAGTCGTCGGAAGCAGCGGCAGACGTTCGGCTGACGTCACCCAGGTCTAACAGCACATCGCCCGGATCCTGTGTGCTCTCATTTCGCGCTTCATTACTGGGACTATCCATAATTTGACTTTCTCGGAAGTTCTCTTGCTGCATGTCCTTTGGAAAATGCATTTCCGAAACCGGCTCATATGAGCTGTAGTCTGATTCCTGTAATGCCGACGCCGGCTCATGTGCCGGGTAGCCCGTCAAACGCTGGGTGTCGGCGGTGGTGATCTCCAGCTGCTCAGTGCTCAGCTTCTGTGGCTCGGGAGCTTCTTCTTCAACGGGAGGTAACTCCGCTGTGGTCGCTTCGGCGGCGGGCTTACTACCTACCAGTCCGCCAACCTTGTCTATCAAGCGTCGAATGGATTGAAAGGGTTTCGTCAAGATATCGTCCGCGCCAACTTTGCGCGCCTCCGCTTCGTCGAACGGCTCAAAAGAGCCTACCAGAAGCATAACAGGAATGTGCTTTAGCTTCGCATTTTGTTTGATGTACCTACAAACTTCATAGCCGTTGACTTCAGGCATGAAGACGTCTGCAAGCACAATGTCGGGCGTAATTACCCCCAGCTGTTCAATCGCTTCCTGACCATCACTCACAGTCACGACTTCGACGCCTTCGTCGGCAAACGTGAGTGCTACAACTTTTTGGATTGTGATTGAATCGTCGGCAAGTAGTAGTTTGCGCCCAGCTAACAAAGCCAAATTCCTTAGCTAAAGTCAGCGCCCACTGGTGGCGTCAGGAGCAATTTCACAGTTGACGCAAGGCATGTTGCTATGTTGCGTAGCGGCCCTGGAATTGGACCCAGTTTGAACCTAACACCCCATGGGAAGCCCAGTCAAGTGTTTTAGTTTCAAGGCCTTTGGCCCGACCCCCGCATAGACGTCGCTTCGAGGACCCGGTCCATGTTTCAACCCAGGCGATTTTTCAGCCAGCGAGTGTGCTGCAAATGAGACGCTCGCCCTTCCTATTTATCCGGAAATGACCGACGAGCAGCAGCGCTCGGTTGTCAACAGCGTTGCAGAGTTTTGCCGGAGTGCGCGTTAGCTAGTGGTCACGACTGTAGCAGTGAGGGTTATCGCCGTCCTCGAGTGCGCCGACTGTGCCGCAACCGGTCGCACCTGCACGCGCTATCCCTTAACC
>JBHENP010000104.1:9711-9994 GCA_046261995.1 Pyrinomonadaceae bacterium
CCGCCCACTATCTGACGACCCGCAGAGATTCATTACCGCCCACTGCGCCGGTTTGCTACCGAGCGGATCCAGTGATAACTATGTCGTCGGCAGTATTATCCTTACGGTCGGGGCCCAGTGAACGCAAAGTGAAGTTGTCGCGCTCCCCCCGGTATTGGTAGGGCTCCTGCCATGGGTCGAGGCGGATCACCCGGGAAAGGAAACGGGGGCTGAGATGGTCGATGAGAACCGCGTGTGAGTCTGAAGCAACATAGGATTGGCGTTCAGTTCGAAACTTCCCGAG
>JBHENP010000105.1:0-9986 GCA_046261995.1 Pyrinomonadaceae bacterium
GTGCACAACCTGTTGAGGCAGCACCTTGATATTAGAGGATTTAAAGATATCGAGATTATCGAACTGGGCAGCGCGCCTCTCGCCAAGGCTCCCGCAACTTCACTGGTGGCTCGAGCAGTAATCGCACCCGCAATGGAAGTCTACGGAATGGCGCCGCTGGTGTATCCGATGGACCCTTCGAGTGGACCGGTAGGCGCTGTTTGCGGAGTGTCCTCTCCGGCGACTCCGGTGGCGTCGTTTGGAATCAGTTACGCGGGGTCGAATCCTCATGGCCCCGACGAAAACATACGCGTGGACGACTTTTTGCAAAGCATCAAGTTTATCGGGCGGGTAATCAATAGTCTCGGCGAGACCACGAGCGAGATTAGAAGCAGAACCGGCAGCCTCTCCAAAACCAGTGGTGCCCGGGAAGGAAAGGCCGCTGCTCACTAGCTGCCTGTCGCGAATAAAAGAGTCGGGAGAAGCGTTGGCCACTGCCCAATCAATTGGAAAGGAGATCGAAAGACTGCGGAAGGAGATTCGGCGGCACGAGGAACTTTATTACGTCAAAGATAACCCCGAAATCTCCGACGCAGAGTATGACAAACTGATTGAACGGCTGAAGACGTTCGAAGATGAACAGCCTCAACTCATAACTCTTGACAGCCCTACTCAGCGAGTTGGTGGCCGACCCGCCGAGGGTTTCCCCGAAGTCGTCCATCGCCGGCCCATGCTGTCCCTCGACAATAGTTACAACATCGAAGAGTTACGGGCATTCGACCAACGGTGTCAGCGGTTGGCTGAAGGCAGGCGCCTGGAGTACGTGGCCGAGCTCAAAATAGATGGCGTGTCGATTTCGCTTCAGTATGACGATCAGATTCTGGCGCGCGGTGTCACCCGCGGTGATGGACGTATTGGAGAGGAAGTGACTCAGAACGCGCGCACGATTCGCAGCGTACCGCTCAGACTGCGGAGCAATGAAAATTCGGTTGGCAGAGAAGTGGAAGTGCGAGGCGAGGTGTTCATACCGCGAAGCGTGTTTGACAAAACGAACGCAGAGCGAGAAGAGCAGGGGGAACCACGCTTTGCAAATCCCCGCAATGCGGCGGCAGGCACACTCCGGCAACTCGATTCCAGGATCGTTGCTTCGCGCAAGTTGGATCTATTTGCCTACGACCTGATCGCCGGCGAGCGCAAACCCTTTGCGACCCATTGGGAAGCGCTCAACTGGCTTGAAGGAGCGGGATTCCGCGTCAATCCTCATCGGGAGCTTTGCCCCTCAATAGAAGAAGTAATCGAGTTCTGCAACCGAATGGAAACCCAGCGTGACGATCTTGACTACGAGATCGATGGGCTGGTGGTAAAGGTCAATTCCACACCGTTACAGGATGAGTTTGGTACCACCCAGAAAGCGCCGCGTTGGGCCGCGGCTTACAAGTACCCTGCGCGACAGGCGACGACAAAAGTACTCGCGATCACTGTTCAGGTAGGGCGCACAGGAGCGTTAACGCCCGTGGCCAATTTGGAACCCGTGTTACTTGCCGGAACCACAGTCGCCCGAGCCACGCTGCACAACGCCGATGAGATCAAACGCCTTGGAGTGCGCATTGGCGACTGGGTACTGATAGAAAAGGGCGGCGAAGTAATTCCAAAGGTCCTTAAGGTAATCGAGTCGAAGCGCACGGGAGATGAAAAGAAATTTCGCATGCCGAAGAAATGCCCGGTGTGCGGAGGCGAAATCTTAAGATTGGAAGGCGAGGTTGTCGCTCGCTGTGTAGCGGCGAATTGCGCGGCGCAGCTTATGGGTCGTCTGCTCCATTTTGCCTCTCGTCGAGCCATGCGTATCGAAGGACTCGGAGAGTCGCTCGTCGATCAAATGGTTCAGAAAAAAATGCTGCGCGACGCTGGTGATCTTTACAGACTAATCTTGGCAGAGATAGCCGGTCTCGAGCGCATGGCTAAAAAATCAGCGGAAAACCTGTTGGCACAAATCGAAGCAAGCAAATCCCGCAATTTTTCCAACCTGATTTATGCGCTGGGCATTCGTCATGTGGGCGACCGGACTGCGGCCATCCTCGCCAGGCATTTCGGCTCACTTGAGGCCTTGGCAGAAGCGAGTGAGACCGCTCTCGACGACATTCCCGAAATTGGTTTAACCGTAGCTCAGAGCGTACGGCTCTGGTTTGATGATCCCGGCAACGGAGATCTCTGCCGGCGTTTGCAGGCGGCCGGTGTCCGCACCACAATTGAACACCAGCCCAAAGCAGCGGCAGATGAAAGATTCGCGGGCAAACAGTTTGTCCTCACCGGCACGCTAACGGGATATACGCGTGATGAGGCACGGACCCTGATTGAAAGTCGCGGGGGTCGTGCTACTTCCACCGTCAGTAAGAAAACTGATTACGTTGTTGCTGGCGACGAGGCGGGCTCTAAACTAGAGAAGGCGACGACTCTGGGGGTTACAGTCCTGGACGAAGCGGCGTTCAAGGGAATGTTAGAGTAAGATGGACGACCCTCATGGGCCGCGTCATGAGTGAGTCGTACTCAGCGTGTACTCGGCGGGGATCGCGTTTTTTGAAGGGCGATGAAATTCTGACAGACGAGCGAGTCTGTCTATCAATGGAGACAATATGCCAACGTCGGAAGACACGAACAAAAAATTAGAACTGCTATATACCCTTTTCTGCGACGACGTTCGCCTTGAGGTTGGTAATAAGCTCTCTTTCATGGGCGTGTTTCAGAACATAATGGTCCAGCAATTACCTGTCTCGCTGATCAAGTTTGCCGTGGTCAACCACTGGCGCGGCGAAGGCGTTCACCTCTCTGAAGTGCGCATCCTGACGACTGACCGCAAGCACCCGGTAGTTGTCTCTCAGCCCACACGTTTCGAAATCACGGCGGGAGGTTTCGCAGACAACATCAGTTTCTTCGTTAACGTTACTTTTCCCGCGGCGGGGCAGTACTGGGTGCAGACGCTGATTGACTCAAATCTTTTTGACGAGCAGCCGTTGACAGTTTCCGATGGTCGCGAAGCTCAAACTGATAGCGCATCGGAGGCCGTCAACTAAGGTCCCTGCTTATTAGCGTTTTTAATTTGGGAGGGCTCGATGGTTACGACTTAATTACGGACCGAATTGTAGGGGCGTCCCTCCGCGGGCGCCCCATCGCTTTGGACGTTGGTCTCCCTCATGGCGATGGGGCGCCCACGGAGGGACGCCCCTACAACTCGGTTCCATAATTGGGAGTAGTCACGAGCGACGCTGCTCACGATCCAAGACTCGACACTACTCTCCGATTTGATTGTTTCTGCGGTTCAGTACTCAATTCCCAGCAACTTGATTTTGGAATTCAGAGTCGTGGGCTTGATTTGCAGTAGCCTGGCGGCCTTGGCCTGGCATCCGTGGGTTCGATCCAGGGCCAGCCTAATCAACTCAATTTCAAAGCGCTCCACCTCTTTATAGAAGTCGATGCCCTCTGCCATATTGAGACTCCTCAACTGAGCCGACGCTTCGGTAAACGCCTTATCGCGCGCAAGGTTTTGGGCCTCATTAAGCAAGGACAAGGCCAGTGTAACCAGGCGCTGGACGCGGTCACGCACCGGATGATCAGCAATTCTCAGCTGTATAGGTGTGCCGGAAGATGAAGATGATTCTCGTAATCGTGGATTAACAGGTTCGACAGCGGCCGCACGTTCAAAACTCATGATTTCACCTCTGTAAAGTTACTGCTGATTTCCGCTCTCAGTACGAAAACACCGCCCTCCAGCCTCTTGTGACAGAATATTCTGATCAAGGAACGCTGGTCATGGGACATAGTTCCCTAAAAGTATGACGAAAAAAGCGAGCCTTGATTAACAGGCTCGCGTCTTTTCACTTTACAAATTTTGGTGCGGATGAGAGGACTTGAACCTCCACGATGTCTCCATCACAGGCTTCTGAGACCTGCGCGTCTGCCAGTTCCGCCACATCCGCAAGGTGGAGTTTTCATTATGCGAAGGCGGTTAGAGGGTGTCAAGAAGGCAACAGTTGCTCTCTCGACACCCTCCGTAGGCTACTGGGCGTCGCTGTTCAAACGCCGTTCTAACCTCGCGCTCGACGGAACGGGATCGTATTTGTGCGATTTACTTCCCGAACGTTAACCCGTCGGTTGTTCCGGTCGTGAACCCTTGAATGTTCCCGCCTCAAACGTCGGTGAAACCGCGTATGACGCCTGCTTTCCTGGTCGCCAGAGCGATCGTGAAAGCGATCATGTCTCCGATCCAACCGGTTGTGTACGCGATCGTGCCGTTCAGAGCGATTGTCCCCGTCTCGTTGCGGCCCCCTGCCGTCCCGGCGGCCGTCGCGCGCATCATGGCAATTAACAAACTTGGCGCACTTACGATCGCGCTTTTCATCGCGCTTGCGGTCGTGCTTATCATCGTCACGATCTCGGCTCCTTCGGCGTTGATCAGCGAAAGCCGTCCCGGGGAGGGCAAACGCCAGCAGCAGCGCCAATATTCCCAGAGTTAGCAGGTTTTGTCTGTTCTTAAGAAGTCTCATACAATCCTCCAGATTGGCAGGTCGCCTCTGCAACCCACGCGTTGTTTTGTGTCGTATTTAGTTGTCAGAGGTTGAGTACTACCCGGGGGGCATCATGACTGACAACAATGATCGTGCCAGCGTAATAGCTGGAGTATTCTGACCTGAGCTTCCCTTTGGTACACGATAAGGTGGAATCAGGGGCCCACATGGCATGGAAACAAGGTGACCGACCGGGTGGTAGGCTCCTGAGTTCCACCTGTCCGAACCCCCACAGCTGGCTGTTGCGAATGCCTGACATTTTCGTTTCGAATGACTGATTCAGTTAAACCTGCTGCTGTTCTTCGTGAACGCCTTGACGAGGTTCGCGAAAAGATTGCGATTGTGGCCAGGCGTTGCGGGCGCGAGCCAGGAGAAATCACGCTGGTCGCTGTTAGCAAGACGCATCCGGTAACGCTGCTGAGAGAAGCACTCGCTGCAGGTGCAACTGATTTTGGTGAGAACCGTATCCAGGAAGCTGAGTCGAAGATTCCAGCACTAGGTAACCAGGCCGCTCGCTGGCATCTGATAGGTCACCTGCAGGGCAATAAAGCTCGGCGCGCCGTTAACCTGTTTGACCTGGTACACACGCTGGATTCAGCCTCCCTGGCCCATCGACTCGATCGGTCTTGCGCGGAAGAAGGGCGTAATGAGCTTCCCGTTCTCATTCAAGTTGATCTTGCCGGTGAAGCGGCTAAGTCCGGCGTAATGCCGGCAGACGTTGGGGAATTGGTAGGAATTGTGAATCAGTGTTCGCGGCTTCGCCTCCGAGGCTTGATGACTCTGCCGCCTTTTCTTGAAGATCCGGAACGGGTTCGCCCCTTTTTCAGTAGGCTGCGCGAGCTGCGTGATCGACTTCAGACGGCGGGGAGCTTTGGCGAGCAAAAGGGCGAGCTTTCCATGGGAATGAGTCAAGATTTCGAGGTGGCGATTGAAGAAGGCGCCACCATCGTGCGCGTGGGAACCGCAATCTTCGGTGAACGTAATTCATAACATGACAATTATCGATTCGATTTGGCTACTGGTGTGGTACGTGATAGTTGGCGCGATCATCGGGATCATTGTGCTAGTGCTCGCTCGTGTCATAGTGAACTACTCCGACATGAATCCATTCAACCGCACGGCTATTACCATTCGTCAATTTAGTGATCCCCTGGTGAACCCGGTTCGGCGTATTTTGATCTCGTATGGGCTGGACCAGAAGCTGGCCCCGTTCGTAACAATCCTGATTGCCATTCTGATCGGATGGCTTTTACTGGAATTGGTGAGTTCCGTGGTCTTCACAGTGGGCGGCGTTCTTACCAGTTTGCAGCGTGGGGCGCTTCGATCGCTGATCGGGTATGTCCTGTTTGGCGTGCTTGCGGTCTACTCGATGTTGATCGTGATGCGGATCATCCTTGCTTGGGGAATGACTTATGGAAACCGCATAATGCGTTTTCTCGTGAGGGTTACTGAACCGATCCTTGGTCCTTTTCGGAGGATCATTCCCCCACTGGGTATGTTCGACATATCGCCAATCGTCGTCTTATTGATCCTGCAACTGTTTCAGCGAGCTATCGCGGGAACTTTGATCGGCTAGATCATCGGAGCCCCGGCTTCTCTTTATAATAGTGATTTCTTAAACCGAGAACCCGGACGGCATAGGTTAAACTGAAAGAGAGCATGGAAGCTAAAACGATTTCCCATTACCGGATTTTGGAAAAACTTGGGGCCGGCGGCATGGGTGAGGTTTATTTGGCCGAAGACACCAAGCTGGGCCGGAAAGTAGCGCTCAAGATTCTGGGCGAGGATTACACGACGAACAGAGACCGGCTGAACCGTTTTGAACAGGAAGCCTGCGCCGCCTCCGCTCTGAATCACCCCAACATCCTGACAATTCATGAAGTGGGCGTAGATGACGGCAGGCACTTTATCGCCACCGAGTACATCGATGGCAAAACCCTGCGCCGAAAGATGTCCCGCGCTCCTCTTGAAGTCAATGTGATTCTCGATATTTCGGTACAAGTGGCAAGCGCGCTCGAGGAGGCGCATTCCGCAGGCATCATTCACCGCGATATCAAGCCGGACAACATCATGATCCGTCGGAACGGCTACGTAAAGGTCCTGGACTTTGGCCTGGCCAAACTTACCGAGGATTCGACTGATCGAACCCCCTCCGATGGTGAAGCGTCTACCCGGGTTCTGGTGCAAACAGATGCGGGTGTGGTGATGGGAACGTCACACTACATGTCGCCAGAGCAAGCACGGGGTAAAGCGGTCGACGCGCGCAGCGACATCTGGAGTCTCGGAGTGGTGATGTACGAAATGCTTACCGGCAGGACTCCGTTTGACGGCGAAACCGCCACTGACGTCATTGTGGCCATAACCCAAAAAGAAGCCCCGCCTCTGGCAAGATTCGCGCCCGGCGTTCCGGCGGAACTCGAATGGATCGTGACGAAGACCCTTCGTAAAGACAGAGATGAGCGTTACCAGACGATTAAGGAATTCCTCACTGACTTGCGCCGCCTTAAACAGAGACTTGAGTTTGAGGCCGAGCTGGAACGTTCAGTGGCTCCCGATAGCGTATCCCGATCCGGCATTACAGCCTCGGCCTCAGTTCCCACCGTTTCTGATCGCGTCGCACCCACTGCGGAACGCACCGCCACACACCATGCCTCCAGCGCCGAGTACGTGGTCAGTGAGATCAAACGTCACAAAACCGGCGCCGCCATCCTGGCTGCCTTGTTTGTTTTGACAATAGCTGCCGGAACCTTTTTCTATTTCAATCGTGCTCATGCACTTACTGACAAAGACACGGTATTGCTCGCGGACTTCATAAACACTACCGGCGAAACTGTTTTTGACGGCACCCTCAAACAGGCACTCGCTGTGCAACTTGGTCAGTCGCCCTTTTTAAATATTTTTCCGGAAGAGCGCGTACGTGAAGCACTGCGGTTCATGGGCCGACAGCCTGATGAACGTCTGACGAAAGATATCGCGAGGGAAATCTGCGTACGGCAGGGCATAAAAGCGATGCTTACTGGATCCATCGCCAGCCTGGGAAGTAACTATGTGATTACCCTCGAAGCAATAAATGCCCAGTCGGGCGAGTCGATTGCACGCGAGCAGATGGAAGCGAGCAGCAAGGAGCAGGTATTGTCCTCGCTCGGCAAGGCTGCGTCGGAATTGCGGGAAAAACTAGGCGAGTCGCTTAGTTCAATCAAGAAGCATGATGTGCCGATCGATCAGGCTACAACCTCCTCTTTGGAAGCCCTTAAGGCATATGCGATGGGGAATGAAGAGCGCGCAAAGGGGAAACCCGAGGAAGCGGTGAGCTTCTATAAAAGAGCCATCGAACTGGATCCCAATTTTGCCATGGCTTACGCACGCGTGGCTGTATTCCATGGGAATCGAGACGAAAGAGACGAGGCCCAACCCTACGCTCAGAAGGCGTTCGACCTCCGCGACCGCGTTAGCGAACGCGAACGCTTATACATTTCTGAAAAATACTACAACTATGTTGACGGTGACGTTGAGAAAGCGATGGGAGTGCTGCAAACCTGGAGCCGCCTGTATCCAAACGACTTCATTCCGCATAACAATTTGGCTCTCAACTACATGATTTTTGGGAGATACGACGAGGCCCTGAAAGAAGCCCTCGAGGCTGTTCGCTTAAGCCCGAACACCTCCAGCGCCAATGACAATCTGATTGGTAGTTTCATGGGACTAAATCGTTTTGATGAAGCCAACGCGGCCCTGGAACAGTTGCGATCGATCCACCCGGACAGTGTTTCCGTGCATTTCGCCAGAGCCGATCTAGCGTTCATTCGGGGCGACCATAATGCCTTAGAGCGAGAAGCTGAGTGGGCCACGGGTAAACCATTCGAAGCTGGCTTTACGGCAGCGCGAGGATCAATTGCAGCGGCTTCGGGACAGCTAAAGAAAGCTGAAGAGTTCAGACGGCGCTCGATAGAAATTTACAAGAGCCAGGGTCGTAAGGACAGTGCCGCGCAAACCCTGCTGGGATTGGCCTTTAGACAAGCGGCTTACGGCAAATGCCAGGAGGCTAAAGACAACGCCGCAGCTGCGCTCAATTTACACAAGGGCAGAATCAGCATTTCCGGCGCTGCGGCACTCTATGCTGAGTGCAATGATTTCGATCGGAGCCAGGCCTTGCTCGACGAGGCATTGAAGCTCTACCCCAAAGACACGCCAACGGTGCAGGTAGTGGCCCCATATATCAGGGCGCGACTTGAAAGAGGGCGCGGCAATGCGGCCCAGGCGATTCAGCTGCTGGAATCAGTTCGACGCTACGACCTCGGTCTGATTGTCGGGGTAGGAAACAATTCCTTAAGGGGTCAGGCGTATCTGGATCAGCGTATGGGAAAAGAGGCGGCGGCGGAATTTCAAAAGATTATCGACCACCCTGGAATTGACGTGCTGTCGGAACAACATCCGCTCGCGCATCTGGGGCTGGCGCGCGCTGCGGCTATTAGCGGGGACGTGGCGAAGGCGAGGACCGAGTATCAGAATTTTCTCGCACTCTGGAAAGATGCCGATCCGGATTTGCCCATACTGATCGAGGCAAAGAAAGAATACGAGCAGTTGAAATAGGCCACACAAACTTCAGGAACCTCTGATCAATTGTCCGATGAACTTTAATTTGTCGATCTTTCGATTCAGTTACTTCGTGTCAGGAGGTCAGTACCACCGCGCGGTAGCGACTGTGTGAAAACCAAATTGAGACCGTCAAGTCTGAGATGCGCGTAACACGGTGACTGACTACAGAACCAAAAGAGAGTATCACTCAATTACAGAACAGGAAGCGGTAGCGACCTGGCCCTTTCGACAGACTCAAATGGGTAGTGGTACCGAGACGGCCAGGTCGCTACCGCTTCCTGTTCTGTAGTTGAGTGCATCCCAAGTCACGAATCCACTCAGTAAGTGGTGGGCAGCCACGACCCACGCGCTACCGCGCGGTGGTACTAACCTCATGACACGAGACTAACTGTAGCCGATCATCGACTTGATCAGAGGTTCCTTCAGTCTGTGTGGCCGTCTTGTCCTTTATCCAACCTTAAAGTTATTGCAGTCGGCAATCACAAACTGAAGTCTGTGCCACTCCTCACGGACCAAAGCGCTGAATATACTCAGTTGAAGTAATGAAGGCCTTCACCATCTCGGCTTCGACGAAGTTGCCGTTGAACTGATTGAGCTTGCCCAGCCAGAAGTTGTAGCCATCGAAGTTTGTGTCAGGGGCAGCGTTCGGGTTGCGCCGCAAGTAGCCGAAGTACTGCATTAACACGAAGGCCTTGTTGAATTGCCTCTGACTGAAGACGCCGTTCTCTGAGACTGAGCGCAGCACCTGGGCCCGCAGGGACGGTGATGTCGGGTCAACCCCCAACTGATTGATGAGAGCCTGGCGCTGATCCGGCGTCAGAGCGGGACCTGCCCCCGGATTGAGCGGGTCCA